>JBKBWD010000042.1:0-41261 GCA_046289265.1 Bryobacteraceae bacterium | reverse complement strand
CTGGACTGTCCGCGGCGCCAATGCGATCATCGCGCTGCGATGCTGCCGCCTCAGCGGCTCGTTTGAAGACTACTGGGGGTCTCGCTCAGGAGCCGCCTGACCTCCCACACTTATGTCGTGCACCCCCGGCGAAGCGGGTCAGGAGTTCTGGCGGTTGTAGCGAAAGCCAGTTGCGATCACCGCCGGTGTCGCCGTGACCCAGAAAGTCTGGTACGCCAAGCCAATATGCTCCGATCCGGAGATCGCAATCGCGACCGCGAACGAGGCAGGTGGAATCAGGGCGAGTGTGTACGCCTTCCATTTGGGCGCATTCGCGTTGAGGGCTTGCCGGGCGGCGGAAATCCCCCATTTGTAACTTGCGAACAGAACGACAGAGGCCAGCGTCCCCCAGAAGGCGACGAGCAGCAGTGACTCAACGATTACAGGAGACATACGTGTAGGCTGTCTATCGGCAGTTCTGTGCCATTCAGTAGGGTACTGCCGCTTGAAAGATCGCGCCGGGCCAAAGTAAAGTGTCGGCATGCCCTTATCGGCTCTTCTGCGCGAAGCTTTGGAGTACGGCGAGGGTATATTACGCCTGGCGCCGGCCTGGGTGCCGCGCTCCTTTATCCAACCAGGCGGCAGACTGCGGCTCGATCCGCGCGACCTGTATGCCCTGGGGGCCCACCGCGGAGGCATCGATGAGCGCTGGCTGGCTTCAACGACACAGGCCGATAACGGCCCCGGCACCCCCCAGGACGAGGGATTGAGCTATGTCGCGCACGGCGGCCGGCGCCTTCTGTTCCGGACAGCCATCGAGTTACGCGGCGGTGATCTGCTCGGACCCGACACCATGTCCGCACAGGGTGGCTGGAACGTGCTGTTTAAGCTGTTCGACAACGAGGCCGCCCTCCCGCATCATATGCATCAGGACGAGATGCACGCCCGGCGCGTGGGCCAGAATCCTAAGCCCGAGGCATACTACTTCCCGCGCCAGTACAATCTGCGCGAGGGCCGGTTCCCATACACATTCATGGGGCTGGAGCCGGGGACCGCGCACGGCGACATCCGCCGCTGCCTGGAGCGCTGGAACGAGGGCGATAACGGCATCCTATATCACTCGCGCGCCTACAAGCTGAAGCCCGGGACCGGCTGGCAGATCGACGCCGGCATCCTCCATGCACCCGGCTCGCTGGTCACCTACGAGGCGCAGGTCAACTCCGACGTGTTCAGCATGTTCCAGTCCTCCTGCGACGGCCGGCCCCTGCCCTGGGACATGGTCGTCCGCAACGTCCCTCCGGAACATCACCAGGATCTCGACTACATCATCGGTATGCTCGACTGGGACGCCAACCTCGATCCCTGTTTCGCCCGCCGCCGGCTCTGCCACCCCCTTCCGGTCCGGCCGGAGCCGGAGATGGCCGACTCCGGGTATCGCGAGAACTGGATCGTCTATTCCCGGCCCTACTACTCCGCCAAAGAGCTTACGGTCTTCCCAGGGCGCTCCGTCCGGCTGGCGGACGCCGCCGCCTATGGGGTGATCCTGATACAGGGCCGAGGCATGGTGGGACGTGTTCCGGTGGAGACGCCCACCTGCATCCGGTACGGACAGATGACCAGGGACGAGCTGTTCGTCACGGCTCCGGCGGCACGTGCCGGAGTGCTCGTGACAAATCCGAGCGACAGTGAGAATCTGGTGCTGTTGAAGCATTTCGGGCCGGGAAATCCGGACGCGGCTCCAATGCTGGAGCAGGAGCGGAGAACATCATGAGATATGGCGTAAATACCCTGATCTGGACGGCGGGTTTCGATCTCGAGCACCTGCCCCTGCTGGAGACTCTCAAAGCTCGCGGCTTCGACGGAATCGAAATCGCGCGTTTCAGCTTCGACGGCTTTCCGGCAGCCGAGGTGCGCCGGAAACTCGACGAGACGGGGCTGGAGCCGGTCCTTTGCTCGGCGCTCACCGGACAGCTCAACCTGGTCAGCCCCGACCCGGCCGTCCGGGCCCGGACACGGGATTTCCTTGCGCAAGGCATCCGGACCGCCGGTTCGATAGGCGCGCGCCGATTCGTCGGGCCCTTCGTGGCTCCTGTCGGATACCTGCCGGGCCATCGCAGAACGGAGCAGGAGTGGGAGTTCGCCGTCGAAGGGCTATGCTCCCTTGTGCCCGTTCTCGAGGAGCACGGGGTCACGATGGCGGTTGAGCCGCTGAACCGCTTCGAGACTTATTGCCTCAACACCGCGGCCGACGCTGCCGCGCTCTGTGACGCCGTGGGCAGTTCGCTGGTCGGTGTCCTGTTCGACACCTTCCACGCAAACATCGAAGAGAAGAGCATGCGAGAGGCGATCCGAACTCTGGGCCCGCACCTCAAGCACATGCACACCTGCGAGAATGACCGCGGCATCCCCGGCAGCGGGCACGTCGAGTGGGGTGAGGTCTTCGCGGCGCTTGGCGAGACCGGCTACGATGACTGGATGGTAATCGAGAGCTTCGGCTTCTCCATCAAGGAGATCGCCGCGGCGGCCTGCATCTGGCGCGACCTCGCCTCATCGCCCGACGCAATCGCCTTCGAGGGGCTCAAGTTCCTCAAGGGTCAGGCCCTAGCGGCCGCAGGGCGAGTTTAAACGGCGATCAGGAGACTCTCGGCGAACGGCCACTCCCGGTCGATCCACTGAATCTGGCAGCGGAAGCCTGTGCGTTGTGCGATGCTGCGGATCTCGGCGGCATCGAACTTATGAGAGGCCTCGGTCCAGATTGTCTCACCCTGGTTCAGGCGGACCTCGCACCCGGCTCCGCGGATCGTCACGTGTTGCGCTTTTTCCGAACGCAGGTGCATTTCGATGCGGCGCTCCACGCTGTTGTAGCGAGCCTCATGCCGGAAACGGCGGAGGTCGAAATCGGCATCCAACTCGCGATTGATGCGGCCGAGCAGGTTCAGGTTGAAGGCCGCCGTGACTCCGGTCGGATCGTCATAGGCGAGCAGCATCCGGTCGACCGGCTTCTCCAGATCCGTCCCTAACAGCAGCATGTCCCCCGGATCGAGGCATCGCCGTACGTTGGCGATGAATTCCTCCGCTCCTGCGCGGTCGAAGTTGCCAATTGTGCTCCCCAGGAAGAGCACGAGCGCCGGTCCGTCCTGCCGCGTTTGCGCAAGGGATTGCCGAAGGCCGTCCAGGTACGACGCTTCGATTCCCCGAAGCGTGACGCCGTCGAGGCCGGAGAGTTCGAGCCGGCAACGATCGAGCGCGGCGGCCGAGACATCGATCGCGACGTACTCGACAGCGCGCTGCTGCCGCAGCACATCGAGGACGGGCTTCGTTTTTCGCCCGCCGCCGCTGCCCAGTTCGATTACGCAGGCGGGCGGGTTGTCGCGGCGTCCCAATTCCGGCGCGAGGCGCCGCAGCAGGCGCTCATCAGCGCGTGTTAACCCGTATTCAGGCAGCAGCGTAATGGCCTCGAACAGTGCAGTGCCGAGGTCATCGTAGAGGTATCTGGACGGCAACTTCCTCTGTTCGGGATTGCTCAGGCCGGCGGCGACGTCCCGGGCGAATTCCAGCCGCGCGAGCTCGGCCGGAGAGTGGACTGTGGACTCGGAGCTACGTCTCGACATAGCGGAATGTGGCGTACACGTACGGGTATGCCGGACGAAACCAATTTCTGAATGTGCGGCGCAGCAGCCGGGCAGCGGTCACGGGCGATCCGCCTTTGAGGACGAAGTGCGCCCCATCGAAGGAGTTGACCGAGTAGCCGGGGTAAAACGGGAAGGGCTCGAAACCCGGGAAGGGCTCAAAAACTGTCGAGGTCCACTCCCACCCGTTTCCAGTCAGTTGGGAAACGCCGAAGGCGCTATCGCCCTCGGGTGTGGCCGTCACGGCGACCGGGTCCCAGGAGGTAAATCCGAAGTTGCCTCGCGACAGGTCAGGCGGCGAATCGCCCCAGGGGTATTCGCGCTCGCCGTCCTCTTTGGTTCCCAGTGCGGCGCGATGCCATTGCGCCTCGCTCGGGAGTTGCCCGCCCGCCCAGGTTGCATAGGCACGCGCCTGCTCGAGCGTGACGTAAACCGGCCAGCTCAGCGGCAGTGGGATCTCGGAAAAGATGCCGCGGTAGAGCCACTCGCCGCGCCGCTCGATCCAATAGTGGGGCGCCGGCCCGCCCGCCCGAACGAAATCGAGGTACTCGCCATTAGTCACCTTGTATTTGCGAACCCCGAAAGCGGCGACAGTGATTCCCACCTGCTCGAATTCGTTGTCCCAACCGAAGCTCTCCCCGCGGCGCTTGCCCAAGCTCGCGATCCCGGCGGGAACCTCAACCATCCGCTCATGCCGGCCATTTGCGGCGGACCGCGGCGCCGGCGGCCGCGGCTGCGGAATCTTAAGCTCATAGGCAAGGTTGTGGAGCTGGTAGGTCAACGTCTCGGCATGCATCAACCGGTGCTCGAGGGCGACGTGCAGCAGTTCCTCGGGCGTTTTCATCAGTAGCGGATCGAGATGGTCCCGCACAGCGGCCGAATAACGGCGCGTTTCCTCGATCGACGGCCAGTCCGATGCGCGGTCATCCGGCAATTGACCAGGATCTGGGTCGATCCCGAAGGCGAAGAGCCGGTCAAGTGAGCCATGTACGGAGTCCCGCTCGAAACAGCCTGCTCCGATTAGGTTCCAGTCGAAGGCCTCAAGGTGGCCGAGGTAGAAGATCAGCCTGTGGCGCTCCGGGATCGGCCGCTCATACCAGGCATCGTCGCCGCGCAATATGCGAAACAGCGTGTCCGTCAAAGTACGAGCTTCCTCCAGCGCCGGGATCGTACCCGGATGGGTACCGGATGCAAGCGGCAAAGTTCTCTCCTTTCCTCACAGGCATCGATCGATACCGATGACCTGATCTATGGACACATACTGCCGTCTTTGACTGCCGGCAGCCCGAGCGACCGGCAGATATCATCGTAGATATCGGGAATGGGACGGTTCGCGTCGATGGTGACAAGCATCCGCTTCCGCCGGTAGAGATCGAGCAGCGGCAGTGTCTTTTCGTGAAACTCCCGCAGCCGGACGGCCAGCGCTTCCGGGTTGTCATCCGCGCGCTTGGTAAAGCCGCCGCCCTCTCCCATCTTGGCACGATGGACGACCCGTTCGTAAACCACCGAGTCCGGAATGTCCAGATAAATTACTTTGTCGAGGTTCCAGTTCTCGAACAGATACTCGGCTTGCGGGCGAGTGCGAGGGAAGCCGTCCAGCACGAATCCGTAGTTCCAGTCGTGTTCTTCCAGGCGCCGCCGGACGACCTCCTCGACAATCTCGTCCGGAACCAGTCTCCCTTCGTCTGTGATACGGCGAATGCGGGCGGCCAGCTTTGTATGCTGCGTCACGTGCCAGCGGAAGATATCCCCGATCGAGATGTGGACAAAATCGTAGTCGCGTGCGAGCAAGGCGCTCTGGGTACCTTTTCCGGAACCCTGGGGGCCAAAGATGATGTACTTATGCATTCGTTGTCCACTCAGTCTGACGTTGATTGGACGTTAGTCCGTGAACTGAAGATTATATCGAACTGATACAGCATACCCCCCAAGTTGGGGTGCCCGATTAGCGGATCGGGGCTATTCACGGCGGTTCGCACTCGCGCGACACTGGAGGCAGGTTGAGCCGTCGTATGGAGTTTTCGATGGTAAGGCCCCCATCTCATTCCGAAAGTCAGGTTAAACGATTTAAGCTTCGCATGTGCGCACTTTCCCGGCGTGTTGTCATCGCGTGCGTCTATCTCCTGAGCTGCGGGCTTGGCGCCTACGGCCAGCCGGTCACGCTCGAACTCGCGATCCGCGAGGCGATGGAGAATAACCTGAACATCCTCGCCGAGCGCTATAACGTCTCGATCGCCGAGGCTCAAATCATTCAAGCCCGGCTGCGGCCTAATCCGATCCTCACCGTCGACAGCGATCATCTCCCCTTCGCCGGAACCCGTTACAACCTGATTAACGGCGCAGGTCCGGCCGAGTTCAGCATCCGGACCGACGTCCTGATGGAGCGCGGCGGCAAGCGCAGGGCTCGCATCGCCCAAGCCGAACTGGCCCGGTCCGTCGCCGAACTGCAGCTCGCCAACAGCATGCGGCAGCTTGTCTTCGATGTGCAGAGCGCATTTGTCGACGTTCTGCTGGCGAAGGAGAACCTGACGGTTTCGCGCCGCAGCCTGGTTGCGCTCGAAGGAATCACCAAGGTGAACCTGGTCCGCGTGAACTCAGGCGATCTGGCGAAGGTGGAACTGGTCCGGTCGCAGGTGGCCGCGCTTCAGTTTCGCAACGAGGTCAGACAGTCCGAACTGCGGGTCCGCACCGCGCTCAACCGCCTGCAACTGCTGCTCGGGCGGACGACGCCTTCGCCGCACTTCGACGTCGTCGGAACGCTCCAGCGCGGTCGAACGATCGTGCTGCTCGATGATTTGCGGCGACAGGCCCTGGACTTCCGTCCGGACCTCGCCGCGCTCCGCCGCGACCACGCGCGCTCCCAATACGCGATCCGGCGCGAGATCGCCGAAGGCAAAGTGGACTACCTCTGGGGCAGCGAGTTCCGGCGTCAGCAGGGACTCGCCGGGACCGGTAACTCCATCGGTCTGTTCTTCAGCGCGCCGCTTCCGCTGTTCAATAAGAACCAGGGTGAAATTCTTCGGGCCCAGCGCGAGCAGCGCCAGCTTGAGTTGCGCATCCGCGCGATGCAGGCCGAGATCAACAATGAAGTCGAGAATGCCTATCAGCAGTACGCCATGGCGCAGAACCTGCTGGACAGCATCGAAACCGACATGCTCTCGCAGGCCTCCGACGTACAGCGCATCATGGAGTACTCCTATCGGCGCGGTGAGGCGACTCTGATCGAGTTCCTCGATGCCCAGCGAGCTTACTTCGAAACCGAACAGGGTTACAACGAAGCCATGGCCGAGTATACGCGTACTCTCTTCCTGCTCGATTCGGTCGCCGGAAAGGTTGGAATTCCTTGAGACAATTCGTACTTTGTACGGCACTCGTCGTATCGGTCCTGTGGGCCTCCGGATGCGGCCAGAGCGTCAGCTCGGCTTCGGCCGGCAATGCCGCGGCCGAAGGCCGGCCGCCGGACCCGACCCGCATCCTCATCCCGGAGGACTCTCCCAAGCGCAAACAGATCCGCATCGGCGTGGTCGAAACCGCCGAGGTTCCGCTCGAAGAGGTGAGTGTCGCGGGCAAGGTGGAGGCCAATCCGAATCGCGTCTCGCGCGTGCTGCTCCCCCTGCCCGGCCGCGTCGTGAGCGTGATGGCCCGTCTGGGGGATTCGGTCCGGCAGGGTGACCCACTGGTGGCGATTGAGAGTCCGGACGCGGAAGCCGCGGTTTCTGAGTATCAGAGCGCGCAGGCCGCCGTCACTCAGGCCAAGGCCGACCTGTTCAAAGCCGAAGCCGACCTGGACCGCAGCCGCGATCTCTTTGCCAACGACGCCATCGCTAAAAAGGAAGTCCTCGCGGCCGAGAATGCGCACGCCCAGATGCGCTCCGCGCTCGATCAGGCCATCGCCGCCGAGCGGCAGGCCGCGCGCCGCCTCCAGATTTTCGGGCTCACGCCCGGAGTCTACGGAGAGCACGTCGTCTTGCCCGCCCCGGTATCGGGCAAGGTTATCGAAATCCGTGTCGTCCCAGGGGAGTACCGCAACGAAGTCAACGATCCCGTCATGACCATCGCGGACCTCAGCACCGTTTGGGTGGCCGCCGACGTGCCCGAGACCTCGATCCGCCACATCGCACTCGGTGACCGCATCGATATCGAGCTTGCGGCCTATCCCGGCGAGATCTTCCGCGGGCGTGTCACGCGCATCGCCGACGTCGTCGATCCCCAGACCAGAACGATCAAGGTTCAGGCCGAACTGGCGAATCCCCGCGGGCGCCTGCGGCCCGAGATGTTCGGCGCAATCCGCAATATCCATGCCACTCACACGCTGCCCGTGGTTCCGCGCGGCGCGGTGCTGCGGCTTCCGGGCCGGGACGTCGTCTATCTGGAGAAAGAAGCCGGCGTCTTCGTCGAGCGAGCCGTGAAGATCGGCTGGCAGAAGGGCGACCGCGTAGCCCTGAGCGCCGGGCTGCTGCCGGGAGACCGCATCGTTGTCGATGGCGCGATGCTGCTGCAGGGCTTCTAAGGACGAGGCCGTTGATCAACCAACTCCTCAGGTTCGCCCTGCAACAGCGCTTCGTCACGATCACGCTCGCGGTGGCGATGATCGGCGCCGGCCTTTGGTGTTTCGAGCAGCTCAAGGTCGAGGCCTATCCCGACATCTCCGACACGCAGGTCGTCGTCATCACCGTTGCCAACGGTCAGGCCGCCGAGGAGATGGAGCAGCAGATCACCATTCCCATCGAGCGCGCCCTCAACAACGTTCCCAACCTGATTGCGCGCCGGTCGCGCACCATCTACGGCCTGTCGGTCGTTGAACTCACCTTCTCTCACAACACCAACGACTACTTCGCACGCCAGGTCGTGAATGAAAAGCTGCGCGAAGCGGAACTGCCCGAGGGCGTCAACCCGGAACTGGCGCCGCTTTCGACTCCAATCGGGGAAATGTACCGCTTCACGCTCGAAGGGCACGGCTATGACGACATGCAGCTTCGCGAGATCCTCGACTGGGTCGCGATCCCGCGCCTGCTTCAGGTTCCGGGCATCGCGGAGGTCGTACCCTTCGGCGGACTCGTCAAGCAGTATCAGGTCGTGGTCAACCCGAATTACCTGGTGAAGTACGGTCTCTCAATCCGCACCGTTGCCGACGCCATCAGCGCGAACAATCGCAATGCCGGGGGCGCGCTGCTCGATAACCGCCAGCAATCGATGGTCGTGCGGGGCGTCGGCCGCATCCGCACGGTCGCCGACATCGAGAACATCGTCCTGGCGACGTCGGAAAGCGGTGTTCCCGTCTTCGTGCGTGATGTCGGCCGGGTACAGGTCGGCCCCGCACCGCAGACGGGCATCTTCGGAGTGAATGACAGCAACGGCGGGGTACAGGGAATCGTCCTGCTGCGGCGCGGCGAAAATCCGAGCGAGGTCCTTCGCGCGCTCAAGGAGGCGATCGCCGACCTCAACCTCGGCCGCCTCCCCACGGGCGTCGGGATCAACCCGATCTACGACCGCACCGAACTCGTCGACAACACCCTCCAGACCGTCTCGCGCACCCTGATTGAGGGTTTTACGGTCGTCGTCCTCGTTCTGATCTTCTTCCTCGGAAGCCTGAAGGCGGCGCTGCTGACCGCCCTGACAATTCCGCTCGCCCTGCTGTTCGCCTTCATCTGCATGCACTTTGCCGGGGTGCCGGCGAACCTGCTCAGCCTGGGTGCACTCGATTTCGGCATCGTGGTCGATGGGACGCTCGTCATGGTGGAGCATATCGTCCGCAGGCTCCAGTCGGCCCAGGCCAAGCAGGGACGGCGCAATCTGCTGGACGTGATCCGGGGTGCGGCGACCGAGGTGGAACGGCCGATTTTCTTTTCACTCCTCATCCTGATTGCGGCCTACCTGCCGCTGTTCACACTCGAGCGTGTTGAACGGAAGCTCTTCACGCCGATGGCCTTCACGGTCTGCGCCGCGCTGCTCGGTTCGTTGATCTGCGCCCTGACCGTCGTGCCGGTGCTCGCCACCTACATGTTCCGGCGAGGCGCGCCGACTTGGGAGAACCCGATGCTCGGCTGGATGGCTGACCGCTATGAGCGGATCCTGCGCGTGTTTCTGCGCCGGCCGGGCGTAGTTGCCGCAGCCGCCGCTTCGATCATTCTCGGGGCAATCCTACTTTCGACGCGGCTTGGCACCGAGTTTCTGCCGCAGCTTGACGAAGGCGTGATCTGGATCCGCGCTAACCTTCCACCGGGAATCTCGGTCAGCAAATCGTCGGAAGTGGCGGGCAATATGCGGCGGATCATGCTCGCGAAGCCGGAGGTCAAGCTGGTCAGCTCGCAGACCGGCCGCAACGACTCTGGCACCGACCCCTTCGGCCCCAACCGCAACGAATTCCTGGTCGCCCTCCATCCCTACTCGCAGTGGGCGCCCGGCCGGACCAAGGCACAACTGGTCGAGGATCTGCGCCGCGATCTCACCGAGCAGGTTCCGGGCGTCCTGCTGAATTTCACGCAGCCGATCATCGACACCGTGACCGAATCCGTCACCGGCTCTTCCGCTGACCTAGCCGTCATTCTGAGCGGTTCGGACCTCGGTGAGCTGCGCAAGCTGGCCGCCCGCACGCTCGGGATCCTCCGGACCATGCCTGGCGCCGCCGACACAGCCATCGAGCAGGAGCCCGATCAGCCGCAGCTTCAGATTGAGATTGACCGCGGCCGTATCGCGCGATACGGACTGAATGTCGAGGACGTTCAGGAGGTCATTGAGCTGGCTGTGGGCGGCCGCCCCGTTGGCGTTCTCTTCGAAGGCGAGCGCCGCTTCGACATCGCGGCCCGCTACTCACCCGAGGCGCGCACGGACGTCCAGGACCTCGGGGGCCTTCTCCTGATCACCGGGTCGGGCGCCCGTGTTCCGCTCTCCGAGGTGGCGCGCGTCGAGGTCGCAAGCGGCGCCAGCATCATCGGCCGGCGCGAGAACCAGCGGCAGATCACGGTCCGGACCAATATCCGCGGGCGCGATCAAGGCGGCTACGTCGCCGAGGCGCAGCGCCGCTTCGCCGGCGAAATCGAGCTGCCGCCGGGGTATCGGGTCACCTGGGGCGGGCAGTTCGAGAATCTCGAACGCGCCCGCCGGCGCCTCACCTTCATCCTTCCTGTCACCATCGCGATCATCTTTGCGCTGCTCTTCTTCGCCTTCGGCTCGACCCTGAATGCCGCTGTCGTGCTGGTCAATGTGCCTTTTTCGGTCGTGGGTGGCATCATCGCGCTCTACCTGCGCGATATCCACCTGAGCGTCTCGGCCGCCGTCGGATTCATTTCGCTGTTCGGAGTGGCGGTCATGAGCGGCGTCCTCTACATTTCCGAAATCAATCGACGGCGCGAGGAGGGGACCGCGCTCGAAGACGCCGTCATTCTGGGCGCCAAATCGCAGCTGCGTCCGCGGCTGATTCTGATCCTGGTCGCGATGCTGGGCATCGTGCCGGCCGCGCTGGCGAGAGGAATCGGCTCGGACATTCAGCGGCCGCTCGCCACCGTGATCGTCGGCGGACTCTTCTCGACGCTGCTGCTGACGCTCCTGGCCCTCCCGAGCCTCTACTATCTGATCGAACGGCGACGGAGGCGAACATGATGATTAAAGAGCGCCAGAAGATGCTCCTCATCTTCATCGACGAGGCGGATCAGTGGAACGGCCAAAACCTCTATGGGGCGATCGTGCAGGTGCTCCGGGTGAACGGCATCGCCGGCGCTACCGTCTTCCCGGCAATGATGGGTTTCGGAGTCCATCGGCGCATCCATCGTAAGGGACTCTTCGGCATCCCGGATGAGAAGCCGCTGACGATTCTGGCAATCGATACGGCCGCGAATTTCAAGGCCGTGCTCCCGAGCATTCACGCCATGATCGGCGAAGGACTGATGGCGATTGCCGACGTAGACGTGATTCCGGGCCGCGTCAATCACGTGCCGGAGCCCGGCTCGGAGTGACGGGGCCCGCTCCGGCGTTTAAACTAGAAGACTGAGCACTCTCGACGGATTCGGTATGGCGATTTTTTCCAAACAAATTACCGAGAGGGCGATCCTGCAGGTACTCACCGCCGGTTTTGCGCTTGTTATTCTCCTGTTGATTGCGATCGGTTTCGTAGGGGTCCAGAGTCTCGATTCGATTCGAGGCAACACGACCGAGCTTGTCGCCGAGCAGCTCGTCCTGGCCCGCCTGGTCGATGAGATCCAGCGCGAGCAGGGCACGCTCAGCGCGATCTTCTACAACCTCGACCAAGTGGCCGACCCCAAGGATCGGGAACGGCTTCAGGCGCAGCTCGACGAAGCGGACCGGCACGTTCTGGATGCCGTACAGGAGGCTGCCGGGACGCCGGAGGAGCCGCTCTGGCTCGAACTCCGGAAGGCGACTCAGGCGTTTTCGCGGGAGGCGCGCCGGCTGCTGCGCATGGGCGACCTCACCGCCGCCTCCACCAGCGACCTGTTCAATCGGCACGAGGACGTCGTCGCGGTCGTGGCAAAACTGACGACGGCCAGCTACCAGAATGCGCGCGTCACCCAGGAGCAGATCAATGATCGGGCGGCCGAGCTGTCCTCAAAATCCATAATTCTGCTGGGCGCCTGCGTCGTCGTCGCGTTGCTTTCCACGGCACTGACGGTCCGGATGGCCACGGCTCTGTTTCGCCGGATGGAGTGGCAGACCAGCGAACTGAGCCGCGTCTCCTGGCAGATGCTTGAAAACCAGGAGACCACCGCCCGGCGCTTCTCGCACGAGCTGCACGATGAGCTCGGCCAGTCGCTCAGCGCCGTGAAGGCGAACCTGGTGGCGATCGAGACGGCCGGCTTTGACCGCCAGAGACTTTCCGATTGCCTCGAACTCGTGGATGAGAGTATCGGCAATGTGCGTGAACTCGCGCAACTGCTGCATCCGACGATTCTGGACGACTTCGGGCTGGATGCCGCGCTCCGATGGCTCTGTGAAGGATTCCGTCAGCGAACACGCATCGAAACCGAATACCATTCCGAGTTCACCGGGCGTCTGCCCGACGATACCGAGATCCACCTTTTCCGGCTGGCGCAGGAGGCGCTGACGAATGTCGCACGGCACTCCGGAGCGACCCAGGTCAGCGTGCGTCTTGCCTTCGACGGCGCCGAAGTCGCGCTGTCGATCGCCGACAACGGCCGAGGCATCCCGGACTCCGATGGCGGAAGTGAGACGAAACAAGGGTTGGGGATGATCGGAATGCGCGCGCGGGCGCGCAGCGCCGGAGGAGAGTTGAAGATCTTCGGCGCGCCCGGCAAGGGCTTGCGCGTCGAAGCCCGCGTTCCCGCCAGATTGGTGTCCGATGAGCAAGAAGATCCGCATCCTGCTGGCCGATGATCACGGAGTGGTCCGCCAGGGTTTCAGCCTGATTCTATCGGCGCAGCCCGATATGGAAATCGTGGGCGAGGCCTCCCACGGCCGCGAAGCCGTCGAACTGGCGCAGAGCCTACGGCCCGATGTCGTCGTGATGGACGTGGCCATGCCCGAACTCAACGGCATCGAGGCGACGCGCCGCATCGCCGCCTCCTCTCCCCGTTCGCGCGTCCTCGCCCTGAGTATGCACAAGGATTCGGTCTACGTGCGCGAGATCCTGCGCGCCGGCGCACGCGGCTATCTGCTCAAAGACTCGATCGACCGCGACCTGCTTGCCGCCATCCGCTCGGTAGCGCGCGGGGAGGGATATATCAGCCCTGCCGTCTCTGACGCCGTCCTCAGCGACTACCGCCGCCACGTCACCGATCCGCTCGACCTGCTGAGCAGCCGTGAGCGCGAGGTATTACAGTTGATTGCGGAAGGGAAGACGAACAAAGAGGTCGCCTCCGCCCTGAACCTCAGCGTTTACACCGTCGATGCCCACCGGGGCCGCATCATGGATAAGCTCAATCTTCACAGTGTGGGTGAATTGATACGCTTTGCCGTCCGCAGCGGCCTTGTCGATTGAACACTGGCCAGTACTGGAACCGAAACTGCTCATCGTCCGTCTCAGGAGTTTGGCGGTTCCATGCAGTTTCATCCTGCCCGAGCAATCTTTCTGAGCAGTTTCCTTTTCGGAACAATCAGTTGGGCCGAGTCATCGATGGTTCACAACGTCACGGTGAAAGGCACACTGCGGCCACTGGAGATTGAGACCAGGGCCGGCGAGCCTCTCGATCCCGTACGATTGAGCAAGGACGTCCGGCGGATCTGGAGTACCGGCTGGTTCGACGACGTGCGGGTCGAAAACCATCCCGGCGAGGAGGGCGCCGACCTGGTCTTCCACGTCGTCGAGAAGCCGCGCTATTACCTGCGCGACATCAAGCTAGAGCCTCCCAGTCACTACAAGCGGCAGCTTACGATCAAGCCGGGCGCCGCGATCGATGAGGCTGTCGCGCAGGAACTGGCGAATAGCGTCCGCCGGACAATGGTGGAGGACGGCCACATTACGGCGCAGATCATCCCGGAGATTGTGCCCGTCGGGTATCGCAAGGCCGATCTGGTGCTGCACGTCGAACTCGGCGACAAATACCGCGTCGGCAAGGTCGAATTTTCCGGCGACCTGGGCGTCCCGGAAAAGGAGCTCCGGAACGCGCTGCATGCCACCCGGATCCGGCCCATGATTCCGAAGATCTGGCGCTCTCACCCGCCCCTCTCCGATGCCGCGATGGATCACGATGTTCAGCGCCTGCGCGCCTTTTACATCTCCAAAGGCTACTTCGACGCGACCGTCCGGCGCGATGAGCCGGATTTCAAAGGCGATAAGGCGACCGTCCGGTATCACGTGGATGCCGGCTCCCGCTATGGCGTCGCCGGGATGGCGTTGACGGGGCCGGTTTACGGCGAGATGCCCAAGCCGCGTGAGGACGGCAGGTTCCCGTTCCGCGAATACTGCCGCTGCCTGCTGTCGGCCCGGCGCGGGAGCGAGAAGGAAGGCCGGCTGGAGTTCGATGTCCGGATGGAAGTCGAGGATTCGGCAGCGCCGGCAAGCGTCTCGCCCGAGGCCGTCGAAAGCGGCAAGTGGGTGAACATTGAAACTACGGTCGATCCCGGCCCGGCCTACCGCGTCGGGCGCATCGAGATCGAGGGCAACTCAAAGGTTGGCGACCTGACGGTTCGGCGCGCCCTGACGCTGGATGAGGGCGAAGCTCTGGACAGCGGTCAACTCCGCCGCAGCCTGGTGCGCCTGAACAGCATGAATCTATTTGAGCCGATCGAGGAAAACCACGTCGCCATCATCAAGAGTGCGAGCGCCAATACTGCCGATGTGAAGATTCGGGTGAAGCACCGCAAAGGCGGAATGTGGGCGCTCTCCGGTCCGGTGGGGCCCATGAGCGTTGCGGGGCCGCTCCAGGCCTTCGTTGCGACCCGTCTGCCGCCATGGGGACGCGGCATTTTCGAAGCCTCGACCTACTTCCTCACCTTCAGCGTGACCGGGTTTGCGAATCCAATGATGCGCTTCCTGCCTTTCGAACCACGGCGGCAGTTCCGTCCGCTCATCATGCTGGCCCGCCCGGTTCTTCCGGGGCAGCGATGGACGTCCGGGTTCATGATCTCGCCGCAGTTGGGCTGGCAGGGCACCGCGATGACGTATGGAATGACCCAGGCGCAGCAGGGAGTGCGTTCCCTGATCCGCGCCGAAATCGTGGCCGAGCCGCTGCTGCCGGTGCAGGTGGAGCGCGTGCGGCCGTCGGGGCACGGAGAGCCGGTGAAGTCGGGGATCCTGATGTGCCAGCCGCCGAAGCCGCGTCTCTGGTGGCTTCGGTCGGCCGGCTCGTTTGCGGTGAACTGGTTCCTCGGAGGGCGGGCGTTCTAACCGCCAGACCTATTCGCGCGGCAGCGGCTTGCCCTTAATCGAGGGCTGGTCCTTGTAATCGGGCGCCGGGCGCGTGTAGCGCGCGAAATAGAACCAGGACTGGATGTCGGTCTTGCTCAGGTTCATCACCGTGTGGACCGTGCGGGCGTTCGGAGGCGCGATGAATCCGACGTTCTGCGGCATTTCGCGGATCTCGCTGCCCAGCATCATGTAGGCCTTGCCGGGCGAGAACTTCGTCCACACCTCCTCCCACTGGGGCACATGCGGATGTGGCGAGCCGATCGTCATCGGGGCCATGTAGACGATCAACACCTTCTCGTTCGGGTGGAGTCCGTCGGAGGGATGGAAGATGTTCTTGGCCTGGTAGCTCCAGTGCGCGTTCTTCTCGGCGAAGGGCAGGGTGTGGACGTCGCGTACGAGGATGTCCTTCCGCGGGGTGACAACCTCGGGATTGTCCCAGGTCAACAGGAAAAAGTTCAGCGGCTTGGCTGACGTGCTCTTGATCCGATGCTTCATCTTTGGAGGGATCAGCACGGCGATGCCTTCCCGCAGATCCCAGTATTCGGAGCCGTTGTCCAAACGTCCCACCCCGTCCTGAATCATGAGGATGTGCTGCTCGGGGGTCTCAACCAGCGGCGTCTCGTTCCAGCCCATCAGCGTTGCGACTGCGAAGTCCTTCCGATATTGCAGAACCGCGCCGGGCTCACCGGGTTCGTGCGGGTCGCCGTGCCGCAGGATGGAGCGCTTGATGATCGACTCGTGTGTGATTCGCGGAAGGGACAGGAACGGATCGCCAACGAATCGGTCCACATCGATGCCGACCTGATCATTGGACGGGAAAGCCCGGACAGGCTGCTCGGCGGCGCTCGATCGCTGCTGGCCGGTGGCCAAGTGCGCGCCGGTGAGGAGCGCGGCCGCAAGGATGATCTGACTGTATCGAATCATATGAATCTCCGGATGGCGATTGACAGACCATTGTACGTTGTTTTCCGGCCCTTCGATTGCCCGGAATCCTGGCATGGCCAGAAAATTGAAAATCGGCGACCGGGTCCGCTGGACCAGTCACGGCGGAACGGCCGAGGGCTCGGTGGTGCGCATTGCAACCAGGGACGGAACCGTTAGCGGTTTCGACTATCGCGCGTCCGAGGAGGATCCGAAGTACATCGTCAGAACAGACGAGGGCAGCGAAGCGGCCCACAACGCCGAGGCCCTGCGGCCGGTCAGGGAATGAAGGCATTTCGACTCGAGGCGGAGTCGCGGTTTCGCGAGTTTCTCCGGGAGATGCCGGCGCATGGACGTACGGTGGTTCTGGGCCACAACGATGCTGACGGGCTCGCTTCGGCGGCTATTCTATACACTGCGCTCGTGCGCGCCGGCCGAAAGGCCGCCTGGGAGATTACCCGCAAGGGCGAGAGCGCCTGGTCTGGGCCGGTAGCGGAACGGCTCGCGGCGATGCGCCCCACCGCTTTGATTGTCACCGACCTGGGAAGCCGGCCGATGCCGGTCGTCGAAGGTGTACCGACCCTGATCATCGACCACCATCGTCCCATGGGCGTAGCCGAGAATGCCGTCCTGATCACTGGATACGGCCGGGAGCCGGCGCCGTCCAGCGCGCTCCTGGCCTACTGGGCAGCACAGGCCGCGGCGGACGTCTCGGATTTGATCTGGATCGCAGCGGTGGGAATTGTGGGTGATCTCGGCGTGCGAGCCCCGTTTCCGGAACTCTCGGACGCGGCGGGCCGCTACGGCGCGGCAACGCTCCAGAAGGCTGCGTCGTTGCTCAACGTGCTCCGGCGAACGGCGACGGGCGATGCACGGTCCGCGATGGATCTGCTGCTCGCGGCGCAATCGCCGGACGATCTGCTCGCGCCGGATGGGCCCAAGGCGACCGAACTCCGGGCTGCGAAACGCGAGGTCGACCGGGCGCTCGCCGCGGCGAAGCGAGCCGCGCCGAAATTCGCCGGCCGTTTCGCGCTGGTCCGAATCCACACGCCCTGCCTGGTCCACCCACTTGTGGCGCAGGCGTGGAGAGCGCGTCTGAGGGACTACATCGTGCTGGTCGCCAACACCGGCTATCTTCCGGGGCGCGTCAACTTCGTCGTGCGCTCGGAGCAGCCGGTCAATCTGCTCGAAATCCTGCGGCATCACGCGCCCGCTGCGCCCGGCGAGGGTTCGGTCAGGGACACAATCGCGCTACGGGCGGCTCCCTGACCTATGCCCAGTGGAACGAGTTCGCCACAAACCTGGGCTTTGGCGAGGAAGCCTGGGTGCAGCCGTGACTACTTGGCCTCGGTGCCCTCGATCGGCGCTACGCCGCGCGGCCCCTCCGCGGTCGTCGGTGCGCCAAGCGCAACCTTCGCGCCCGTCCTCAACAGCGATGTCTCGCCCGGCCCCTGGAAGAAGCTGTAGCCCGGACGTTCCTTCCACGCGAGCGGACCCGCGACCTTCTTGCCTGCCTTCAGGATTGCGTCGCGCGCCTTGGAGACCAGCGCCTCATACTCCGGGTCGCCCTGACGCTTGCCGGAGAAACTGCTCAGGTCCGTGCTTGCGATGAAGACGACGTCCACTTCGGGGATCGCCGCGATCTGGTCGGCGATCTCGACACCGGCCGGGGATTCGATCATCGCGACGATCATGATGTTGTCGTTAGCGGTCTGGCGGTAGTCGGCGCCCCAGAGCGCCCGGTACTGACCCCCGCCCTGGCTGCGCAACCCCCGGGGAGGATAGCTTGCGAACTTGATCGCGTTCTTGACCTTCTCAACCGACTCCACCATGGGAATGATGATGCCCAGCGCGCCAATGTCAGTAGCCTTCTGAATGTCGCCCTCGGTTGCGTCCGGGACACGGATGAACGGAATTGCCTCGGCGCCGCGGCAGGCCCAGATCATCCTCGCCACTTCCTGGTAGGTCAGCGGACTGTGCTGCATCTCGATCCACGTGAAATCGAATCCGGCGCCGGCCATTGCGCAGTAGATGTCCGGATCGGGCGAAGATACCGTGCCGCCCACCACCTGCTTGCCTTCTTTCAGCTTCTGCTTTACGGTGTTGTAGGTGCGCGGCTGCTGCGCCTCCGCGGTAGGCAGGACCGCGTGCAGCGTCAAAATCGCTCCCGCCAGAAACAGCAATCGACCCATGGCTATAGACACTCCTTAATCCAAAGTATCCTTAAAAGCTGCTACACTCCGGGCACGGAAGTCAAGCGCGAGGTCTGCTGCCCGGAGGGACCGGCTTGACGCCGCCGAAACCGGGTTCCTACAATAAAAGAGTATTTATCAAAGGAGGCCGCTATGAGGTCTATTGGCTTGCCTGAGCTTTTGATCATTCTGGGAATCGCCGTCCTGCTCTTCGGTGGACGCAAGATTCCGGAAGTGGCGAAGGGTCTGGGCGAAGGAATCCGCAACTTCAAGACTGCCTTGAAGAGCGAAGAGAAGGCCGACGAGAAGAACAAGGCGAACGTTTGAGAAGCTGCTCGCAAGGTGAGCGGACTTCATCTCGGCTTCACAGCATCCCGCAAGACACGAAACCCCGCGCCTCGGGCGCGGGGTTTTTTCATTCCCGGTAGCCGCCTGAGTCTACTTCTTCTTCGGCGGAACGATCGCGTCCTTCACCGATTTGGCGACGCGGAATTTCACGACCTTCTTGGCTGGAATCTTGATCTTCTCACCCGTGGCAGGGTTGCGGCCGGTGCGGGCTTTCCGCTCAACACGGACCAGGCGCCCGATACCCGGCATGACGAAGACTCCGTTCTTCTTCGTTTCGCGCACGGCGATCGTCGAGAAGGTTTCCAGGAACTGCTTCGCGGTCTTGTTTGCGACCTCGCAGGTTTCCGCGATCTCGCGGACCAGTTGCGTTTGCGTCATCTTGGTGCTCTCGGCCATAAGCCTCCTTTTTCAATCTCCCGATGAACCTGAACAATCCTGCCGGGACCACTCCGTTTCTGTAACACAGAGCCCCCGGTATGGTTTAAACAGAAACAACAAGAATTGTTCAACGTTCGTGATTGCAACCATATCATAAGGGAAGTACAAAGCCGATGTAAAGAGAGATCCAGCGAAAAATGCCCGAAAAATGGGGCTTTCGAGCATTCGGGGCTCCCGGGATCCCCGAAAATCGGGCCTGGGGCGCCTTTCAGCGCGCCGCAGCCGCCGCCAGAGGTCCCGCCGACGCCTCCGTGAGGACCGGCAGATCGAGCCTCCGGCGCAGTTCCGCTTCGAGTTTCGAGCGCGTTCCGGCCTGCTCGCGAAGGTACGTTCTGGCCGCTTCCCTGCCCTGCCCGATCCGCTCCCCTCCATAGCTGAACCATGACCCGCTCTTTTCCACCACGCTCTGCGCCACCCCCAGATCGAGCAGGTCCCCCTCCCGCGAGATGCCCTCGCCATAGATGATGTCCACCTCGATTTCGCGGAACGGCGCCGCGAGCTTGTTCTTCACGATCTTCACCTTGGTGCGGTTGCCGACGACCTTCTCGCCGTCCTTGATCGCGCCGGTGCGACGGACTTCGGCCCGCACCGAGGAGTAAAACTTCAGCGCACGGCCGCCGGTGGTGGTTTCGGGGCTGCCGAACATCACGCCAATCTTTTCACGGATCTGATTGATGAAGATCAGGCACGTATTAGTCCGGGCGACGATTCCGGTGAGCTTGCGCAGGGCCTGCGACATGAGGCGCGCCTGCAGGCCGACGTGGCTGTCTCCCATCTCGCCCTCGAGTTCCGCCTTGGGGACCAGCGCCGCGACCGAGTCGACGACCACGACATCGAGGGCATGGGAGTTGACCAGCGCCGCCGTGATCTCGAGCGCCTGCTCGCCGGAGTCGGGCTGCGAGACCAGCAGATTGTCGATGTCCACACCCAGACGTCTGGCGTAGATGGGATCGAGCGCGTGCTCTGCGTCGATAAAGGCCGCGCTGCCTCCGGCCTTCTGGGCCTCGGCGATCACGTGGAGCGCGATGGTAGTCTTTCCGGAAGATTCCGGCCCGAAGACCTCAATGACCCGTCCGCGCGGGAAGCCCCCGACGCCCAACCCGGCGTCGAGCGAGATCGATCCGGTAGGGATTACAGCGACGGAGACCACCTCGCGCGACCCCAGCCGCACGACCGTGTTCCGTCCGAATTGTTTGTCGAGCGAAGCCAGCGTGGCTTCGATTGCCTTTGTGGAAGCAGTGCGTTGGCGTTCGTCCACACTCTCCTCCTATCGCAGATCAAGTGCGGAGGAGGGCGCATTGCTCTCAGGTTTTCCGCTCGGCAGCGGCGGAAGAAACCGCTTCCCCGGCGGCGCGGTAAGAGGTTCAGGCAGCCGAATGCGGGTGCGGGGGCTCGGCAGCGCGCGTGGTACGAAGGAATGGGTTATCGAGCCCCAACCGTGAGAAGGGACGCCGCCAAGCGGCCGTTACGAGCGGCGGGCCGGCGCGGCCTTGCCCACGGCCTCGGGCGGCGCTTCGGCCCCAGGGGCCGGCTTCGCCAGACCCAGCGCCACGCGCAGTTCGGTTTCGATGCGTCCGCAGATATCCGGGTTGTCCTTCAGGAACTGCCGGACGTTCTCACGCCCCTGCCCGATTCGGTCACCCTTGTAGCTGAACCAGGAGCCGCTCTTTTCGACGATATTCCGGTCGGCCGCCAGATCGAGCAGGTCGCCTTCGCGGCTGATACCCTCGCCGTAGATGATGTCGAACTCGGCCTCGCGGAACGGCGGGGCGAGCTTGTTCTTGACGATCTTGACCTTGGTGCGGTTGCCCGTCACCTTGTCGCCGTCCTTGATGGCGGCGATGCGCCGGATGTCGGCGCGCACGGAGGAGTAGAACTTGAGCGCCCGGCCGCCCGTGGTGGTTTCCGGACTGCCGAACATCACTCCGATCTTCTCGCGGATCTGGTTGATGAAGATCAGGCAGGTCTTCGACTTCGAGACGATGCCGGTAAGCTTCCGCATCGCCTGCGACATCAGCCGGGCCTGGACGCCGACGAAGGTATCCCCCATTTCGCCATCCAGTTCCGCCTTGGGCACCAGCGCCGCGACCGAGTCCACCACAAGCACGTCGATCGAGCCGGAGCTTATGAGAGCGCTGGTGATCTCCAGCGCCTGCTCGGCGAAGTCCGGCTGGGAGACCAGCAGGTTGTCGATATCGACGCCGAGGCGCCGCGCATAGACCGGGTCCAGGGCGTGCTCGACGTCGATGAAGGCCGCCATTCCGCCCAGCATCTGCGCCTGCGCCACCACCTGGAGCGCAATTGTCGTCTTGCCCGAGGACTCGGGCCCGAAGATCTCGACGATGCGTCCGCGCGGGAATCCGCCGACCCCCAGGGCGTAGTCGAGCGAAATCGCGCCGGAAGGAATGATCGAAACCGGCACGACCGCCTCGCTTGAACCGAGCCGGACGATCGATCCCTTGCCGAACTGCTTCTCGATCTGGCCCAGCGTGATGCCTAACAGGCGCGCCCGTTCTTTCTCGTCCATAGCTCTCCTCCCGGCCCCGTGCAGGCGCACGCGGCGCAATCCTTCCTGGTTGGTTGGAAAGTTTGATTATAGCAGCGCCGGGAGCAGCTACAGGCGCGGAGCGTAGTATCCTTTACGCGCCCGCACCACCAGATCTTTCCGGCCCTTCACCTTGATCTGGACCGTGTGGTACTGGCCGTCGGTCCGCAGCGGCTCCGGACGGTACAGGATGTTGTACTGATGCCGCAGCTCGTTCGAGATGTTCTCGAAGGATTGGGCGAGGTCCTGCACTTTGAACGGAAAGAAGGTCAGGCCGCCCGTCTCGGCGGCGAAGTACTTCAGCACTTTATCGCCACTCGATTCGATGCGCGTGATGTTGGTCGAGATGGTGTAGATGACGACATCGGCCTTCTGGGCCATTTCGAGCGCCTGGTCGCGGGAGTAGCGGCTCTGGTTGTCCTCGCCGTCGCCGATGATGACGATCGCGCGGCGGAATTTGTGGCGCGGCTGGTCCATCATCAGCTTCTCGCGGCAGGCATAGAAGATGGCGTCGTACAGCGATGTGCCGCCGCCGGGCCGGAGGTCGCGGATCGCCTTGGAGAGCTTCTCGGTATCGTCGGTCAGGTCCGCTACCAGTTCGGCCGTGGTATCGAAGCTGACGACCATGGCGCGGTCCTGCCCCTTGCGGATCAGGTTGTTGACGAACTCGACAGCCGCCTCCTGCTCGAAGCGGAACCGGTCTCGAACGCTGTTGCTGGTGTCAATCAGGATGCCCAGACGCAACGGCAGGTCGCTTTCGGCCGTGAACTCGAGAATGTTCTGAAGCTTCTTGTCCTCGGAGATTTCGAAATCGTCCTTGGTCAGGTCAGTGACAAACCGCCCCTTCTTGTCCGAGACGGTATAGAGGAGACTGACACGGGTGACATCGAGGATGATGCGGTCGCGGTCAGTCTCTTCCGGGTTTGGGTTAGCGCCGGATGGCGATGCGAGGCGCTGTTGTGCCGAGAGTTGCGAGGTTGCTGTCGCCAGAACAACGCAAAATACTGCAAAAATCGCGAACAGCCTTTTCATCGGAACACCTGCTTTGATTATAGGAGCGCCTTCAGCCAATCCTCAAGTTGCGGCGCCAGAGGCGCTTCGACCGTGACCGTTTTGCCGGTCGAGGGACTCTCGAAACGGATCCGGTGCGCGTGAAGGAAAAAGCGCCCGAGCGGCGGCAACCCTTCAACCTTCGCGGGCGCGCCGTAGAGCCGGTCCCCGACGATCGGATGGCCCATGCTGGCCAGGTGGACGCGGATCTGGTGCGTGCGCCCGGTCCTGATCCGGACCTCAAGCAGCGTGAACTTTCCGTAGCGCCGCACGACACGGTATTCGGTATAGGCTGCGCGGCCGAAGCCGAGGCGCGCTGTCATCCGGGTGCGGCGCACCGGATCGCGGGTGATCTCGCGCTCGACATGGCCCGCGTCGTCCTTCACGTTGCCATGGACCAGCGCCAGGTAGACCTTCTCGGTGGTTCTGGAGGCGAACTGCCCGGCCAGATGGCGATGCGCGGCGTCGTGGCGGGCGACCAACAGCACGCCGCTCGTTTCGCGGTCCAGACGGTGCACGATTCCCGGCCGAAGCGGTCCGCCGGCCTCGGAGAGCTGTCCAAACCGGTGCAGCAGTGCGTTCACGAGCGTCCCCGAGTGGCGGCCCGCGCCGGCGTGAACGATCATCCCGGCCGGCTTGTTCACCGCGATCACGTCGCTGTCGTCGTAGAGGATCTCGATCGGGATTGCTTCCGGCGTCGCCTTCAGCGGCGGCGGCTCGGCCGGATGCACCTCGATCGCCTCGCCGCCGCGGACGCAGAAAGAGGGCTTCTGCTGCACGCCGTTGACGCGGACGCGCCCTTCCTTGATCCACTGCTGCAAACGGGCGCGGCTGAACTCCGGAAGCCTCTCGTGGAGAAATTGATCCAGCCGCTTGCCGGCATCGGCCGCCGAGGAATGAATCGTCACTCCTGGCGATCATACCGCTACAAAGGCGTTCCAATCAGCCCGCGTTGTATATTCGAGAGGTGATTCGAAGCGCGATCGTTCCCGTGGCCGGACACGGCACCCGCCTGCTGCCGGCCACCAAATCACAGCCCAAGGAGATGCTTCCGGTGGCGCGGAAGCCCATCGTCCAGTACGTCGCCGAAGAGTTGGTCGCCAACGGAATCGATCAGATTCTGTTTATCACGGGCAGGAACAAGACCTCCATCGAGAACCACTTTGACAGCGACCCGGAGCTGGTGCGCTCGCTGAACGCCGCCAATAAGCACGACCTGCTGCAGGAACTCCAGTTCGAGGACCTGCAGGCGAACTTCTACTACACGCGGCAGCGCATGCAGAAGGGGTTGGCCGACGCGGTCCGCTGCGGCGAGAGCTTCGCGGGCGAACAACCGTTCGTGCTCGCGCTGGGCGACTCGATTCTCGGGCTAAACGCCCAGTCCAAGAGCGTCTCCAGGATGGTGGAGGTCTTCGAGGCGCGCCACGCAAGCTGCGTCATCGCGGTCGAGGAGGTCCCGCCGGAGCAGACGGTCCACTATGGCGTCGTCAGGATCTCAGACGGTGACGGGGACACGCACCGGGTAACCGATCTTGTCGAGAAGCCGAAGCCCGGCCAAGCCCCGAGCAACCTGGCGATCGCGGGCCGTTACGTCTTTTCGCCCGTGATTTTCGACCTGATCCAGCGGGTGCAGCCCGATGCGCGGGGCGAAATCCAACTCACCGACGCCATCCGCCTCCTGTGCGAGGAGGGTAAGCGCGTGCTCGCCGTCAAGCTGCCGGCCAACGAACGCCGGTACGACATCGGCAACTTTCCGAGCTACTTCGAGACGTTCGTCGAGTTCGCCCTGGCCGACCCGCTCTACGGCCCCGAGTTCCGCTGCAAGCTGGAGCAGATGCTCAGGAAGAGCTGAATGGGCGCGCGCGTAGTTTTCGCGGCGCTGTTCGTCGTCGTTCTGGCGGCACGGCTCTGCCATATGGAGATTGTCTGGGTCGAGGAGGGCTACCCGTCAGCCGCCGCCGTCCAGATTCGGGCCGGCAAAACGTTGTACAGCGATGTCTGGTTCGACAAGCCGCCGCTGGCGCCCTACGTTTACCTGCTCTGGGGCGCGCAGGCTGGCTGGCTGCTCAGGTTGGCCGGGGCCCTCTTCGTCACACTCTGCTGCCTTCTGATCTATCGCTTCGCCTTCGAGGTCTGGGGCCGGCGGGAGGGCCTCATCGCCGCCGGACTGCTCGCGTTTTTCCTGACTTTCGGAATCCCCTCGGCCGTGATCCCGCTCGCGCCGGACCTGCTGATGATCGCCCCGCATATCGCGGCGGTCTACTTGGCCTGGCGCGGACAGCCCTTCCTGGCAGGCGCGATGGCCGGTGTGGCGCTCGCGGTCAATGCGAAGGGGCTCTTCGTCTTCGCGGCGCTGCTCGTCTTCCAGCTTCCGCGCCTGCTCTGGCTGACAGCCGGCTTCGGAACGGTACTCGGGCTCCAGGTGGCGTGGCTCGCCTGGCACGGAGCACTGACCGCCTATTGGGCGCAGGTCTGGGCCTGGGGGATGCTCTATTCCAGGAACACGCCGGTCGAGCAACCGCTGCGTGAAGGGCTGCTCCGGACGCTGAACTGGGCGGGCTTCCACGCGGTCCTGGTTATCGGGGCGATCTGGTATGCCACACGCGAGCGGTGCCACAACACGATCCGGATGTTTCTTTGGGGGGTGATTTCGCTGGCGGCGGTGACAGCCGGCTGGCGCTTTTTCCCGCGCTACTACTTCCACCTGCTTCCGGTGATGACGCTGGCGGGCGCGCGGGGCCTCGCTCTGCTGAAGCCCCGGCAGGCGGCGGTTCTGCTGCTGCTTCTGCTCGCGCCCCTGATTCGTTTCGGGCCGCGGTACCTGGTGCTGGCTCAGGATCTCCTCGCCGGCCGGGCGCACGAGTGGCGCGACCTGGCGATGCACCACGACAGCCGCGCGGCGGCCGAACTGATCCGGCGAACGGCCCGTCCCGGCGATACACTGCTGGTCTGGGGCTACCGGCCGGAGATTTTCGCCTACACGCGCCTGGCCGCGGGAAGCGCATTCCTGGATTCACAGCCGCTGACAGGCGTCATCGCGGACCGCCACCTGGTCCGGTCCGACGTCGCGGCGCCGGCGCTGGCGGCCGCCAACCGCCGGGAACTCACGCAGAGCCGTCCCACGTTCATCGTCGACGGCCTCGGGCCGCACAATCCGGACCTTGCCATTACGGCATACGAAGACCTGCGCTCCTGGCTGGCGGAGTATGAGCCGATAGAGGGCACGGGGCCCGCGCGTGTGTATCGGCGGCGCATCCGGTAACTCGCGGCTACTCGCCCTTCCAGACCGGCTGGCGCTTTTCGAGAAAGGCCGAGATGCCCTCCTGTGCGTCGGCGGCAAGGGAGTTCATCGCCATCACTTCCTTCGCGTAGGCGTAAGCGCTCTCCTGATCCAGGTCGATCTGGGCGTAGAAGGCCTGTTTGCCGAGCCCGACGGTATACCGGCTCGCCTCGGCGATGCGGGCCGCCAGGCGGCGCGTCTCCCCCTTCAGCACGGCGGCGGGAACGACGCGATTCACCAGACCCCAGTCGGCGGCGGTGCGCGCGTCGATCGGGGCGCCGGTCAGCAGCATCTCCATGGCGCGCTTGCGGCCGATCGCACGGGTCAACGGGACCATCGGGGTCGTGCAGAACAGGCCGATCCGGACGCCGGGAGTCGCAAAGGCGGCCTCCTCGCTGGCCACGGCGAGGTCGCAGGCAGCGACCAACTGGCAGCCGGCGGCCGTTGCGAGTCCCTGGACTTCGGCGATGACGGGCTGTGGGATGGTCCGGATCTTCCGCATCAGCTCCGTGCAGACATCGAAGAGCCGCCTGTATTCGTCGGCGGGGCGGTCGGTCATCTCGCTCAGGTCGTGGCCTGAGCTGAAGACTTTGCCCTCGGCAGCCAGGATTACGCTGCGGCAGGAGGCGTCCGAGGCAACGGCATCGAGCGCCGCGATCAGCTCCTGCATCTGGTCGAGCGAGAGCGCGTTGCGTCGCGCCGGGCGGTTTAGCGTCACCACGGCGGCTTCAGCATCTGAGGAGACAAGAATGTTGCGGTATTCCATCGCGGTCCTTGCCCTATAATAAGACTGAAGCCATGCTGAAACATATCTTCGCGCACCTTGGGATTCTCATCATGTCCACGGCCATGTTTGCCGCCTCCAGTGTCCATGAATTCACACCCACCTCCATTGACGGCCAGCCGGCGCCGCTGGCGGCCTACGAGGGCAAGGTTTTGCTGATCGTCAACGTGGCGAGCCAGTGCGGCTACACGCCCCAGTATTCGGGCCTGGAATCGCTCTACCGGAAGTACAAGGACCGCGGCCTGGTGGTCCTCGGCTTTCCGGCCAACAACTTCGGCTCGCAGGAGCCGGGCTCCAACGAGGAGATTAAGCAGTTCTGCACGCGCAAGTACAGCGTCACGTTCCCGATGTACTCAAAGATTTCGGTCAAAGGGGATGACAAGCATGCGCTGTACCGGTTCCTGACCAGCCAGGCCGGCGAGGTGAAGTGGAACTTCAACAAGTTTCTTGTCGGCAAGGACGGCAAAGTCATCACCCGCTTCGATTCCGGCGTCGCTCCGGAGTCGCCGGAACTGCTCGGCGCAATCGAAAAGGCGCTGCAATAACTGCGCCCGGTTCTCCGGAACGCGTCTATAATCGTTGAGGGGAGCGCCGTTGAGCGGCTTCCCCGTTTTCCCGTCTCCCTCACAGGCACTGCTTATGGCGAAAATCCTGGTCACCGGCGGGGCCGGCTATATCGGCTCCCACACAGCACACCTACTGCTTCGCCGCGGACACGATGTGATCGTTGTGGACGACCTCTCCCGCGGCTACGCGCACAACGTCGATCCGAACCGCCTGCGCCGGATCGCGCTGGCCGAGACCGGGGCGCTACGGGCCCTGATGACGCGCGAGCAGTTCGACGCCGTCGTTCACTTTGCCGCTTACATCGCGGTCGGCGAGTCGACGCAAAAGCCGGAACTGTACTTTTCCAACAACGTCGGCGGCTCGCTGTCGCTGCTGACGGCTATGCAGGAGTGCGGCATCGACAGTCTGGTCTTCTCCTCGACGGCCGCCGTGTATGGCACGCCAGAGAGTGTCCCGATCACCGAAGATATGCCCTTCGCCCCGGTGAGTCCGTATGGCGAGTCAAAGGCGATGGTGGAAAAGATCCTCGGCTGGATGGACCAGTATCGCGGGCTCCGTAGCATCGCGCTGCGCTACTTTAACGCCTGCGGCGCCGCCCCCGAAGGCAGGCTGGGCGAGGAGCACGATCCGGAGACGCATCTCATTCCGCTGCTTCTGCGAGCCGTTCAGACCGGCGCGCCGGTCAAAATCTTCGGCGACGATTACGACACCCCGGACGGCACCTGCATCCGCGACTACATCCACGTGAGCGATCTCGCCGAGGCGCACATTCTCGCGCTGGAGGCGCTGATTGAAGGCTGCCCGTCCAACGCCTTCAACGTCGGGACTGGAACAGGTCATTCGGTCTTCGAGGTGCTGCGGGCAGTCGAGGATGTAACCGGCCAGAAGGTCCCCTACGAGATCGCGCCGCGGCGCGCCGGCGACGCCTCGGTCCTGGTCGCCAACGCCGACAAATTGCGCCGGACGCTCGGCTGGTCGCCGCGATTCACCGGCCTGCGCGACATCGTCCGGACAGCCTGGCAGTTCGAGCAGCACCGTACGGCGCGGCCGGCGAAGCAGTGAATCGAAGCCTCGATCTCTTCAGGTCGAGTTCTGCGATGCGTTTTGGATACTTTCTATCTTGTAGACGAATAACAGAATTAATAGGGCGGCAAAGAATCCCACAATGTATCCCCAGCTTGAAGCTGCCGTTAGAAAATAGAGCACACCCCATCCGATCAGTCCTCCGAGCACAGAAAGCTTCGCTGCCATATTGCTCGGTATCTTTTTTAGCATCCCTGCGGCAATCGCTGGCAACAGGATAATCATTGCCTGAAATCCGTCAGTAATCAGGCTAACGACATCTGGGCTCCGCAATGCTGCTGCCATTGCGAGTGCCGTTATGCCGACGTAAGACGAGAGAATGCATTTAACCCCATCGCCTTTGCAATGATTATGATTTCGGAGAGTCTGAACAGTCGCAGAAGCCGCTGTGTTCAAAATCGTATCAGCGCTGCTGACAACAGCACAAAGAAAAGCCACTAAAATTCCCGCGAAAAGCAGCTCGCCGCCGAAACCGCCAGCACCGCGAAAATGCTGATTAAATAAGTAGAACGGTGAAGACGATCCTGCGACTGTCGCCGACGCTCCCACGGCAACAAGGACAGCGAAAACCGCAAATAGTGTTCCTCCGGCTAGGCCGTACGCGAGTTTTGCCGTGCGATCATCCTTTGCAGCAATTATGCGCTGCCAGTGATCAGGCCTGAGAAGGAGGGTGGGAAACAAAAAAACTGAGAGCCAAACGAACAAGCTAATCCGGTTGACGTTAGCAAATGGATTCCAATAATCTGTAGGTAAGTGAGAAAAGTTTATTACTCCTTCAAAAAAGACTGCCAGGACACTCAAAACTAAAATGACTGCAATGATGACCACCTGTCCGACGTCGGTTGCTAATACAGACTTAAAGCCAGCCAGTCCGACGCACGCTAGAACGAAAACGCCGCTCACAAAAATTAATGCAGTAGCTGAGAGGGGCGCGTTCAAATTCTGAACAAGTTCGGCCATAGCAACAAATTGTGCCGCCAGAAACCCAATATATGCAATGAGATATGCAACCAGAATAATTCCCCAAGTTTCCTTATACCTTGCCGATAATAGCTGGACAACCGAAACGCTTTGGCAATTTCCGACGCAAGTTGACTGCACGCGGCAAACTCTTCGGATTGAAGGCGCGAGGCAGCCAAGTGCAATGAAACTCAAGCAATATACGAACCCCAAAAGCAGCCCAATCGTTCCTGCTACTTGTCCGAACTGGATTAGGGCAAAGATTAAGCCGCCGCCGATGGCAGTTGCAAGCAGCGTCATGTAAAGCTGAAGTACGTTTACGCTACTAGGCCGTCCTTCGTGTTCTGCGCTGGAAGTAGTGCGCTTCCTATAGCTATGCCATAGAAAATATCCGAACGTAGCGACAATTAAAATCCAATAGGTCATGATTGACGAGCGTCAGAACTCTACGGCACAGTTCAGAGCGAGAAGCATCCAACTACCAAATGAAAGAACATGCAAAACAGTAATTATGAGGGCCACAGGCCGGTAATCCGAATTAACGAGTGCGAGAATTGGCACGACGAAAGTCGCTACCGAACACATGATAGCGAAGATAAAGGCAAGTATCCCACGGAAGAGGTGCTCAGCGTTTGGGTCTGAGTCGCCTGAAGATACATCGTGAGCAGGCACGAATGATAGAAGCGGGCCGAGATGGAATTGGTACGCTACTAGCAGCAGAGAAGCAAGTGCGGCAAAAATTGACATAGCGAACGGAACCTGATTGGAATAGAATGCCGCAGCTGCGGAGAACGCCACCGCGAGAAAAGTCCAAATCAGAAAGGCTAAGACCGAGGTGCGAGATCGAATCGCATTCGGCAGTGCGTGACTGGCATACGCCATCGAAGTAGAAACCAGAATGCCGCCGAGAACACAACGATATGTAAAACTCAAGCTTGGTGGCGCTTGCGCTAAGTTGAAAAGCGAGGCGAGAGCATAAGCTACTGTAATACTGTAGAATCCCGTCAGTGCTAAATTCGCATTCGGCAGCACGCCGTTCTTTTTAGTGCGGGTCATGGATGGGAACATTCTGTACAAAGACGCCAGTGCCGGCAGACGAAACACCAGCAGCCGAAGTTCCAGCGAATTCGACCACATAAGCGCGACGGACCAAACGAGATGATATTATAACCACTTCAAGGTCCATCCCATCCTCTACTGGTACCGGTCGCCTTGCACGGATCTGCAACCTCGGCACAAGCCAATTCCCCGATCGTACTTTTGCGTCGTATTCCCCTACATCGTTCCAAAGTGAGGACTGCTTGAGCGAATGTTGGACTTCGTAACGCATCAGCACGAGCATCGCTTGCTCTGTCGCCATAGTGAGAAGTTGCAGGCTGGCGTATGGCAACGCACCGATAGTGAATGGATAGTTCGAGAAGACTATCGAAGCCCGACATCGCCGATCATGCATCCAGCACTGAGCCTCTTTTACAAGTCGGTATTCCGGTCGATAAGGGGCCAAGGCTGCGGCGATATCGACGACTCTTACCGATATGCTCGACTTGTGCCCCACTCCGGGTGCGATTGGAACAAAAGCAAGCTCAGCGATGGCGGATCACCTCCAGTAATTGTTATTCAGGTATGCTAACACATGTTCAAGCGAAAGTGAGTAAAAATTTCCAGAACTTCATGGCACTGGCTTTCTCGTATTCCATTTACAGCTTCGTTTCGTCGCCCTTCTTGTTCTGCTGCGGTTTGGGCGCGGGACTCCTGCGAGGCTCGGCCACCTTGCCTCCGAGCAGCTTGTCGATCTCGGCGAGCAGGCCGTCGCCTTCGAAGATCGCCTTATTGTCGGGGCCATAAGCGAAATCATTGCGGATCATGCCTTCGCGGTCGATCAGAAAAACGTGCGGCAGGTCGCGTTGCGATGAAAGCGGCGTGATCTTCAGGTAGACGCGCGTCACCTGGCCGCAGTCGAACAGGATCGGCACGGTCGTCTTCGTCTTGGCCTTGTACGCCGCCACGGTTGCCTGGCTATCCGGCGGGTAGGTCACGATCGACAGGACCGCCACATCGTCGCCGTACTTCTGCTGAATCTTCTCGAGCGTCGGGGCGAAGTGCTCGCAGTGATGGCACCCCGTCGACATCATTTCGATCACTACAACCTTGCCGCGATAGTCGGCCAAGTCGAAGTGCTGGAGGTTGCTATCAGGCAGCGCGAAGCCTGGAGCGCGTCTTCCGGAGTACTCCCCGGCGGCGAATAGCGAACAGGCGGCCAGCACGAGACCGCAGGCAACGGACGGGAGATTTCTCATCCTTCCAACTTAGCATCCGGCCAGCTTGCGGAGCGATTGCTCGTAGGGCGGACGCGCGACGCCGCGCTCGGTGATGATCCCGGAGACGTAGCGATTGGGCGTCACATCGAATGCAGGATTTTCTACCGCGATTCCCTGCGGAGCCACCGCCACACCGAAGACGTGCGTCACCTCAGTCGCCGATCGCTGCTCGATCGGGATCAGTTCACCGCACGAAATCGTCAGGTCCAGCGTGGAAATCGGGGCGGCGACGTAGAAGGGGACGTTGTTCTCCCGGGCGAGAACCGCCACCGAGTAGGTGCCGATCTTGTTGGCGACGTCACCGTTGGCCGCGATGCGGTCCGCCCCGACCACCACGCAGCCGATCCGGCCCTGACGCAGGAAATGGCCGGCCATGTTGTCGGTGATGAGCGTCGTCGGGATGCCGTCGCGCTGCAACTCCCATGCGGTGAGCCGAGCGCCCTGAAGGAAGGGCCGCGTCTCATCGGCGAAGACGTCGATCTTCTTGCCGCTTTCCACGGCCGCGCGGATGACGCCCAGCGCCGTGCCATAGCCGGCGGTCGCCAGCGCTCCCGCATTGCAGTGCGTGAGGACGGTCCTGCCGTCCGGCACCAGATCCGCGCCGTGGCGGCCGATCGCCTGATTAATAGCGATGTCCTCCAGCCGGACCTGGATCGCCTCCTCGACCAGGCGCGCCCGGATCTCCGAAACCGGCCGGCCGCGCATCCCGGCATAGACCCACTTCATGCGTTCGATGCCCCAGAACAGATTCACCGCGGTAGGGCGCGTGGCCGCCAGCGTTGCGCAGATCGCGTCGAACTCGGTCTCGAAGCTCTTCTCGGCGGCCTGGAGGGCGCCGATCGCGACACCCATCGCCGCGGCCACGCCGATCGCGGGCGCGCCGCGGATCACCATCGAGCGAATCGCCTCCGCAACCTCCTGGTAGCTGCGGCAGGTCACGTACACCTCTTCGTTCGGGAGCCGGGTCTGGTCGATCATGACCACGCCGGCGTCGGTCCACTGGATTGTCTCAACCATTAAACGTGCAGATTCCTTCCTTGGAGCAGAAAAGCCGTAAAGAACGTGAGATTGTAGGTGGCGTGCATGACGGTTGCGGTCGCGGTCGAACCGGTCTTGTACCGCATCCAGCCGAACGCGCTCGCTGCAAGCGTCAGGAGCAGGATGTGCCGCCAGGACCAGCCGTATTGCGGCCCGTGCAGCAGCGCAAAGGGTAGCGAGGTTAAAACGATGCCCGCCACGACGCCAAAGGAGCGCATCAGCAGAGGCATCAGAAACCCGCGGAAGGCCAGTTCCTCGCAGAGCGGGCCGAGCGTGGTCGCGAAGAGCCCGAGCAGCAGGATCGAGACACGATCGGCCAGCAGGTCGCGGAACGGCATCTCGATCTCGGGCGTGCGAAGGAGCACACCGAGGATCGCGACCGTAAAGGCAAGCATCGGTCCTGCGAAGATGCTGGCCACCATCCCGTGCTGCGGCTTGACCCAGGCGAGCGACTCCCAGAACGGGCGCGCATACCGGAACCGGAACATCATGAAAAGAAATGCGAACCAGAAGCCGTATCCCAGGAATTGCGAGACCAGCGGCACGACAGCCCTGGGGGGCGTGATGCGAAGCAGAAAGAAAGTGCCCTGCGAGATCACGAAGGCCAGGAACAGCGCCGGGACCGCCAGGCAGGCCAGCACCAGCACGTCCTGGTAGCTCCAGAAGGGATACTCGTCCTCGCGGCGGACAGCGGCCTGCTCCTGCTCTTCAGCCTGGAGAACTTCCGGCGGAGCGTCACTGAGCGGCTGATCGTCGGTCACGAATCGGCCTCCATGAGGGCAGCAGCCAGCAGCGGAACCATGAGTTCATGATGCCCGGTGAGCGCGTAGCCGCGGCCTCCAGCGCGGGCGTGCGGACGGTCCACCACGTTCACGCGCGGCCGATAGTGCTGGAGGAAGTCGAGGTTAACGGTCGTAAAATTCGTCAGCGGATAACCCAGATTCCGCACCACCGAAACCGCCTTCAGGAACACTTCCGGAAGCACAACCGCCGAACCCACATTGAGATAGACGCCGCCCTGATCCATTCCTCGCACAATCGAGCAGAGCAGGCGGAAGTCGCGATGGGTGCCGGCGCCGATCGCCGCGGCGTCGGCGGCCGGATGGGTGTGGGGTGTATCAGTCCCGACGGCGACATGGACCGTCACGGGCGTGGAGTGCCGCCAGGCCTGCAGAACGATGCTGTGTTCGGCGAACTCGGGCTTCGCGATCCGGTCGAGCCGCCGGCCGAGCGCCTCGCCGTGGCCCTCATTGTTGCGGCATCCCTCGGCGATGGCCTCGTTCATCTCGCGGCCGGTCTCCTCGGCCGAACCGAAGCGGCCGTCCGGCAGTACCGCCTCGACATCTTCGCTGGTGCAGCCGGCGATGCCGATCTCAAAGTCATGGATCGCGGCCGCGCCGTTCATTACAAAGGCCTGGACGTAGCCGCGCTTCATCAGATCGAGCAGCACCGGGGCGAGGCCGCATTTAATCACATGGCCGCCCAAGCCCCAAAGAATCGGTTTGCCTGCCTTGCGGGCGGCCGATAGCGCTTCGACAATGCCACGGAATGAATCGCCCGCGAGAATCTTCGGCAGGGAGCGCATGAATCCGGCGAGGCCGGCGCCGGCGCGGTAGGGCGCGGCGAAGTCCCCCACCCGGACCTTCCCGCCGCGGTCCTGGATCGGGATTGTCTTCAAGCCGGAGAAATCGAGCGGCGACAAGTCGTACTTGCTCAAGCGTTGCTGTTCCCTTCAGGCGGGCCGAACCCGCTCCTGTCCGTTGCGTGGCGCCAGCACCTTTTCGAGGGCGCGCGCGGTGTGGCTTCTGCGGCTGCGGACAATCTGCTCCGGCGGGCCTGCGGCCACCACGTGCCCGCCCTTTTCTCCGCCCTCTGGTCCGAGGTCGATGATCCAGTCGGCGGCCTTGACCACGTCGATCTGATGTTCGATGACAATCACGCTGTTCCCTAGATCGACCAATCGGTGCAAAACATCCAGTAGCTTCCGCACATCTTCGAAGTGCAAACCCGTTGTCGGCTCATCCAGAATGTACAGCGTCCGGCCGGTCTGGCGCCGGCTCAGTTCCCTGGCGAGCTTAATGCGCTGCGCCTCACCGCCGGAGAGCGTCGTCGAGGACTGCCCGAGGTGGATGTAGCCCAGCCCCACGTCGACCAGCGTCTGGAGCTTGGTCCGGATCTGCGGAATGTTTTCGAGGATCCCGAGGGCCTCCTCCACGGTCGTCTCCAGCAGGTCGGCGATGGAATACCCTTTGTACTTTACCTGCAGTGTCTCGTAATTGTACCTTCTGCCGCGACAGACGTCGCAAGTGACATAGACGTCGGGCAGGAAGTTCATCTCGATGCGCTTGAGGCCGTCTCCCTGGCAGGCCTCGCATCGGCCGCCCTTGACGTTAAAGCTGAAGCGGCCGGGCTTGTAGCCGCGCTCGCGCGACTCCGGGAGCATCGCGTAGAGGTCGCGGATGGGGGCGAAGACGCCGGTGTAGGTGGCGGGATTGGAGCGCGGGGTCCGCCCGATCGGAGTCTGGTCGATCTCGACGACCTTGTCGAGGTTGTCGAGGCCGGCGATCTCGTCGTGAGCGCCCGGTTCGACCCGGGAGCGGTAGATGGAGCGGGCGAGCGCCCGGTAGAGAATATCGTTGATCAGCGTCGACTTACCGCTGCCGCTGACACCGGTCACGACCGTCAGGACGCCGAGGGGAATATCGACGTCGATGTTCTTCAAATTGTGCTCGCGGGCGCCCCGGATGAGGAGGCGATGGCCGTTTCCGGAGCGGCGCAGTTCGGGCGTCGCGATCTCGAGGCTCCCGGAGAGATAGCGGCCGGTAAGTGAGTTGGGGTTGTTACGGATCTGCTCGGGCGGGCCGCTCGCAACAAGCGATCCGCCGAGTCGGCCGGCTCCCGGGCCGAGGTCGATCACGTAGTCGGCCCGCTCGATCGTTTCGGCATCGTGCTCGACAACCAGGACGGTATTACCCAGGTCGCGCAGGCGGGTGAGTGTTGCAAGGAGCCGCTCGTTATCGCGCGGATGGAGCCCGATCGAAGGCTCATCGAGAACATACAGAACGCCGCGGAGGCGGGAGCCGATCTGCGTCGCCAGCCGGATCCGCTGGGCCTCACCGCCCGAGAGCGTCGCGGCCGAGCGCTCCAGGCTGAGATAATCCAGCCCGACGGCCGAGAGGAATTCCAGGCGCTGCTGGATCTCCTCGACCACGCGTCCGGCAATGTGCCGCTCGCGTTCGGTCAGCTTCCAGCTCTCAATGAGCGGCAGCGCGCGCGCGACAGACATCCCGGTGAAGTCGGCAATGGAGGCGCCCTTGACCTTCACGGCCAGGCTCGCGGGCTTCAGACGCTTGCCCTTGCAGGCCGGGCAGGCGGTGGCGGACATGTACTCGAGAAGCCATTCCCGGTAACCTTCGGTGGCGTCTTCGTAAGCGCGATCCAGGATGGCGAGAATGCCTGGGAAGCCCGGGCCGCCGTCGAGCAGGAGTTTCCGAGCCTTTTCAGGAAGCTTCTCGAAGGGCTTCTTCAGATCGATTCGGAGCCGGCGCGCGGCTTCCTGAAGCTGGTGGACCATGTAGCTCGAGGCCGAACCGGGTCCGAGGCCGCCGTCGAGCAGGGGCTTCGACGGATCCGTGATTACCAGGGCCGGGTCGAAGGTCCACTTGCTCCCGAGCCCGTTGCAGACCTCGCAGGCGCCGTAGGGGCTATTGAAGGAAAACGAGCGCGGCTCAAGCTGGGGGACGCTGCCGCCGCATTCCGGGCAGGCGAGTTTCTGGGAGTAGAGCCGCTCCTCGCCATTGACCACGGCGACCAGGACAAGGCCGTTGGCCAGCTTTGTGGCAGTCGTGATCGAGGCTTCCAGGCGCTGCTCGATGCCGGGCTTGACGAGCAGGCGGTCGACCACGACCTCGATGGTGTGGTTGCGACGGCGGTCGAGCGTAATCTCCTCATCGAGCGAGTGGAGCGTACCGTCGATGCGGGCGCGGACGAAGCCCTGGCGCGCGAGTTTTTCGAGTTCCTTCTTATACTCGCCCTTGCGGCCCCGGACGATCGGGGCCAGAATCATGATGCGCTCGTCCTGCCGGAGAGCCATGATCTGCTGGAGGATCTGTTCGGTGGATTGGCGGCTGATCTCGATTCCGCACTCGGGGCAATGCGGAACGCCGATGGAGGAGTAGAGCAGGCGCAGGTAGTCGTAGATCTCGGTGATGGTGCCGACGGTGGAGCGCGGGCTGCGACTGGTGGTTTTCTGCTCGATGGAGATAGCCGGGCTGAGGCCGTCGATGGAGTCGACCTCGGGGCGCTCCATTTGATCGAGGAACTGGCGAGCGTAGGGCGAGAGGGTCTCGACGTAGCGGCGCTGTCCCTCGGCGTAAATCGTGTCGAAGGCGAGGGAAGACTTGCCGGAGCCGCTCAGACCGGTGATGACGGTCAGGGTATTGCGCGGAATCTCGACATCGATGTTCTTCAGATTGTGCTGCCGTGCGCCGTGCACGGTGATGCGGTCGAGCATAGTCGGGTGAAGCGAGCGGCAAGGGCCGATTTTTTATTGTCCCTTATCGGCGGGGCAGGATGCGAGCGTCCGGCGACTGCGTGTCGGAGGCGTCGGAAGTGTCGGATCACTCGCCGCGGCGGGCGGCCTTAGCCGCGGTGGCGGCTTTTTGCCTGGCCCAGTCCAGGAGGCGCCTGATGCGGGGATAACGTTCGCTGAGAATCACGAGCCCTGGGATTAGAAACACCCAGCCCGGCATCACCGGCAGGATGAGTCCCAGAATCCCCAGGAAGACGAGCGCGAAGCCCCAGAAGAGTTTGACCGTGTTCCGCAAGATCCCTAGTTCGATTCTACCATTCAGGCCCGGTGTAGCGGGCCGGTGACAGGTCTTCTCAATTTATTTCTTCCATGTTTTCAATAGGATACGATTTCCAGGCCCGCTCTGAGCCGGGATACAAGTGGATACTGGCAGCGCAAGAAGAAATTGCGAAACGAATACGGAGAAACACATGTCCGAATCCCCCGTGCAAAAGCTCGAGAAACTGACCAGGATCTGGTCGGAGAAAAAGGAAAAACAGATCGCAGTCCGGGTCCAATACGAAGTGCGGGACGAGGGCGAGTGCAAGATTCTGATGTTGAACCGGATCGAGGAGCTCTGACTCTCCAGCGCGTAGGACTTCGGTACTAGATCTGAAGTTAAATCAGGCGCATACAATTGTATTGACCAACTAAGGTGAAGACATTAGATTTGAACTGTGCCTGACCAACGTAGATTCCAGCGCTTCGATCTGAAGCTACCGATGGAGGTCGTCCGGCGAGGTTCGCAGCACATTTCCGAGCGCGGCGAAACCCGCAACTTGAGCTCAGGTGGCGTCCTGTTTCGCACGGAGGCCGCTATCGATATCGGGGAGCCGATTGAATACTTTATCAATCTCCCGACGGCCGACGGCGCTGGCGAAGTCCGGCTGCGCTGCCGGGGTAAAATCGTGCGGCGCGAGGAGGCCCAAGGGTCGCTGGCAGCCACGCTGGAACGCTACGAGTTCATCCGGAAGGGCAGTGCCTCGTCGTCCCGCTGATTCCATTCGCCTCAAGAATTCCGTTGTAAGCGCTCCCGCCTTTGCGGTACTGTAGCAAAGAAAAGGCGAAACATGAGTGCAAACCTGTCCCTCGGCTTCCCGGAGTTCGTACCCGATCCTGAAGGCGGCAGGCCCGTTTTCCGCAAGCGGGCCGGGCTCGAAGCCGCGCTCACGCGCTTCCGGCAGTGGAGCAACGATCCGGATTCGCCGATCCGGGCGATCCGACACGAGCCGGCGCGGCCCGGGGAGTATGTTGCCATCCCGGAGGCGGTCGATCCGAAGCTGCGGCAGGCGCTCGAATCGCGGGGCGTCCACGAGCTTTACTCCCACCAGGCAGCCGCATTCGATACGATCCAGGCCGGGCGAAACGCGGTGATCGTTACGCCGACGGCCAGCGGCAAGACACTCTGCTACAACCTTCCGATTCTGAACCATCTTCTGCAAGATCCGAACGCGCGCGCCTTCTATCTTTTTCCGACGAAGGCTCTGGCCGGGGACCAACTCCACGAACTGACGGCCGCGGTGGAGCGCATGGAGGCGCGGATCGGCGCGTACACCTACGACGGCGACACACCGCAGGATGCCCGCAAAGCGATTCGTGAGCGCGCCAACATCGTGCTCACCAATCCGGACATGCTGCACAGCGGGATCCTGCCGCATCACACGCGCTGGGCCAAAGTTTTCGAGAATCTACGGTACTTCGTCATCGACGAGCTCCACTCCTACAGGGGCGTTTACGGCAGTCATCTGGCGAACCTGATCCGGCGGCTGCGGCGGATCTGTGCCTTCTATGGATCGAACCCGCAATTCATCTGCTGCTCGGCGACGATCGCGAATCCGAAGGAGCTGGCCGAGGCGCTGACGGAGTCCGAGTTCGAACTGTTGGACCGGAACGGTGCGCCGGCGGGGGACAAGTACGTCGTCTTCTACAATCCGCCGGTGGTGAACCGGCAGCTTGGGATCCGGCGGGGCTATCTGCAGGAAACCCGGCGCATTGCTGTCGAGCTGATCGACCGGGGCCAGCAAACGCTGGTCTTCGCCAACAACCGGCTGGCGACCGAAATTCTGCTTACCTATCTGAAGGACGCCTGCGAGAAGGCTGGCTTGAGCGAGGGGACGGTGCGCGGCTACCGGGGCGGCTATCTGCCGCGCGAGCGGCGCGAGATCGAACGGCGGCTGCGGGACGGCGAGATCCGGGGCGTCGTCGCAACCAACGCGCTGGAGTTGGGGATCGATATCGGATCGCTGGACGCGGTGGTGATGGCAGGCTACCCGGGGACCGTGGCTTCGACGTGGCAGCGTGCGGGGCGCGCCGGGCGTCGGCAATTGACCTCGCTGGCCGTACTTGTGGCGTCGAGCGCGCCGCTCGACCAGTACATCGTCGAGCATCCCGGCTACTTCTTCGGGCGCTCCCCCGAGCAGGCGCACATCAACGCGAACAATCTCGAGATTCTGATCAACCATATCCGCTGCGCGGCCTTCGAGCTGCCGATCCGCGACGGCGAGAAGTTCGGTCCGCACGAGACGGGCGAGATCTGCCGGTTTCTGGAGGAGCTGGGATTTCTGCATCATTCGGCCGGCGCCTGGCACTGGACCTCCGACACCTACCCGGCCGATGCCGTCAGCCTGCGGGCAGTCACGAGCGACAATTTCGTTGTGGTCGATACGACGAGCGAGCACAGGGTGATCGCAGAGGTTTCGTTCCCGACGGCTCTGACGACGCTTCATGAGAAGGCGATCTATCTGCACGAGGCGCGGCAGTACCAGGTGGAGAGGTTCGACTATGAGGCGCGAAAGGCGTACGTCCGGCTGGTGGATTGCGACTACTTCACCGACGCGATCGACTACACGCAGGTAAAGGTTTTGGAGGAGTTCGACTCGGCCGGAATCGCGGAGGCGAGCGCGCGTCACGGCGAGGTGCGGGTGAACCGGCAGGTGGTCGGATTCAAGAAGGTCAAGTTCTACACGATGGAGAACGTGGGGGCGGGAAACCTCTCGATGCCGGAGCAGGAGATGCACACGACGGCCTTCTGGCTGCACTTCCCCGAATCCTTCCTGGCACGCTTCCCGGACCTGACGCCCGCGGAGAAGCAGAGCGGGCTCACAGGGTTGGGCAACGTTCTGCGGACAGTGGGGGCGCTGCTGCTGATGTGCGATCCGCACGACCTGGGCGTGGCGCTGACGGAAGACTTCGCGGCCGGTCTGAAGAGCTACGAGCCGAATCTATACCTGTACGACAGCTATCCGGGCGGCACCGGCCAGAGCGAGCCTCTGTTCCGTATGGTCGGACGCCTGCTGCACGGGGCGCGGGAACTGGTAGCAGCCTGCCCGTGCGAAGCAGGCTGCCCGAGTTGCGTGGGTCCGGCGGGAGAGGTCGGCGAGCGCGGCAAGGAGGCGGCGCTGCGGGTGCTTGGGGAACTGCTGGCAGGAAGCGATTAGGATGGGGCGTCGGCAGAAGCGCCGGCGGCGCGAGCCTTCGTAAAGGACTCGTAGACCTCGTAATTGAAGTAGTTGGCGGTCTTTATGGCGGCTAAAGGAACCACCATGACCATCTCTTCCGACGGGACAACCTTAAAAGCTTCGGCATAGCTCGTTTTGATGTGCAACGTGAGATCTTTTTCGTCCCGATAACCACTCATCGTCGGAACGATTTGAACGAACGCTTTATTAGATTCTTGGATCTGAAATTGTAAACAAGAATACTTCAACAAGTGCCGCCGTCAGGCGGCAAGTAATCGAACGA
>JBKBWD010000041.1:0-41719 GCA_046289265.1 Bryobacteraceae bacterium | reverse complement strand
GGTCGTTCGATTACTTGCCGCCTGACGGCGGCACTTGTTGAAGTATTCTTGTTTACAATTTCAGATCCAAGAATCTATGATCGCGCCTCGGCCCGATACTGGCCGTTCCTGGGAGAGCGTACGGTCGAGCGACTCTGTCTGCCATCGGGGGCATCGGTGCTTGACGTCCCGTGCGGGCCGGGTTCCTCCGTGCTGCCTGCGGCGAGGGCGGTCGGCCAGGAGGGCCGCGTCATAGCCGTCGATCTGTCCGGCGAAATGGTCGGCCTGGCGCGGGCGAACGCCGCACGCAACGGTCTCCGCAATATCGAATTCGCTGTCGCTGACATGCGGCGCCTCGAATTCCCGGACGATTCGTTCGACGCCGTGATCTGCGTGCTTGGAATCTTCTTCGTCGAAGATATGGTTGCTCAAGCACGCGAACTCTGGCGCCTGGTGAAACCCGGAGGGAAACTGGCGGTCACGAACTTCGATCACGATTTCTTCAGCCCGGTCTATGCCATCTGGCGCGAGGCAGTGCAGAAGGAACTCGCACTCGACAAGCTCGTCGGGCCGTGGGATCGAGCCAATCACCCGGACGTGTTACGGGGAATTCTCGAAGAGGCCGGAGCAACGGATATTGAGATCGAGTGCGAAACCAGGGACGTGCCGATGCCTGCCCCCGAGGAATGGTGGGACGTTGTCATGGGGACAGGGATGCGCAAGTGGATCATGGAGCTGGATGGCGAGGCCGTCGCCCGGGTGCGCGAAGGGAACCTTCGGTGGATTCGCGAGCATGGCGTCGGCGCCCTCACGATGGGCTGCATCTACGCCTCGGCGCGCAAGCCTACTTGTTGAACTCGTACGTCTCGACGATTCCCTGCCCTTCTCTCACCACGATCAGCCGACCGGCAGCTACGTTCCGTAGCGACTCGGCCTTCCCTGACGGCCACCGGATATCGAGGTCGGCCGCCTTGGCCTCGCCCAGACCGAAGTGCAGCCGGCGGTCGTCGACCGAGTAGAAGCTGCTCTGGCTGAGCACCTCCTGGACCTGTGTTTTGCCGCCGTAGTGCGCCGTGACGCGTCCGCCGATGGCGCTGCGGTTGGATTCCACTCCGACCAGCTTCACCTTGATCCAGTTGCTGCCGGCCGGCAGGTCATTGCGCAACAGCGACGGCGGCTCGTTCAGGTTCACAATGACGACGTCGATATCGCCATCGTTATCGAAGTCGCCGAAGGCGCAGCCGCGGCTTGAATGCTGGGCCGCCACGCCGGGACCGGCTTCGTCGATCAGCTCTTCAAACTTCCCGCCGCCGAGGTTGCGGAAAATAACGCGCGGTGTCCGAAACGGATACGCGGGCACGGCGCGCTCCACTTCGGGGTACACGTTACCGGTGACATAGAAAAGGTCAGGGAGGCCGTTGTTGTCCAGATCGACGATGCCTGCGCCCCAGCCAATGAACCGAGTTTCGACGCCCAGGCCCGAGCGGATCGTCATGTCCTCGAAATTCCCCTTTCCGTCGTTGCGGTAAAGGATGTTGGTGTCGTCGGCGAAGTGTGTTTTGAAAATATCGAGGTGGCCGTCGAGATCGAAGTCGCCAATGCCCAACCCCATGCCGGCCTGCTCCATCCCGTCTTCATTGAGGGCGACGCCGCGTTCGAGACCTTCCTCGGTGAACGTCCCGTCATGGTTGTTGCGGAAATAGAAGCTCGGCGTCGAGTCGCAGGCGACGTAGATATCGGGCCAGCCGTCGTTGTCGAAATCGGCGGCCACAACCGTCATGCCGTAGCTGCCTGTCGCCGAGGCGATGCCGGAGGCGGCGCTGACGTCTTCGAACTTCCCATCGCCACGGTTGCGGTACAGGAAGTGGCGGGCGGGCGGAAGTCCGCGCGGACCGCAATTGACCGGAACGCCTTTCCAGGTGCAGTTTGCGCTTTCGCCGGGACGCGGCACCGATTTCAGATCGTAGTCTATATAGTTGGAAACGAAGAGATCAAGGCGGCCGTCGCGATCGTAATCGACGAAGGCGCAGCCGGCGCCCCAGCGCACCCCCGCCTCCAGCAATCCTGCCTCCTCGGTGACATCGGTGAACGTGCCGTCCCCATTGTTGCGGTACAGGACATTTTGTCCGTAGTAGGTGATGAAGATGTCCTCGTGGCCGTCGTTGTTGTAGTCGCCAACCGTGATGGCCGACGCCCACCCGGTGCGCCGGAGTCCGGCCTCATCGGTGACGTCGGTGAACGTGCCATCGCGATTGTTCCTGTACAGGCGATTGGTGGCGGACTCCGGCGCACCATCGAGCCGGGTGCCGCTCAGGAGAAATATGTCCAGCCAGCCGTCGTTGTCGTAGTCAAGGAGGGCGACGCCGCAGCCGACCGATTCGAGGATATACTCCTTGCGCTCCACGCCGCCGTAGATCACGGGAGCGGTGAGCCCGGCCTGGCGCGCGACATCGGTGAACTTCGCGTGAAACGGAAGTCCGGAGGGCTTGCCGCGGGGCAGCGGTTTCACACCGCGGGATGCGATGCCTTGTCCAAACAGCTTCGACGCAGGGTAGGCGAGGAGGGAAAGCCATCCCCGCCGGGTCAACACCATAAGGACAGTATAGAAAGAGACCGGGCGCGGCTTCAGCCGCGCCCGGTGGTGCAGGCAACTACCAGTACAGTTTCAAGGCAAGCTGCATACGGCGGGGACCGTTCAAAGTGTTATTGACGATCCCGAAGTTGGGGTCTTCGATGTTGCGGCTGCCGGTGGCGAACCGCACGCGGTTGAAGGCGTTGAACATCTCCCAGCGGAGATCCGCGCGCAGCGCCTCGGTGAAGCGGAAGGACTTGGCGATGGAGAAGTTCTCTTCCAGGCCCCAGGGAGCGCGGGCTTTCGGGTTGTAGCGGGTCATATTCCCGAAGACGTTCGGGTTCTGGAAACCGTGTATCGACGGATCGTTAAAGAATCGGTCGGCGCCCTTCCAGTCCGGCCGGGAAGTGAACTGCCGGATCCAGCCCTCATGCGATGTGACCTGTGCTGAATTCCTCCCGTTGAACAGGAGGTACTGGAGGCTGTTGGTCAACTCCAGGGGGAAGCCCGTGAAATAGAAGTGGGTCCCGGAGATGCGCCAGTTGCCCAGCACCAGGGCGACGGGTCCCTGATTCATCCATCGCTGCCCGCGGCCGAAGGGAAGCTCATAGATGTAGCTGAATTTCATGTTGTGGGTCTGGTCGTAGCGGCCAATCGACTTTTCCAGTCCGCGATTATAGTGGTCCATCGCGCTGTTGTCGCCGTCATAGTTGTCCGCATCGGTGAGCAGCTTCGAGAGCGCATAGGAGGACTGGATCGTCAGCCCATGCGAATAGCGTTTTTGAAGCTGCAATATGAAGGCGTGGTAGGTGGAGTGACCGCTCTTGTCGCCGTGCCCCGCGCGGGTGTTGATATCGAGATATTGGGGGAACGGACGCAGCGCCTGCCGAACGCTGACCGGTGCGCAGGTCTGGCTGAAGTCGCAATCGATATTCGTGTACGGCCGGACCAGTCCCGCGGCCCTGGCGGCCGGCGAGTTCATGTTGCTGTTCAGCAGCGTGCGGCCATACTGTTCGAGCACGCTGAACGGAAGCTGGTTAATCCGCTTCAGGCCGGCGACCAGGTGTGCGCCCATCGTCGCGTTATAGTTGGCTTCCAACACCATGGACGACCCAAGCTGCCGCTGAAGAGAGAAGTTCCACTGATAGGTCTCCGGCAGCCGGACCGCTTCGTTGTCCCAATACGCTGTCGCGTTTCCGTTGGAGAAGCTCGGGTCGATGACGGGCGGACGCGTGTACGGAGGGAGTCCCTCGTCGAGCCGGAAAGCAGGAGTGATGCCATTGTCCAGACTCGAAGTCCGGAAGATCAGGGTCGAGCCTTCGAAGTGCGTGCTGCCGGTCACGGCCTTGACGACGCCAAAGCTGCGGGCGCCGCCCATGCGGACGACCGTTTTGTTATTCAGTGCATACGCCAGGCCGATGCGCGGGCTGATACCGCCGTACCAGCCGGGCGTAATCGTCCGGGAGTTCTCCCGGCCGGGGCCGAAACCCGCGAACTTCAGGGCGCCGGGTATGTTGTCGGCGCGCGGATTGGGCCGCGTGGGGTCGAAGTCGGACCACTTGTCCTGCTGCTCGAGCGGCGGTGCGGTGAACTCGTAGCGGAGCCCGAAGTTCATGGTCAGACGCGACGTGATCTTCACGTCATCCTGGATGTACCAGGCGTGACTCGGGAACTGCTGCCCGACAAAGCGGTCGTTCTCGGTACCGCCGGAAAACGACTCGCCGAGCAGGAACGACGCGAATCCGTTGCCGCCCCCCGTGATCAGATTGTTGTTGTCCGGAACGCTGGTGCTGCGGCGATCTCCGCGCGCAAGTCCGCCGATGGACTGCTGGCCGAAGCCGTTATAGTGAATCCGCTCCCACAGGTACCCGATTTTGATCGTGTGCTTACCCTTGATCACCGTGGTGTCATTGCCGAAGGAGAAGACGAAGTTTTCCGATCCGTCGTGGGCGTTCGCCACCCAGGTCGCGTAATCGGAGAACTCGACCCGAAGCAGGTTGCGGTTGCAATCCCAGGCGTCCTTCAGGCATACACCCTGGGCCGCCCAGTTGCCGTCTAGCGTCATAGCGTTGTGGCGCTCCTTCCAGAAGTTCACGCCGCCATACATGTGGTTGACGATGGTGGGCGTCAGGACTTTCGTATAAGTGCCGCGGTAGACGTGGCTGCCCTGATAGGTAACGCGGTTGTTGTTTAACAGGCCCGGCAGTCCGGGGAACCCGTCGGCGCCCGGAAGGCGCTCGTGAAGGCCGTAGTTATACAGGAAGCTCACCTTGTCGTTCACCCCGAAGTTCTGGTCGATCTTCGTGCTGAACTTCGTCCAGGGATCAAGCGCCGTTCCTACATCGTTGATGTAGTTGTTCCGGACATAGTCGGAGGTCCCCGGCGCGGCGCCGTTGTTCGGGAAGATCGAGTTGCCGACGATGTTCAGATAGTTGCGCGACAGGTTGGCAAACCGGTTCTGCGGAATCATGTTGTCCGGGAATGGGTCGCGGATGAAGCCGGGACCGTTCGGATTCCGGCGTGTCGTGGACGGATCGAAGATCGGCAGCCTCCTGTTGTTGGCGTCGACCCAGTTGCGGAAGTCACCCTGGTACATTTCCGGGGTGGGAACGCTGAAGCGTCCGCTGGAGGCTCCGACGCGATTCCGGAACATTTCCATCGAGGAGAACCAGAACGTCTTGTTCCGACCGTCATAGACCTTAGGGATGTAAACGGGGCCGCCGGCGCTCCATCCGAAGTCGTGTTGTTTGTAGACGGCGCGGCGATCCTCGAAGAAACGGCGGGCGTCCAGCGCTTCGTTGCGCAGAAACTCGTAGGCGGTGCCGTGAAACTCGTTCGTACCTGACTTGGAGGCGAACGTGATCATGCCGCCCTGGGCGCGACCGTATTCGGCCTTGAAGCCGTTGGTTTCGACCGAGAACTCGGTGATGGCGTCCACCGAGGGGGTGTTGACGTTGGCCCACTGGACCGAGTTGAACCGGCCCGTAAGGATCGAGACGCCGTCGAGGGTGGCGCCGTAAGAGGCGCCCTGTCCGCCGCCGATCGTGAACCCCTTGTCCTCCCCGCCCTGCACACCCTCGGGCTGATTGGCCTCCGGCGCGATCTGGGCGAGATCGAAGACCCCACGCATCGCACCGCCCACAACCAGCGGCAACTCATCGACCATCTTGGTCGAAACCTGCGTGGTGACCTTAGCGTTCTCGGTCTGGATCTGGATGAGATCGCTCGTGATCTCGACCGACTCGCTCACCTGGCCGACTTCCAGGCGGGCATCGGCGCTGACCGTGCCGCCGGCGATCACGATAACGCCAGAGCGCTGGAACGCCTTGAACCCCTGCATCTCAACGCGGACCGAGTAGGTCCCCGGCGGTACCGACGGGATTGTATAGTTACCCGTACTGGTGGTGGCTGTTGTGAACGTCGCGTTGGTGTTTACGTGCGTCGCGACGACCGATGCACCAGGGATTACCGCGCCCTGGGTATCCGTTACCGTTCCCGTAATGATTCCCCTGTCGGACTGAGCGAGCAGGAGCATGGGACAAAGACAAAGCACTGCTGCGATCGATTTGAATGGACCCACTGCCATCCCCTTTCCAAAGTTGCTCGCGTAATCATGACATCACCTGATCGCCAGATCAAGATTTTTTTTGACGCGAGGCCCAAAGGGAGGGGACGGGCAGGACTCTGTCGGCCTGTCCCACAGGGAAAGGTACTACCAATACAGCTTGAGGGTTAGTCAAACCATACTTGAAATTTTGATTCCACCGGCCGGCGGGCTAGTGGTCGAGTTATCGACACAAGCCAGCCTGCTGAACCTTATGTATACCGCTGCTTTGCCTGTTCCCTTTCTCGCCAGCATGGGCGAATGCCGGGTGCAGTTGACGGGCCCGGGATCGGAATATCGCCTCCCGCGGATCCCGGACCAGCCGGTTTCCCCACGGCAGTTTTCACGTGTTCTAACAGAAAGCAGTCAAGATATTTCCGTGTTTTTGAGCCCGCAGGCTAATCCTCGACCACGATCGACGGCTTCTTCTTCTGGCCGGCTTCTCCGGTTCGGGCTACGGTCTTCTGCGCGAGGTCGATGAAGGGGACGGCGGTGGCGCTTTCCGCTCCGAGGAGGGCTACCGGGCGGCCGGTGTCGCCTCCGAGGCGGATCTCGGGGACCAGGGGAAGTTCGGCGAGGAGCGGCACTCCCATGGCTTCGGCGGTGCGGCGTCCTCCGCCTTGGCCGAAGACGTCGATGCGCTCACCGGACTGCGGGGCAATCAGGTAGCTCATGTTCTCCACCATTCCGAGCAGTTCGACACGCACCTGGCGGAACATCATGACGGCCTTGCGGGCGTCTTCGAGCGAGACGTCGGAGGGCGTGGTGACGACAATGGCGCCGGTGATGGGCGCGGTCTGGATGAGCGAGAGGGCGACGTCGCCGGTGCCGGGGGGCAGGTCGATGATGAGGTAATCGAGTTCGCCCCAGTCGACGCCACGAAGGAACTGCTGCATGACGCTGTGGAGCATGGGTCCACGCCAGATGAGCGGGCGGTCGCCGGGGTTGAGGAAGCCCATGGACATGAGGCGGATGCCGTGCTGTTCGAGGGGCTGGAGGCGCTCGCCGACGGCGGTGGGGGTGTCGCTGATCCCCATCATGCGCGGGACGTTGGGTCCGTAGACATCGGCGTCGAGGAGGCCGACTTTATGGCCGAGTCCGGCGAGGGCGATCGAAAGGTTCACGGAGACGGTGGTCTTGCCGACGCCGCCTTTGCCGGAGCCGATCGTGATCAGGTTGCGTACGCCGGGGATGGGGAGCTTGGGCTGCTCCGCCGCCATATTTGGACCCATACGTATTGATTCTAGCACCCAGGGGCCGGAACACCCTCGCGCTGCAATTTGAGCATGTTACGCTGATGACTGATGCAGCTTTCCGAGATTTACGTCGGGCTCGGGGAAGAGTCCTTCCGTCAACTTCTGCGTACGGTGTCGATCGGGAAATTGAAGACGTACCAGCTATACGACCGCGTGAAGACGCGGATGCACTTGAATAAGGTGAACTCGGAGAACCTCCGGAAGGGGGCGCCGCGGTTCTGGAGCCGGGTGCAGGAGGGCGATGAGGAGTTCGCGTCCGACCTGGCGCAGGCGATTCTGGTTTCGCACCTGCCGATGATCGTGGACGTGCTGAACTTCCTGGAGATTCCGCACGATGACGGGTTCTTTGCGAAAGACCTGGACGCGAGCCAGTATCTAAAGGACGGCTGGCAGGAGCGGGTGTTTGAGCAGTTCCGGTCTACGTACCCGGAGGCGGCGCTTGCGTTCTATCTGAATCACCTGGCGTGGGAGCTGACCGAGGCTCCGGCGGTGTTCGTACCGCAGACGGCGTGAGATGGCGGACGTATCCGAGCTGATGGCCGCGATCTATCGCGGCGATCGCGAACTGGCGCAGCGGCTGGTGGATGCCGGGGCGACGGTGGACCTGTTCGCGGCGGCGGCGCTGGGGCGGGCGGATGCGATCACGCACCTGCTGGACGAGAATCCGGCAGGGGTGAGCGAGTACAGCCCGGATGGATGGACACCTTTGCACCTGGCCGCGTTCTTCGGGCAACCGGAGGCGGTCGGGGTTTTGCTCGCGCGCGGGGCGGATGTGAATGCGCGGTTGCGGAATCAGATGGCGAACTTGGCGCTTCATGCGGCGGCGGCGCTGCTGCTCGAGGCGGGCAGCGAACCGGATGCGGTCCAGAGCGGCGGCTATGCGGCGCTGCACAGTGCCGCGCAGAATGGCGATTTGACGACGGCCGGGCTGCTGCTGGCGCATGGAGCGCAGGTTGGGATTCTGAGCGAGAGCGGGCAGACGCCGGCGGAGCTGGCCGAGTCGAAGGGCCATGCCGCGGTTGCCGAACGGCTGCGCGCGCCGGCGCTACAATAGAACATTCGACACCCAAAATGCTAGAAGCTACATTGTCCGAACTGGAGTCGAGCGCCCTTGCGCGCATCCACGCGGCCCGCGCGCCCGAGGAGCTCGAACCCGTGCGCGTGGAGGTGCTGGGGCGCAAGGGAACGCTGGCGCAGATCAGCAAGGAGATGGGCCGGCTGACGCCGGAGGAGCGGGCGCGCGTCGGTAAGCTGCTGAACGCGGTGAAGCAGGCGGTCGAGGGCGCGATCGAGCATCGCAAGGGGGAGTTCGACGAGGCGGCACTGCGGGTGCGGCTGGAAGCCGAGTGGGTGGATCTGACGCTGCCGGCGCCGGGTCCGCGGCCGGGGAGCCTGCACCCGTTGACGCAGATCCAGCGCGAGATCGAGGAGCTGTTCGTGTCGCTGGGATTCGCGGTGCTGGACGGGCCGGAGGTCGAGACCGAGTATCACAACTTCGATGCGCTGAACATTCCGCCGACGCATCCGGCGCGCGATATGCAGGACACCTTCTGGCTGACCGACGGGCACCTTCTGCGGACGCACACGTCGCCGGTGCAGGTGCGGGGGATGGAGAAGCTGGGGCCGCCGCTCAGAATGATCGCGCCGGGGCGGGTGTTCCGGAACGAGGAGGTGGATGCTTCGCACGAGCACACCTTCTATCAGCTCGAAGGAATGATGGTGGATCGGGAGGTGTCGGTAGCGCACCTGATCTACTTCATGAAGACGCTGCTAAGTGCGATCTTCCGGCGCGAGGTGACGGTGCGGCTTCGGCCGGGGTACTTTCCGTTCGTCGAGCCGGGTTTCGAGCTGGATATCCAATGCCTAATCTGCGGGGGCTCGGGATGTCCGGTGTGCAAGCAGAGCGGCTGGGTGGAACTGCTGCCGTGCGGGCTGGTGCATCCGAATGTGCTGCGGATGAGCGGCATCGACCCGGAGCAGTGGAACGGCTTCGCCTTCGGGCTGGGGCTGACGCGCCTGGTCATGATGCGCTACGGCATCGACGATATCCGGCTGCTGCAAGGCGGCGACCTGCGATTCCTTCGGCAATTTTAAGGTGGACGCGAGTTGAAATTCTCCTACAACTGGATTCGAGAACTGGTGGAGGGCGTGGACGCCACGCCGCAGGAATTGAGCCGGCTTATCACGATGAAGACGGCCGAGAGCGAGGGTGTCGAGGCGTATGGCGAGCACCTGAACGCCGTCTGCGCGGCGCGCGTGATTGCGGCCGAGCCGATCGCGGGCAGCCATAACTTGAAGGCGGTGGTCGAGACGGGGCGGTATGGGGCAAAGACCGTCGTCTGCGGCGCTCCGAACTGCCGGGCCGGAATGGTGACGGCATATGTGCCGGCTGGGACGAGGCTCGGGGGGAAGGAGATCCGCAAGGCGACGATCGCGGGGGTCGAAAGCGACGGGATGCTGGCGAGCGGCGCGGAGCTGGGAATCCATCACGGCCATGAGGGGATCCTGGAGATCGAGGCCGAGCCGGGCGCGGCGCTTCCGGGGTGCGAGCCGGACAGCATCATCGAGATCGATAACAAGTCGCTGACGCACAGGCCGGATCTGTGGGGGCATCACGGGATGGCCCGGGAGGTCGCGGCGATTCTGCGGCGGCCGCTGCGGGAGCCGGTGGATCTGTGCAGGATTCCGGAGGGCGCGGGAGCGGTCCGGGTGGAAGTCGAGGACCTGGAGCTGTGCCCGCGGTATAGCGCGCTGGTAGTGGAGAACGTGCGGGTAATGCCGTCGCCGTTGTGGATGCAGTACCGGCTGGAGGCGATCGGGCTGAATCCGATCAATAACGTCGTCGATGTGACGAATTACGTCATGGCCGAGCTGGCGCAGCCGATGCATGCGTTCGATGCGGAGAAGATCGAGGGCGATACGATCCATGCGCGGCGGGCGCGGCCGGGCGAGCGGATCACGGCGCTGAACGAGGAGAGCTATACGCTCGAGCCGCACCACCTGGTGATTGCGGACGGGCGGGGGCCGATCGCTCTGGCGGGCGTGATCGGAGGTCTGGAGAGCGCGATCGGCGAGGGGACGACGCGCATCGTGCTGGAGAGCGCGAATTTCGATGCGGCGACGATCCGGAAGACGTCGGCGCAATTGCGGCTTCGGACGGATGCGTCGATGCGGTTTGAGAAGTCGCAGGACCCGGTGAACACGGTGCGGGCGCTGGCGCGCGCGGTGGAACTGCTGGAGATGGTTTCGCCGGGGATTCGCGTGGTAGGCGGCCTGGCGGACCGGAAGCGCGAAGTGCCGGCTCCGGCGCCGATTGAGCTGGAGATCGGGTGGCTGGCGAGGAAACTGGGCCGTGTGCTGCCGGCGGGCGAGGTGCGGGAGATTCTGGAGGCGCTGGAGTTCGGCGTGAAGGAACTGCCGGGGGATGTGCTGTCGGTGACGGCGCCGAGTTGGCGCGCGACCAAGGATATTTCAATCAAGGACGACCTGGTCGAGGAAGTGGGCCGCATCATCGGGTACGACTCGATCACGCCGACGGCGCCCCTGGTTCCGGCGGCGGTTCCTCCGGCGAACGAGGAGCGGAACTACCTCCATGCAGTGCGCGAGATGGCGGCGGCCCAGGGGTTCACCGAAGTCTACAACTACTCGTTCATCAGCGACGAGCTGGCGCGGCGGTTCGGATTCGATCCGGAGGCGCATGTGCGGGTGGCGAATCCGATCGCGTCCGACCAGACGTTGATGCGGATGAGCCTGGTTCCCGGGATCTGTAAGAACATCGAGGACAATAGCCGGCATTTCGAGAGTTTCCGGCTGTTCGAGATCGGGCGGGAAATCCACAAGAGGCCCGAGGGGCTGCCCGAGGAGGTTCCACACCTGGCGGCGGCGGTGTTCGAGCGGCACGGTTCGGGCGAGGCGGGGCTGTTCGAGCTCAAGCGGCTGGCCGAGTGCCTGATGCCCGGAGCGGAGGTTCGTCCGGCCCCGGCGCGGCCGTTCGAGCATCCGGCGCGGGCGGCGGAGGTGTGCTGGGAAAACGCGGCGGTCGGGCGGCTGTTTGAGCTGCATCCTTCGCTGGTGAGCGGGCGGGCGGCGGTGCTGGACGTGGATCTTCAGGCCGTTCAGGCGGTGGCTCCGAAAAAGAAGAAGTACACGCCGCTGCGGCGGTACCCATCGAGCGCATTCGATCTGTCGGTGGTGGTCGGGCTGCGGGACTTGGTGGGCGAGATTCAGGGCCGTTTGCGAGAGCTGGCGGGAAAGGACCTTGAGTCGATCGAGTTTCTGCGGCAGTATGCGGGTGCGCCGCTGCCGGAGGACCGGAAGAGTGTGTCTTTCCGTTTGACGGTGGGGGCTCCGGACCGAACGCTCTCCTCCGACGATGTGTCCGCCATTCGGGGGCGGATCATCGAAGGGATGCGTTCGGCCGGGTACGAGCTGCGGGTGTAGCTACTTGGTGACCGGCTGCAACTCCCGCGAGCTGATGATGCGGTCGATCATGCCGTAGTCGAGGGCCTGCTCAGCCTCCATAATGTAGTCGCGATCGACGTCTCGGGCGATCTTATCGATGGGCTGGCCGGTGGCGTTAGCCAGGATCTGGTTAAGCGTCTCGCGCATCCGGAGGATCTCCTTGGCGTAGATGTCGATATCGGCGGCCTGGCCGGCCAGCCCGCTCATCGACGGCTGATGGATCAGGATGCGGGAGTGCGGCAGGGTGTAGCGTTTGCCCTTGGTACCGCAGGCCAGCAGCACGGCGGCCATCGAGGCGGCCTGGCCCACGCAGTAGGTCACGATGTCGGGCTCGACCAGCCGCATCGTGTCAAGGATCGCGAGACCGGCGGTGATGGAACCGCCGGGGGAGTTGATGTAGAGCGAGATGTCGCGCTCGGGATCCTCGGCTGCGAGAAACAGCATCTGGGCGATGATCAGGTTGGCGACCGTATCGTCGATCGGGGTGCCCAGGAAGATAATATTCTCTTTCAGCAGCCGCGAGTAGATGTCATAGGCTCGCTCGCCGCGCGAGGTCTGCTCGACCACCATCGGCACCAGCATCGAATGCATGGGTGTTTCTCCTTGTTGACCCGTTCGGGACGGCTTAGATCTTTCGGGAAGCGGCGCGCTTGACTTTACGGCCCTTCTCCAAATTCCGGCGCTTGAGTTCGAGAGCCTTAACGAGGTCCTCGATCGACGTCCGCTCCAGATACTCTATGATACGCGAACGCAGGGCCTTCCAGCTATCGTGCATGCTGCAGGGGGCCTGATCGTTGCACTCGGCCATGCCGGTCATACAGCGCTGATAATCGTCGAGGCCGTCGATGGCCTCGACGATGCGGAGGAGGTTGATATCGGCGGGCGGCTGGCGCAGACTGAATCCGCCGGTGGGGCCTTTGCTCGAACGCAGGAAGCCCTGACGCGCCAGTTGCTGGAGGATCTTGGCGAGGAAGTGGGAGGGGATGTTGGCCTCCTCGGCGATCTGCTTGACCATGAGGTAGCGGCCCTCCGGAACCAGTGCCAGTTGGATGAACGCTCGGATAGCGTATTCAGCAGACCGCGAATAGATCATGAAGTGTGGCCCCCTGATTCAATACGTTTTTATCTTAAATCGGAATGGCGAAAGGGGCAAGGCGCGGGGCGGGCTTGGAAATCGGCACGCGGCCACTATTGAAGCGTCCCGGTCAGGCCGATAGATAGATTGAAAGCGAATCCCAAAAGGCTGAGCCGCGGAAAGCCGCCGAGTGCCCATGAAGATCCTCATCGCTGACGACAGCATCGTATCCCGGCGTGTCCTGGAGGCCAGCCTCCTGAGGTGGGAGTACGAGGTCGAGTCTGCCTGCGATGGACGGGAGGCTTGGGAGCGGCTTCAGCGGGAGGATGGCCCGGATCTAGCGATTCTGGACTGGATGATGCCGGAGCTGACGGGTCCGGAGGTTTGCCGGCTGGTGCGGCAGCAGACCCGTGAGCGGTATACGTACCTGTTCCTGCTGACATCGAAGTCCGACCGGCGGGACCTGATCGCAGGGCTCGAGGCCGGCGCGGACGATTACCTGGTGAAGCCATTCGACCAGCACGAGCTGGAGGTGCGGCTCCGGGCGGCGCGGCGCATTCTGGACCTGCAGCGCGAGCTGTTGAGGACGCGCGCGGCGCTGGAGGAGCAGGCGACCAAGGACTCGCTGACCGGGATCTGGAACCGGCCGACGATTCTCTCGATTCTGCACCGGGAGTTGGCGCGGTCAGAGCGGGAGCAGCGCCCCTTTGGACTGGTGATGGTGGATCTCGACCATTTCAAATCGATTAACGATACCCATGGCCACGCCGCCGGCGACATCGTGCTTAAGGAGGCGGCGCGCCGGATGAGAGAGGCGATGCGCTCCTATGACTCGCTGGGGCGGTACGGCGGGGAGGAGTTTCTCATCATCCTGCCGGGGTGTGACGCCGAGTGTACCCGCGCTCAGGCCGAGCGAATGCGCCGGGCGCTGTGCGATACGGCAATCGAGCTGCCGGCGGCTTCCCTGCACATCACGGCCAGTTTCGGAGCAACGGCATACCGGTCAGCCGAATCGGACGACCCCGAAGCCCTGCTCCATGCGTCCGACCAGGCGCTCTATGCGGCCAAGGCCAGCGGACGCGATCGGGTAATTCTGATCGAGCTGGATACGGTGCTTCAGGTGGAGTCTCAGGGCTCCCCGCGCTGTGCCACTGCAAAGTGACTCAGAGTGGAGGCATATTGAGCCACCCCTTCAAAGAGCGCTTCGGCGATCTTCTGGCGGTACTCTGGCCGCTTTAGCAGGTTCTCTTCCCTCGGATTGCTGACGAAACCGACCTCGGTCAGGACCGAGGGCATTTTGGCGCCGCGCAGGACCATGAATGGGCCCGGCTTAACGCCGCGGTTCCGCGCCCGCGCGTTCCCCTCTGAGCAGGCTGCATGCAGCGCCTGCTGGACCCGCGTGGCGAACTCCCTTGACTCCTCCCGTTTCTCCGTGGTGGCGATCTGGCGCAGCACGTCCTGAAGTTCGTGGATCGACTTCATATGGCCCGCGTTCTCACGGGCCGCAACCTCCAGATCGGCCTTGGAGGCCGTCAGATTCAGGTAGTAGGTCTCGGCTCCGGACACGGCGCGGACGGGGGAGGAGTTAGCGTGGATCGAGAGAAACAGATCGGCTTTGGAGTCGTTGGCGAGCCTCGTCCGATCATCGAGCGAGAGGAAGACGTCCTCGGTGCGGGTGTAGACGACCTCGCTACCCAGACGTTCCTCGATGAGGGTTCCAAGCCGCTTGGCGATATCGAGAACCAGTTCCTTTTCCATCAGGCCGCTGGCTCCGATGGTTCCGGTGTCGTGGCCGCCGTGGCCGGGGTCGAGGACGACCTTGCCGAGCTTGAGTCCGAGGGCCCGGGTAAGGGAGCGGCTGCCGCGCTTGGCGGGCTGGGGGACGCCGCCTTCGGGGATGGCGGCCCTGGCAGCCGGCGGCTCGGGCGTGGGAGCGGGTCCGGGAGGCGGGTCGTCTTTTTGCGCTACGGTTTGGGCGGGCTGTTGCGGAAGGGGCGCAGACTGCTTCGCCTCGGGCTGAGCTTTAACCGGTGCCGGCGCGGGCCGGACGGCAGAGGTCTGTTTGGCGCGGGCGGCCGCTCGCCGGGCGGCTTCCGAGCCGGGCGGCGGAATCGGGTCCGGCGCGAGCGGTAGGCCGACGGCCGGCGGCTTCGCCGGCGCTTGGGCTGCGGGCGCCGGGACTGAAGGAGCAGCAGGCACAGATGCGGCGGGCTCCGGGGCAGTTTGGGCCTGGAGCGGCACGGGGCCCTGCCCGGCCCGCCGGACCTCGATCATGAGCCGGTGAGGGTTGGCCAACTGCGAGGAGGTAATCTCGGCCGGACCGGATAAATCCAGAACCACGCGGGTGACCGAGGTTGTGTTCTCGCCTATGCGGATCTGCTTGATCAGGCCGTCGCCGACCGGGATTGTCGAGATGCCGCGCCTGGCGCCGGGCACACGGACCCGCGCACCCCGGATGTCGACGAAAAAGCGATCCGGATTCTGGAGTCGGTCTGAAACATAAGTAAATTCCGCGTCGGTCTCGATGGCGATGCGGGTGACCTCGCCGAGGGACCAGTGCCGGACGTCGGTGACGGCAAGGGAGGCGCTGGCGGCGCGGTTCTGGGCCTCCGAAGGGGAGGTAAGGCCGAGAAGGCAGAGAAATCCCGAAACTCGGATGAGGCTGCCGACACGGCTCAGGCTGGGGGAGGCAAAGGCCATACCGTTATCTTGTGCGCAGATAGATTCTGCCGTCCGGACCGACGAACTGCTCGATGGGACGATGTTCCAGCTCGGCCGGCTTGGGCGGCGGCGCCGGCGTTTCGGCACTCTTCGACCGTGCCTGCTCGTACTTTTTGCCCACCTTCTCGACGTACTTCGTCGTTTCGGCGTAGGGAGGAACGCCGCCATGGCGTGCCACCGCTCCCTCGCCGGCGTTGTAGGCGGCCAGGGCCAACCGGTCGTCCTGAAACAAATCCTTCAGGTACTTTAAATACCGGACGCCGCCTTCGATATTCTCCCGGACGTTGAACGGGTTTTCGACGCCGAAGCGCCGGGCCGTTGCCGGGATCAACTGCATCAGTCCCTCGGCTCCCTTGTGGGAGACCGCAAAAGGATTATATCCGCTTTCGACCTCAATCACCGAATGAACCAGCAGCGGATCGACGTCATGGGCCCGCGCGGTCTCCTCAACGATCTGGCGGACCTGGTTCGGCACCGCCGGCTTTCCGGCCGCTGGCTTGGGCGAGACCACCCGCCGGACGAGCCTGCCCGTCCGGGGATCGACCTGCACCACGGAGGTGACCGCTTGCGGCGAAGGCTCCGGCGGTGCGCCCTGCAGGGCGACCCCAAGCGACAAGCATACCCCTGCGATCAAACAAATGCGCATCGCTTTGTTTTCACAATTATATCCACAACCCTCGGAGAAGCCAATCCTGGCTGCCCGTGGCAGAAGTTGTGCAGCCGCGTCCGGCCCTGCGAGCCATCGGAGAGGAGCCGCAACGAAGCCCGCGGCCCGGCGTCGCCCGAAACCGGAGGGCAGCCCGCGGGACTTCTGCCATGGGCTGATAAGCTGCCGGACAGCAATGATATGATGCAAAAGTGAAGCGGGCCGGATTTATTCTCACCGGCGGGAAGAGTTCGCGGATGGGGCGGGACAAGGCGCTGCTGCCGTACGCGGGCACGACGCTCGCCGGCTACCTTGCGCCGATCGTCGAGCGCGTCTGCGGAGGCGTGACCCTGGTGGGCCCGGAGGAGCGCTACGGCAACCTCGGGTTTGCGGTGCTGGCCGACGACGAACCGGGCGCGGGACCTCTGGGCGGAATCCTGACGGCCCTGAGGCGCAGTCCCGCGCGCTGGACGCTGGTGGCGGCCTGCGACATGCCCGGACTTACCGAATCCTTTCTCGAAACGCTGTTCGCCGAGGCCGAAGCTTCCGAGGCGCAGTGCGTGCTGCCGGTCTCCGAGGCCGGTCCGGAACCGCTCTGCGCAGTCTACCGCGACGACTGCGTCCCGGCGCTGTCGGCGGCATACGTGGCCGGGGTCCGGAAAATGACGGATGCCCTGGCGGCCCTGGATCTCATGCATTGGCGCGTCCCTCCGATTGCCGGGAACGGCCGGTGGTCGGAAAACCTGAACACGGCGGAGGAATGGCAGCGCCACCTGGGATCGATCGGGGGCGGCGGTGGCTGAGCTGTATCCGCACTACATCGAATTCCAGCATGTCTATAAGACGTTCGACAAACCTGTTTTAGTCGATTCCAACTTTTACGTCGATCCGGGCGAGACGGTGGCGATTATCGGACGCAGTGGCGTCGGCAAATCCGTGAGCCTGGGCCACATCATGGGGTTCCTGAAGCCGGACAGCGGCCGTATAATTGTCGCGCATCAGGACATCACCGACTTTACCGAGCCCCAACTTCGGGAGATCCGGAAGAAGGTCACCATGGTGTTTCAATCGGGTGCACTCTTCGATTCCTTGACGGTGGCGGAGAACATTCTTTTCTCTCTCGAGCTACGGGAAGACTATAACGAAGATAACAAAGAGGAAGTTGTTGACGGCCTGCTTCGAATGGTGGACCTGGCCGAATTCCGGGAGGTATATCCGACCGATCTTTCGACCGGCTACAAGCGCGCGGTGGCGATTGCGCGCGCCCTGGCGGCCGAGCCGCAGTGCATCCTCTATGACGAGCCGACGACGATGGTCGACCCGATCATGTCCGACCACCTGGCGAACCTGATGCTGCGGCTGAAGCAGCAGTTGCGGCTGACGTCGGTCGTGGTCACGCACGATCTCGACCTGATGCGGAAAGTCGCCGATCGCGTGGTTTTCCTGTATGAGGGCGGGAAGGTGATCTACTTCGGGACGGTCGAAGGGCTGGCCGAGGCGGACCACCCCCATATCCGCGAATTCCTCTCCATGGACCAGATCGAGACGGGCGCTTCGCGCAGGTGACGAGTATCGGCATCGCGTGACCCGTGTCCACCTGTGTGCATCGGTCGGGGCTGCTACCTGCCGATCAGGCGTTTCCGCCACTCCACGGTGCGGTTCTTCCAGCGTTCGATGAGCGAGGGATCGAGAGTGCGCAGATTCTCCTCGGCGAGCATGCGGTTGGGTTCAGCGGCATCGAGGAAGCCGGGCGCGGGAGGGCGCTCGGCAGGTTCCTTGGCGACCTGGCGGACGCGATAACCCTGGAATGCGAAGGTCCGCTTGAAAACGTTGCCTTCCTTGTCTTCGACGATCAGGGTGAAGCCGGGGACGGTCTGGGTGGTGCGGCCTTCGGTGACCGTGACCTCGTGGGTGAGGACCGGGTAGTAGCCCTTGACGTTTCGTTCGATGTAGGCGGTCTCGTAGCGGTGGCGGCGGGCGTTCCAGATGAAGACGCGGAAGCCGTCGAACTGGTAATCCTTCAGCCCGGAAGACAGCGTGGTCCAGAGCCAGTGGTGCTTGGTTTCGTCGCCGGCCTGGACGGTTCCGAGGGGAAAGTAGGAGGTGATGCGGTGGCCCTCGGCGTATTGGGCGACTTCATCCGGGATCGCCATGACGAGTTGGCGGGTGAGGACCCAGCCGGCCTGGCCGCTTTCGGTGCGGACCAGACTCCAGTCGTCCTGCTGGACCTGCTGCTGGGGGCGGCGGCGTGCCTGGAGGATCCGCTGGACGGCGGACTCGTTTTCCGGCTCGACCTTCTCCTCGGGCATGTTGCGGCGGGAAAGCTCCAGCCAGTTGTCGGGAACCGGCGGCGCGGGCGGCATCGGCGGGGGCGGAATTTTCTCCTTTTTCGCCGGCTTCTTGGCCTTGACCGGTTTCGGCGGAGGCGGAGGCGGCTGGATCAGAGTGTTCAGGCGGTCATAGGGGCCGCGCTCGACAAGCATGTGGCCGATGACTTCGACGCTCCCTCCCTCCTGGATCTGATAGAAGCTGGGGGCCAGCCGGTGGGCTTCGGTATGGATGTTCAGGGGCGAATAGACGGTGGCGGTTCCCATCGAGGGGAGGCTTGCGCAGCGCTCGGCGAGCTGGTGCAATTCGCGCATCTGGTGCTCGTCGAGGATCTGGCGGCCGTCGACCCAGCCCTCGACGCCGTTTTCGGTCCGAATTCGTAGGAAGCGCCGGCGGCGCTGCAGGACCTCGATGCGCTCCCCGTGGGTGGCTGTCCCGGCGATGTCAGCCCTGGGACCGAGTTCGGCGCGGATTTTGAGGTCGATCGGGCCGACGTAACCTTCGCCGAGGCCTTGTTCCCGCTTAGAGCCGGAGCCGCCGCAGGCGACGGACAAGCTGAGTAGGGTCAGGGCGGCCAGCAGATGGGTTGAACGGCTCGACATCGGAGCGAACTTGCTCTATTTCCAGTCTAGCAGGACGGGAAGAACATGGATTGTCAGATGTGTTTAATCTTGCGGCGGCGCGCAGGTCCGGATGAATTCGGCCTGCGATTCGGGGCAGAGCGTAAACGCAGGGCAGCCGGCGGGGAGCAGCCAGGCCTGGCCCGGCGCAAAGGGCTGTCCGGCGATGCGCCCGCAGCCGCCGAGGACGATCAGGACTTCGGCGCGGGCGGGTTGATAGGTGCAGTCCCGGTCGAAGACGAGGCGGTCGGTGTGGAAGTAGCGGCAGGTGACGAGGCGCTCGGCGCCGTCGGGCAGCGGCGTGGGGACCGATACACCCGGATGAGGCACAAGTTGCGCGACTTCGACGCCGCGTTCAATGTGCAGTTTGCGCGGGCGGCCGTAGTCGTAAAGCCGGTAGGTGATGTCGGAGTGCTGTTGGATCTCGCACAGGACGATGCCGGCCCCGATGGCGTGGACGGTTCCGGCCGGAGTGAAAAAGGTCTGACCGGCGCGGACCGGCATCCACTGAAGCAATTGCTCGATTTCGCCCGAGAGGGAGGCCTCGCGCAGGCGCTCCCGGTCGATGGGCTGCTTGAATCCGAGCGCGATCGTGGCGCCTGGCTCGGCGTGGAGAATGTGCCACATTTCGGTCTTGCCGGCCGAGTTTTCGTGGCGGGCGGCGTAGTCGTCCCCCGGGTGCACCTGGACGGAGAGGCGCTCGGTGGTAAAGATGAATTTGAACAGGAGCGGGATGTGCTCGCGCGCGGAGAACCACACCTCCCCGATCTTGGCGTAGGAGTCGGGGAACCATGGCATCAACGCCGTGGATCCCCAGACCCTCTCGTGAAAGGAGGGCTCAAGCCGAACCGGAGCGGCGATCATCCGATCTGTTCGGCGATGAATTTCTGAATGCGGTCGAGCCCGCGCTCCAACTCCTGCATCGAGGTGGCATAGGAGATTCGGATGTGTTTGCCGGTTCCGAAGGCCTCCCCGGGAACGACGGCTACATGGGCCTGTTCGAGCAGCTTTTCCGCGAACTGGAGCGGCCCCTGGATGCCCTTGCCGAAGGCGACGCTCACGTCGGGGTAGGCGTAGAAGGCGCCGCGAGGCACCGAGGTCTTGACACCGGACATGGCGCGCAGCCGCTCGATAACATAGTCGCGGCGCTTGCGGTACTCGGCGAGCATAACGCCGACCGAGTCCTGGGGGCCGCGCAGGGCCTCGACGGCGGCCTTCTGCGCGATGGAGGTTGGATTCGACGTGCTGTGACTCTGGAGTTTGCCGATCGCGTTGATCACGGGCGCCGGGGCGAGGCCAAAGCCGATCCGCCATCCGGTCATCGCGTAGGTTTTCGACAGGGAGCCGGCAACGAGCACGGTTTCTTTCGCGCCGGGGAGCGAGGCGATGGAGAACGGCTCATCCTCATAGAGGAAGCGGCAGTAGCACTCGTCGGTCATCAGCCAGATGCCGCGCTTGGAGGTGAGGTGGAAAATCTTCTCGAACTCCTCGCGCGCCAGCACGGCGCCGCTGGGGTTGCTGGGCGAATTGATGATGACGAGCTTGGTCTTGCTGGTGAGGTGAGGCTCGATCATCGAAGCCGTCAGGTTGAAGCCGTTCTCCTCGTCGGTGTCGACGAAGACGCACTTGGCGCCGGCGTAGTTGACGACATCCTTATAGGTCACCCAGTAGGGGACGGGGATGATGACCTCGTCGCCGGGGTTGAGCAGCACCTGCGTCAGGTTGAAGATGACGTGCTTGCCGCCGACGGTGACGACGCATTCCGCGGGGGAGTAGTTGGTGCCGAAGTCGAGCTTGTGGCGCTCGCAGATGGCCTGCTTCAGTTCCTGCGTGCCGCCGGCCGGCGTGTACTTAGTGAAGTTCGCATCGAGGGCGCGGATGGCGGCCTGTTTGATGTTGTCGGGCGTCGGGAAGTCGGGTTCACCGGCGCCGAAGTCGACGACATCGACGCCTTCCCGACGCAGCCGGTCGGCGTCGGCCGCCACCTTCATGGTGGATGAGACGCTGATCAGCGATACTCTCTCTGCCAGTTCGGATGTAGCTTGCATGTGCTGCCTTACTTTTCTCCCAGGAGTCTGTTTCTCAATCTTACTTCCACCGGCGGGGGCACCAGACCGGAGATATTGCCGCCCAGCCGGATGACTTCTTTCACCAACCGGGAACTGATAAACGAATATGCCTCGCCCGCCATCATGAAAACCGTTTCGATTTCCGGCCGGAGCCGGCGGTTCATCAGGGCCATCTGGAGTTCGCCTTCGTAGTCGGAGATCGCCCGGATGCCGCGCAGGATCAGGCTCGCCCCTTTGGCGGAGGCGTAATCGACCAGCAGTCCGTCGAAGGAGTCGACCTCCACGTTCGGAAAGTCGCGCACCACTTCGCGCAGCATCGACTTACGATCGTCGACGCTGAACAGCGGCTGCTTAGCCTCGTTGTTGAGGACTGCAACGATCAGGCGGTCGACGACCCGGGCGCCCCGTTCGATCAGGTCGAGATGCCCGCTCGTAATCGGGTCGAACGAGCCTGGATAGATCGCAATCCTGCCAGTTGGCTTCTGCGGGAGCAATCCTGATTGTAGCGGAAAACGGGCGATGGAATCACCGGGGGACTGCCGCCAGCAAGACGTATTACCGGAGCCGCGAGGATAGCGGTATTCTGGTCCGATGTTTCGCGCAAGTCTCGTGTTGATTTTGGCCTTCCTTCCCGCCTTGGCGGAGCAGCCTGCTTTCCGGCTGGAGAGGGTGCACCTACCGGTCCGGTATGTCGACTACGAGTTCGCGGTCCAGACCACGCCGGAAGGAGTGCCGAAACTGGACATGAAGCTATTTCGCAGCCGTCCGGCCCAGGTTGTAACCAGGGAACGGGAGGCTCTGGTCCTAGAGAACCGGCGCCTGCGGGCAACCGTGATCCCATCCATGGGGCGGTTGCACTCGTTCGTCCACAAGCCGTCGGGGAACGAGCAGTTCTGGATCAATCCCGCCGCGATACCGATCGGAGCTCACAACGATACCGGGTTCTGGGTCGTCTGGGGCGGCATGGAGAACGTAATGCCGCGAGGCGAGCACGGCACTTCGCACGCATTACGCTGGAACCATGCCATTGAGAGCGATACGCCGTCGCACAAGGCGGTGCGGATGTGGACCGTGGAACCGCCGACCGGCCTGGAGCACTCGATTACCTACGCAATTCACTCGAATCGGCGCTACCTGGAGGCCACGATTTCGATTCGAAATCCCGGAACGCGCGCGCAGCGGTTCTCAAACTGGACCACCGTGCTGCTGGCGCCTGGCGGCTTGGGAGAGATCACGGCAAAGACCGAGTTTATCGTCCCGGCCGAACGGTTCGTTCCGGCGGATAAGCCGTTTAACAAATGGATGGAGCCTCTGCTTGGGCCGGCGCGCACTTCCGCGCTCCGATTCGCGGGGAGCTGGAAGGGGATGGGCGACCTGATGGCGACGCCGCTGGAGCGTCCCTTCTATGCGGCATATTCACCAGAGAAGGACGAGGCGTTCGTTCATTTGCTCGACCTCGCGGCGACGCCGGGGTTCAATATCTGGACCTGGGGATTCCCCCTGGACGAGAAACGGCAGCGTGCGTTCACGGCAGAGCCTCCGAACGCAGGATATGCCGAGTTCTGGATCGGCACGGTTCGGGACTATGACGATGAGTCGCTGAAAGAGATCGGTCCAGGGCAGCGTATTACGTGGACGGAGAAGATGTGCGCAGTCGGCGGGGTGCGGAAAGCGAAGGATCGGGAGAGATTCCTGGAGCGGGCCTGTGAGGGACGATAGGGCCGCGCGGACAAGATTCGATGGAGAGTAGGCCTCAGGCCGGGTGGCGCATGAGATGGAGGGCCGCTTCGACGTGTGCCATGGCGGCGAGGACGTCATAGCGCAGCAGGGCGTCACGCAGGCGCTTCACCTCGACCACGGCCGGGTCTTCGGAGGGCCGGGCCGGCGTACCGGCCCCCGAGATCACCAACTGGCGATTCGAAGTCCGGAGGTTCCGCACCATCGCCCGGAGCGCCTCGTCGCAATCGTAGAGAGCGTGGGGCAGCTCATAGTCGTCGCTCCACGGCCAGCCGTTGAGCCACGCGCGTATAGCCTCCAGCCTCTGCTCGGGAGTTCCCATGAAGCACCTATGAAGGACTTAAACCCGAATAGGAGCGGGGAGTTGCACCGGTCTGCCGGGAAAGAGTCGTTTTTCGAGGGACTCCGTTGCTTACAAGCCGTTGGCCTCAAAGCCGTCGGCTTGACTTCGCGATGATCGATGAATATTATCCTCACAGCCGGGTTGCTGTGAAATGAAACCGATCGTCTCCGTACCGAAGGCCGAGCGCGTCCGCCAGGCGATTCTGGAGATGATCTTCAACGGGACGCTCACGGCCGGGCAGCGGGTCATCGAAGCCAAACTCGGAGAGCAGCTCGGCGTGGCGCAGGCGACCGTCAATGCAGCGCTGCAGGACCTGCACAACCAGGGGATCGTCACGAAGCTGCTGAACCGCTCGACGACGGTGAACTGCTTTACGCATCGGGAAATCGATGAACTCTTTCGGGTGCGTACGGTTCTGGAGCCGGCGGCCGCGGCTGCGGCCAGTTCGCAGTTGACTCCCGAAGGTCTGGCGGCGCTTTGGGGACACGTCGAACGGATGCGTTCGGCCGCAAGGAGCCGCGATCTGCCGCTATTCTGCCTGACTGACTACAGCTTCCACCAGGAGCTGTATCAGCTTTCGAATAACAGGTTCCTGATCCAGGCGTGCCAGGCAATTTCGGCGGCTCCCTTCGCCTACATACTCTGCGGGAGCGCTCCGGCGCTGCCGACCGATTACGAGGCTCTGGCCGAGGACCACGCCGAGGTGGTTTCGGCGATCGAGCGCGGGCCGGCGGCGGCGCGGCGGTTCACGCTCGAGAAGATCGCGAACTGGAAGGCCCATTCGGCGCACGCGCTGGAGGGGATCGCGCAGGGGGAGGCCGCTCATGCGGTCCGTTAGCAGGTTGCTCGGCGTGCTGCTCTGCGGCGCCTCGCTCGCGGCGGGACAGAGCAAGCCGGTCTCCTTCTCCGCCGATGTGCTTCCGATTCTGGAACAGCGCTGTTCGGGGTGCCATGGCGGGACACAGCAGATGTCGGGGTTCAGCCTGGCGAGCCGGGAAGCGGCGTTGCGCGGAGGCGCGCATGGAGCGGCGATCCTTCCGGGCGACTCGGGCTCAAGCGCGCTGATCCGGCGTGTGACGGGTGCGCTGCAGCCCTCGATGCCGGTGGGCGGCAGGTTGGGCGCCCAGGAGATCGCAATCCTCCGGCGCTGGATCGACGAGGGCGCCGCGTGGGACGGCGGCGTGGCGGTGGCGCAAGCCGCCTCGGAATCATTCCGGATCACCGAGGCCGATCGCAACTGGTGGGCATTCCGCAAGCCGGTGCGCCGTGAGCCGCCTGCCGCAGCCGATCCGCGCTGGAATCGTACCGCCATCGACGCGTTCGTCTATGCCAGGCTGCAGGAGAGAAAGCTTCAGCCTTCGCCGAAGGCCGACCGGGCCACGCTGATCCGGCGCGCTTACCTTGACCTCACCGGACTTCCGCCGGAACCGGCCGAGGTCGAGCGCTTCCTGCGCGATCCGGCGCCCGATGCCTTTGCGAGGCTCGTGGACCGGCTTCTGGACTCTCCACATTATGGGGAGCGTTGGGGCAGGCACTGGCTCGATGTGGCGCGCTATGCCGACAGCGGCGGCTACGAGCAGGACTTCAACTATCCGAACGCCTGGCGCTACCGGGACTACGTCATCCGCGCCTTCAACCAGGACAAGCCGTATGACCGCTTCATCCGGGAGCAGATTGCGGGCGATGAACTCGACGAGCCCGACTATGACGCCCTGATCGCGACGGGCTTTCACCGGGTCGGGGCAACGGTGGGGTTCCGCGAGAAGGACAATCCGCAGTACCGGTTCAACTATCTTGACGACCTGATCGGCACGACGACGCGCGCCTTTCTCGGCCTAACCGTGAGCTGCGCGCGCTGCCACGATCATAAATTCGATCCGATCTCGCAGATGGATTATTACCGGCTGATGGCGGTCTTTTATCCCTACATCCACTACGACCATCCGCTGGCGCCGCGTGAGGAGGTGGAAGCGCACGAGGCGGCCAGGCACGCCGTGGAGGCGCAGATCGAACCGCTGCAGCGCCGAGTCCGCGAAATCGAGGCGCCCTACCGCAAGCTCGCTTTCGAGCAGATGCTCGCAAAGTTTCCGGAGGAGATCCGGATCGCGGTCCGAACACCGGAGGAGCAGCGCTCGGAAGGACAGAAGCTGCTGGCGACGCAGGTTCAAACGATCCGGCCGGGCAACTACCGCACACTGATGACGCCCGAGGACCGGGCGGCTGCCGATGGGCTTGCCGCGCGCATCCGGGATTTGCAGAAGCAGCTTCCGGCGCCGCTGCCGGTGGCGATGGGGATTCGCGACGGCGACTTCCGGCTGGCGCCGCCGGGACCGGGCGACGACGAGGCGCCGGGGAAGGCGGGATCGGGCGATCTCGGCGACGATCTGAACGAAACATACGTGCCGGTGGCTGGCAAGCCGTATCGCCCGCCAAAGAGCTACTTTCTGGAGCGCGGCGATTATCTCTCGCGCGGTCCCCAAGTGGAGCCGGGCTTTCCCGAGATCGTGGGAGATCTGAGAATCCCGACAGTGATTCCGCCGGCCGATGGGCGTATCACAACGGGCCGCCGCCGAGCACTCGCCAAGTGGATCGCTTCGCCCGAAAATCCGCTCACGGCGCGCGTGATGGTGAACCGCATCTGGCAGCACCATTTCGGCCGAGGGCTCGTCCTGACAGCGAGCAACTTCGGGCGCCTGGGGCGGCGGCCCTCCCATCCGGAGCTGCTGGACTGGCTGGCGGCCGAGTTCGTGCAGTCAGGCTGGAGCGTGAAGCACATGCACCGGCTCATTATGAACTCGGAGACGTATCAGATGGCCTCCGAGTACGCGTCGGCCGCGCAACTGGAGTCCGACAAAGAAAATGTCTATCTGTGGCGCTATCCGCAGCGGCGCCTGGAGGCGGAGGCGATTCGCGATTCGATTCTGGCGGTGAGCGGGAAGCTGAACCGGCAGGCCGGCGGTCCTCCGTATTTCCCGCCGGTGCCCGAGCGCGTGCGTCAGTCGGTTGCGAAGGGCATCTGGGTGGTGATGCCGGACGGGCCGGAGGTCTGGCGGCGCGGAGTGTACGCATATTTCAAACGCGGCATGAAATACCCGATGTTCGAGGTCTTCGACCAGCCGGACCCGAATGTCACGTGCGAAAGCCGCGGAGAGAGCACGGTGGCGCCCCAGGCGCTGACGCTGCTGAACAACGAGTTCGTCGTCGAGCAGGCGCGATACTTCGCCGCGCGCGTGCTGGAGTCGGCCGGTCCGGAGCAGGAGACGCAGGTGCGGCTGGCCTACCGGATCGCACTCAGCCGCGAGCCGTCGGCGACGGAGCTTCGCGCGAACGTGCAATTTGTGAACGAGCGGATGCGGGCGCATGAGAAGGCCGCGGCTCCGGCCCTGGAGGCGCTCGCCGACCTCTGCCACGTGATTGTGAACCTGAACGAGTTTCTCTACATCCACTGACCGGAGGCACACACGAAATCGCCGCGCCCGCTTCGCACGATCTCCCGCCGCGAGATGCTGTTTTCGGCCGGGGGCGGCATCGGGGGAGTCGCCCTGGCGGCGCTGCTGGCGCGGGACAACCTGCTGGCATCGGACGAAGGCGCCTGTAGTGCGGGTGGCCCGCGCGTGGGTCTGATGGCGGCAAGGAAGCCTCATTTCGCTCCGAGGGCGAAGTCGGTGATCTCGCTGTTCATGACGGGCGGGGTGAGCCACATCGACACGTTCGATCCCAAGCCGGCGCTCCGGAAACATCACGGACAGCCGCTGAGCGGCTTCGGCGAGGTCGTTGTGCGGCAGGGCTATCCAGGCCCGATCATGGCGAGCCCTTATTCGTTCCGGCGATACGGGCAGTCCGGTATCGAGGTCTCCGAGCTGTTCCCGCACATGGGGTCGATGATTGACGAGGTTGCGCTGATCCGGTCTGGCTTCGGGATCTCGAACGATCATGTGCTGGCGCACTACGAGTGGAACACCGGCTCACTGCTGATGGGGTTTCCCAGCGTCGGCTCGTGGGTGAGCTACGGGCTCGGGACGGAGAACCAGAACCTTCCGGCGTATGTGGTAATCCACGATCCGCGCGGCGGCCCGAACGCGGGGGTCGCGAACTGGAACAACGGCTTTCTGCCAGCGGCGACGCAGGGCACGGTCTTCCGGCCGACCGGCGATCCGATCCTGGACGTGCGGCCTCCGGCGGGCATCACTCCGGAGCAGCAGAAGGCGCGGCTGGACCATCTGGCGAGGCTCAATGAAGAGCATGCGGCCCGCTATCCGGGGAGCACCGAACTGGCGGCGCGGATCGCCTCCTATGAGTTGGCCTACAACATGCAGGCCTGCGCGCCCGAGGCCGTCGATTTCAGCAAAGAGAGCGAAGCGACGAAGAAGCTTTACGGGCTCGACGATTCGATCACGGAACCGTTCGGGCGTCAGTGCCTGCTGGCGCGGCGGCTGGTGGAGCGCGGCGTGCGGTTCGTGCAACTGTTCAACGGCGCCAAGGGGCGCGCCGATGTCGATGACTGGGACGCGCACAGCAATCTCACGGACAACCACGGCGCGCACGCGCATGAGATCGACAGGCCGATCGCCGGATTGATCCGGGACCTGAAGCAGCGGGGACTGCTCGATGAGACGCTGGTGATCTGGCACTCGGAGTTCGGGCGGATGCCAATTTCGCAGAAGGGGCTCGGGCGGGATCATAATCCGGGCGCGATGTCGTTCTGGATGGCCGGCGCGGGCATTCGCGGCGGGCAGGTGATCGGCGCAACCGATGACTTCGGCTACAAGGCGACCGAGCAGCCGGTTTCCTACCACGATGTCCACGCGACGCTGCTGCATCTGCTGGGCCTGGATCACAAGCGACTCACATACTATTTCAATGGCCGGCAGACGCGTCTCACCGATGTGCATGGCGAGTTGATTCCACAGATCGCCGGATGAAAATTATCTACAAGGAGCCGTCATGACCCGTAAGTACACCTTCCCTGTCGCATTCCTGCTGGGAGTTGGCCTGATCGCGCTGGCGCAGTCCTGGCCGAAGCTCGATTACGCAGTGGATCCCGAGTGGCCGCGCCTGCCGCCGGGCTGGACCTTCGAGGAGACTCCGGGCGTGGCGGTCAATGCGCAGGAACATGTCTTCGTCTTCCACCGCGGCCGTCATTCGATTATGGAGTTCGATAAGTCGGGCAACCTGGTCCGGTCCTGGGGCGACGGGGTATTCGTGAGGCCGCACGGGTTGCGCTTCGACAACGAAGGCAATTTGTGGGCGGCCGACGACCTGGGGCACATTGTCGTAAAGATGGACTCGCTCGGCCGTGTCCGCATGGTGCTCGGACGCAAGAACAACAAGGGCGAGACCGATGACACCTTCAACCGCCCAACCGACATGGCTTTCGCGCCGAACGGCGATTTCTATGTCTCCGACGGCTACGGCAACTCGCGCGTCGTAAAGTTCGACAAGAACGGGCGCTTCGTGAAGGCCTGGGGGAAGAAGGGCAAAGGCGAGGGCGAGTTCAACCTGCCGCATGCAGTGGCAGTGGACAAGCGGGGGCGGGTGTACGTCGGCGATCGCGAGAACTATCGCATGCAGATCTTCGACGCCGACGGGAAGTTTATCGCGCAGTGGACGCACGTCGGTTCACCGTGGGGAATCGTTATCACCGACGATGAGCAGCTTTACATGTGCGATGGGCACAACAGCCGGATTCTGAAGCTCAGCCTGAGCGGTGAGATCCTGGGGGTGCTCGGCGAACCCGGACGGCTGCCCGGGCAGCTCGATTTCGTCCATCACATGGCGGTGGGACCGAGCCGCAGCATCTATGTCGCGGAGATCAAGAACTGGCGGGTGCAGAAGTTCAGCCCGCGCCGGCCCTGATATTTTGAGAGAGACTATGAAGGCACTCAGAACCTTATTCCTTGTGGCGGCTTCAGCCGCCGGTTGCTCCGCGCAGGTGTCACGCTATGAGATCACCAAGCCGACGACACCGCATGACGATGCGAAGCCGAACAGTCCGAATGTTCCCGACGTTTATGCGATTACGGGGAAGTTCGAGCGAGTGGTCGTGCTTCGGTTCAAGCACCAGGCCGACCTGCTCGACGGGCTGGAGAAGATGGTCAAAGAGCACAAGATCAGGAATGCCGTGATCATGTCGGGCATCGGATCGGTGCGGAACTACCACGTGCACTCGGTGAGCAACCGGACCTTCCCGTCGAAGAACATCTTCATCAAGGATCCGACGGCGCCCGCCGATATCATCAGCATCAACGGCTACGTGATTGACGGACGCCTGCACGCGCACATGACCCTGACCACCGGGGAACAGGCCTTCGGCGGCCACATCGAACCGGACAACAACGTCTTTACCTTCGCGATTGTGACGATGGGCGTCTTCGGTGACGAGGTCGATCTGAGTAAGGTGGACGATAAGACCTACCGGTAGACGCTTCGAGCACGATCCCCGGCGGGAGCGTGACGGGCCTATGAAGCTGCTTTACCTATTCTCAGGGCTGCTGCTGCTGGCTCTCATCGCGCTCCTGGTCCTCCGGCTCATCGACTGGCGCGCGGAGCAGACGGAATGGATGCGATTGCGGACATTGCAGCCCGTCGACCCGGCGAAGTTCGACCCGGCCATGGTCGCTGATTTGCCCGAGCCGGCGCGGCGCTTCTTTCTCTTCGCCATTGCGCCGGCGACGCCCCTGTTGACGGTCGCCGAAATCGACATGAAGGGGCAGTTCAGCCTCGGGTCGCGGGAAGAGCCGAACTATCGGGAGATGGAGGCGCAACAGATCCTCGCGGCGCCCCACGGGTTCGTCTGGCGGATGCGCTTGCACGGGACGATTCGGGTGTCAGGCTCCGATTCGGGCCGTTGGACGCGGTTCCGAATTCTCGGCCTGCTTCCGGTGGTGCGGACGGGCGGCGATCCGGACCACGCGCGATCGGCGTTTGGACGGTACGTGGCTGAAGCAGTGTTCTGGACCCCGGCCGCGCTGCTGCCCGCGCCCGGAGTGGTTTGGGAGGAGCTGGGCCGGGATGCCGCGCGTGTCACCGTCACTCACGGGGAGCTCTCGCAAGCGGTCGATGTGATGGTCGATGCCGGGGGTCAACCGGCTAAGGTGGCCTTCCTGCGGTGGAGCAATGCGAATCCCGACAACGAGTATCGGCTTCAACCTTTCGGCGGCTTTCTGTCGGACTTCCGCCCGGTGCAAGGCTATCGCCTGCCGTTTCGAGTCGAGGCGGGCAATATGTTTGGAACCGAGGCCTATCACGCTTTCTACAAAGCCGAGGTCACCTCGATCCGATTTCCTTATGCGATGCCCTGAGGGTCAGGCTTTCGTAGTCAGAATCTCCCTGACACGATCTGCAACGATGAGCTCCTCGCCGGGAAGCAGGTTGTACGGGAAGATACCGAGGCCCTTCCATGCCGGGCGGTATTTGGTCATGTCGCTCGCCTCGATGGACGGGTTTCCGTCGCGGAGACGCTGCACCATCTGGTCGAGTGTCACTCCAAGTCGGGCCTCATCCCACTGGACCGAAAGCCGCGGTGTGTGACTGTAGTCGGCGTTGGTGATGTACTCGGTCTTGAGGGTGGGGACACCACGGAGGCGTTCGCCGACGCGGTCGAGCATGGCGTACCATCCGCGACGCTCAGCTTCGTGATCGCGCTTCAGGTAGAGTTCGACGGCGACCAGAAGACCGACGATCTCTTCCTTGCCGACCTTGGCTATGCGGGCGAAGCGGTTGTTGGGCGAGCTGTTGGCATAGGCCGCCTCGATGAGATCGCGCCGGCCGAGCAGGAGTCCGCTACACTGCGGCCCTCGTAGGTTCTTGCCGCCGCTGAACGCCACCAGGTCGGTGCCCATCCGGATGAACTTGCTCAGGTTATCGGCGGGCGGCAGTTCGGCCGCGGCATCGAGGATGACCGGCTTCCCTGCCCCATGGGCGATGGCGATCACCTCGTCCAGTTCCACCTTGTGCCCCATGGTGTTATGGCTGAGAACCATCGCAACGGCTGCGGTGCGGTCTCCGATGGCTCGGCGCATCTGCTCGGCGGTTTCCACTTCCACGAGCTTCACCCCCACCATCCGGAAGGCGTGGTCGTAGGAGTTGCGGTGGCGGCTCTGGATGACGATCTCGTTCGGCATGCCGGTGAGATCGGGGAGTTGGTTTATTATGGCGGGATCCTTGCCGGCGGTGACGGCACACGTGGCAAGGCAGAGGGAAGCCGAGGCGCCGGCGGTCACGAAGGCGGCTTCGGCCCCGGTGAGTTCGGCGAGGCGTTTGCCGGCCTTATCCTGCAGCTCATGAATGCGGACGAAGCTGTGGGATGCCTCCTCCATGGCCTGGAGGACCTCCTTGGGCATAAGGCTGCCACTGAGGGTTGTGAGGGTTCCGACAGCGTTGATGCAGGGCCGGACGCCAAGCCGTTTGTAGATGCCGGGGGTTGACGCGGCCTGTATGGAGCGGCCTTGAGTCAACGCCATGAGCCACCCGGCGCGGAAGAGATTCCGGCGGGAAAGAGCGGAGAACAGTCGCATGATCGCCTCCCTGGGCTGTTGCGCTGGGAGGAAGTATATCGCTAACGCGGCGGCTGCGCGAGGAGGCGGTCGACTTCTTCGATGCGCTGCTCGGCAAGGCGGCGCCGGCGTGCGGTCTCGTCGGTCTGGGGCTGCCAGGACTTCCAGCGGGCGACGTTCTTCTGGAAGGCCAGGCGTGCCCATCCGTACTCGTGCGAGGCGAGCAGCATGCGGCCATGGAGATCGTCGAAATCCGAGACCGCTTCCACGGCCTGCAGGGTGGGGCGCGGGACGGCGACGAGGCGGTTGACCAGTTCCTGGCCATCGGGAATCATCCCGCCGGCCTCGCGGCGGCGGCCCCGGCGGAGGAGCGTTTCGGCTTTCCGGGTCAGTGCGGCGAGTTCTTCGGCGGTTTCGGTGTACCAGGCTTCGGTGGTGGGGTCGGGTTCCGGCGGTCCGGGCGGCGGTTCGGGCGGAGGCGCTGGGGCACAGCCGGCGAGCAGCGCGAGGGTCAAGACCAGGAGTGGCAGTCGCATATCGGCGCGGGCTGCGGCGCGGAGGGAGGCGGGCTGCCCGTAGATTCCATCATAGCGGGAGGGGTGGAGACTCGCCAGTCCGAAAGCTGCGGCCATCAAACCGGACTTTTTTGCGGCCATAATAAGACTAGAACTACGAATAAACTGTTGGTATATAATGAACTATTACAATACAGCAAGAGGGCGCAGAAGCGGACATGAAAGCGGCCGAAGATCGAGGAGAGGCGATCTCCCTAATGGAACCACTCGTCCTCAGCGAGGGTTCACGACACCGCCCCGCGCTCACGGACATCGCCGTCGAACTTGCACAAAGAGCTGCAGGCTTCCGGCACAGTCTGCCACCCAGGCTCCTCGCCTCGTTGGCGACCCTGGTCCGGGCCATGAACTGCTACTACTCGAATGTGATTGAAGGTCACGATACACACCCGGTCGATATCGAACGAGCATTGAAGGAAGACTACAACCACGATGCGAGGAAGCGCGACCTTCAATTGGAAGCCCGCGCTCACATCGCCGTCCAGCGCTGGATTGACGAGGGCGGGCTCCGGGGCCGCGCCGTCACGTTAGAAGGCATTTGCGAGATGCACCGGCGCTTCTGCGAGCTGCTCCCCGAGGACCTGCTGTTTGTGGAAGATCCGCATACCAAAGAGCGCGTCCGGATGCCGCCCGGCGAGCTGCGGACCCGCGGCGTCGAGGTCGGCAGACACCTGGCCATCAGCCCCGGTGCGCTGCCGCGATTCCTGGCGCGCTTCGAAAACATCTACGGCCGGCTCGGCAAGGCAGAGGCGATTCTGTCCACGGCGGCGGCACACCACCGGCTCCTGTGGATTCACCCGTTCCTGGACGGCAACGGCAGGGTGGCGCGGCTGATGTCTCACGCGGTTCTGCTAGAACTGCTCGACACCGGCGCCGTCTGGAGTGTGGCGGGCGGGCTCGCCCGCAACGTGGAGACGTATAAACGCCTCCTGGCCAACTGCGACATGCCGCGCCGCAATGACCTGGACGGGCGCGGACACCTGAGCGAGGAGGCGCTGGCCGAGTTTACGCGCTTCTTTCTGGAGACCTGCATCGACCAAGTGAGCTTTATGGAGAGCCTCATGCAGCCGGAGCGACTGAGGACGCGCATTCTGCTGTGGTGCGAGGAAGAGGTTCGGATCGGCAAGCTGCCCCCGAAGGTGGGGGCGATCCTGGAGGCCATCCTCTATCGAGGCGAGCTGCCTCGCGGCGAGACCGGACGGGTGGCCGGCGTCGGCGATCGGCACGCGCGGCGGATCGTCGCTTCGCTGGTCGATGCCGGCGTCCTCACAGCGGAGAGTCCGCGCGCCCCGCTACGGCTTGCGTTCCCCGCCGCGCTTGCCTCGCGATGGATGCCGGGCCTGTTCCCGGAAAAGCCCGGGTAAGCTTTTCGTATAGAATGCAGGCTGCGTTGTTTGTATGTCTCATCATTTCGTCGTACTGCTTTCGTTGGCGCTGGGAGTCTTTGCGGCGCTGGGCGTTTCGGCTTGGTTTCCGGGGCTGAAGGCCGGCGCAGTCTCGGTAGCCGAGGTGGGAGGCGCCCTGTGGGTGAACGCGCTTCGGATGACCGTAATTCCGCTGGTCGTCTCGTTGGTGATCACCTCGATTGCGGGCTCGGACCGCACCTTTCTTTCGCGGATCGGAAAGCGGGCGGCCCCGGTGTTCGCCGCGATGCTGCTGCTCGGGAGCGTCGCGGCGGCGTTGATCGCGGCGGTCTCGCTGCCGTGGCTTCCGGGAAGCGCCGGTGCGCTGTCGCAAATGTTTGGGTCCGATGAGGTCTCCGCGCCGCTGGGGGCGGCCGAAACGAGCCTGTCGGGGTGGCTGGTGAGCCTGGTTCCGGCCAATCCGCTGAAGGCGGCGGCGGACGGGGCCGTGCTTCCCCTGATGGTGGTCTCGGTGCTGTTCGCGGTTGCGCTGCACCGGGTGCGCCAGGAGCATCGGGCCGCGCTGCTCAGCCTCTTTCGGGCCGTGGCCGAGGCGGTCTTCGTAGTGCTGGGCTGGGTCATCTGGCTGGCGCCGGCCGGCGTCTTCTGCCTGACGTTTGCGCTGGTCGCCAAGGCCGGGGTTTCGGTCGTCACCGCTCTCGGGTTCTATGTGGCGCTGCTGTCCGGAACGTCGGTCGCGATGATGGCGGCGCTGTTTGGGGCGGTGTTCCTGCTGCGAACGGTTCCGTGGGGCGCGTTCGTGCGGGCGGTGGGACCGGCCCTGGTGATCGCATTCACGTCGCGCTCGTCGATGGCCGCGCTGCCGGTGCTGATGGGGTCGGCGAAGAAGTCTCTTCCCGAGCACGAGCAGGCGATCGGTGTGGTGCTGCCGCTGGCCGCCTCGGTGTTGCGCTTGAGCGCGCCGGTTTCACTCATCGTAGCGGCAATGTTCGTCTCCGAGGCTTTGGGGATCGGGTTGGGAACGGGGCAATTGATTACGCTGGTGGCGATGGCGATGCTGTTCAGCTTCACGGTTCCCGGCATTCCGAACGCGAGCTTCATTTCGATGGTTCCGGTCTTCGAAACGCTTGGGCTACCGACGCAGGCCGTAGGCGTGCTGCTGGGAGTGGATGTCATTCCGGACGCCTTCCGGACCATGCTGAACGTCACGGGACACCTGACGGCGGCGACGCTCACCTGCGATAGACAATCTTCCCGTCAATCACCGTCATCAGAGGCTCAATCCGTCGGATCTCATCTTCCGGGCAGGTAAGGTAGTCCCGGTCGATCACGACGAAATCGGCGAGCTTGTCCGTCTCGATAGAGCCTTTGTCCTTTTCGGAAAACTGGAGATGGGCGGCCCAGGAGGTGTACATGCGCAGCGCCTCCTCGCGGGTGACGCGCTCGGCGGGGTGGACCACCTTGCCTCGGTCCGTCTTGCGCGTGACCGCAATCCACAAACTCAGGAAGGGGTTGTAGGGGTTCACCGCGTTGTTTTTGTCGTGGCCGATCATGTGGTCGCTGCCGCCCGCCACGATTACGCCGGCGTCGATGTAAGAGCGCAGCGGGATGAAGTGGCGCATGCCGTCGTAGGTGAACACCTTCTCGAGCGCGGCGCCGTCGTAGTGCAGCCAGGCGACCTGCACGTCGGCGATCACGCCTAGCTTTTTCGAACGCGCGATGGCTTCGGGGCTTTGAAAGCTGGCGTGCATCAGGTGGGAGCGCGTCGCGGCGATGGGGCGTTCGCGGTTGAGCGCTTCGAGGGCGTCGAGGAACGCGTCGATGGCGCCGCCGCCCTGGCTGTGAGCGGTCAACTGCCAGCCCTTGTCGCGCGCGGCGCCCATGATGGCCTTCAGCTTGTCGGGCGGGATGAAGATCTGGCCGCGGCTGCCGGGATCGGTCTGGCCATAAAGCTGCCGCCCGAAGGCGCCGTAAGGCTCGCGCTGGTAAGCGGTGCCGATGGTCATGCCGCCATCGAGCGTCACTTTGAACGTGCCGAACTTCAGCCAGTCATCGCCGTGGTTGGTAGTCCAGGGCGAGGCCTGGATTTCGCGCACGACTTCGGCGGTGGGCCGCGAGGCGTTGATGCGCCAGGTCAGGACGACACGGACCGGGAGCCGGCCGGCGGCCTTCAGCTCTTCAAAGATCGCGGCGTCGCCGGGCGTAACGGCGCGGTCGCCGACGGTGGTGAGGCCGGCCTGAGCGTATAGGCGGAGCATCTTCTCCAGCGCCACAAGCCGTTCCTGCTTCGTGAACGATTCGCTGCGGTCGAGGCTCTTGAGCAGCGATCCCGCGTTTTTGAGAATGCCATTCGGTTCGCCGTTTTCGTCCTTGACGATCTCGCCTCCGGGAGGGTTGGGCGTGTCGCGCGTGATGCCCGAGAGCTTCAGGCCGAGAGAGTTGACGATCCAGACGTAGCTGGCGTCGAACATGACTGGGTGGTCCGGTGCCACATCGAGCACTTCGCGGGTCGGCATGCGAAGTTCGGTCAGGCGCGTGGGGAAGGTGCGGGGCACGACGATCCACCGGCCCTTGGGCGTGGTCTTCGCCTGCTCGCGGATGTAATTCTGGACGGCGGCGAAGGAGTTGAGCGGCGGGAGGGGCTTGCGGAACTCGCTCAGTCCCGCGCCGAGCGCGTGGACGTGCGCGTCGATGAGGCCGGGCAGAACCGTGCGGCCCTTGAGGTCGATAAGTTCGGTCTTGGGGCCGCGCTCGGCGGCGAGCACTTGCTCATCCGAGCCTACGGCGGCGATGCGTCCGTTGCGGACGGCGATGGCCTGCCGGATCGAGAAGGCTTCGTCGGCCGTGATGATCTTGCCGCTGTGAAAGATGAGGTCGGCATCGGCCGCGAACGCGCAATACACGGCCGTGGCCAGCAGAAGGAACGCCCGGGTCGTCATCTCGGTCAGACCACGTAGGGCTCGCGGTAGTCCCGCGTCAGGAGCTTGTCGGCGTCGCTGTCGTTGACGAACTTACGTGCGCGGTCATCCCAGCGGAGCTCACGGCCCGCGCGGTAGCTGATGTTGGCGAGATGGCACATCGCGGCCGAGATGACGCCGATTTCAACTTCGGCGGTGAGGTCCTTGTGGTTGCGGCTGCGGCAGGCGTCGAAGAAGTTCTTCATGTGAAGTACGACGCCGGCGCCGTCGGAGCCTTTCTCATCCATTACCTTTTCGTTCGACTCGCCCTTGTAGACCTGGAAACCGGAGCCGTCGACCCACATCCAGCCGTCGCTGCCGAGGAAAAGGTTGCCGACGTAGTTGCCGCCCCGAACGGGCAGGCCGGCTTCGGGACCCGTGAGGAGCCCGCGCACCTCGAAGACGATCTGGACCTTGTCGTAGTCGAAGACGGCAAGCTGCGTATTGGGAGTCTCCTGGTCGTCGTCATAGACGAACTTGCCGCCCTTGGAGGAGATCGACTTTGGCATGGCGACCTCGCCCAGGCCCCAGCGGCACAGGTCCATCTCATGGACGCCCTGGTTGCCGATGTCGCCGTTGCCGGTGTCCCAGAACCAGTGCCAGTTGTAGGCGAAGCGGTTTTTGGAGAACGGGCGCATGGGGGCGGGGCCGAGGAAGCCGTCCCAGTCGAGGCCGGGCGGGACCGGCTCGTCGGGCGTTTTGCCGATGGATTTTCTGCGTTTGAAGCAGAGTCCCTTGGCCTGGTAGACCTCGCCGATGACGCCTTCCTTGAGCAACTGCATGGCGCGCATCTTGTGGGGCGTGCTGCGGCTTTGCGATCCGACCTGCACCATGCGATTGGTGCGGCGCGCGACTTCGATCATGCGCCAACCCTCGTAGATATTATGGCTGGCGGGCTTCTCGACGTAGACGTCCTTGCCGGCTTCGCAGGCCCAGATGGTGGCGAGCGCGTGCCAGTGGTTGGGCGTGGCGATCGAGACGGCATCGATCTGCTTGTCGGCGAAGAGCTCGCGCATGTCCTTGTACTCTTTGGCTTTATCCGAACCGGCGTTCTGGAGGCGCGTCTGGGCGCGCTCGCGCGCGGCCTGGTTGACGTCGCAAAGCGCGGCGATGCGGCAGTCCTCGATTTTCGTATAGGCTCCTACGTGCGCCATGCCGCGGCCTCCGAGGCCGACGATCCCGATACTGATGCGATCGTTGGCGCCGAGCACGCGGCCGGCAGAGACGGCCAGAGCAGCTCCCTGAAAGAAAGAACGGCGCGAGATGTTGGTCATTGTGCGTTACCTCTTGGGGTAACACTATATCAGGGATGGGTGAGGGGGGGTGTAACAGGCGTCCGCAGCCATGTCTCGATAAGCTCGAAAATCGAGAGTATGGTGAATTCGCCAGGCGTTGCCGGGTGGCAGGGGTAGATATGATTGGGCGAGTGTTGGGCGGTCTTGTTGATGCAGACCCGGCCTCTGGCGCGCGGAAGCGTGCCCGTCTTGCTTTTCCGATTGCGCTCGTTGAACGGATGAAGATGTCCAAACACTCGCGCCAGGGGCTGCCGCCGAGCCGCTTACACGCCGCGTTTGCCCGAGTGATTCGCGAGACTGCTGTAACGTCCGTTCCGCCGTCTGGTGGGCGGTGACGATGTGAGGGAGTTCCGGACGGAGGTCAGCCAACGTGAATTTGGGTCGAGTGTTCGCGCGGGACCTCCATCCCGAATGTGCATCCCCGCGATGCATGGCGAAACCCGGATCCCGAGTTTAGTTTCAATGCGTTAGCGATGCGCTCCTCGCCCCAGGTAGGATTCTCGACGGCCATCTCGCGGATCAAGCACTGAAGGTTTTCGGCAATCGGCGATCTTCTGTGCCTGTCGCAGATCTCGAACTGCATGAGAACATGGAGTTTGCGTGTCCTCCTTCAATCCCTTCGTTCGGCGCTCAGCGCACTTCAAGTGTTGGCTGCCGCCACCTCGGCGAACTTCAAATCCCGAGCCGCACTCCAGTTCGAGAACCTCGCGCTGCGGCACCAACTCGGCGTCTTGCGGCACTCGGTTGAAGCGGCCGAAACTGACCGCCGCTGATCGGCTCTGCTGGGCATGGCTATGTGAAGTTTGGAGCGATTGGCGATCTTCCCTGGTCATCGTCAAGCCGGAAACCGTCATTGCCTGGCACCGCCAGGGCTTCCGATTGTTCTGGACCTGGAAGATCCGGCTCGGCCAACCCGGCCGCCCGCCGGTCGCGAAGGAAACCCGAGAACTGATCCGCAGGAGGAGCCGCGAAAATCCGCTATGGGGCGCGCCGCGCATTCATGGCGAATTACTCAAGCTCGGCATTGATATCGGTGAGACCAGCGTTGGCAAGTACATCGTCCGCCGCCGCAAGCCCCCGTCGCCGACCTGGCGGACGTTTCTGGAGAACTACGTGACGAGCCTGGTCTCGGTGGATTTCTTCACCGTGCCGACCATACGCTTCCAGATCCTTTATGTATTCCTCGTGCTGGCTCACGAGCGCCGCCGGATCCTGCACTTCGGCGTCACGGCCCACCCCACTGCAGAGTGGACCGCCCAACAACTCCGTTAAGCCTTTCCGCGGGACATCGCGCCACGGTATCTCCTACGGGATCGCGATCGCATCTTCGGCGACGACTTCCGAAAGCAGGCGAAGGCCGTGAGCATCAAGGAGGTTCTCGCTGCTCCACGCTCGCCTTGGCAGCGTGCTTATGTGGAACGCGTCAGGGGAACGATTGGGCGTGAGTGTCTGGACCACGTGATTGTATTCAGCGAAGCGTCGCTGTACCGGCAAGTGAGATCGTTCCTGTCGTATTATCACGAGTCGAGGACGCACCCGTCGCTAGGCAAGGATGCGCCAGAAACCCGGCCCGTGCAGGCTGCTGACGGCGGTCCGATCGGCGCCATCCCACAGGCGGGCGGCCTTCACCACCGTTACCAACGGTGTGCTGCCTGAGAACGCTAAGGCCGCCCGCCCCCTGTGACCACCGCCCTCCCGAACCCCACCCCACACCATGCCCCACGCCTTCCTCCGCGGCAGCCACGAAGCCCCCGGGCGCGAATGGAATCACAACGGAATTACGGCACGAACTTGAAGTTGGGTTCGGGATAGAGCCTCGCCACCGGGATCTGCCATTGGACGCCTGAATTGGAACCAACCGCTCTGGTCAGTTCCTGACGCTTGCTACCGCGCGACTGAGCGGCCGAAGTTCTACGTCATCAATCCACGCTCTGCCCACGATTTTACTGTCGAATTTGTGAGACGCGCGCCGCACAATTTGGAGTGCAGCCAAACTTCCAGGGGCAGGAATAGAGAGGACTTGCTGAATTCTGGTCCAATCTGTCGAGCCCTTCACGTCCTCAGTGACGAATCCGAAGCCGGGCGCACCGTTGGCTCGCACTATCCGTAAGCGAATGCCTTCATCGGTGGTCAGGCCATCGGTACGGACCCAGGCCGTGAACATATATATCCCCGCAGGAAGCCAGATGCTCTGCATGATGTGCCCGTACTTGAGGTTGGCTGTACCGAGGAAGTCGACACGGAGGCTCGCCGAGCCGCTCTTAAAAACGGTGGTGTCGCGAGCTACTTCCACCTCCGGAATTGCAGTCACTGCCCAGTCGAATCTGGACCCGATCCACTCGCGGTCGAAGCCACCGTTGAAAACGAAGTTCTCCGTCCGATACCCGCGCTCGTCGACGAAATCGCACCAGGTCTTTGCGGCAGCCTCATATTGCCGGGCGGCAAACAGGTAGTCCAATTGCTCTCTCACGGCGCGGACGTCTATGAGCGACCGGGCGCGAAGGTGGTCCCAGACCGCAAGCACCTGGGGAACCGGACGTGTCCGGCGCACATGTGCGAGGAACGCCATCGATGCGCTGTACTCGACCGGGAGCCCCCGATCAAGAAGGTCCGCCAAGGCGATGCCTGTTCGGTCGTAATAGCCGAAGATGGGTTCATCGTATTCACGCACTTTTGCCAGCACCGAAGATGCGCATTGGAGGGCCTCCTCATAGTGTCCACGCGAAAAGTAGAAGTTTGAGGCGCGCATCATGACGACGGGCAGGCCTGGTCCCAGCCGCCGGGCTTGCAGGAAGCAGTAGCTGGCGCGTTTCAAGTCGCCGGTTTCCGCAAAGGCTTCGCCGGCATCGCACCACCGGGTTGCCGACGACGGCTCGGCCCGAAGGCGATTTCGGGCAGCCCGCAGAAGAGATTCCGGCTCGATCGCAGGGTCGTCAAAGTGGGCGCCAGCGCGCTCAGATATCAAGATGAGCAGAGCGCGGAGACTAGCAGCAAGCCGCTGGCGGCAACAGTGAATTTGTTTGGCATAATTCCGCGTGAGCTTTGCGGCGAAATTCAGGCAGGTGGAAGGCAGAGCCTCGCCCCAGTACCGGGACCCACAGTACCATAAGGGGATTGCCCTAGTATTACTGGGTCATAAAAAGAACATTCCGGTGTAGAATTGTTTCGTGGGATCACGCCAGTCTGCGCCAGGCCCACAGGAGAGACGTTTCGCGGCCTACATGGAGGGCCTGGCGATTGCCGCGGGACACCAGGACCGGCACGCGCCTTTGAAGAACTACTGCAAAGGGTTGCTTCTGCCCGGGGAACGCAAAAGCATCGAACCAATGGCCGCTCGCCTCGATCCTGATCACGTCCAGCCGATGCGGCAGTCCCTGCACCATCTGGTGGCCAAGGCGCCCTGGAGCGACGAGGCAGTGCTGGAGCAGGTGCGCAAGTCGGTGTTGCCGGCCATGGAGAAGCACGGACCCGTGGTGGCATGGATCGTCGATGATACCGGCTTTCCCAAGAAAGGCAAGCATTCGGTGGGGGTCGCACGTCAATATTGCGGGCAGGTGGGGAAACAGGAAAACTGCCGGGTGGCGGTGAGCCTGTCGGTGGCGACTTGGGGTTCGAGTCTGCCCAT
>JBKBWD010000040.1:0-41771 GCA_046289265.1 Bryobacteraceae bacterium | reverse complement strand
AAGCTGGAGATCCGACTACCCGCCGCCCTACCCCACACCGACACCCCTGTAGTCACGCGCAAGAAACTCCCCGTCCGCCGCAAATCCTGTTAATGCTTGAGCTTGTGCCGAGAATCGTGGTGCGTCATTGGGGTGAACATCCGTTACAACCGGCGCCTCGAGAAGGCCCGCTCCAACTACGATGTGCGTCATCGCTGGGTGACCTATGGTCTATACGAACTGCCGTTCGGCCGGGGTAAACGCTTTATGTCGAACGCCAACAGAGTCGTGAATGGCATCCTCGGAAATTGGGAATTCAACGCCATTCAGACACTGGAGAGCGGCATCCCGATGACGTTCACCTTCGCTGGAGCGAGCAGCGTCTTTCTGCCCATGGGCCTGAGGCCGAACATGGCTCCCGGAAAGACCTATGACGATATCCGGCTGCCCTGGGACCGCAAGGGGCCGAACCGTCACCAGATCGCTCTTGCTCAGCCCTGGGCCGACATCAACGCATTTGCGTATCCAGACTCGTTCACCGCCGGCAATGCGGGAAGAAACATCATCACGGGCCCGGGTATGATGAACCACCAGATCAGTTTCGCCAAGCGATTCCCCATCCGCGAGCGCATCGTCGGCTCGCTGCGCTGGGACATGAACAACCCGTTCAAGTACTACTTCTTCAGCAACCCGAACGCGGTGGTGGACTTCCGTAATCCCCAGAACTTCGGGAAGATTTCGGGCAACCAGGGCAGTTTCTCCGGACTGGGAGGGCGGCTCTACCACCAGATGATGTTCAAGATCGAGTGGTAAGGGGGAGCAACTCTCCCCCCTACGGCAATTCCTTGATGCGCATATTCCGGAACTCGACCAGGGTTCCGTGGCCGAGCAGGGCGATGTGGCCGCTGTTGCGCGCGAGGCCGGGGTGGTTTTTGAGCACCTTGGGGTCGCGGACGCTGTCGAGGTCGGCGTCAAGAATCGTTGTGCCGTTGAGCGTTACTTTGATTCTGCGGCCGTCGGCGACGATCTCTTCCTCGTTCCACTCGCCGGCGGGGCGCAGGTGCCCTTTACGGGCCGGGATGACATCGTAAACCGAACCGTGGAACTGCGTTGGTTTCAAACGCCCGCGGTAGCGCTCGTGGTCGTCGTCGAGGATCTGGATCTCCATCCCCTCGTAGGCCACGCTGCCGGCGCGGAGGGGTGCACGGATTCCGATGCCGTTGTTGCCGCCCGGGCTAAGGCGGAATTCAAAGCGCAGGACGAAGTTGGCGTATTCCTTTTCGGTAAAGAGGTTTCCGCCGCCGTCGGCCGGGCAGACGATCATTGCATCCTTCGCCAGGTAGCCGGGCCCTTTGCCGCCGACCAGCTTCCAGCCGTCAAGGTTCGTGCCGTTGAACAGCGGGACGAACCCCGGTTCGGCGGCCGCCGTGCAGAAGGCGCAGAGCAGGAGTGCGAGCGCGGCCCTCATCGCTGCTTCGCGCGCGGAAGCGCGCCCTCCCAGGATTGGCCGACCTGCCGGGCCTTCGTCTCCGCCCAGGCTTTCCGGATCTCCTCCGGGAAGCCCGTCATCAGTAGCTCAATGCGGTCCATGATCTCTATTACGACCTCCGGATTCTCACGCGACACGTCGTAGCTCTCGTCGACGTCGCTGACGACATCGTATAACTCCGGATGGGGCAGCGGGTAGTTGATGCGGCCCTCGGGCGGGGCGGGACTGTAGGTAACGTTGTTGTAGCGGGCGACGTGCAGCTTCCAACGCCCGAGGCGCGCGCATTGCAGGTGCACGTTATCGAAGTACAGCAGAGCTTCGCGCCGCGTCTCCTGCTGCCGGCCTGTCATGACGGGCCAGATGTCGATGCCATCGAGCGGGTTCTCGGGCAGCGGTGCGCCCGTGAGGGCGGCGATGGTCGGCATTAGATCGATGGTGCAGGTGACGGCGCCGGTGGTGCGGCCGGCCGGGATTCGTCCGGGGAAGCGCGCCAGAAGCGGCACGCGCACGCCGCCCTCCCAGGTCGTGCCTTTGCGGCCGCGGAGACGCCCTGGGCTGCCCTGAAACCAGGGGCCGTTATCAGAGGAGAACAGCACGAGCGTGTTGCGGTCGAGTCCGTTGCGCTGGAGGGCGCGCAGGATCTCGCCGGTGCTCCAATCGAGCTCTTCGACGACGTCGCCATAGATGCCGGCCTTCGACTTACCGCGAAACTTTTCGGACGCGTACAGAGGCACGTGCGGGAAGGTGTGGGGGAAGTAGAGGAAGAACGGGCCGTTTTTCGATTCCTCGATGAACCGCACGGCGCGCTCGGTGTAGCGCTGCGTGAGCGTCTCCTGGCGGGCCGGCTCCTCGATGGTCTCGGTGTTATGCATCAGGGGCGTGGGCGTCATGTCGTTGCTGTAAGGAATTCCGAAATACTCGTCGAACCCCCAGCTTGTCGGCAGATGCTGCGGGTTGTGCCCGAGATGCCACTTTCCGACGCACATGGTCCGGTAGTTGAGCTGCTTCAGCATCCGGGCGATTGTCACCTCGCCGTCGTTGAGGCCCGTGGAGTCGCGCGGGAAGAGCACGCGAGGCACGCCGACGCGCGTCGGGTAGCGGCCCGTCAGCAGGGCCGCGCGCGAAGGGGAACAGACGGGATTGGCCGAGTAGAAGTGGGTGAAGCGCATGCCTTCGGCAGCCATCCGGTCCAGGTGGGGCGTCTTCAATGGCGAACCGTAGCTGCCGAGATCGCCGTAGCCGAGGTCATCGGCGTAGATCAGGACGATGTTCGGCGGCCGCGGTCCAGCCTGCTTCGCGAAGACCGGAGCAGAGACCGCAGACGCAGTTAACCGGAAGAAATCGCGCCGCCCGATGATTCGATTCATGGCGGCCATCTTAGCACGTCGTCACCGGCGTTCCGCTCTGATAAAGTATTGTCGAAAGGAGCAGCAGTGATGAATTCCGATCGCCGGGAGTTTCTGAAGGGCGTTGCCGGCACAGTTGCGGCGGCGCCACTGTTCATGGCTTCGACCGCCAGGGGAGCCAATGACCGCCTGACTTACGCGGTCATCGCCACGGGCGGCCGCGGCCGATATCTGAACCGGGTCTTCTCGAAGATGGACGGAGCGCAGTGCGCGGCGGTTTGCGACGTCTACGAGCCCAATCTGGAGTTGGCCCTGCAAGACACGCCCGAGGCCAAGACGTATGTCGAGTATCGCGACGTGCTGGCGCGCAAGGACATCGACATCGTGATTCTGGCCGGGCCGGACCATCATCACTGTCCGATGCTGCTGGAATCGCTGTCGGCGGGCAAAGACATCTACGCGGAGAAGCCGCTTTCGAAGACGCTCGAAGAGAGCGCCAAAATGGTTGCGGCGGTGCGCAAGAGCAAGCAGATCGTACAGGTCGGGATGCAGCGCCGCAGCGCCGCGTCGATCATCAAGGCGAAGAAGCTGGTGGATGACGGCGTGCTCGGGCGCATCACACTGGTCAAGCCGCAGTGGCACTGGAACATTTCCAAGCCTCTCGACAACTCGCCTCTGCCGGGCAAGCTCGACTGGCAGCGGTTTCTCGGTTCGGCCAAGAAACGCGAGCTTGAGCCGATGCGGTTCCGCAGGTGGCGCTACTTCTGGGACTATGCCGGCGGCAACATGACGGACCAGGGCACGCACCTGATGGACGTAGTGCAGTGGTTCACCAACTCCGGCGCGCCGAAATCGGCCGTTTGCCAGGGCTATGTCGCCAACATGACGGGCGCCGAGCATCCGGATGTCTTTTCGGCGGTGTTCGAGTATGAAGGGTTCCTTGCTACCTGGACGCTCGACTATTGCAACTCCTTCCAGAATGGCTGGTCGATTGCGTTTCACGGCGACAAGGGAACGCTGATTCTCGACGAGGCGGGGTACAAAGTCTATGCCGAGCCGTGGAAACCGGAGAATGCACCTGTGTACGAGGAGCGCGCCCCGGTGCCGCTGGAGTCGCACGTGCAGAATTTCCTCGACTGCGTCCGCTCGCGCCAGGAGCCGAACTGCACCGTCGAGATCGCGCAGCAGGCGGTGGCCGGACCGCACCTCGCCAACCTGGCGATGGTGAAGGGCAAGAAGCTGACGCTTGCTCCCGACATGGTGAAGACGTCGTAGGTTTCGTGGAGGCAGGGGCGGTCAGGCCTTCGCCGCCCCGGCCATCCCTTCCGCACCGACCTTCCACTTTTCCAGCTCGAGATAGGCGAGGAAGTCGTGTACCCAGGTGAAGGTCTTTTCGTCCGGCGGCTTGGCTTTGGCCGGGTGCATGACGCGATTGCGGATCCCGTTCAGAGTGTTCAGGCCGCTCAGCAGGCGGCGCTTGTCCTTCGCGACGCTCCCAGGTACGGCCTTTGAGAACAGTGACCAGTTTCTGTCGATGATCGTGCGCAGGTCGATAAAATGGGTGTAGCAGTAGGGTTCCAGGGCGATCTCGAAGTCCTCATCGCGCTCCTTGCGTTCGGCGCAGCGCGCGCGGATTTCGACCGGAATGCCCTTTCTCCACCACTTCGCTCCAAAGTTCGCCTGGAGCACAGCCTTTACGAGGCTGTGCAGTTCGGTCTCGATGCGGTAGATCCACTCGTACATGTCGCCGAGCGGCACCTTCCCGGACCGCAGGCTCAGGTAGACTTCGGCGTCGGCGATGCGGGCGGCGTCCCAGTTCTTGCGGGCCAGGTGCGAGCGCAGGAAGGCCGCGTCGCACTCCCGGCCCTTCCGCTGCCGCGCGGCCGCGACTCGATCGACTTCGTTGCGGATTTCGCGCGGAATGCTGAAGACGATGTCCGACCGCTGGAGCCTTCCTTCGCCGACCTGATTGTACAGGTAGTTCATGACGGTTGGGATCGAGACTCCCATCGACCCGGCGATGGCGCTGGGCGCCATGCCCGCTTCCAGACGCCGGACCGCCTCGTGCTTGCGTGCCATAGTCAGAGGGCAGGTTAGCATATCGGCGCTGCGGCTTCCGGTATAGTAGGAACATCTCGCCGTATGAAACTCCGGACGGTATTTGTTCTGCTGGCCGCCGCTGCCCCGGCATTCCTGCTCTATCCGCAGACCCGCGCGCCGAAGTCTGCTCAATCGGTCTATCGCGACTGGAAGGTCTATGGCGGAGGGCCTGAGAGCATCCGCTATACAACTCTTGACCAGATTACGCCCGAAAACGTCCACCGGCTTCGGGTGGCCTGGTCCTATGACACCGGCGATGCGTTCCAGGGCTCGGAGATGCAGTGCAATCCGATCGTCGTCGACGGCGTGCTCTATGGGACCAGTCCCAAGCTCCGGGTTCTTGCCCTCGATGCCTCCACCGGGAAACTGATCTGGAGCTTCGATCCGCACGAAGGACGCAAGGTCACGAGCAAAGTGCGCTCGCGCGGCGTGACGTACTGGACAGACGGCAAGGAGGCCCGCATCTTCGTGGGGGCCCGGCAGTTCCTCTATGCGCTCGACGCCCGCACCGGCCGCCCGGTCCCCGGATTCGGCAAGGACGGCCGCGTCGATCTGCGCGAGAACCTCGGCCGCGACCCGCGCACGCAGAACATCTCGCTGACGACGCCCGGCATCGTCTACAAGGATCTCCTCATCGTCGGGAGCATCACGAGCGAGTCGCTGCCAGCCGCGCCCGGCGACATCCGCGCTTACGATGTGCGGAGCGGCAAGCTTCGATGGAGTTTCCACACGATTCCGCATCCGGGCGAATTCGGTCACGAGACCTGGCCCAAAGATGCCTGGACCTATATCGGGGCTGCGAACAACTGGGCCGGCATGAGCCTGGATGAGAAGCGCGGGCTGGTCTTCGTCCCGACCGGCTCGGCCGCGTATGATTTCTACGGCGCCAACCGCCATGGCGACAACCTTTTCGCCAACAGCCTGCTCGCGCTGCGGGCCGATACCGGCCGGCGCGTCTGGCACTTCCAGTTCGTCAGGCACGACGTCTGGGACCGCGACCTGCCCGCGCCCCCGAGTCTCGTCACCGTGAAGCGCAACGGCAGGACGATCGATGCGGTCGCCCAGATCACCAAGTCCGGCCATGTCTTTGTATTCGAGCGCGAGACAGGCAAGCCACTGTTCCCGATCGAGTACCACAAAGTCCCGCCTTCCGAGATCGAGGGCGAGCTGCTTGCGGAGACGCAGCCGCTGCCGGTTCTGCCTCCTCCGTTCGCGCGCCAGCTATTCACGGAGGAAATGATTACCCGGCGCACGCCGGAGGCACACAAGGCGGTCCTGGAGCGGTTCCGCAAGCTGCGCAACGGACCCCAGTTCACACCGCCGAGCTTCGAGGGCACGATTCTGTTCCCCGGATTCGACGGAGCCGGAGAATGGGGCGGTGCGGCCTTCGATCCCGAATCGGGCCTGCTCTACGTGAACTCGAACGAGATGCCCTGGATTCTGCGCCTGGTCGAGCGTAAGCAGCCCGAGGGGGCCAAGGTCAGCGGTAAAGAGTTATATGAGAACCACTGTGCCGGCTGCCATCGCAAGGACCGGAAGGGGACGCCGCCCGAGTTTCCCTCCCTGCTTTCGTTGGGTGAGAAGTATACCGAACGCGAGATCGCCCGCATCATCCACGACGGCAGCGGGCGCATGCCCGGCTATGCGCACCTGAAAAGTCCGGCGATCAACGCGATGGCGCGCTACATCCTGTTCGGCGAGGACTCCGAGATCGCGGCGGATTCCGGGAAGCCTTCCCCGATCGCGCTGAAGTACACGACCGACGGCTACAACAAGTTTCTCGATCCCGACGGTTATCCCGCCGTCGAGCCGCCTTGGGGGACGCTGAACGCGATCGACCTGAACGAGGGCAAAATTGCCTGGCAGATCCCGTTCGGCGAGTTCCCGGCGCTGGCCGAGAAAGGCATGGGCAACACCGGGACCGAGAACTACGGCGGGCCGGTAGTGACGCGCAACGGCCTGCTGTTCATCGGCGCGACCAATCACGACCGCAAGTTCCGCGCCTTCGACAAAGCCACCGGCAAACTGCTTTGGGAGACGACGCTTCCGGCCTCGGGCAACGCGACGCCGGCGGTCTATGAGGCGAACGGCCGACAGTTCATCGTGATCGCGGCCGGCGGAGGCAAATCGGGCGCGCCGTCCGGCGGAGCCTACGTGGCGTTCGCTCTACCCGAGGAATAGGCGTCACGCATCGACGTGGTGGTAGAAGTACCGGTCGAGCGAGGCCTTGTAGCGGCTCGCGAGAGTACCGGAGAGCCCGTCCATCTCCGACTGTGGCAGCGGGCGGAAGGCCTTGGCGACCCGGATGTTTTCGTCAATGTGCTCAAGCTTTGGCATTCCCAGCACCGCAGCCGCCACCGGGAGCGAGAGGGAATAGCTGATGAGCTTTTCGACCGGCGCCTTCCCCACCAGCCCGTCCTGCGCGAAGATCTTCATCGCGATGACACCCATCCCTTTACGGTTGGCCACAGGAAGCGCCAGGTTTTCGAAGCTCGTCATGGTCTCGGTATTGGTCCGGGCCATCCCGACCTTCGCCGCATTCAGCGCCATCTGGGTGCAATCGAAGTCGTGCCGTTCGAGCGCGGTCTTCAGCACCAGCGGATCGGTATGGCTGGTGATGCCGATGAAGCGGGCGGCCTTCTGGTCCCGCATCCTGTAGAGCACTTTCAGCACGCCATCGGCTGCCTCCACGGCGGCCAGATCGGCTTCATTGGTCAAATTATGGATGTGGAGCAGGTCCAACTGATCGGTCTGGAGCCGCTTGAGGCTGCCCTCGATGGACCGCATCGCCTCGTCACCGTTCCGGACCGAGACCTTCGTCGCGAGGAAGATGTTCTTGCGCCGGCCTTTGAGGATGCGGCCGATGCGCTCCTCACTGGCGCCGTTGCCGTAGGCGCAGGCGGTGTCGACATAGTTGATGCCCAGGGCGAGCGCCTTGTTCAGCGCCTCGGCGGCCTGGTCCTCCTCTTTGTAAGAGAGGAAGCGGCTGCCGGATCCGAAGGCGAGTATTGAAACCCGCGCTCCCGTGCGCCCGAGGACGCGGATCGGCATCCCCGTCTGTTTGTCGACCTGCATGCCGAGCGCCGACTGGGCCGCGTTGGCCGCCACCCCGATCGCCGCCGTCTTCTCAAAAAACTGCCTTCTCGAAATGCTCATGCGATGCTCCCCGCCTATCATACGTCAGTCGCGCAGTTCGAGGATCTCCTCGATTCCCATCCAGGCGAAAAAGGCCAGCGCCAGCGCCAGCACGCCGTTCGATACCCAGCCGTTTCGAAAGCCCGGCGGGAGGGTGCCGTTGTTCAGCAGCAGGAGCGTCAGGGTCAGGAGCGGCAGAAACAGCGCGCCGAAGACGCCGAAGATGAACTGGATCGTCCGCACGGGTGCGGCCAGCAGCACCAGCGGGACCGTCGCCAGAAGCGCGAGAAAGATGCGATAAGAGCGCGGCGGCGCGGCGTGGACCGCGGCTCCGGACTCTCCCCGGCGCAATCCGATAAAGTTCACGAAGATCCAGGGCAGGCTTTGCCAGACGCCCAGCATGCTTGAAAAGACGGTCCCCCAGAAGGCCAGCAGAAACAGCCATTCGCCGGCCGGGCCCGCCCGCTCGGCAAGCTGCGCCGCCATCGTCCGGGCCAGGCCGATTCCCTGCCCCTGCAACTCCAGCCGCGACCCGATGATCACGACGGCGGCGCCAAACACTCCCGTGCCGATGTAGGACGCGGTCAGATCCCTGCGGCACAGGGAGAGTCCTTCGCGTCCCGTCCTTCCCTCCTCGCGGATCCAGTAGCCGTACGAGAGCAGCGTCATCGTCCCGCCGATTCCGCCCAGCAGCGCCAGCGACCACCGCAGCCCCCCTTCCCCGGCCGACGGCAGCAATCCTCGCGCCGCCGCGCCCCAGTCCGGTGGAACCAGCGCGACCGTCAGGAGCGCCGACGCGAACATCATGGCCACGCACGCCGTGACCGCGGCCTGGAAGATGCCGAAGCCGCCCCGCAATATCAGGATCAACGCCGCAAAGGAATGCGTTACGCCCCAGATGGCCTTTGACTGCTCCGGCGTTCCGATCGGCAGCAGCGCGCTGCCGGCGACGCCGCACGCGTTCGTGAGGGCTCCGCCGACGACGAAGGCAAACAGCAGCAGGTACGGCAGAAACAGCCACTGGACCCATCGGCCGAGATGGAGCACCCAGCCTTCGAGCAGCGTCTTGCCGGTCGCCATCTGCCATCTCGCGATGCCCTCGCTGAGGCACCATTTGATCGCGACCCCGAAGGGTACGGCCCACAGGACGGCGTACCCGGCCTCCGACCCCGCCAGGCTTGCGGTCAGCAGATCGCCCGCCCCGATCGCGGTGCCCGCCAGCAGGATGCCGGGGCCGAAGGCGCGAAGCAGCCTACCCCGCCGATTCATGACGGCCTGCCGGCCCCGCCACAACGTTGGTGGGCGACCCGCTGAGGAAGTTCCGCACGTTCTGGATGCACAGCTCCAGGCCGGCCTCCAGCGCCTCCGGCGTGATGCCCGCGCAGTGCGGTGTCAGTACGACGTTGTCGAGTTTGGCGATCGGGTGCCCGGCCGGCAGCGGCTCGGTCTCGAAGACGTCCAGTCCGGCGGCCGCGAGTTTGCCGCTTGCGAGGGCGTCGATCAGGGCAGCTTCGTCGACGATCGGCCCGCGCGCCGTGTTGACGAAGATCGCGCCCGGCTTCATCTGTTCGAACTCCCGCCGGCCGATCATCCCGCGCGTGTCATCGGACAGGCGCAGATGAAGGCTGACGACGTCGCTTGTGCGCAGGAGTTCCTCGAAAGAGACCAGCGGGATGCCGAGAGCCGGATTCGGGTGCAACGTCCAGGCGATCACGTGCATTCCGATGCCGCGGCCCAGTTCCGCGAAGCGCCGCCCGATCGCGCCCAATCCGATGATGCCGAGGGTCTTGCCGGAAAGCTGCACGGCCTGTCCGCGGCTCCAGGAGCCGTTGCGGGTGTTGCGATCCAGCACCGGAATCCGGCGCGCCGCGGACAGCATCAGGGTGAGGGCGTGCTCGGCGATGGAAGGCGCGGAGACGGCCGGCGTGTTCGTGACTGTGACGCCGTGGCGCGCGGCAGCCGCGAGGTCGACGTTGTCGGTCCCGGTGCCCCAGATCGACAACAGCCGCAACTCAGGACAGTTCGTAAAAACGCGCTCGGTGAACCGGCAGGAGGAGCGGATATTAAGCACCACCTCGGCACCGCGAATTCGTTCGATTAAGCCGTCTTCGGAACCCGGCAGCGAATCGTGATACTCCACGGCGGTTTCGGCGATCAGCTTGCGGTACGCCCGGCTCGGAGCCATTACGGCGGGGAAGTCGTCAGGGATCACTATGCGAGGCATCGCTCCGTAGCATACAACGGTTGGCGGATCAGCGCCGGATGCGAGGGTTGCGCCTGCGTCGGCGCTGTGTCAGGCTGAGTGTGCAACATCGGTCGCTCGGACGAAAAGCACTCAACGGATAAGGAGGTAGAATCTGTTGGATGTTCGATTCGCGATCTCGTCCCTGACTGCCGGAGCCGGATTTTTCGGAAGGTTGCCTCTCTATCTTCTGCGGCGCCTGTCACCCGAACAAGCGCGGGCGCGAATCGCAGAACGGCTGCAAAGCCGGAACGAGCGTTTTCTCAATCGGCTTCGAAACGACGTTTATAGTCATCCCGAAGGTGTATACTACGCGCTGCTCCGCCACGCCGGATGCGAGTACGGAGACATCGCGGCCGAAGTACACGCCAACGGCATCGAGTCCGCTTTGCGAATGCTTTTCCGCGCCGGCGTCTGGATCAGCGTGGATGAATTCAAGGGCCGCAAGCCAGTCATTCGGGGGACGCTGCACATTGAGGCGGGGCCGGAGCGCCTGCGCTCTCCGCGCGCCTCCCACCACGTCACAGGCTCGAGCGGCGGCAGCCGGAGTTCCGGCACGCCGGTGCTGTTCGATCTCCGGTTCGTGCGCGACTGCGCCACAATTCTTGCCACGATTCTATGGACCCGAGGCGGCCAGAACTGGGTTAAAGCCGACTGGGAGAGTCCGGGTGGAGGCGCGCGCTATCGTTTGATCCAGCTCGCCACGTTCGGCAGCCCGCCCGAGGCGTGGTTCTCGCAAATCCATCCCGAGGACCCGGTAGTGCCCGCCACGGCACGGTGGAACACGAAAGCGATGCGGCTTGGGGGCGCCGTCGTCGGGCGGCCGTTCCCGGCGCCGGTGCACGCGCCGCTGTCGGACCCAGCCGCCGTGGTCGCCTGGGCCTCGCGCGTGCTTGCGAGCGGCCGGACGCCGTTCCTATTCACCTTTCCCAGCTCCGCGGTCCGGTGCTGCCTGGCCGCGATGGACAAGGGAATCGACATTGCGGGAACGCGATTCGAGATGAGCGGCGAGCCCATCACCTCCGCCTGCCTTGCGACACTGGCCGCTGCCGGGTGCAAGGCAATTCCCCGCTACGGAAGCATGGAGGTCGGCGGCATCGGCTACGGCTGCCTCAACCCCGAGCACAGCGACGACCTTCACGTGCTGCGCGACATGCTGGCCCTGATTCAGGCCGGCCCCGATGGCGCCGGCGCCGAGCTGCCGGAGCGCGCGCTGCTGATCACCTCGCTCCACCCGCATTCGCCCTTCCTGTTTATCAATGCCTCGATGGGCGACGAAGCCTGCATCGACGAGCGCGACTGCGGCTGCGCGCTACAGGCGGTCGGGTGGGGACCTCATGTGCACAGCATCCGCAGCTTCGAAAAGCTGACGACTCTCGGGGTCACGTTTCCGAGCGACGAGCTCATTTCCGTCCTGGAGCGCATGCTACCGGAGCGTCTCGGCGGCGCCCCCACGAGTTACCAGCTTGTCGAGTTCGAAAACGGCAATGGAGAACCTCGGCTGGAGCTGCGCGTTCATCCGGCCGTCGGACCGCTCGACGACGAGGCGATCCTGCGCGAGTTCTGTTCGGCTGTGGAAACGATTTCCAGTTCAAGCGCCGCGCGAGTGCGTCTCTGGCGGGACGCCCAGGTTTTGCGGGTGGCGCGGCAGCCGCCCGTCACTTCGCGGGTCGGCAAGATTCTGCACATTCACCGGATGGGGGCGCTGTCGTGAGGCTGCCGGAGATGCTCACGATTTACCACAGTCTCCCGCCGTTTGCGCGAAACTGGGCAGCCTCGATATATGGCTGGCGCCTGAGGCACTGGCGTTTCGGACCCGAGACCGAGCGGCTGGTCACCGAGGCCCTCGAACGGGAGCGGTGGCCGGTTGAAAAGCTGCGAGCCTGGTGTGAGGAACGGCTCGCGCGGATCCTGTGGCGCGCCGAACGCACTGTCCCCTTCTACCGTGCCCAGTGGTCGCAGCGCCGCATCCGGGGTGACCGCAGTTCCCCGGAGCGTATCGAAAACTGGCCCGTGCTGGAGAAGGAAACCGTCAGGAACAATCCGCACGCGTTTGTTTCCGACGAAAGCGATGCGCGCGCACTGCGAGCCGAACAGACCAGCGGCACTACCGGCACGCCGCTGCGGTTCTGGGAGAGCCGCCAGACCAGCCGGCTCTGGTATGCGCTCGCGGAGGCGCGCTGGCGCCGGTGGTACGGCGTTTCGTTTCAGGACCGCTGGGCAATTCTGGGAGGTAAGGTGGTGGCGCCCATCGGAAATACTCGCCCGCCCTTCTGGGTCTGGAATCGGAGCCTGAACCAGCTTTACGTCTCCTCCTACCACCTAAGCCCACCGCAGATCGCCGCCACGCTCGATGCGATGGAGAGGTACGGCGTGCGGTATCTGTCCGGTTATACCGCCGCGCTCAACGCGCTTGCGAAGGAGTGCCTGGCCCAGGGCAGGCGGCTTCCGATGGAGGTTGTGGTCACCGAAGCCGAGCCGCTCTTTCACTTTCAGCGCGCCTCGCTTGAAGAAGCATTCGCCTGTCCCGTGCGGGAGACCTACGGGATGTGCGAGCACGTGGGCGCGGCTTCGGAATGCGAGTGCGGCTGCCTGCATCTCTGGCCTGAAGCGGGTTGGGCGGAGGTTTTTCAAGCCGCAGAACCCCTGAGGCCCGGCCGGGCCGGCGACCTGGTGTTTACCGGCCTTCTCAACGCGGACATGCCGTTTATCCGCTATCGTATCGGCGACCGCGCCAGCCTCGCCGCGCCCGGCGGCAATCCATGCGGCTGCGGCCGCCGTCTGCCGATTCTCGAGTCCTTCGTCGGCCGCGTCGCCGACGTGCTCTATACCGCCGACGGACGAACGATCAGCTCAAGCGCGGTCGATATCATCTTCACAGTTGATCTGCCGCTGAAGAAGGCGCAGGTCGTGCAGAAGAGCTACGAGGAGTTGCTGGTGCGCTACGTGCCCGCGCCGGGCTTCGATGCCGCGGCGAAGAAGCGCATCGCGGACCGACTGGAGGCGCGCATCGGAGCCGTGAAGGTCCGGTTCGAGTCGATGCCGCGCCTACCGCGCGGCGCCAACGGCAAGTTCAAAGTGGTCGCATCGGAGCTGATGCCGCCCGTGCACGCCGCCAGGCGCCGATAGCGCTCAACACGACGAGGAGTGTCAGCAGGTCCACGAGCCAGTGAAAGAGAATCAGGTGGCGGTTCGTCTCGATGGCGTCGAACGCCACTGCCACCAACAGTTCCAAAGCCGCTGCCGATACCGGAACGAGCAGTACGGCCCCGAACTCGCGCGACCGGATCCCGAAGTACGCTGTAAGGACCACGGGCATGACGACGAGTGCGGGGAAGGCGCTGAACGCCGCGGTCTTCAGGGCGCTCCACCCGGTCCAACTCGGCAGTTTCGCCCCTGGAGGCAGGCCTGAGTCCCGCGACACGTTTCCCAGATTCCTGGGCCGGATCTCGGGCAGGTGCGTGTTGATGTCGTCTCGGGCCGCGCGGAAGAAGCGCAGCGGGCTCCGCAGCCAGAAGGTTGCGATCGATAGCGGTCCCACGCGCTCCCGAAATGCGGCGAGCCATTCCCCGTCCTCGCACGGGCCGCCGGACTGGAAGGCGTGCGTTCCGGCGTAGCGGATGTAGTCCGGCGGCAGGCCGAACCATGTAAGATCGGCCGCCGGGTCGGGCGACGACGGAAGGATCTTATCGAAGATGGTGTTGAAGGCAGCCTTCGCGACGTAGTGCGGGGGAGCGGACGCCACCGTGAACGCCGCAACCGTAGCGCCGGCCAGCGCGATCGCCGTCGCCGCGGACCGGTTGCGGCGCAGAAGGAACAGGAAGAGCGATAGCGGAATGACCAGCAGCGCGTGCTGGGACTTCGAACCCACTGTCAGGAGAAATCCTGCGCCGTACGCAATCCAAGCCGGCGCGCCCGAACGGCGGTTGAGCAGAAGATGGGCGCCGCTGCCGAGACACAGAACGATGCCGGCCAAGGCGGCGGCGTCCATGTAGAACGAATTCAGATAGGCGGAGTAGGCGACATCTCCCGTGACCAGGATCGCCCACAGCCAGACGGGTAGCCACACGCTCCACGGAAGCGTCGAGGTCGCAGCGGCGCCGAACGCGAGTCCGGAGCAGATCAAGGCCAGGTGCAGAAGGCCGTGGAGCCGGATGTCCAGGTGGCCGTCGAAGAGCCGATGGGCGAGGCTGGCGCTGAGGCGGAAAAGCCACTGCTCGGAGGAACGCAGCCCCGCCTCGTAGTGGAAGTCCGGATCGAAGTGGTAGTCCCGGACGAAGTATATAAAGTTATCCGCGCCGTTCCCGTCGGCCGAGACGAAACGTTCGCGTGCAATCACCTTGCCGAAGTCGCCATTGTTCGCCAGTCCTGCCGCATGGGGCCAGAACAGTTGGAGAAGAACGAGTCCTGCGAGTAGAAGAATAGGCGCAATCGAAACGAACCGGGGTTTTCCGGAGGCCTTCACCGGATGCGGTTGCTCTCCGTCCCGGCCGGATTGTAGCGCGCTGCGAGCAAACCCGTCGCCGCCGTGAGGTCGAGATCGGCGATGAGCAGCCCTTTCTTCCCGTATGGCTGATGGCAGAGGAGGGCGCCGTCGGGACAGGCTACGGCCGAGGTGGTCGGCGATCCGGCCCTCGCACAATCCACCGTCGCGACGTAGCAGGTGTTCTCGGCGGCGCGGCAGAGAATCGCCTTTTCGTGGAAGGTGTTCGCGGGGTCCGCGAAACTCCTGGGGCGTGAGCCGCCGGGCTCCGCCTCATGGAAATGCGGATGGAAGACGACCTGCGCGCCTCGCCGGGCAGCCCAACGGACGGTTTCCGGGTAGCGCCATCCCTCGTGACAGATGGCGATCCCGAACGTCCGGGGCCCCGTGCGAAAGATCCGCCGCCCGGACCCGAACGAATAGACGCCCTCCTCGGAGGGGTCGAGTTGAACCTTATCCTGAAATCCAGCGATGGATCCGTCGCAGTCGATCACCAGCGCGCTCGCGTATAACGCGCCATCGGCAACACGTTCAGTGCCGAGCAAAACGGCTATCGCTGCTCTGCGCGCGGCGGCTGCGATGCGAGCCTACGCGGTTTCCAGGAAGGCAGGGTCGGGCGGCGGGATCGCCTTGTCCGGAGCCCTGTAGCCCGGAACGAAGCATTCGGGAAAGCAGATCAGTTTCGCGTCTTGTTCCGAAGCGCGGACTATGGCATCCTCGGCCAGCGCCACCGACTCCGCGGGAGACGCCGGGAACGGAAGATTCGCGAGCGCGATCCGATACATCCTACCGATCAGATGAAGTCGATCTGGAATACCCAGCCGGCGTTCGGGCTGTCATAGTTCGGCCATCCCGGATGAATGCCGGCGTCGCAACTGATCAGCTTGCCGTTGTGCATCGCCAGTCCGTGCGGATCGCAGGAGTCCGGAACGAACTCGACCAGTTCAAGCGGCCGTCCCGTTGCGGCGTCGTAACGCACCAGCCCATGCTTGCCTTCCGCATACCGGGTGCTGTTGTTGCCGACCACCTGCCACATCGTTCCGTCCTTGTCAAAGGTGATGTCGTGGTAGCGCACGGCGTTCGGCCCCTGATAGAACGGGATCATGAATTCGGGCTGCCAGGTCTTCGGATCCACGCGCAGATTGCCGCGCAGCCGAAGCGAAGAGATCCAGAGCTTGCCGTCCTGCCACGTGCCGCCGTGGCTGCCGCCACCGTCATTCGGCGGGCCCAGCGGAATCTGGCGGTGGCTGACCAGCTTGGAATCCATGTCGACCTGGAAGACGCCCTGCGGCGGCGCATTGGCGATCATCCAGACATAGCCCCCACCGACCGCCATGCCGCTGGTGTTGCGCGAAGGAGTCACGACCGTCTTGAGCAGCTTGCCGTTCCAATCGACCAGCCACGCGTTTTCGGTCAGCGTTTCCGGCTCGGGCAGGTTGTAGGACTTCGCCTGCGCCCCGGCCAGTTTCTGCTCGCCAATCCACAAACCTTCCGGCGTCACGGCGAGTGCGTTGGGGAAGCCTTTGGGGCTCTTGAACAGCCTCGTCGTCTTCGCTTTGCGGGTGGGAAGATTGCGGCCTGCCTGTGCGAAGGCCACACTGCCCTTCGACAGGGCCAAGCCTGCGCCGATGGTCGCCGCGAGGAATTCTCGTTTTGTCATCATAAGGTCTCCTGGGCTCGAGACCGAAGCGACAAGGCCAGCCCTCCGGTCACGTCGTCTGACATGACGAAGTATACATCGGATGATGCCAGAGTCGCGGCCGCAAATCGAGTACACTAGCGGAATCATCGCAAAGGAGGCTCCCGTGGATCTGACCCGAAGAGCAATGCTGACCGGAGTGCTGGCCGCTCCGCAGATCCGTGCCGCGGTTCCAGGCTGGGACTCGCTTCGCAACGAGTTCCCTACGCACAAGGATCTGCTGTACATGAACGCCGCCAATATCGCGCCGGCTCCAACCTCGGTCTTACGCGAATATCAGCGGCAGCTTGCCGACTTTCAGGCCAACCCCTCGTTCCAGAACCGCGAGCAGTACAAGACGCTCGCCGAAACCGTCCGGACCCGCATTGCGCGCTACGTCAAGGCCGACGCCGAGGAGATCGCGATTACGCGCAACACCAGCGAGGGAAGTAACCTGATTGCCCAGGGGGTGCGTCTGAAGGCCGGGGACGAGGTCCTGATCACCGCGCACAACCACCCTTCGAACAACGCAAGCTGGAAGCTTCGGGCTGAGCAGGCCGGCGCCGCAGTGATTACGGCTCCCGTTCCGCAGAGTGCGAAGAGCCCGTCGGAACTGCTCGACTCCATTGCGCAACGCACGACCGCGAAGACGCGTGTTATCGCCGTATCGCACTTTACGAACGTCACCGGACTGATGTACCCGGTCCGCGAACTGGCGCACCTCGCGCGGCAGCGGGGAGCCTGGCTGCACGTTGACGGCGCCCAGACCTTCGGCTGGGTGAATCTCGACCTCCACGCGCTCGGCGTCGATTCCTTTACCGGCAGCATGCATAAGTGGCCCATGGGACCGCTCGAGAGCGGCATTTTGTTCATCCGGCGCGAGCGCATCGAACAGATTTCGCCGGCGATTTTGAGCCACGATTACTGGTCCGACGACCCGAAGGGCATCCGCAGGTTCGAACTGCTGGGCCAGCGCGACGATCCTCGATTGAAGGGCATGGAGAAGACGTTCGACTTTCTCGAACGCCTCGGGGCGGCCGCGATCGAGACGCGAACCCGTGAGATCGCGGCGAAGCTGCGCGCGGCATTGAGCAAGGTGCCGGGCGCCGAGGTCCGGGGCTCCGGCGAGCCGAGCGTCAGCGGCCCGGTGATCAAGGTGAATTTTCCGGGCAAGGATCTGAAGCGGATCTACGATTCGCTCTGGCAGCGGCACAAAGTCGCGGCCGCTCTGACGGCCGGCGGTGAGGCCAGTGGGATTCGCTTTTCGCCGCACGTCTACAACGCCGAGGCCGAGATCGGCGCCGTCGTCCAGGCGCTGCGCGAAGCCGCCTGACATTCACTTTACATCTCAAAGTACTTGATACAGTGAGTGACCCGTGCTACGCTGCGTACATGGGTTCCGTTCGTCCGATGCCGTCCCGCCCTCCCGAGCCGCTGGGCATGCACGCCCATGCGGTGGACAATCTGCGCTACATCCGCCGCACCATGGAGCGCGCCGGTTCGTTTACGGCCGTGCCGGGCGACGGCGGCATCGCCATGGGAGCGGTCGCGCTGGCCGCGGCTTTCCTGGCGTCCCGGATGCCCTCCGCATGGCTTGCGATCTGGCTGGTGGCGGCGGCGGCGGCTTGCGCAGTCGGCATCGCCGCGGCGATCTGGAAGGGGCGCCGCGATGCGATGGGGCTGCTTGCGGAACCCGGACGGAAGTTCCTGATGGGGCTGGCTCCGCCGCTGCTGGCCGGGGCGATCCTGACGGCCGCGTTGTGGCGCACAGACCAGTTGGAGCTGGCGCCGGGCGCGTGGATGCTGCTTTATGGCGCCGGCATCGTCACGGGCGGCGCCGCCTCGGTGCGTCCTGTGCCGGCCATGGGCCTGTGTTTCATGGCTGTCGGAACTCTTGCCCTGTTCGCGCCGCAGGGTTGGGCCAACCCGCTCCTGGCCGTGGGCTTCGGCGGACTTCATATCCTGTTCGGTTCGATCATCGCGGTGAAGTATGGCGGCTAAGCAGAACGCGGCGCGGCAGCGGAAACCGGAGGAGGAGAAGCCCGCGGCGTTGCCGAAGCTCGACCGGCTGATCCACGACCGACTTCGCCTCGGCATCCTGAGCGCCCTGGCGGTGAACGAGAGCCTCAGCTTCAACGACCTCAAGAGGCTTCTGGAGACCACTGACGGCAATCTGAGCGTCCACGCGCGCAAACTGGAAGAGGCCGGATATCTGGCCTGCTCCAAGAGTTTTCAGAACCGGATACCCAGGACGGACTACCGTCTGACGGCGCAGGGGCGCCGCGCTCTCAATCGCTATCTCGATCACATGGAGGCGATCATCCAGGCAGCCCGGCGCTAGGTATCGCCGGACGGCCGGTGCAGAGGTCTGTTTATGCTCTTTACTATACCAAGTTCTTTACATACAGGGATTATCATGGACGGCAACGGCCGGTGGGCGCAACAACGCGGGTTGCCGCGCGCCCTTGGGCACCGGGCGGGAGCGGCGGCCGTGCACCGTGCCGTGGAGGCGGCGCCCGGCCTTGGCGTCGGCATCCTCACGCTTTTCGCGTTCTCTGCAGACAACTGGAAGCGGCCGCCGGAGGAGGTGAATCCGTTGATGGAGCTGTTTCGCCATCATCTCGCCCGGCAGGCCGAGGAGTGCGAAGACAGAGGCGTGCGAGTCGAGATTATCGGCCGCAGAGACCGGCTGGCGCCGGCGCTGGTCGGGGAGATCGAACGGACGGAGTCCCGAACCGCGAAGGGCGAGCGGCTGAGGCTGCGGATCGCTCTCGACTACTCGGCCCGCGAGGCGATTCAACGCGGCCAGATCGGCCCGGATCTGGACCTGCTGATTCGAACCGGCGGCGAGCAGCGCCTCAGCGACTTCCTGCTCTGGGAGTCCGCCTATGCCGAACTGGTCTTTCTCCGGCGGCTATGGCCCGACTTCCAGGAGACCGATTTCGCCGCCGCCGTCGAGCAGTATCAGAAGCGCGAGCGCCGCTTCGGCGGGCTGCCGGCAGCGCGCGGGACATCGATGGAGCGCTGGCTGGATTGAGCAGTCCGGCCTGCGCTCAGCGCGTTCCCTCACTGCCGCCGACCAGCATCCGATTCGGCAATCTATTGAAACTTCATCTGCCGACGTGGAGGCGGCGTTCGTTAGGCAACCCGTTCGTGGAGATAGTGCCGGCGCGCCACGGCGATCAGGACGAGGGCGATCAGGACGCAGGCTGCGGCGACGTATTGGAGCAGTCCGGAGAACCCGATGGTGTTCTTCGCGATACCGGCGGCGAAGATCAGGATTGAAGCCGCGATGCCGCCGATCATGTTCAACACGCCCGAGGCGAGGCCGAAGTTTTTCTTGCCGATCACGTCGAAGGCCGCGGCGAAAACATTGGCGACCATCAGGCCGCTGGTCAGCCCGTAGGCGGAGGAGAACAGCGTGGCCATGGTCAGGCTTTCGGCGGCGAAGGTCAGGTATCCGAACGGCGCGCTGAGGAGAATCCCGGCGGCCGCGGTGTAGTAGCGCGCCGGCGGGAGCGTTGGCGAGAGCTTATCGGCGAGAAAGCCGCCCGCCACCACACCTGCGGCGCAACTCAGTTGAACAAACAGCGTGGCCCGGAGTCCGCTGTCGGTCATCGAGAGCCCGAATCTCTCGACCAGGTGATTCGGCAGCCATGCATAGAAGATCCAGAGCATCGCACAAAAGGCGAAAAACGCGGCCGAGAGCGCAAGGTAGCAGCGCCCGCGGAACAGTGCGGCTCCGGCCTGGAAGGGGTTTACGCTCTCGGTTTCCGGTTCGGCGCGGTTTGCCGGGAGACCTCGCGCCAACACCAGCGAGTACAGAACGCCGGCTCCGGCCGCCAGAGTGAATCCCGTGCGCCAGCCCCAGTGGTCGGCCATCCAGCCGCCGTACCATCCTCCAGCGATGATGCCGAACAACTGCGCCGATTGATGGATACCCAGCGCGCGGGATCGTGTCTTCGCCGAGTGCGTGGACGCGATAACGCCGACCGCCGCCGGATAATAGAGCGACTCGGTGATGCCCATGACGGCGCGCCAGATCAGGAAGGCCGTCACCGAACCCGCGAGACCGCAGCCGGCCGTCGCGGCGCTCCACAGGATGAGGCTCAGGATGATCATCCGATCGCGGCGAAAACGGTCGGCCAGGCGGCCGGCCACAGGCATACAAAGCGAGTAGACCCAGGTGAAGATGCTGCCGATCAGCCCCAGTTGCACGTCGGTGAATTGCAGCTCCGCCTTCAACGCCGGGAAGATGGAGAAGACCATTTGCCGGTCGATGTAGTTCAGGGCAAGGGCCACCCAGAGCAACGCGACCAGGAGCATGGCTTAGGCCAACATCGTCCGCAGCGACTCTACCGGCACGCGGGCGTAGCGGCTGAGCGCGTCGAGGTTGATGTGGAAGCCGAGTCCCGGCTCCGTGGGAATCGGCAGCATCCCTTCCTCATCGAGCTTCCAGCCGCCGTCCTGAATCTCGTCGATAAACGGCGAGCCGGTCAGGTATTCGACCAGGATGGTATCCGGGAAAGCGGAGGCGAGCTGGAGGTCCGCCGCGAGGCCCGCCGCCGTGTTCCATCCGTGCGGGATGAAACGGATGCCGTGGTCGCGGGCCATCTGGGCGATGCGGCGCTCTTCGCTGATGCCTCCGCATTTCGTGACGTCAGGCTGAACGATATCAAAAGCGCCCGCTTCCATCCATGGCTGGAAAGACTGGCGCCGGGTCAGCACTTCGCCGCCGGCGATGTTGACTCCGGCGGCGCGCCGCAGGTTCACGTAGTCTTCGAGGGAATCCGGCGGGAGCGCCTCTTCGAACCAGAAAACGTCGTAGTCCTGCAGCATTTCGGCCGTACGCAGAGCCCACTTGTAGCCCTGCGGCCAGAAGGCGTCGCTGGCACCGGCATCCACCATCAGCATGGCATCAGGCCCCACGGCTTCGCGCGCGGCCCGGACGATCGCTTCGTCGGTGGCATGGTCGCGGCGGCCGAACGGCCCCCATCCGATCTTGAAGGCCCGAAAGCCTTGCGCCTTCACCGGCAGCAGCTCGTCGGCCATGCATTCCGGCTCGCGCATCAGCAGCGAGGCATACGGCTTGACGCGCTCGCGGTAACGGCCTCCCAACAGGCGCCCGACCGGCTGGCCCGTGGCCTTACCCAGGATGTCCCAAAGCGCGATATCGACGCCACTGATCGTGTGGGTGATGGAGCCGCCGCGGCCGAGCCAAAACGTATTCTGATGTTGCTTTTCGGATACGCGCTCGGGCTCGAGTGCCTCCTCGCCGATCAGCAGCGGGCGCAGCACGTTGAGAGACGCCTTCACGAGTTCGTCACTGGTAAAGACGCTGCCCCAGCCGGTAAGGCCTTCGTCGGTCGTGACGGCGATCAGCGTGTGGACGCAGTCTTCGGGCTGGATCTCGTTGGACCAGCCGCCCTCGGGCGTACTGCCACGCAGTCCGAAGGCGTGTACTTCGCGAATTTTCATAGAGTCGTGCTTTCCTTGTACAACGGACGGCGGAACACCTTGGCTTTCGGAGTGAAGGTGACGCCAGGATCGAGAGGGAAAATCGGGCGCCGGCAGCGCGTGTGGCCGAGGCTGTGCAGATTGGCGCTGGTGGAGCCCGGAGCGTCGATATTCAGCACCAGCTCCGCGCCCTCGTCGAACATATGATGCTGGCAGTGCGGCGACTTCACCACCACCGAATCGAACAGCGCCGGGTCCTGCCCGTGCGCATAGAACAGCGAGCGGTCATAGAGGCTCACGGCCTGGCTGGTCGCGATGATGTTGATGCGGCCGCATTGCAGAACCGCCGTCCGGCCGCTGTTCCAGATGGTGCCGTGCGATTCGTTGCGGAACGCGCCGTCGGAGAGCATCCGCACCTTGGCATCGAGTGCGACCGGCTGGAAGCGCTTTGTGTCCAGCGCGCCGCCGAGGCGGAACTCGGCCGTGCTGCCGACGCCGATCGCGAAGGCCATCTCGGCGGCGGGCGGGTCCACGATCGGTATCAGAGCGGAGCGTGCGTAGCCGGTTTCGAGCATCTCCCGCAGAATGGCGTTGCTGTCGCCCGAGGCGCCGGAACTGGTGGCGTCGGCGGCATCGACCAGCACAACGCGGCCCGTGGCGACCGCTGCCTTCGCGATCGCTTCCCGCAGTGGAACGAGAGGCTGTTGCAAGTGCTCGCGCATGGCCCAAAACCGCTCGGCGATGCGGATCGCTTCGGCCTCGGCCTCGGAGGAGTCACCGTCGGCGACCAGAAACACGTTCGAGCAGAGATCGGGCACGTCGGTGAAGGGGTTGCCGATGAACATGCCGCCGGATAGCCCGCGCGGGCTGTTTTCAAAGGCGATCGCCGCGCGGACGCATTCGCCCCACATGCCCGTGGCCGTCTTCAACTCGTTGCCGCGCACGAGCGCCGGGATTTCGACGCGAACCGATACCGGATTCACCTCCTTTCGCAGGATGCGGAGCAGCAGGCGCGCGGCCCGCTCCCCGGTCTGGTAGAAATCGACGTGCGGATAGGTGTGGTAGAGCACGATGGCGTCGGAGTGCTCGATCATTCGGCCGGTGAGAATGCCGTGCAGATCGAGAGAGGTGACGATCGGAGTGCGCTCGCCGACAATCTTGCGCGTCTCTGCGAGCAGGTAGCCTTCGGGGTCATGCTCGGTCTCCGAACCCATCGCGCCGTGCAGGCAGAAATAGATGGCGTCCACGTCGCGATGGGCGCGAACGGCATCGAGGAATTCGCGCGCAATGCGTTGGAGCGTCGAATCGCGCAGCGTGCCTCCGGAGGTGATGGCGCGGGCGCCGTAGCCGCCGATCACCTTAATGCCGGGCTGGGAGGCGAAGACGTCCAATGCGCCGCCGATTTCGGTCCCGACGCCGCGATGCGCCTCGATCATCTGCGCGCCGTGCTGGATATCCCAATCGGCGTATTCGCCAAGCACGGGGTTGAATGAGGAGACCTCCTGCTTGCACTCGTTGATCAGAATTCCCGCCATCGCGCTCACCCAGCGATCATAGCTTTACAGGCTGGTGCTTCTTCACCCAGTCGGGATCGAAGTCGACGCCGAATCCGGGACCGGTCGGAACCTTGATCTTCCCGTTGACGACCTTGAGCGGCGAGGTCTTGCATTCATACCGCACATGGGTGCGAAGCCCTTTGAATTCGTGATGCTCGCCGGCATTGGGGACGGCGGAGACGAACTGGATATTGTACAGGAATCCGAGGCCGCCGCCCGACATATGCGGGATCGTGCCCTTGCCAAACGCGTCCGCCATGCGAGCCACCTTCATCGACCGGATCAATCCGCCGAAGTAGTAGTTGTCCGGTTGGACGAACTCGAGGCCGTCGTTGGCCAGCAGCCAGCGGAAGCCATAGAAGCTGTAGTCCTGCTCGCCGTTGGCGATGGGAATGGTGAGGGCGTCGGAGACCTGCTTGATCTCCTCGATGTGATCGAACATGACGGGCTCTTCGAAGTACCGGAAATTATACTCTTCGAGCAGCCTGCCGACGCGGATCGCTTCGGGGACCGAGTAGAAGCTGTTCGCATCGGCATAGAGAGCGACGTCGTCGCCGAAGGTTTTTCGCACAAGGGGGACGATCTCCTCGGTGCGTCCTGGGGGGCCGACGGCGTACATGTCCGTGGTCATGAACATGAGGCCGCCCACCTTAATCTTCAGCGCGTTCGCATCGTAGGCGGAGAAGGCCTCCTGAATCAGCTTGATGGATTCGTCAACGGGCTTCTCGCGCCATTCGGTGGCGACGTAGATTGCGACCTCAGGGTTGTGAATTTCGCCGATGAGCTCACCGACCGGCTTTTCGGCGATGCGCCCGAGCATGTCCAGGATGGCGAACTCAATGGTGGCAAGCGGCAGACCGATGGCAAGGCCGTTCAGACGGAAGTTGAAGTTATAGACGAAGACCCGCTCGAGGATCAGGTCCAGCTCGCGCGCGTCCTTCCCGAGGAAGAAGGGTTGCAGATTCCTGAGGAAAATGGGGTAGAGCGTGTTCATGGTGCTGTGGGCCACCGAAATGCCCTCGGCGCCGTCGCGGGAACGCACTCGGCAGAGGAAGCCGTTGTCCAGGCGAAGCAGTTCGAGCGATTCGATGATTACGGGCGCTTTGAAGAGATCCTTTTTCAGCACCGGCTGCTGCAGGATCTCATCGAGCCGGCGGTAACGTTCAGCGAGAGCGGCGGAGCGCTGGCCTGGGGACTGGCACGAGGTGGAGTTGAGCGTCACGGCAGCGGCGCCCGCGCCGAGCGTAGATGCGAGGAACCTGCGGCGGTTGGCCTTCATGGTTGGAACTCCTGCGATTCGAGAATTGTTCGCACTCAGGCTATCACGGATTGCCCGACCGGACCGGGAGGGTTGCGGGAAATGCGAATCCTCAGAGATAATTCCGTTTCTCGACGATGATTCGGAGCTGCCTATCATGATTGTCCTCCGTGGGGCGTTCTGCGAGGGCCGGCTGATGCTGTGGGCGGAGCCCGGCGCAAGTGCGGCCGCACTGCTGGCGGCGGTCGCAGAGTTTGGATTCCGCCCGAAGTTCACGCGCCGGCACCTGCACGAGGCGGTGGCGTGGCTGCCAACGTTCGAAGGTCGGCCCGCGCCATCGAGTGAGCTCCCGGATGGCGGTGCGATTTCCGATGAGCAATGCTACCTGGCTCCTCACGTTGCAGAGGTGCTGCCGCTTGAGGCGCCGCAGGCGATCGATTTGTTGATGGCATGTGACGGGAAGCGCGTCGCCGCGCCGGGAGTTCTGCTCGGCGACGACCTGGCGTACTGGGCCGCGGCCCTGCGTTTCAGCGCCGGGCTGGTCTTGCGCGGACAGTTCCTGCCGAGCCTCGTTCGCGAAGACAACGGCTGGGCCGCGCGATGGGTCCCCATGCCAACGGGCGCCGACGCCGCGCGCCTGGAGGTCCTCGCGAGTTCCATGCCGCCGTCTGCTCGCTGCCTCGTTTGGGAGGCGGAAGACCGGGAGCCTCAGACATCCGCTTCGAGTGTCCTGAAGGGGTTCACGGCTTTTATTCTGGACTCGTTGGTGCGGAGCGCGGCCACTCCGCCGCGCGGCGCGCGCGAGAGCCTCCACGACGAGTGGCTTGCGGCGCTCGCGTCGCCCAAGGCCGCACTACCCGGTCGGGATTCGGAAGTGGCGGCCCTGGCGGGACACATTGATCGATGGCAGCGACCGTTCCGTGTTGCCCTGCTCGCTCCGTTTCGCCTCTCCTTCCGCCTGCACGAGCCGGAGGAGGACAAAGCGGACTGCTGGCAGGTCCAATATCTGCTGCAGGGCACGAAGGATCCGAGCCTCATTCTCCCGGCGGCCGACGCATGGCATCGAAACGGCGCGGCAGCGTTCGGAAGCAGCGGCGCGGCGCTGCGGGAGCACCTGCTGGCCTCTCTGGGCCAAGCCGCATCGATCTGCCCGCGCGTGGAGGCGAGCCTCAAACAAGCCGCACCGGAAGGCTACCTTCTTGACACGGCAGGCGCATACCAGTTCCTGTGCGAGACGGCGGGCGCGCTCGAGCAGAGCGGTTTCGGAGTGATGCTGCCGTCGTGGTGGACGCGCAGGGGACCTCGGATTCCGTTGCAAGCACACGCGCAAGTGAAAAGCCCGGCGGCATCGGGGGGCCTGTCGCTGGACAAGCTGCTGGAGTTTAATTGGGAACTGGCGTTAGGCGGCGAGAAGATATCCCGCGCCGAACTGGCGGCGCTGGCTCGCCTCAAGCAGCCGCTCGTGAAGATTCGCGGTCAGTGGGTGGAAATCGATGCGGAACAGATTCAGGCGGCCCTGGATTTTCTCAAACGGAACCCTGGCGGGCGCGTGACCGCGCGCGAGGTGCTGCGCATGGCCATCGGAACCGAAAGCCATGCAGGCCCTCTCGAAATCGGAGCGGTCCAGGCCACGGGTTGGATGGGCGACCTGCTGGCGCGGCTGGAGAGCCGCACGCCATTCGTCGAACTCCCCCAGCCGGAGGCTCTCAACGGCCAGTTACGGCCATACCAGCTTCGCGGCTACGCCTGGCTGGACTTCCTGAAGAGTCTTGGATTGGGCGCATGTCTGGCGGACGATATGGGGCTCGGCAAAACCATCCAGACCCTCGCCCTGATTCAGAGTGATCGCGCCCAAGGCGAGCGGCGGCCGGTCCTGCTCGTCTGTCCCACCTCGGTACTGAACAACTGGCGCAAGGAGGTTGAGCGATTCACCCCCGAGTTGCCGGTACTGATTCACCATGGCGTAGCGCGCAGGCGCGGCGCCGCCTTCCGGAAGGCGGCCGCGGAACACGCAATCGTTCTTTCGAGCTACGCGCTTCTGCATCGCGATCAGGAGGCGCTCTCGCAGGTGGAATGGGCCGGCGTAATTCTGGACGAGGCGCAGAACATCAAGAATGCGGGGACCAAGCAGGCGCAGGCGGCACGCTCTCTGCCCGGAGGCTACCGCATCGCCCTTACCGGCACGCCGGTGGAGAACAATGTCGGCGATCTTTGGAGCCTGATGGAGTTTCTCAACCCATCGTTTCTCGGATCGGAGAACGGCTTCCGCAAACGCTTTCTCATTCCGATTCAGGTCTATTCCGATCACGGGGCATCCGACCGGCTGCGGCGCATAACCGCACCCTTCATCCTGCGGCGGCTGAAGACGGACAAGAGCATCATCGCCGACCTGCCCGACAAGCTGGAGATGAAGGTTTTCTGCCAGCTCACCAGGGAACAGGCATCGCTTTACGAAGCCGTGGTGCAGGATGCCCAGGAGGCGATCGAATCGGCCGAAGGAATCGGGCGCAAGGGATTGGTCCTGGCTACGCTGGTGAAACTGAAGCAGGTCTGCAACCATCCGGCGCAGTTCCTGAAGGACAACTCAGCCCTCGACGGCCGCAGCGGAAAACTGGCGCGGATCACTGAGATGCTGGATGAAACATTACAGGCGGGCGACCGTTCGCTGATCTTCACGCAGTTCACCGAGATGGGCGATATCCTCCAGCGGCACATCCGGGAAACCTTCGGCATCGAAATTCTCTACTTGCACGGCGGCACGCCCCGCAAGCACCGGGATCGGATGGTCGAGCGCTTCGCCGATCCGGCCGGTCCGCGCATCTTTCTGCTTTCGCTCAAAGCCGGCGGCACCGGCCTGAATCTGACGCAGGCCAACCATGTGTTTCTGTTCGACCGCTGGTGGAACCCCGCCGTCGAAAACCAGGCCACCGATCGCGCCTTCCGGATCGGGCAGACGAAAAACGTTCAGGTACACAAGTTCGTGTGCGCCGGGACACTCGAAGAGAGGATCGATGAGATGATTGAGCGAAAGAAAGCGATCGCCGGGCGAGTCGTAGGTACGGGCGAAGCCTGGCTTAGCGAATTGTCCAATGCGCAACTGCGCGAGCTGTTCGCGTTGCGCAAAGATGCCATTGGAGAGTGACGATGGGCCGTTGGGACTACTACGACCGCTACTTCCCACCCTCCCGCCCGCGCGCGGCCAAGGGCGGCATTCGCGCCCAATCGAAGAAGGGCGGCTTCGGCGAAAGCTGGTGGGCCAAGCGCTGGATTACCGTGCTCGAAGGATTTCATATCGGGGCGCGCCTGCAGCGCGGACGAAGCTATGCGCGCGCCGGGCAGGTGCTCTCGATCGAAGTCGGGAAGGGACGGATCACGGCCAAAGTGCAGGGCTCGCGCCCCAAGCCCTACGCCGTCACGATTCAGGTGAAGACCCTGAACTCGACGACATGGGAAAAAGTCGCCAAGTCGGTCGCGGGGCAAGCGGTTTTCGCCTCCAAGCTGCTCAGCGGCGAGATGCCGATCGAAGTCGAAGACGTGCTTCGCGCGGCCGGAGTATCGCTCTTCCCGGAGCGCTACAAGGATCTCGAAACCGAATGCTCATGCCCGGACTGGTCGAATCCGTGCAAGCACATTGCGGCCGTCTACTACCTGATGGGCGAAGAGTTCGACCGCGACCCATTCCTGATCTTCCGGATGCGCGGCATGGATCGGGACGAGTTCATGGAGGTGCTCGGCGAGCCTGGAGCCGGGGAGCAGCCCGAGGCCGCTACCGCGGCGACCGCCGAGCCGCTGCTCCCGGAGCCGAGCACGTTCTGGACGTCCAGAGTTCCGTTGCCCGAGGACTTGTTGGGAGAGACACCGGATCCGAACGGCGCTCCGGGTGGGGCGGCCTTGACCCGGCGATTGGGCAAATTCCCGTTCTGGCGCGGCGCCACCTCGCTTCCGGACTATCTGGCCGATTCCTACAATGCCGCTGCGGCGCGGGCGGCGGCGCTGCTGGAGGGTTCCACACGCAATCCTGCTCCGCCCCCCGACCGGCAACCCCGGCGAGGTTGAAGCGACCCCGCTGTGGCAAACTGTAGGTTCAGTATTCGATGTCGGCGCAACAAAAGCAGCTATTCGACGACGCGTTCCGCACGGCGCGTCCTCCCAACCCGGTCTTCTGCCACCAGGACTTCCTGGAGAAGCTCGAAGCGAACCGTAATCTGCCGATCGCCAAGCGCGCCGCGCTGCTGATGCAGCGGCTGGCGGTGGACAGTGCCCGCCAGCACTATAAGAGCACCCAAGGGCTGAACCAGGGCTGGCGGCGGTCGCGGCTGGGCGGAACGGGCGGGTCGCACTTTTACGCGTGGTGGGCGCCGAAATCGGCGGCGCCGCTGAAATCCGGCGAGGGTTTCCGGGAGGCGCCGGACGGGGCCGTCTTCCTGCGCGACATCCGGCATCACGACGATCACTCGCAGGCGCACCCGCACTCGTTCCACAGCCACTACCTTCCCGTGTCCGTGAAAGAGATGAAGGGCGAGGAGTACGGCCCCGCTCCCTGGACCACGCAGCAGCTCCGCTTCGCCACGTCCCGGCAGCCGGTCCGGGTACTGAAGGGACATCCCGGCTCCGGCAAAACCACGGCGCTGTTGCACGCGGTTGACGCCAGCGGCGCGCGCCGCGTGCTGTACCTCACATACTCGCGCGATCTGGCCGTGCTGGCGCGGGAGTACTTCGAGAAGTTCTGCTCGGATGCCCGCAGCTTCCAGGTCCTGACCTTCGAATCCTTCCTGCGGCAGCTCACCCGCACGGACGCACCACATTCGAACTACGCCGAGCTGCGGCATCGCTTCCGGAGCGATCTGGTTCCGTATACGCGTTCGCTCGGGCCGTGGTCGGACCGGCAGCAGGCGCTGTACGACGAGATGCACGCGCACCTGGTGGGGACGGCGATTCCGGTCGCGTGCGGGCGTTTTCCGGCATCAAAGGGTGCGCGGGTGACGGACAAGGAGTACCGCAGGCGGCGCGGACGCTTCCTCGGCGAGCCTGCGGCCGCTGCGTGTGCGGATCTCGCTTCGCGGCTGGAGCGGTCGGGCCAGGGCTTAGCGCAGCGCTACTTTCCAGAGCTGGCTCTGGCATGGAAGGCTGCCTCCGCGCTCGCGCTCGACCGGGAGCCGTCGCCGCCGCCGGAGTTCCTCGAATTCGACTGCATTGCGGTGGACGAGTGCCAGGACCTTACGGCGCTCGAGTCCTTCGTGGTGGTGGAGCTTGCGTCGGTAATTTCGCGACGGAGCCGCTTGAACGCGCCGCTGTTCCTCGCTGGCGACGAGGCGCAGACCGTCCGGCCCACCGATTTCGAGTGGGCCTGGATGAATGACATCCTGCACAATCGGCTGACGTCGCCCGCCGAGTTCAAGCTGGGCGCCAACCTCCGCAGCCCGCGCTCGATCGCCGCGCTAGTGAATCGCGTCTGGGACCTCTACGGCGAGATCGAGAAGCGCGACCGTCCGAGCGGCACGGGCTTCGCCGAGATCGACGATGACTCCACGGACCAGGTGCTCTACTGCACGGCCTCAAAAGGTCCGGAGTTGGATGCGCTGCTCACCGACCTCGCCGCGCGCGAGGGACTGGCGATGGTGTGCTATGACGAAGCGGTCCGGGAGGCGGTGCCTGCCTCCGTGCGCTCTTCGATCCTCACGGCCGCCGAAGTGAAAGGGCTGGATTTTCATACGGTCTGCCTGATCAACGCCGGCAGCCACCTGGATCGGATCGTCGGCTGGCACACGGGATACCGGTTTTCCACGTCCGATATCGAAAGCATCCGGCGGCGGCTGGCGATCGATGAGCTGCGGGTGGGGATCAGCCGTCCGGCCGATCGCCTGATCTGGCTTGATATCGCTCCGACGCAGGAGATTGTGCGGTCTACGACGAGTTTTCTGAATCGCAGCCTGGATCATCCGGTCGCGCCGTCGGTACCGTCCGCGCTCATGACTGCGCTGCAAGAGGAGCAGCTCGATATCGAGGAGCGGATCCAGCGGTGCCAGACCGACGCGCGGCAGTACCTGGCGGTCAAGCCGGAACTGGCGTGGTCGCGGGCGCAGCAGGCCGTGGCGCTGTTGGGAGAGAGCGGCAGCCTGGCCGCGGTGCAGGACCCGGAGGCCAGGAAGGCGGCGTATGCGACGCTGACCGAGATCAGTTTCTGCCTGGCGTTCCGCAAGGTGCAGTTGCCTCCGGAGTTGGGCAGGCCCGACCTTTTCGCCGAGGCGGCCGGTGCTTCGAGGGAGTACGGCGATCCCATGCTTCCGTTTGTCATCGGCGAGATCGGCCGGGTCATGCGCGCGGACCACATGTCCCGATTGCCGGCGTTAGGGGACCTGGCCCAAACCATGGCGCGCGCCGCGCACCAGCTACCGGCCTGGATGTTGACCGAGATTGCGGCAAAGGTTCCGGCTTGGCTCGACGAGTTGGAGTCGGCCGTGCCGGTTGGGGATAACGCGTATACGTTGACCAAGGTGTTGCCGCCGTTCTACGAGGTGCTGCGCCTGCCGGATGCCGAGGCCCGGACGGCGCGCCTGCTGGAGCGCTGCATTCGGTTGCTGCTGAAGAACAAGCGGCACGCGGAGGCGATCGAGGTTCTACAATCGCTGCCCGAGCGCCGGCCCGAAGCGGAAGCCGAGTGCCTGGAAGCCCTGGGCCGGAACGAAGAAGCGGCGGCGCTCTACCAGTCGATGGGGAAGCTCAAGGAGGCGCTGGCGTGTTACCGCGCGATCCCGGATTTCGACAGGGCCGCGGCGATGATTCGGGAACTGCCGGAGCATCCGGCGTCGGAGTCGTATGAGTGGCTCCTGCGATTGAAGGGATTGCTGGCGGAGCGTCCGGGCAACTTCAACAAGGTGATGACGGCGCCGGAGAAGAAGATTCTGGAGAAGATGCTCGAGCAGGGGCTGGGCGTGGCGCGGAAGACACCGGCGCCGCGCAAGGCGGCGGTGAAGAAGGCTCCGGCAAAGCGGGCGGCTGCGGGGCAGCGGAAGGGATAGCGTGCGAGCCGTGAGTCCGTCTTTGCCGCGAAGTCGTTCCAACTGTTCAACGGCAATGCCTCGCGAATTGGTCCAGGTAGCCCGAAACTCGCGGAGTTCATCGACGCCCAGATCGACGATTAAGGCAATGGCTCTGTTCTCCGCGTACGCCCGTGGCCGCGGGCTGAGGCGTGCTTGCGGAGAGATTGCGCGCTTCTGTGACGATTTGATCCATCAATCCGCGGCTGCGGCTATCGTCATGGGGTGGCCTGATCGTCGAAAGAGCCCTGGGCTTCCCAGGCTCGGATCCGCGTGGCGGCCTGCCACGGCGTCAGGTCGAGGTTCTACGGATTCGGGCTCCGGCAAGCGTACCTTCGACGCGGATCGAGCAGCGGCGCACGCGTGAAGCCGGAGGCTAAGGAAAACCAATAGACTTAATTCTGGCGGTGAGGGTGGGATTCGAACCCACGGTACCCGTAAAGGTACAACGGTTTTCGAGACCGCCCGATTCAACCACTCTCGCACCTCACCGGGTATCGCGGGGTTATTGCGGCTCAAGAACAATATAGCAGAGACGGGGGCAGAACTTCCCCTTCGGATCACTCGGGCAGCGGGAAGGTTTCGGCGGCGTCCTCCAGCAGCTCGCGCTCTTCCCGGTTGAAGTTCTTGCGGAAATCCTCGCTTTCCAATCGCTCCCGACGCTCCTTTTCGCTGGCCTCACGGAGCCGGGCCATTTCGCGACGCACTTCGGGCTTCCGCTCCGCGGGAAGCTGGCTGAAGCGGCGGAAAACGCTGCGGGCGCGCTCCTGGCGTTCGGGCGGAAGCTGCCGGAAGTCGGCGTAGCGCTCATTCAGACGTCGGCGCTCCTCCGGCGGCAAACGATCATAGCTCTGCTGCCGGTCCTCAATGGACTTCTTGCGGTCCGGCGGGAGGCGGCGCAGGGCTCGCTGACGCTGCTCGGGCGACATCTGCTTCCACCGCTCGAAGGCCGGGGCCGACGAGCCGGGAGGCCGCGCTCCCCGAGGCGGCGCTCCGCCGCGCCGTCCCTGCGCCCAGGCGGTAGACGGCACCAGCGCCGTCAACAGGAGCGCGATTACCAGTGATGGGATCATCCGAAACATCTTAAATGGATCCAAACTGCCGGAGCATCTCGAGGTCGTCGAGTGCGCTTTCGACCTGGTCGAAGTCTACGGGCTCGGCGATCTCAACGCTCCGGGCCGTGAGGCCGGGGTCGGGAGCGCCATCGCCGGTTACGAATATCCCGACCGCTACCACGAGGCCCAGGGCAAGCGCCGGCGCGGCCACGCGCCAGCCGGCAAGCGCTTCGGTCCAGCGCAGCCATTGGGGCCGGCGGGTGTGCGCTTCAATCCGCGCCATGAGCCGGTGGTCGAAATCGCGCGAGATTGCGGCCGCTTGCCAGCCGTCCAGGGCGCCCCAGACCGCCTGCTGTTCCCGGCAGAAGCGAGCACAGTGTTCGCAATCGGCGATGTGCCGCTCCAACTCGCGCGCCCGCGCGGCGCCCATCCGACCGGCGGAGTAGGCCACAAGCGCCTCCTGCTGTTCCGGAGAGTGCGGCCGGCATGGGGTCATCGGAGTTCGTCTCGTAAACATCGCGCCGCTCACGCAAAGTGCGCCAATCGCGCCCGTAACGTTTCATACGCCCGGAACAGCAGCGATTTGACCGCTGACTCCGAGCATTCGAGGACCCTCGCAATCTGAGAGTACTCCATCTCCTCATACTTGTGCATCAGGACCGCGGCCCTTTGCTTGGCGGGCAGCAGCGAGATGGCCTGCCGCACCTCTTCGAGCCGCGCCTCCGAGAGCAATCGCTGCTCAGCCGAAGGCGTCCGGTCCAGCGCCCGGGCTGCCAACCGCCCGCCAAAGTCGTCATCGAGGCTCTCCTGGCCTCGCTCATTGCGGCGGTCCCGATGCCAGTTCAGCGCCAGATGGGTGGCGATCCGGAACAGCCACGTGGTGAACTTCGCGGTCGGCTCATAGCTCGTGCGCGACCGGTAGACGCGAAAGAACACCTCCTGAGCCAACTCCTCGGCGATTGCCTGGTTCTGGACCATCCGGAAAAGGAAGTGGACCACCGAGGCCCGATGCCGCTCCAGCAGGAGCGTAAAGCTGGACGCGTCATTGGCGTCCCGCACCCGCAACATCAGTTCCGCATCGCGCTCCAGCGCAATCACCGGGGTCACATTCGGATAAACCCCGTCCGGATGTGAAGGTTGCGCCGAACTGGAAGGCGATGCCGCCGGCATGAATGCTCAGACGAGAAGCGGCTTGAGGGGTTTACACAACCGTATGGATTTTCAACGTACTGCGAGTTCGAAGGTGGCTACGACTTCGTAGACGGTCCCCGAGGGGCCCTGACGGCTTCGGTACAGGTGGAACTTTTCGGCCTGAAAGCGTCCGAAGTCAGCCGACGGCAACGCCGCGACCGCCTGCTGGAGCCGCGACAGCGCAGCCTTACCGGCGCCTTCGCGGGGCACCCTGGCCAGCGTCAAATGCGGCGAGAATTCTCGCGTCTCGGCCGCGATGTCAAGACGGACCAGGCGTTGTTCAGTGCCGCGGGCCAGTTCGGCCAGCCCAGGGGCCGCCTGCACGCCGGCCCAGAAGACCCTTGGGGCATGCGGGTTGGGGAACCATCCGAGTCCGGCGATCGAGATCTCGATGGCGTCCGGCCGCGCGACCTCGCCGAGGGCTGCGGTCAGCTCCCCGAGCCGCTCTTCCGGCCATTCGCCGATGAATTTTGTGGTGATGTGGAGGTTCTCGACCGGACTCCAACGGAGCTTCGCCGTCGGGCGAAGGTGCTGCAAGATCAGTTCGATGTTTCGACGAGTCTCGTAGGAGAGCGCAATGCCGGCGAAGAGGCGCATAGGAGTCTGGAGTCCCGATAGAATTTTAGTGTAATGGATCGCCATTCCATCCTCCCGCGCGAGTTCTACGCCCGGGCTCCGCAGCAGGTGGCGCGCGAACTGCTGGGGAAAGTACTGGTTCACGGCGCGACCGCAGGGCGGATCGTGGAGACGGAGGCATATCTGGGGCGCGAGGACCTGGCGGCACATGCCTCGCGCGGCATCACACCCAGGACCCGCGTGCTGTTCGGACCTCCGGGACACGCCTACGTGTACTTCATTTACGGAATGTATGAGTGCCTCAACCTGGTTGCCGAGCCCGACGGGACGCCCGGCTGCGTGCTGATCCGGGCGCTGGAGCCGCTCGAAGGGGTGGAGACGATGCAGCAGCGCCGGCCGGGGTGCCGGCGCGTCGAGGAGCTCGCGGCTGGTCCCGGTAGGCTGACGGTGGCGATGGGGATTTCGCGGCGGCACAGCGGGGCCGACGTCACCGTGGGGCCGCTCACCGTGCACGATCGGCCGGGTGGCAGGTTTGACATCGATGTCACGCCGCGCATCGGCATCCGAAAGTGCGCCGACTGGCCGCTGCGCTTCGTGATCCGTGGCCATCCTTGCGCCAGCAAATTGAGGCTTGCCCGTCCCTCGACCGCCTGATACTTTCTAGTTATGCTCAAACCAACCATCTTCCGCGAATACGATATCCGGGGAATCGCCGACACGGAACTGCTCAGTGAGGACGTCGAACAGCTCGGACGAGCGATTGGGACCTATCTCCAGCGGAGCGCCGGCCGCAAGATCAACCTCGGCCGGGATGTGCGCTTGAGCTCCACGAGGCTGCGGGAAGCCCTGCTCAAAGGGTTGACCGCGAGCGGCTGCGAGGTGACCGATATCGGGGTGGTGCCGACACCGCTGCTGTACTACTCGGTCTTCCGTTTGAAGGCGGAGGGCGCGGTCATGATTACGGGCAGCCACAATCCGGCCGAGTACAACGGCTTCAAGATCATGTGCGGCGGCTCGACGATTCACGGCGAGCAGATCCAGGAGGTCCTCGGGCTGATTCAGAACAACGACTTCGCTTCCGGTCAGGGAAGCGTGAAGACCGCCGACGTCATGCCGGACTACGTGGAGGAGATCTCATCGCAATTCAATCTGGACCGGCGCGTGAAGGTGGTGCTCGACGCGGGCAACGGAACAGCCGGCCCGGTAATGCATGAGCTTCTGAAGCGCATCAACTGCGAGCCGATCGAGCTGTTCTTCGACATGGACGGGCGGTTCCCGAACCACCACCCGGACCCCACAGTCGAGAAGAATCTGAAGCACCTGAGCGATGCCGTTCGGGAGCACAAGGCCGAGCTGGGCATCGCCTTCGACGGGGACGCCGACCGCATCGGCGCGGTCGACGAGCACGGCAACGTGATCTGGGGCGACATGCTGATGCTGATCTACGGGCGCGAAATCCTGACGCGTAAGCCGGGCTCCACGTTCATCGGGGAGGTGAAGTGCTCGCAGGTGCTCTATGACGAGCTGAAGCGGCTGGGCGGCAACCCGATCATGTACCGCACCGGCCATTCGCTCATCAAAGCCAAGATGAAGCAGGAACATGCCGAACTGGCCGGCGAGATGAGCGGCCACATGTTCTTCGCGGACCGCTACTACGGCTACGACGATGCTCCTTACGCCGCCTGCCGGCTGATCGAGATCGTGTCGAAGTCGGGCCAGCCACTTTCGGCGCAGTTGGAGGACCTGCCGAAGATGGTCTCGACGCCCGAGATTCGGGTGGACTGCCCCGATGAGATTAAGTTCGACGTGGTGGCGCGCCTGACCGATCATTTCCGCGGCAAGCGCGATGTCGTGGATGTGGACGGCGCGCGGGTGCTGTTCCCGGAGGGATGGGGGCTGGTCCGCGCCTCGAACACGCAACCGGTGCTGGTGATGCGCTTCGAGGCTAAGACGCCGGAGCTGCTGGCGGAGTATCAGAAAGAAGTGGAGGCAGCCTTGGCTGCGGCACGGGAGAACGTGGGCGCGCAGCGGGCGTAAGGGCCGAAGGTGTGAGCCCGAAATTAGCGCACTGGCGCCGGAAACCATCGCGCCAGTGCGTCCCGGAGCTTTCGAAATGCCGGGTCCGCGCACCCGTCGAAGCTGACGCGCTTGGCGAGCCTCCCGTAAAGCGCGGAGGAGCGAGGCTGCCGCGATTCGAATAGCGCTCGCTCCACTGCTTCCTTCGGCCGGCCCGGCTTCACGGCGCCAGCCTCCAACAAGCCCTCCGCGACCATCCATTCCCGGACGGATCTTCCTCGTCCAACTGAACGGAAGTGCTTGAATCCAAGCGGCTTGCCCCCTTTTGGACCAACAAATGTAGTCATGTAAATACTGTTGTTCTTATTGCCAATACTGCGTGATTATAATATGATGCAGTTATGTACGTGGCGGAGATCCCCAATCGCAACTCGCCCCCGGCAATCCTCATTCGCGAGTCCTTCCGCCAGGACGGCAAAGTCAAAAATCGCACCATCGCCAATATCTCCTCCTGGCCTGCTCCCCGCATTGCCGCTCTCCGCCGTCTCTTCCGGGGCGAACTCGACCTGGCCTCCGCTCCCGAACCCACTTGCGGCCCCGTCTTCGGCCTCCTCCATGCGCTCTACCAAGTGGCCTCCGACTTGGGCATCTCTGGCGCCCTCGGCCACAACAGACTCGGCAAACTCGCCTTGTTCCTTGTCCTGGCGCGCGTCGCTCATCAAGGCTCTCGTCTCTCCTCTGTCCGTTGGGCCCGCGATCACGCCGTCGCCGAGGTGCTTGGCTTAACCGACTTCGATGAAGACGACCTCTACGACGCGCTCGACGATCTGTGTGCCCGCCAGGACAAGATCGAGACCCAACTCTGGCGCAACTATCTGGCCCGCTGCGGAACTCCGCCCGCCCTGTTCCTCTACGACGTCACCAGTTCGTATCTGGAGGGCGAGCAGAACGCGCTCGGCCAGTTCGGCTACAACCGGGACGGCAAGCGGGGCAAGTTGCAGATCGTCATCGGCCTGTTGGCCGATTCGGCGGGAGAGCCGCTGGCCGTTCGCGTCTTTGTCGGCAACACTGCCGATCCCTCCACGGTTGCGGCGCAGATCGAAATCCTCACCCAGCAGTTCTCCATCGAAGACGTGATCTTCGTGGGCGACCGCGGCATGGTGAAGAAGGCCGGTAAACAGGCGCTAGATCAAGTCGGCTTCCGCTACATCAGTGCGTTGACCGATCCCCAGATTCGCCTCCTGTTGTCGAAGGAAACGATCCAATTGGAGCTATTCGCCGAGGAAGTCTGCGAGGTCGAGGCCGACGGTGTGCGCTACGTTCTGCGCAACAATCCGGAAGAGGCCAAGCGCATCCGGCACCGGCTGGAAGACAAGTGGATCAAGTTGCGGGACAAAATCACGCAGCGCAATAAACTGGTGGACCAGTCTGCGCGGCGTAAGCCGGAAGCGGGTTTGGCTGCGCTGCAAACGTGGGTGAAGCGGCACAAGATGGCCGGGCTGGTTACGCTCCGCCTGGACGGGAGGCACATTGTAGAGACGGTCGATCCACGGGCTGAGCTTCGTGGTTTGGAACTGGCCGGCTGCTACGTCATCGTGACCGATGTCGCCAAGGACAAGCTCAACACAGAAGCGGTTCATGCCAGCTACATGGCGTTGCAGAAAGTCGAGCGGGACTTCCGCACGATGAAGACCGGGCTGCTCGAAATCCGGCCAATATTTGTGCGCAAGGAGAGCCGCACGCGAGGACATGTCTTCTGTTGCCTGCTCGCCCTGAAACTGCAACGCGAACTGGAGCGGAGGCTGGCCGCCGTGTTCGGAACCACGGCACAGGATCCGAAAGCCGTGACGGTGACCGACGCGCTAGCCGCGCTGGGGCGTCTGACCTTCCTACTCTTTGATGTTGATCAAAAGACGGTGGTAGCACGGCTGCCCAAACCCGACGAGCATCAACGGAAGATCCTGGATGCACTCAAAGTCGCCTTGCCCGCCAAATAGAATGTAGTCAGGCGGAAAACAACCGACGGCCAACCGCAACCCTCACGGAATCAAGTGCTTGGATGCGACAAGCTTGCTTAAGGGCGGGAGGAAGATCCGCCGGAGTTGCGGATTCCGGTTCCCCCACCCGAGAGCGGCATCCACCTCCGGCGAGTTGCTCCAAACCCAGGCTTCCAGTTCCGGGTCGATCGCAACGACCGAGGCACGGCCGTGCCATCCGTTACTATCAAGCCGGCTCTGTACGATCCCTTCCAGTTCCTCCCGGCTCCGCTTGTCTCCGCCGCACCCTTCCCGATCAAACACCACCAGGGCATATCGCGCGCGCCTTAGATGCGGACGGAGGAACTCATGACTCCCACGGAATACCGCAGGATCTCGTCTGGCGTGAACGAGGATTTCCCACGACTGAATCGTGCCGATTCCAAGGGCAGCGGGCCGGCTCAAAAGGCCTTCAATCGCAAACTGCGTATTCTTGTCTGCCGTGAGGATGAGCAGGTCTTTCATCCCAAAATCCCCGAAGCGAAAAGATCACCCAGGTTCACCTCGCCGCGCCAATCGCGCAGAGCCGGATGCTCGTCGCCGCGGATGATATCGGTCCCGCCATCCTCGGCCTTGGCGAAGCACAGCAACTGCTCCGGGCGGGAAATCGCCAACAGTACGGGCGAGTGCGTCGCAACGAGGACTTGGCCGTCATAGACCGATGTGAGCGACTGATAGACACTTTCGACCGCAGTCGGGTGCACGCCGTTCTCCGGCTCTTCGACCAGGTATATCCCGCTGGCGCCCGGCAGATAGGCAAGAATGGTGAGCGCCAGCAGACGCAGCGTGCCATCAGACGCCATCCAGGAGGGGACCTCCAGACCTCCCCCGAAGCGAAGCATCAGGTAGGCGTGCCGGTCGTCCTGGCGCTCAACGACCCGCACACCTTCCAAATCCGGAAGAGCCGTCTTGAGGTGTTGAAGCCACTGCCGAAATCTGTGCGGATCCGCTTTCTCCATCTCCATAACCACCCAGGGGAGATTCGAGCCATCCGGCCGGAATACTCGTCCCTTCCCTGGCGCACTGGCCTGCCGGATGAGCAAACTGTTGAGAATAATTTGTTGCACACCCGCCTTGAGCACCGCCTTGAGCCACGTTGTCACAGGGAATCGAGTTTCGTCCTCCAGCAGGTTACCGAATGTTGATCGCTGCGGGCCAAGCCGGATCGACGGCATCCAGCCTTTCCCGGCTGTTTCAGCAACTTCTGAGTAGAAATTATCGTTTCCCCCTGGTGCTTTCCTGAAAACGACCTTCGCGCTTTTGCCTTTCTTCACAAGAAGCGACGAGGGTGGCGTGCGAAGCTGCGGAAAAGAATCCTGGATTGCGACGCCAGGCATATCGGACCCCTTCAGTAGAGCTTTTTCCTCCCGGATTTCCGGCTCGTAACTCTGCTGATCGATGACAATCTGGACTTCGTATCGAACCGTGTCGAAGTTGCGCCCGATCAGCAATTGCCGAAGCTTTGCCGGAATCGCAGCTTCGATCGCCAACTCGATGGTTCCAGGCTGCCGGGACCAGACCAGATCGACCGGATTTCGAGACCGTTCACTGACGGCGCCCTCCAGTCCGTCAGTGACCAGATCGCTGAGGAACGCCACGACATCGAGGAACTTGGTTTTGCCACTGCCGTTCGGGCCGACCAGTACATGCATCCGCGCCAAAGAACGTTCCACGTAGCGCAGACAGCCATAATTGAGTGCCTCAATCCGTGTAATCACGCGGCGTCGTCCTCAGATCCGTCCGTCCCCGATGATAACAGAAGGATGTTGGAATGTTTGATTGTGCCGAGGCCTCCTACCGCACGTCGCGATACATTCGCGCCAACCGCTCGGGGGAGACTCCGGCGAGATAGAGGCCCTGGATCCAAAACCAGCTCCAGAGTGTGGGCAGGAGGCCGGCTTTCCGCCAGCGGCGGTCGGAGACGTAGATCGGCTCAGAGAGCAGCACCACTCCGCCGGCGCGCCACATTCTCCGGGCGAAGTCGTAGTCTTCGAGGATCAGCCACTCGCGGTAGCCGCCCTCCTGTTCGAAGAAGGAGCGCCGGCAGAAGATGCCTGAATCTCCGTAGAAGATCCCGAACCTGCAGCGAGCGCGGTTGATGCGGGTGAAGGCCGATGCGGCCAGGTCCCCTCCCTCGTAGCGGATGTCCAGGTTGCCGCCGACCACCGCCGGGTCGCACATCGCCTCCCGGATGGCCCGCAAGCTGCCCGGCTCCACCCGTACATCGGCGTGGAGGAACAGCAGCACGTCGCCACGAGCCTTACGGGCGCCTTCGTTCATCTGGCGGGCACGGCCGGCAGGTGAGATGACGACCTGCGCGGATCGGCGCGCAATCTCGACCGTCCGGTCGGCTGAGCCGCCGTCGGAGACGATGATTTCGTCGGGACCGGCCGCGGTAAGGTTCTCCAGGAGACCGGCGATCGTGGACTCTTCGTTATAGGTGGGGACGACGGCCGAGACGGTCACGCCACGGAGTCAGTTGCGCGCTCCGATGCCCTCGGTGCGCCCGGCGAGCGGCCGAACGACCGCACCTCCACAGACGCCCACCCCGACATTGAGCAGTGCGTTCATGAGGTTATAGAGGACCGCGTAGACCATCTGCTCGGTCACGGGCTGTTTACCCGGCAGGCGGAAGGTTACCGGCAACTCCTTCATAATCTGCATACGCAGGGCATTCGGCAGGACGCGCCCGCTGCGGTCCCGCAGGTTGGCGAGGGCGATCGGGGTCTGGAGCACGTTGCCCGTGTTGCCGTCCACGTAGAACTGGCAACGCGAGAACCAGCCGAGGTTGCCCGGATCGGCGGCATCGAACAGCAGGAGGGGCGCCTGACGGTCAGCGGCCGTCAGATCCAGGGTCAAACCACGGTCGCTCTCCTGGAGCCGGAATTCGAACCCCGCCTGTTTGGCGATATTCGTCACGAACTCGGGGTCGAGCTCCAGCAACAGAAACTTGTGTTGGCCTGCCTGCAAAACCTGCATGTTACAGTTATTCTAGCGGTTCGCGGTACGTCCCGCCATAGCGGGGGTGCGCGACATGGATGTAGGGGGGATCGCAGGTTCTTTTTTTTGTGGCACTTGTCTGAGCGTATGTAGTACGGTCAGAGGAGGAGGCCACTCTCATGTCCCAATCCTTGCCC
>JBKBWD010000003.1:0-177909 GCA_046289265.1 Bryobacteraceae bacterium | reverse complement strand
GGCACGGTCACGGCGACGTCGTAGGCGGTTTCTGTTCCTCGGTTAATCACCTGAAGCTTGTCGAGGCGGCTGCCTCGTGATGACGCGCAACTACTGCGAGGGGCTTGCCGCATCCGGCGCGCTCGAGTATCGCCAGCGGCTGCGCACGATCGTCTCGGAGGATCTCCTCCTCACCCTGCTGGCCTACGCGCTCGGGGCGCCGATCGAGACCGACGATCTGAAGCGCATGCCAGAGTGGGCCAACGCGGCACTGAAGCTCGAGAAAAAAATTGCCGAGCGCGCCGAACGGTACCGGTTTATGGAGCAGGCGCTGGTGATCGGGCGCGGCCTGAACTATTCCAACGCCTTTGAGTTCGCGCTGAAGCTGATGGAAACCTGTTATGTGGTGGCCGAGCGCTTCTCGTCGGCTGACCTGCTGCACGGTCCGATCGCAATGGTTGAGCGCTCCTTCCCGGTTTTTCTCTTCGCGCCACGCGGGGTCACGTGGCCGGGTTCGCAGGAAATGTTGCAGAAGCTCGGGGAGTTGAAGGCGGAAACGCTGGTAATCACCGACGAAAGCAATCGCGAGGCCGCCCGGCAGGCGCAGCGTTCGGTAGTGATTCCGGCGAAGGTGGCAAGCCGGAAGGCGGATCCGGAAGAGCTGTACACGCCGATCCCCTACATAATTCCGGCGCAGTTGTTCGCGGCGTGTCTGGCCGCGGAGAAAGGGCTTGATCCGGACAAGCCCAGGACGCTGAGCAAAGTGACAAGAACGCTCTGACTATCCGAGCGTCCGCATTCTGCCCGTCCAGCGGAGGAAGCGGAGGAGTTCGGCGCGGTGGACCCAGGTGAAGCGCCAGAAATCGGCGAAGCCGATCCGGCCGGCATGGATGCCCCAGTAGGTTTCGATCCGCCAACGCAGATACGGACTTCGCCAGGGCCGCAGCCGGTAGCCGCGGAGAGCGTGCCAGAGGAAGCGGTACATCAGGTGCCGGAGCCGGCCTCCGAGCGCGAGAGCGTGGTCTTGCCGCCGGTATCGGGCGTAGCGTAATAGCCGGACCGCGTCCTGACGGTCAGCCTGCTATTCCCCTGGATCGTAACCTTGACCTGGCGGAAGCTGCCGTCCAGGGCCTGTTCGGTGGGCGAGTAGGCGAGGATGTATTGGTTCCGGATATCGTGCGCAATCTGAAGGGCGACCTCCTCGACCTCCGAAAGGGCCTTCGGATAGAAGGCCATGCCGCCGGAGGCCTGGGTCAGGGCATCGAGTCCGCGTTTGGCCTTGCGGGCCTCACGGCGCTCCTCTTCGGCCAGAAGCCCGATTGCGTGAATGACGATGTCGCTGGTGTGAGCCTTCTGGACCAGCCTTTCGAGCGAGGTCGAGCTCATGTTGTCATTCCCGTCAGTGATGAGCAGGATGACTTTTTTGTCGCGCTTACCCTTCTGTTTCATGTGGTCCATCGTCATGTTGACGGCATCCCACATGGCGGTGCCCCCGCGCGAATCGATGCGGGTGAGCCCTTCCTGCATTTTCTTGATGTCGTTGGTGAAAGGGACATCCTCATAGGCTTCGTCGTTAAAGTTGACGATGAGGACCTCGTCGTCGCGGTTGGAAGCCTTCACCAGGGCGAGCGCGGCGGCCTCGACGCGCTGACGCCGGTCGCGCATGCTTCCGCTGTTGTCGATGACAAGCCCGAGCGAGACGGGCACATCCTCGCGGCGGAAGATTTTGAGCTCCTGGTCCACGCCGTTTTCCTGGACTCGAAAAACGTCGCGCCCCAGATTCGTCACGAGCTTCCCGTTCTTGTCAAAGACGCTGGCGTGCAGCACGACCAGGCGGGTGTCGGCCCGAAAGGTCGCATCCTGGGCCTTGGCGCCCGTTGCGAACGCCAGCGCAAGAACGATGCCCGGAAAGATGGTTTTATTGAGTTGGCGCATAATATCCCTGCCGCCAGAATGGTCGAAGTGGCGGTAGCCCGCGCGGCTGAACCAGTTTCACGACGACCTTCCGGTACTTGCCGTCCCGCTCCTGATTCGCCGGGCTATATCCTAGGACGTACTGATTCCGGAGTTCGATTCCAATTTTCGCCGCGATGTCGGGCAGTTCGTTGATGTTTTCCACAGGGAAATGCCGGCCGCCGGTCTGCTCGGCGAGTTCGCTCAACAGGCTGGGTCCGGACAGCTCCTCAGCCGTCCGGCCGCGGGCCGAGACGTGCTCGAAGATGCCGATGGCGTAGACCTGGACGTCGGCCTCGCGCACCAGGTTTTTTATTTCGCTTTCGGTGTAACGGCTGCTGTTATCGCCGCCGTCGGAGAGGATCAGGATTGCCTTGCGGGGATTCCGGGCCTTTTTCATCGTGTGCATGGCCAGGTAGACGGCATCAAGCAGCGCCGTCCGCCCTTTGGCCTGTGTGAAGGTGAGGCGGTTCTGAATCTCCTCGGTATTGGTGGTGAACGGAACAACCATCTCGGGCCGGTCATTGAACTGCACCAGGAAGAACTCGTCCTCGGGGTTGGCGGTCTTGAAGAACTGGGCGGCCGCCTGGCGCGATTTCGCCAGCTTGTTACCCATGCTGCCGCTGGCGTCGAAGACCAGACCCACCGACAGCGGGGCGTCCACGTTCGAGAAGTGCGTGATGGTTTGCTCGACTTTGTCCTCGAAAAGGCGGAAATGCTCCTTCTCCATGCCGGTCACAAATTGGTTGAGCGGAGTCGTGACAGTAACGTTGATCAGAACCAGGTTCGTGTCGACGCGGATGTTGCTTGAACGCTGCTCGGCAGAATTGTCCTGACTCGGTCTGGTGCGTGGCGTGATTGAAACTCTCGGCTCGCTCTTCAGTTCGCGCTGGGCGGTCCCCTGCTCACCCTCTTTGGCCAGCAGAGTCCAACCGATCAGCAGCGAGGTGCAACTGAAGGCGACGAGAAAGAACTTCCAAGTGGACCTCAATCTCATGGCAGCTTCCCTTCCGGTCGCAACCTACTCTGTAGTATATCACGCGACCATTTCGTGGTATGATCGATCGTGCCGCCGAAGATTCTGGGCGTGATCCCTGCCCGGTTCGCCTCGTCCCGTTTTCCAGGAAAAGCTCTCGCCACTCTCGCCGGTAAAACCATCATCCAGCACGTGTTCGAACGTTCGAGCCAGTCACGGTATCTCTCCGGATTACTCATCGCGACCGACGACGAGCAGATCGCACGGGAGGCCAGGCGCTTCGGGGCGCCGGTCCGGATGACCCGAACCGACCACCAGTCGGGCACCGACCGGGTGGCCGAGGCGGCATCCGCGGAGAACGCAGAGATCATCGTCAATATCCAGGGCGATGAACCATTGATCGATCCGGCGGCCATTGATTCCGCCGCCCTCGCCCTATTAGACGAACCGGATGCGCCGATGGCGACACTCAAGAAGCGAATTGCCGATCGCGCCGAGGTCACGAATCCGAATGTAGTCAAAGTCGTCACGGACCGCAAGGGCCGGGCGATCTACTTCTCGCGGGCCCCGATCCCCTACGTCCGGGACCTCGATTCGGCCGCGGGCGTCCAGGCGGTGCACTACAAACATATCGGCCTCTACGTGTATCGGCGGCAATTCCTGCTAAATTATTCTGATCTGCCCGTTGGTCCACTGGAGCAGACTGAGCGGCTGGAGCAGTTGCGGGCGCTCGAGAACGGATATACGATCCGGGTGGTCGAAACCGAGTACGAATCGCTCGGCGTGGACACACCGGGGGATCTGGAGAAGGTTTCGAAGCTCTTTGCCGCAGCGATTGCGGAATCGGGCGCTGAATTTGGAAATGGCTAAGTATATCTTCGTTACCGGCGGCGTGGTTTCGTCATTAGGAAAGGGGATCGCCGCCGCCTCGATCGGATGCCTTCTGGAGAGCCGGGGGTTGCGTGTCACCCTGCAGAAATTCGACCCGTATCTCAACGTGGATCCGGGAACGATGAGCCCCTTCCAGCACGGCGAGGTTTTCGTCACCGACGACGGCGCCGAGACCGACCTCGACCTGGGCCACTATGAACGCTTCACGCACGCCGCCCTCACCCAGAGCAACAATCTCACCTCGGGCCGGATCTACGAGCAGATCATCACGCGCGAGCGGCGCGGGGACTATCTTGGCAAAACCGTCCAGGTGATCCCGCACGTCACCAATGAGATCAAGGCGGCGATCCGCAGGATCTCGGGCGATGTCGATGTGGTGATTGTCGAGATCGGCGGCACGGTGGGCGACATCGAATCGCTGCCGTTCCTGGAGGCGATCCGGCAGGTGCGCCACGAGGTGGGCCGGGAGAGCGCCATCTTCGTCCACGTGACCCTGGTCCCCTGGATCGCGGCGGCGCAGGAGTTGAAGACCAAGCCGACACAGCACAGCGTCAAGGAACTCCGGGCGATCGGTATCCAGCCGGACATCCTGATGTGCCGCTCCGAGAAGCCGCTGTCGGACGATCTCAAGGAGAAGATCGCGTTATTCTGCGACGTCGATCGCGAAGCCGTCATTACGGCCCGGGACGTCGAGTCGGTCTACGAGGTGCCGCTGGAATTCGCGGCGCAAAAGGTGGACGAGATCGTGCTGCGGCTGTTGGGCGTCCAGCCCGGGCAACTCGATCTGTCACGCTGGTCCGCGATGGTCGACCGGCTGAAGAATCCGGCCGACGAGGTGGAGATCGCGCTGGTCGGCAAGTACGTCGAATACGAAGACTCCTACAAGAGCCTCAAGGAGGCGCTGCTGCACGGTGGCCTGGCGCACAACCTGAAGGTCAACATCACATGGATCGAGTCGGCCGAGCTGAGCTGGCCGGATTGCCGGAAGCAGTTGGAGCGCTTCGACGGCATCCTGGTGCCGGGCGGATTCGGCAAGCGCGGGGTCGAGGGCATGCTGCAGGCGATCCGCTTCGCCCGCGAGTTCCGGGTTCCCTACTTTGGCATCTGCCTGGGAATGCAGACGATGGTCATCGAGTACGCCCGCAACGTCTGCGGCCTGGAGGAGGCGGATTCGACTGAGTTCGAGCCGGCGACGCCGCACCGGGTAATCTACAAGCTGCGGGAGTTGAAGGGCGTCGATGAGCTGGGCGGGACGATGCGGCTAGGCGCCTATCCATGCGTACTGGCCGAGGGTAGCTTCGCTCGCGCCGCTTACGGGGAGCCGCGCGTGAGCGAGCGGCACCGCCACCGCTACGAGTTCAACCGCGAGTACGAGAAGCTCCTGATGCAGAATGGATTACGGCTGACAGGCCAGACTCCGGACGGCGTATACGTGGAAATCTGCGAGCTGCCGTCACATCCCTGGTTCCTGGGATGCCAGTTCCATCCCGAATTCAAATCAAAGCCGCTGGAGCCGCACCCGCTGTTCCGGGCCTTCCTCGGGGCGGCATACGAGTACCGGCAGAAGCGGCTGACCAGCGAAACGACGCCGCTGTTCGTCCAGACCTCGAGCGAATTCTCCCATGCGGATTGAGGTCGCTCCGGGGCTGGCCTTCGGAGGAGGAGAGCCGTTCGTCCTGATCGCCGGTCCCTGCGTGATCGAAAGCGAGGAGCACGTCCAATTCCTGGCGCGCGAGATCGGCCGGATGGCCGGGCCGTTTATTTTTAAGGCATCCTTCGACAAGGCCAACCGGAGCAGCGCCTCGTCCTATCGCGGTCCGGGGTTGAAAGAAGGCCTGCGGATTCTCCGGGGCGTCCGAGAGACCGGCGTTCCAGTCCTGACCGATATTCATGATCCCTCGCAGGCCGGCCCGGCTTCCGAGGCGGCCGACATTCTCCAGATCCCGGCCTTTCTCTGCCGCCAGACTGACCTGCTGGTGGAGGCGGGGCGGACGGGCCGGATCGTCAACATCAAGAAGGGTCAGTTCGTCGCGCCGCACGACATCCGCCTGGCGGCCGAGAAGGTCGCCTCGACGGGCAATGGCAGCGTGCTGCTGACCGAACGCGGATCGAGCTTCGGCTACAACAATCTGGTGGTGGACATGCGCGGACTGGCGCTGATGCGCGAGTTCGGCTGGCCGGTGGTCTTCGACGCCACGCACAGCGTGCAGCTTCCGGGCGCGGCCGGCTCCGCCTCCAGCGGACAGCCGCGGTTTATCGAGCCGCTGGCCCGGGCGGCGACGGCGATTGGGATCGACGGACTGTTTGTCGAGGTCCACGAGGCCCCGGAGCGGGCGCTCTCGGACGGAGCCAACGCCCTGCCCCTGGCCGGCCTTCCGAAGCTGCTCGAACGGCTGCGCCAAATCGACTGCCTGGTCCGCGGCGAACTCTTCTAAACGCGGCCCGTGCTGCTTACGTCATGTATAGTTAGAGTACGGCTATGTTCATCCTCACAGACCGGACACGCCGCCGTCGCGGCTTCTCGTTGATCGAGCTCCTGATCGTCATTGCGATCATCCTGATCATTGCGGCGATCGCCGTTCCAAAGCTGGATAAGGCCAGAATGCACTCCCAGGAGATGGCCACCATCCGCCAGATCGGGACGATCCACACGGCCCAGACACAGTATTTTTCTCAGTTCGGCCGGTACGCCACGAGCTTGGCCGAGCTGGGTCCACCGACAAGTGGGCAGCCTGGCCCGGCAGCTGCCGACTTGGTGCCCGGTGACCTCGCCGCAGGGAATAAATCCGGGTACATCTTCACGTTGGAAGGCACTCCGACCGGCTATGTGGTGAACGCAAATCCGGTCACCTACAATACGACCGGCCGCCGCACGTTCTTCTCGGACCAGACGCTGGTCATTCGAGAGAACTGGGGGCAGGAGCCGGCCACGATCGCCAGCCCCGAAATCAAGTAGCCGTCTGGTTTCCGTTGCGCTCCGCGGCAGGGAGGGTGAAGCGGAAGACTGACCCGCCTCCCGGCGCCGGGTCCACCCAGATTCTGCCGCCGTGGAGCTCTACGATTCTGCGGCAGATGGCGAGTCCGATGCCGGTGCCGGGATACTTCCTTCCGTGCAGACGCTTGAAAGGCTGGAAAATGGTCTCGCCATACTCTGCCGGCACCCCAACGCCGTTGTCCGCCACGGAAAATACATAGAGCGAGTCGCTCCGATCGGCTCGGATATGGATGCGCGGAGGCTCGGCGGAGCGGTATTTGATGGCGTTGCTGATCAAATTCTGGAAGACCTGCATGAGCTGGGAGAAGTCGGCGTACACCTTCGGAAGAGGGTCGCAGGTGACGCTCGCACCGCTTTCGCGGATCGCGGCGTTCAAGTTGCCCAGGACGAGTTGAATCGCCATCGCCGGGTCGATGTCGGATCGTTCGAGTGCCTCTTCGCGTTCGCTCAGGTTGGCGTAGCGCAGAAGATCCTCAATCAGATGGGCCATACGGTGCGAGCTGTTGAGCACGAAACCCGCTGCTTCGCGCCCCTCGGGCCCCAGGCTCTCACGCTGGAGCAGTAACTCGGCAAAGGCGGTGATCGATCGGAGCGGCTCCTTTAGATCGTGTGAAACCAGGTAGCTGAACTGCCGCAAATCTTCGATCTTGCGCGCGAGCGCCTCATTGGCAACCCGAAGCCCCTCTTCGGCCTCCTTGCGAGGAGAGATGTCCTGGACCGTCCCAAGCACCTGGACCGTCCGGCCCTCCGCGTCGCGCGTGAACGCCGCCTCCCGGGTAGAAAGCCACCGCCATTGCCCCTGCTTGTTTCTGGCCCGAAACTCCAGGTCGAGCGCCTCACCTTCCCGAAGGTTTCGAAGCCGGCCGATAAAGTCGCGGAGGCGCTGGAGGTCATCGGGGTGCGTATACTGCCGGACTAAGGTTTCGAGGCGATTCATCTCCTGCTGTTCGAAACCGAGGACGCCGGGGATCTCCGGCGTGAGATAGGTGATGCGGGATTCAGACAAGTCGAACAGGTAGTGGCGGACAGGCGAGGTCGCCAGGACGCGATCCAGGAAGAGACGGCTTTCCCGCAGAGCCGCCTCCGAGCGCCGGCGGAATTCGTTGAGCCAACTGACGCCGATCCCGACGCCGAGGAACGTGAGAAGTAGAATCCATTCGATTGTGTGGGAGAGCGAGTACGGTGTCGCCGGGCTCGCAAGAAAGAGGGCAATGGCGACCGTGCTGAGGCAGGAAGCGAAGACTCCCGGTCCAAAGCCGCCGTACCAGCCGGCGAACATGATGGGGAGAAAGAAGACAACCAGAGAGAGAGGTCCGCCAAAGGCCCTTTCGAACAGGACCACCACGACGGCCCCCGTGGCGACAACGAGGGCAGCCATCCCATAGCGATTCAGTGCGCTACGGTTGCGAGTCTCGACCGGGCCTTCCGAGGACATCTGCACCGGGCGGCGCACTGAGGTCCGCGTGACCCCTGTACGCCGCTTTCATCCTCGCATAGCCAAGGGGAGGGGACAAGCGAAACAGCGCGGATCAGTAGTATTTCTTCTTGGCCGGCCGCCCGCCGAACTGCATCAGACTGCCGAGGACGGCCAGCAGAGCGCCGCCTGTGAGCCAGGCCGCAGAAACCGCCTGGTCAGCGCCGTCGAAGACGAACGGGCCGAGGAAAAAGCCGTTCACCATGAAGTAGAGAACCAGCAGACACCAGCCGACAAACAGAATGCGCAGCCTGCCTCCCAGCGCCAACCCGATGGTCACGATGCCCGCCAGGCTCAAGCCGAGCAGCCAGTGGATCAGCGCCGGCCCGCTCCACGGGAGCATTTCCATGCGGAGGTTATCCGCGCTCGTCAGCAGCGCGACGAGCGCAATGCCCAGCAGGAACAGAGCCAGGGCCAAGTGATAGAGATAGCTGTAAAACCGCAGAACTGGCCTCAAAATCTTCACCAGATCCTCCTCAGTGAGCCGGAAGTAACTTGACATTGTACCAGGACCGAATCAGAGTAGTCGTTTCCGTCGGCTCCACCGCGACGGTTCCGAACACCATCATGAGAGTACGCTACTTCACACAGCTCGCACTGCTATTGTGCTGCGCCGCCGGCGTCGTCCGCGCGCAACTTTCTCAGGATCAGAAAGTCTTCGAGTTCCAGGTCCTGGCCTCCTTCGTTGCCAAGGAGTACGCGCCGTATGAGTGGAAGCGCGATGTCATCGGTTTCGACGCACTCGAGGTCCGGCCCTGGCTGGAGCGGGTCCGGGAAGCTCCCGACGATCTGGCCTACTTCGAGATTTGTGCGGAATACGTCGCCAGCTTGCAGGATCTCCATATGGCCTATTTCGTCCCCTCCGATTTCCGGGCGACAATCCCGCTCGGCGTCGACCTGAACGATGGCAAGGCGCTGATTGACGAGATAAACCGGACAGTCCTGCCGCGCCGCACCTACGACTTCGAGATCGGCGACGAGCTGATTTCGGTGGACGGCGTAACGGCGGAGGAGTGGATCCGTAGGGTTTCGCGCCTACTGTCGCTGGGGAATTCGCAGACGACCCGCCGATTCTCGCTGTCGACTCTTTTCGACCTACGCCAGAGCATGCTGCCCCGGGCCCATGAGATCGGAGATGAGGCCACAGTGGTGATTCGGAAGGCGAATGGGGAAATTGCGAGCTACCGCATCGAGTGGATCAAGGCGGGTACGCCGCTGCTGCGAGTGGGTCCGACACTTACGCCCAAACTGACGTCGCGCAACGCCCTTTGGGAGGAGGTTTTCGGGGAGGAGAACGCGCCTGCCCCAGGAGAGGCCGAGGAGGCGGAACCGGTCAATTACGTTGAGAAGCGGGCGCCGTCGTATCTGCGGCCGCTCTACGGACTCCGGGACCGCAGCCTGCCGGAATCCCAGCGAATCCGGAGGCTTGGCTCGATTCGTCCGGCATTCGACCTGCCGCCGGGCTTTCGACTGCGACTCGGACGGGGCGTTTTGGACTTCTTCTTCAGCGGCGTAATCGAGCAGGATGGCGCCCGGATCGGCTTCATCCGGATTCCGACGTTTTCCCTGCAGCCGGGCTTTGCGCAATTCTTTGCCCTGCAGCAGTTTGCCAGCGAAGTCGCGTTTCTCGATCAGAATACGGATGGCCTGATCGTCGACGTCATGCGGAACGCAGGCGGCGACATCTGCTATACGGAGGAACTCCTGAGCCACCTGATCCCGCAGCGGTTCGTTACGGTGGGCGATGAGATCCGGCCGACACTGCCGTGGTTAATCAACTTCCGGCGCGCCCTGGAGGAGGCGAAGGAGGATGGGGCCGAACAGTGGGTGATCGACATGCTAGGCGTGATCGTGCGGGACCTGGAAACGGCCTACGGGGAGTTGCGCGGGCGGACCGGACCGCTGTCGGTCTGCTCTCTGTCCCTTGAAGTGCTGCCGGCGACCGATCAGGCAGGGCGGAACATCGCCTACACAAAGCCGCTGATTGTTCTGACAGACGGGTTTACGATGTCTGCCGCCGAGATGTTCGCCGCGATCATCCAGGACAACCGCCGCGGCCTGGTATTGAGTACGCGCACCCCAGGAGGCGGCGCGCTCTCCCGAGTCGCGCCAACCGGATTCTTCTCCGAGGTCTTCGCGCAAATGAGCGTCTCGATGGCCGTGCGCCCGGCTGAGATCGCGACTCCCGACTTTCCGACGACGCGTTACATCGAGAATGTCGGGGTCCGTCCGGATATCGAGATCGAGTTCATGACCGGTGGGAACCTGGCAAACGGGGGCCGTATGTTCCTGGAGGAGGTGTTGGCGGCGGCGCGCGCCCGCATCCGGTAACCGGGCGGCCACGGCGCTCAGGAGCAGGCCAGGGTTTCGCGAGTAAGCCGAACGCGCCGCCGGGGCCCGAGATTCTGGCTGGCGGCAACCCAGGAGACGCGGTTTTCAACCGGCGCCTGGCTCAACGCGTTCGGGGCCGTCCGGGCGAGGCGCCGGAGCGAGGGCCGCGGGGCGGCCGCCGGCGGTTCAAAGCCGGCATCGGACCGGAAAAAACGGGCTTCGCATTCCGAGCACCGGAAGGGCACGATCCCGACGAGGCTCCAGGCGCGTTCGTACAGGTTTCGGGTCCTCGAAATCGAGAGCTGACTGCTGCCGCATCGATGACAGATAACCATACCCGGATGATGCCAGCTTCGCGCCGGCCTCGCCAGAGCCCAATGGTACTAGCCACTGTCAACTTAGTGCTGGTACGTCAGGAGCCGGGTGAGCGCCGGCAGTTCGCAACGGCCCTCGATGCGCGAAGGAGGGCTCGGCGGGGAGGTACTGACCCGCTCGCCGCCGGTGACGCGCTGGCCATGCCCCTGCTCCCACCAGACAGTGGATTCCACCGCGTAGGTGGAGATGACAGCCATCAGGCTCCGCACGTTGGCCGCCTCCTGGCGGCTGAACCGGCGGGTCTCCCCGTTGAACATCATCGTCGCGGCATCCATGTCGATGACATAGGTCTGCTGCTTGTCGGGGCGGTACTCGCCCTGGGCAGGCTTTTCACCCGAGGAGACCACCCAGGTCAACTCGTTTTTCACGGGATTCCAGGTCACGGACTCAAGCCGCCGGGCCTTGTGCTCTTCCCCGAACGCAGCGGTGGATGTGCCCAACAGGTAGCAACAGGCCGTAACCAGCCACAACCGTCTGGCGATGATCATGTCGTCTCTCCCTTCTCTCCTCCGGCCCGGGGCCATCGGCGGGCGCCGGCCGGCTCTTTCGATCATACTGCCGGCCAAACTCCGTGCAAGCGTGTGACCGCTCGGCCAGCCGCTGGGCTCTGGGGGATCGGGGCGGTCTCGGCCGCCGAGCGCGCGGTAGTTTTTTCAGGGAAATTTTGCACCCGTAGCTTGGCCGACGGAGGCGGGCAGCTTTGGTCCGCACGGGTTCGGAGTCGATCTGATAACATCCGGTATAGAAAGCCAGGAGAATTCTTCGGTTGGCAACGACTCTCCACGAATTCGCCGCCTCGAACGGCTCCCTACGCATCCTGATCTGCACGACTTTGGATCTGCTTGCCGAGCGCTGCATCGACTCGCTGCGCCTGGCCGGCGCCAGCATCGAGTCCAGGATCGTACGCAACGCTCCGGAGTTCGCCGAAGTCCTCTATCAGGGCAGCTACGATCTCGTTCTGGCTGATTCCACTCCTTCGGGAGGAGATCGGACGGATATTCTCGAATGGGCCAACCGGCATGACGATCGTCCGCCGGTCATTTTCATCGCCGAGGACCTGGGTGCCGAGGATGCTCTCGAGCTGCTGCGGGAGGGCGCTGCCGACGTGCTCCTGGGACGCGACATGGAATCCGTCCCGCGCGTGGTCGAGCGTGTTCTGCGGGTCCGGCAGAGGAGCCGCAAATCCGCCGCCGAGCGGTCGCAACTGATCGACACGGCAAAGTCGCTGCGGGAGCAGGCGCGAATCGAGGCGCGATTTCGGGAGCTGCTCGAAACTGCTCCCGACGCCATATTCGAGTTCGACAAGGAGGGACGGATCGCCCTGGTCAACGTGGCCGCCGAAAAGGCGTTCGGCTATAAGCGCGAGGAGTTGCTCCAGTTGGGCGTCGAGGACCTGATCCCCGAGGAGTTGCGTGAGATCCACCAGCAGCATCGGGCGCACTACTGGACCAAACCGGTAACTCGTCCAATGGGCTCGGGCCTGCCCTTGCTCGCGCGCCGCAAAGATGGCGCGCGATTCCCGGTAGAGATCAGCCTCAGCCCGGTGAAGACGGAAGACGGGTTCCGGGTCACTGCGATTGTCCGCGATGTCACCGAGCGTCGGCAAGCCGGCGAACAGATTCGTGCCATGCGGGACGCCTACACCGAGGAGCTCGCGCGGAAGAACCAGGAGCTGGAGCTTCGCAACCAGCAGGTCGAGCGCGCCGACCGGCTGAAGAGCGAGTTCCTGGCCAGCATGAGCCATGAGCTCCGCACGCCGCTCCACACGATCATCGGCTTCTCGGAACTGCTTCTGGAAGAGCTTGAGGGTCCGCTGAATGACAAGCAGAAGCGGTTTCTCGGCCACATCCAGCAGGACTCCAAGCACCTGTTGGAGCTGATCAACGACATTCTCGATCTGTCAAAGATCGAAGCCGGCCGCGTCGAACTCCGCCCGGAGGTCTTCGACATGTCCTCGGCGATCCAGGAGGTGCTGGACAGTGTCCGACGGCTAGCCGAGGATAAGGGCATCTTGATCGAGAGCCGCCTGCATGACGGGACAGCCATACACGCGGATCGCGTGCGCTTCAAGGGCATCCTCTACAATCTGTTGAGCAACAGCGTGAAGTTCACGCCGGCGGGCGGCCGGGTCTGGGTCGAGTCGGCGAACGCCGCCGGCGCGATCTCGGTGACGGTGGGAGACACAGGCGTGGGAATCCCGCCGGAGGCGCACGAGACGATTTTCGACAAGTTCTCTCAGGTCGGCGCGACGACGAAAGGGGTGAAGGAAGGGACCGGTCTTGGACTGGCGATCACCAAGCGCCTGGTGGAACTGCACGGCGGCTCGATCTGCGTGGAGAGCGAGCCGGGAGTGGGGAGCCGGTTCACCTTTACGATTCCAGTGCCGCAGCGGCACGGAGGGAACGAGCAGGAAGCCGCGCCGGTTCGGTCGCACAAGCCCTTGATTCTGGTTGTCGAAGACGAACCCGGGGCGCGCGAGCTGATGTCGAGCTACCTGGAGCCTCACGGGTACAAAACCGTTATGGCCTCCGATGCCGCGGAGGCGATGCGGCTGGCCAAGGAACTCCGCCCTGACGCGGTTACGCTCGATCTTTTGCTGCCCGGCAAGACGGGGTGGCAGCTCCTGCGCGAGTTCCGCGAGACGCCCGAGACAGCGGGAATCCCCATTCTCATCGTCACGGTGATGGACGATGGCGAGTCGGCGCTTGCAGCCGGCGCGACTGAGTACCTCACCAAGCCGCTCGGCAAGGACGTTTTCCTCCGGACTCTGGAGAAGTATGTGCATCCCCAGGTCTCCACCGATGTGCGGATCCTGGTGGTGGACGATGATCCGCAGAACCTGCACCTGCTTCGAGGTGTGCTCGAATCAGCCGGCTACGCCTGCGTGTTGGCGCAAAGCGGCAAGGACGCGCTCCAGGTACTGCCGCACGTAAATGTGGGGGCGGTGGTCCTGGATTTAATGATGCCGGAGATGAGCGGTTTTGAGCTGCTGTTGCGCATCAAAGCGGCGCCGCAGTGGCGGAACCTGCCGATTCTGGTATTGACGGCCAAGGACCTCGAACAGGGCGATCTCGATCTGCTGCGGCAGGAGACGAAGGCAATCTTCCTGAAGGGCGGATCCTGGCAGCAGGAGTTGTTGGCGCAATTGCGGGCCGTTATCAAAACCAGGACAAGGAGCCTTTCCGTCAAGCCATGAGCGCGAAAGCGAAACGAATCCTCGTGGCGGATGACAAAGCTTCGAGCCGTGAGCTGGTGCGGACGATGTTGGAGCGCTCCGGTTACGCGGTCAGCGAGGCAGCCGACGGCGTGGAAGCAATCGAGTTGATCCGCCGGGAGCAATTTGACCTCATCCTGCTCGACCTGCAGATGCCGGCGCTCGACGGCTTCGGGGTGCTGAGGCACGTTCGGGACGACCAGCGGCTGGCCACCTTGCCGGTGGTTGCTCTGACCGCCAGCGCGATGCAGGGGGACCAGGAGAAAGCCCTGGCGGCCGGCTTCACGGGATACATCGCGAAGCCGGTGAGCCTGGCCACACTGCGCCGGGAGCTGGCGGCGCTGCTCAGTTAGCTTCGGATATCCTCAGAAAGAACACTGGCATGGCGTCCTCACAAGAAAGCAAGACCATCTCGGTCGTGGCAATCGACGATACCCCTCGCAGCCTGGAGTTGCTGGCGACCGCCCTCAAAATGGACGGCGTCGAGATCCATACGGCCACCGATCCGGAAGAGGGGCTCGATCTGGTCTACAGCAAGCACCCGCAGATCGTCCTCACCGACCTGGTGATGCCCAAGATGAGCGGCATGGAGGTGCTCGAGCGGATCGTCGAGTTCGATCCGGCAATCGAGGTGATCCTCATGACGGCGCACTACTCGACCGAATCGGCGGTGGAGGCGATCAAGAAGGGGGCGAGCGACTATCTGAACAAGCCGGTCTCGATCGTGCAGTTGCGGCAGCGTGTGGAGAGCCTGCTCGAAGACGCGCGGCGGCGCCTGCGGGCGATCCAGCTCGAGGACGAGCTCCGGTCGAGCAGCGAATTCGAGGGCATCATCGGGCGCAGCCCGCTCATGACCGAGATGTTCTCCCGCGTACGCCGCGTAGCGCCGCACTACCGTTCGATTCTGATCACCGGCGAGACGGGCACCGGAAAGGATCTGGTCGCGCGGGCGATGCACAAGCTGAGCCCGGTCGCCAAAGGGCATTTCGTGGTGCTGAACTGCTCGGCTGTGGTCGAGACGCTGTTCGAGAGCGAGTTGTTCGGCCACGTCCGGGGCGCGTTTACAGGCGCCACGCAGGACAAGATGGGCCTCTTCGAGTATGCCCACGGCGGCACGCTGTTTCTGGACGAGATCGGCGACATGCCGCTGGCGACGCAGGCCAAACTTCTCCGCGCCTTGCAGCAGCAGGAGGTGCAGAGGGTGGGTTCGCTCGGCAGCCGCAAGGTGGACGTGCGGGTGATTGGCGCCACGCATCGGGATCTGCGCTCGGCGATCGCGGAGCGGCAGTTCCGGGAGGACCTGTACTACCGGCTCGCGATGGTTGAAATCAAGGTTCCGAGCCTGGCGGACCGGAGGGAGGATCTGCTCCTGCTGACGCGGCACTTCATCGACCGCTTCGCCCGCCAGTACCAGAAGCCGATCCGGGGCGTAACACACCGGGCGCAGATCGTACTGGCGAGGCACTCCTGGCCGGGCAATGTCCGGGAACTGGAGAACGTCCTCGGGCATGCCTGCATGATGGTGCTGGGCGACGTAATCGACGTACAGGATCTGCCAGACTACCTGCGGGAGCAGCGGTCCCAGGGAGACGAACCAACCAACGGCTTCACGGCAGCCGCTGCCGCGCCGGGCGATGCCGCCGTCTCGCTCGAGGATCACGAACGCCGGCTCATCGCCAATGCCCTGGAGCGCGCCGGCGGCAACCAGAGCCAGGCGGCCCGGCTTCTGCGGATCGGGCGGGACGCGCTCCGCTACAAGATGAAGAAGTACAACCTGCAGTAGACTGCTGCGCCAGATGCCGCAGCCCCACGGCCGGTTCCGTGCGTCAAATCGCCAGATTGGAGCGCGCGAAGCATTTCTTTTCAAGAATTTGCGCCTGGATTCCGAACTGCCCTGGGAAATGGCGGATGCCTATGCAGGACAATGTGCTCCGAACCGCCCGGGACGCTATCGAGCGAAATGTGATTCGTAACGCCCGCTCGGTCCGGAGCAATCTCACTCGGGGGGCGTTCCCACAGCCTCCTGTTGCGGGTCGAATCGCGCCGCCGCCGGACCGGGCGCCCGTTGAGGTCGGGCTTAGCCCGCCACACTTCGCGTCCCTGCTGGAAGAGGCCGAAGATTACCTGCGGGGACGGGACCTGTATGTGCAGGACGGCAACGGCACGACCCACCCAGCCTACCGGATGCCACTTCGCGTTGTGACCGATTCAGCGCACCTTGCCTGTGCGGTCCTCCCGGTTCATGGCAAGGCCGCGGCGCCCGAGTTTACGATTTTCGCGACGCCCGGACTCGCCCCCACCCGGCCGCGAATCGCCGCTGACCTGGACCGGAGGGCTGCTGTGATCTCCGGCGAGAGTGCCTGGAACCTGCTCTGCCACGCGGCTTTCCTAGGAGCCAGTCGCGCGGTGGGGGAGCGGGACGCGCTCATGCTGCCCAACGCCAGCGCACATGCGGGGCACGACGGCGAGGTCGCGCTGGTTTACGGGCTCTCCGGCGAGATTGCCGGCCTGGCCGCGGATTCCGATTGCCAGTTGCTGGCGGCCCGCGGCGCGGGTTGGGCGCCGGAGGGGGTCTTCCGGCTTAGCCTGGAGTCCGGACCCGACCTGCCTGTCCTCTGGCCCGAGCCGAGACACGTCGTGCTGCTGTGCTCGGATTGGAAAGGGGTTCTGCCGAGAATCGCGCTGCTGACCCCCAAGCAGGCCATCTTGCACCTGGTCAACGGCTATTCGCACGGGCGTTTCCACTCCTGCTTTTCCGAAGATGAGCTGCCGCTTCCGCCGGCGTCCTACGCGCGGCTACTCGCTCGAAGGCTGCGGGCGCAGAATCCGCATTGCTGGCTGGTGAACACCGGATGGGTCGGCGGTCCGGCCGGAGACGGGGAGAAGGTGCTCGGATCGAGGCTGGCAATGCTGCTCTCGGCAGCCCTGAACGGATCATTGTGCCGGGTGTCGTACAACATCGACCCGATCTTCCAGTGGCTGGTTCCGGCCGCCTGCCCGGGGCTTCCCGATCAGCTCCTGGACGCCCGCGCGGCATGGAGCAGCCCGTCCGACTACGACGCCGCAGCCCGCCGGCTGGCCGGCGCCATGGAGCGCAATTATCAGCGGTTCTGTCCCGATCCGGCGCTCGCGTGAGATAATCCGAGGCGATGAACCGACTACTGCTCTCTCTGGCGACAATGGCGCTCTGCCTGCACGCTGCCGGCTCCGAAACGGCGCTGCGCGAGGCCCTGACTTTCCACGCGGGATTCGAAGGTTCGACCGAGGCCGGCTTTGGCGAGGGCGACCGGCGAATCCATACGGCTCCGGGTTACAAGGCGCTCAGCGAGGCGCGGCCCGGCCTGGACCACTCCGACGTTGCACTCGCACCCGGCGCCGGTCGCTTTGGCGACGCACTCCAGTTCCGCCGCAAGAACACGAAGGCGGTCTACTTCCGCGCCGCCCGGAACGTCTCGTATGAGCCGGGGAAGTTCAGCGGGACCGTCTCTTTCTGGTTGAGCCTCGATCCGGAAACCGATCTCGAGCCAGGCTACTGCGACCCGATCCAGGTGACCGACAAGGATTACAACGACGCCGCCCTCTGGGTGGACTTCACCAAGGATAAGAAACCGCGCCACTTTCGTCTCGGCTTCTTCGGCGACCTGGCGGTTTGGAATCCGCAGAAGCTCAATCCGGACAAAAATCCGGCGTTCCTGGACCGCCTGGTCGTGGTTCAAAAGCCGCCGTTTGCGCGGGAGCGGTGGACACATGTCGTCGTGACCTACTCCGGCGTCGGCTCCGGGAACGGGCAGGCGAAGCTCTACCTGGATGGGAAGCTGCAGGGTGCGACTCCGGCGATCTCCGAGCCGTTCACCTGGGACCCGGCGCGCGCGCAGATCCGGCTCGGCGTGAACTATGTCGGGCTGCTCGACGAGGTTGCCGTCTTCCGGCGGGCGCTGACCGACGCCGAGGTCGCGGCGCTGTACAAACTCAAGGGCGGGGTGCGGACGCTGTACCGCTAGTCTCTTTATACGCTTTTAGCGTATAATAACACACGAAATGCGTAAATCGAGACTCCTCGGGGCGCTGCTCAGCACGACCAGGCAGGGGATCCTCGCGACGGCGCTGCTCAATCCAGGCAAGTCCTGGTACGTCAATGAGCTGGCGCGCCACCTGGGCGTACGGCCGTCAACGATTCAGCGCGACCTTGTGGCGCTGTCCGAGGCAGGAATTCTCGAGCGGCGGGAGGACGGCAACCGCGTTTACTACCAAGCCGACCGGAACTGCCCGATCTTCCGCGAGCTTCGCCAGATCTTCCTCAAAACGGCCGGAGTGGCGGACGTTCTGAAAGAGGCACTGGCGCCGCTCGAGCCGCGGCTCGACCTTGCGTTCGTTTACGGTTCGATTGCGAGCTCGGAGGAGCGCTCGGGCAGCGACATCGATCTGATGCTGGTCGGGCAAGCGCCGCTGTCGGAAGCCGCCGCCGCGCTGCGGGGCGCCGAGCGCCGCCTGGGCCGCAGCATCAATCCGACCGTGTACACTACGGAAGAGTTCCTCCAGCGCATCCGGGAGAAGCACCACTTTCTGACGAGCGTTCTCCGTGAAGAGCTTCTATTCCTCAAAGGCACACAAGCCGAGCTGGCAAGGCTTGCTCAAGGCGCGGCGGATCCGGCGGCACGTCACCAGCGAGCAGGAGATCGAAGACCTGCGCGCGGTCGTTAGCCGTGACCTGCGCGATGCGCGCGTGGCGGAGCTTTCGGCCGACCGGCGTTTCGCCACGGCCTACAACGCCGTGCTCCAGCTTGCCAAGATGGTGCTGGCCTGCTCGGGTTATCGCGCTGCCGGCCCCGGACACCATGAGACGACGCTTGAGGCGCTGGAGATCGCGATGGGATCCGGCGTGGCGGACACGGCTGTCTACTTCGATGTCTGCAGGCGGAAGCGGCATCAGCTCGATTACGACTTCGCCGACGCCGCCACGGCGACCGAGGCCGAGGAACTGATCGAAAAGGCCGAGGAATTCCGCGAACTCGTCGAGGAATGGATCCGGCGCCGCTGCCCGCAGCTTGCGCGCTGAGCCGTGGTTCCAGCTTCCGGCGCGTGTGTGTTCTACTAGTAGTTTCGCGAACGCATATGCAGCCAACACAATCGGATATCGGACTCGTCGGACTTGCGGTGATGGGGCAGAACCTCGCCCTGAACATCGCCGATCATGGATTCAGAATCTCGGTCTACAACCGGACCACCGAGACCACGGAGAAGTTCGTCGCGGCCAATCCGAACACGCCGGGCGGCGTGGCGGGCTTCGCAAAGCTTGAGGAGTTTGTCCAGTCCCTTCGGCGTCCCCGCAAGATCATCATCCTGGTGAAGGCGGGACGGCCTACCGATGCCGTGATCGACAGCCTCGTGCCGCTGCTTGAGCAGGGCGACATCATTATTGACGGCGGCAACGCGCTGTGGACCGACACGATTCGCCGGGAGAAAGACCTGGCGGCCAAGGGGCTGCGCTTTATCGGATCGGGCGTCTCGGGCGGCGAGGAGGGCGCGCGGTTCGGCCCGTCGCTGATGCCGGGCGGCGATCCGGCAGCGTACAAGGAAATAGAACCGATCTGGACCGCGGTCGCGGCCAAGGTCGATCCTGAAACTGGCAAGCCGTTGACCGGCGCGGCGCCGGGCAAGCCCATCACCGGGGGCGTCCCCTGCACCACCTACATCGGACCGGACGGCGCGGGCCACTACGTCAAGATGGTCCACAATGGCATCGAGTATGGCGACATGCAGATGATCTGCGAGGCCTACTCTCTGTTGCGGAATGTGCTGGGAATGTCGGCCGAGGAGGCGGGCGCGGTCTTTGCCGAGTGGAACAAGGGCGTGCTCGACTCGTTCCTGATCGAGATCACGGCCGATATCCTGGGGCAGAAGGATCCGGTCACGGGACAGCCCTTTGTCGAAGTGGTTCTCGACACGGCAGGCCAGAAGGGCACAGGCAAGTGGACCTCGGTGAACGCGCTCGATATGGGCGTTCCGGCCCCGACGGTCGCCGAGGCGGTCTTCGCGCGCTTCCTGAGCGCGGTGAAGGACGAACGCCTAGCGGCGTCCAAGCTGCTGACCGGCCCGGCGTGCCTATTCGAGGGCGATAAACGGGCCTTCGTGCAGGCCATCCACGATGCACTGTATTGCTCGAAGATTTGCGCCTACGCGCAGGGTTTTCAATTGATGCGCGCCGCGCAGGCCGAGTACAACTGGAAGTTGCAGTTCGGCGAAATCGCGAAGATATTCCGCGGCGGCTGCATCATCCGGGCGCGCTTCCTGCAAAAGATCACGGAAGCCTACGAGCGCAATCCGGAGCTGGCGAACCTTCTGCTCGATCCCTACTTCAAGGGCGAGATCGATCGGGCGCAGGGCAACTGGCGGCAGGTGATCGCGACCGCCGCGGTGCATGGCGTTGCGGCCCCGACGTTTTACTCCGCGCTGGCCTACTACGACGGGTACCGCGCCGAGCGGCTTCCGGCGAACCTTTTGCAGGCGCAACGGGACTACTTTGGCGCCCACACCTACGAGCGCGTCGACCAGCCTCGCGGCAGGTTTTTCCATATCGACTGGCCGGAGCCCGGACGTCCGCAGATCGAAGCCTGAGTTGCAGGCGCGGGGTGATATGATGGCGGGGATTCACCATGCCCAGCCATTCGTCCCGACGCAAGTTTCTGAAAGCAGCCGGACTCGGAGCGGCCGCCGCTCTGGCCGGCTGCTCCTCCGCACGGCGCGATAACCGCCCGAATATCGTACTCATCATGGCCGACGACCTCGGCTATGAGTGTCTTGGATGCTACGGCGGCACATCGTACAAGACTCCGCATCTCGACGAACTTGCGCGCACGGGCATTCTCTTCCAGCACGCCTATGCGCAGCCGCTCTGCACACCGACCCGGCTGCAGTTGATGACCGGCCAGTACAACTTCCGCAACTGGAAGGCTTTCGGCATCATGGATCCGGACGAAAAAACCTTCGGCCCGATGATGCAGCAGGCCGGGTATAAGACGTGTCTAGCCGGCAAGTGGCAGATGTGGAGCTATAATCCGCCGGATTACGAGCCGGAGTGGCGCGCCAAGGGCATGAAGATCGAGGATGCGGGCTATGACGAGTACTGCGTCTGGCACGCTTTCCACACCGAGGACAAGGGCTCCCGGTACGCCGATCCGACGATCTACGAGAACGGCACGCTGCATCAGGAGATGAAGGGCAAATATGGCCCTGACGTCTTCTGCAACTATATCAACGGCTTCATGGAGCGCCATCGCGAACAGCCCTTCTTCGTCTACTATCCGATGGCCCTGACCCATCCGCCGTTCAATCCAACGCCGCACAGCGAAGACTGGAACTCGGGCGACCGCCTGCGCAACGACAGAAAGTACTTCAAGGACATGGTGGAGTACATGGACGTGATCGTCGGGCGCATCGTGAGCAAAATCGACGAACTCGGCCTGAGAGAAAACACGCTCATCCTGTTCTACAGCGATAACGGCACACTGCGGGGCGTGAAGTCTACGGTGGGCGGAAGCGAGGTGGAGGGTGGCAAGGGCCTGGCGACCGATGCCGGTACGCGCGTTCCCCTGATCGCCAACTGGAAGGGCGTGACGCCGGGCGGGCGGGTCCTGGACGACCTGGTCGACTCGACCGACTTTATGCCGACGATCGCCGAGATGGCCGGGGCGCGGCTGCCGGAAGGCGTCACCATCGACGGAAAGAGCTTCCTGCCGCAACTGCGCGGGGAGAGGGGCAATCCACGCGAGTGGGTGCTGGTCCATCACGACCCGCGCCCAGGTTGGGACAAGGACGGATACACCCTGGTGCGGTTCGCCCGCGACCAGCGGTTTAAGCTCTACAGCGACGGCAAACTCTACGATGTGCCGGCCGACCTGCTGGAGCGGTCGCCGATTCCGCCGGGCCAAGGCGGACCCGAGGCCGAGGCGGCTCGCAAGAAACTGCAGGCCGTGCTGGATACGATGGTTTAGGCAAACTTATGAAGAAACTGCGATACACGATTCTGTTCACGGCAGCGTTGCTGGCGCTTCCCGTTCTGGCCACGGCATCCGAGGAGATCCGCAAGGCCGAAGAGGCCTGGGTCACGGCGATCACGAAAAACGACGGCGCGGCTATGGGCCGGATTCTGTCGGACGACCTGGTTTACGCGCATTCGACGGGATTGGTGGAGAGCAAGAGAGAGTACATTGCCGCGCTTTCGAGCGGGAACCAGAAGTATGCGGCCGTGACGTATGAGGACACGAATATCCGAACCTACGGCGACACGGCCGTGGTGAACGCCAAGGTCCGGATGACCGGAACGACCAAGGGCCAGCCGTTCGACAACCGGCTCCTGATGATGCACGTCTGGGTGAAGCAGCAGGGCCAATGGCGGCTGGTCGCTCACCAGACGACGCGGCTGTAGCGCTAATGCGAATCGTCGACACGCACGCCCACATCTACGCCAGGGACGAGGAGCGGTATCCGCCCATCGACAAGCCGCTCCGGCCGCCCGGCGGCAAAGGAACTCTCGGCGACCTGCGCGTCGAGAGTTCGGCGAATCGGGTCGAGAAGTGCTGCCTGATTCAGACCAGTTCGTTTTACCGCTTCGACAACCGGTACACGTGCGACAGCGCGCGGGTGAGCGGTGACTGGGCGGCGGGCGTCTGCACGCTCGACCCGGACGATCCCCACAGTCCGGGGCTGCTGATGCGGTATGCGCGCGAGTACGGGATCAAGGGCATGCGAAGCATTCCGGCTCGCGGCGGCCGCCTGGACCATCCGGGCGTGCGGGCGCTTTGGAAGACGGCGGCGGATCAAGGACTTGTGATCAACGTTCTGGTGAACCGCGACAAGACGGAGGAGGTCGACCGGCTGCTCGCGGAGTTCCCGGGGTTGCAGGTGGTGCTCGACCATTGCATGAATCTAAAGGCGGGTCCGGAGGCCGAAGCGATCCTGGCCGACGTGCTGCGCCTTTCCCGCCGCAAGAACCTGCATGCCAAGGTGACGTTCGTTCCGACGGGCAGCGCGACAGGCTATCCCTGCACCGACATGCACGGCTACGCGATGAAGGTCATCGAAAGCTACGGCGCGGAACGCTGCGTCTGGGGCAGCAATTTTCCTTGCGAGCTTTGGACCCCGAAGGTCAGCTACGCCGAGCATCTACGGATCTTCCGTGAAGACCTATCGCTGAGCGACGCCCAGCGCGCCGAGATCCTGGGCGGAACGGCGATGCGGCTGTGGTTTTCGTGAGGGGACTCGATTGATTTAACGCTCACTATCGTTTGCTGTAAGTGAAATAAGGTAAACGATTGTGAACCTTAACTCCCTGCCAATTCCGGCCATCCGCACTCTACGGAAGCTTCGTAGGGCATCCGCGACGCCATAGGCGGTGGATTCCGACACCGCTTCTGGCCGAGCGCGCCTCCTCGGCGCAATCACGGCCCCGCAATCAGCGTAGCTGAAATCGGAAGCACCCTCGAATGTCAGCCTTTCCACCGCCTTACGACTTGAGCCCTGTTCCGGTGGGGATCAATTGCGAGGCTCGGAATTCCGGCCAGAAAAATCGAGCGGATGGCTTCAGCCTTCGAGCATGAAGACTCAAAATCGGTATGGCGGAGAGAGAGGGATTCGAACCCTCGATAGAGTTTCCCCTATACACGCTTTCCAAGCGTGCGCCTTCAACCACTCGGCCATCTCTCCGTTGGGCTGTACGGACGGGAGCGCGCGTGTCGCGCGTAAGTGTTCAGTTTAACACGAACCGGCAGCCGCGGCTCAGTGCAGACCGGCGCCCAGCACGCCTCCCAGCAGGTACTCGCGGAACTTCAAATACCACTCCGGACCGCTCTTGTGCGGAAGATCCCCAGCGCTGCACCACTGCTTGGCATCCTCCGCCTGGAGCAGATCGAAGGCGTGGCGCACGATCGCCTCGCGGCCCTTGGCCGGCTCCAGCGAACGTGCCAGCGCGATGTCCTGCAGCACGTTGCGATGAATAAACTGCCGGACCGTGGGCGAGGGCGGAGCGATGCGCTCCGTCGTGCCGCACAGGTAGGCGCGTAGCGGGGAACGAGCCGAGAAATCCGCGGGCGCTTTCGTCGCGGGCGGCACGGCCGGAACATCCTTGCTCACAGGCAGCACGGTGTGGCTCACCCGCACCTCCATCGGGTAGATAGCCCATTCATCGGCGAAGTACAACTGGGCCTCCAGCCGGAAACGTCCGGGACGGGCGCTCGCCGGGATCCACAGATCCAGCCAGTAGCTCTGGTGAGTCTGGCCCTGAACCGGACCGGCCGGGTCGGTCGGCCGTCTTGTGTAAGGGAGCGGGACCGGTTCGAGCCCGTCCGGGATCCAGTCGTCGCCGATCTTCGTGTAGAGTTCGCGGTAGAGGGTAGTCCGGACCGCGTTCTCCGGGTTCTGTGTGATGTAGATCGTGTATTCGCGGCCTTCGGGGATCCGGACAAGCAGCCGGTAGGAGGTGAAGGCGTTGCGCCCGACCAGCGGCGAGAGGATCTCCCGCGGTCGGCCACCGCGGTCCGGAGGGACGATTTCGCCAAACGGGTCGACGCGCTGGAACTCGGAGAAGACCCGGAGCGGCTGGGCCGGCAGAAGGCCGGCCGCAAACAGCCCCAATGCTAACAGGCTTTTCACCGTGTCCCTAAGTCAGATCGTACTTTTCCTGGTGCAGCAGAGGGTCGCTGACCACCATGACCGGCCGGCCCAGGATCTCCTCCATCTCTTCCAGGTACTTGTTCTCCACAGACTTTAGCACTTTAGCGACGTCCGGGTGTACCCGCAGCAGGCACTCCTTTTCCTCGCGCACGGCCGGCGCGAGCTTGACGGCCTCCTGCAGGATCTCACCGATGATTGTAGCGACGCTTTTGACGTAGCCGGCGCCTTCGCAGTGCGGGCAGGGCGCGCACAGCGTCCGCTCCAGGCTCTGCTTCACGCGCTTGCGGGTAATCGCCACCAGTCCGAAGTCGTTGAACTGGAGAATTTTGTAAGGCGCGCGGTCGGCCCGCATCGCCTCCTCGAGCGCGAGCATCACCTTCTGGCGGTTCTTGCGCTCATCCATATCGATGAAGTCGATCACGATGATGCCGCCCAGATCGCGCAGGCGGACCTGGCGGACGATCTCCTTGACCGCCTCGATATTGGTCTTGACGATGGTGTCCTCGAGCCGGTTCGACTTGCCGACGAACTTGCCCGTGTTCACGTCGATGGCGACCAGCGCCTCGGTCTGGTTGATGACGATATAGCCGCCGGACTTCAACCAGACCTTGGGCCGAAGGGCCTTTTCCAGCTCCGGCGTGACGTTGAAAGCGTCGAAGATAGGGGTCGGCCGGGTGTAGAGCTTGACGCGCGCGACGAAGTTGGGCTGGAAGCGCTGAACGAAGCGCAGCACGCTCTCGTAGAGTTCCTCATTATCGACCCAGATCGATTTGAAGCTTTCGGTCATCTGGTCGCGCAGGATCCGCTGCACCAGTTCGAGATCATGGTGAATCAGGACGGGCGCCTTCCGCTTTTCGGCCTTCTGGCGAATATCGAGCCAGAGGTTAAACAGAAAGGTCATGTCCCCTGCAATTTCCGCCTCGGACTTGCCTTCGCCGGCGGTCCGCATGATGAAGCCGCCGGGGATGCCGACCCGGTGGGTCTGGAGAATCCGCTTCAAGCGCTGGCGCTCCTCGTCGCTGCCAACCTTGCGGGAAACCCCGAGGTGCTCGACCGTGGGCATGTAGACGACGTACCGGCCCGGCAGGGCGATATGGGAGGTGATGCGCGCGCCCTTCTGGCCGAGCGGTTCCTTGGCGATCTGAACCAGAATCTCCTGGCCCTCTTTGAGCAACTCGCTGATCGAGGGCGCGGTCCGGTCCCGTTCGGCGCCGCGGGCAGCGGGCGCCTCGGCCTTCGCCGGAGCGACAACCTCGGCCGGCGCCTCGGGCTTCGGTTCGGCTGCCGCGGCTCCCTTCCCTTTCCGCCGCATGCGGCGCGTGACGCGGTGAGCGTACCGGCCGCCCTGCTCCCTGAGGGTGGCGGTGAGACTCTGGGGAATGCGTGCAGGCTCCGGTTCGTCCGGTTCAGCGAATTCCGCTTCAGCTTCGGTTTCAGCTTCTTCGCGCTCCGGCCTCTTCGCCTCTTCGGTAGCGGGCGACGGAAGCACTTCGCTCTCTTCGGTCACCTCTTCGCCGGTCTCCGCGATGATGCGGGGCTCGCTCTCCAGAACCGTCGGCTCTCCTTCACCGGCATCCAGGCGTTCGAGAATTTCCTGCATCAGCGGCCCGGCCTCGTCGTCGGAACCGTTCTCCCCGGGCTCATCCGCTACGTCGGCTTCCTCGGGCGCAGGAAACTCCTCCTCCGGAGTAAGCCGCTCGACCGACTCCTCCGCGGCTTCCTCGGCGGCAGCCTCCTGCTCGGGTGCGACGGAGGCGGCCTCCTCGACTACGGTTCCGGCGACCTGCTCGGGAGTTTCGGCCTCTGCGGCTTCCTCATCCGCGGAGTCGGGAGCGGAGTCTTCGGCCTGGCGGGGTTTGCCGCGATACTTCGCGAGAGACTCGCCCGGCAGAACCGGGAACTCGGAGTCCGCAGCTTCCACCGGCTCGGGGACCTCGGCCGCGGGTTCCTCCTCGATGGTCTCGCCTTCGGCTTCGGGCCTCTCCTCGGACACCTCGGCGGCGTACTTGGACTCGGGGAAACCGCGGCCGCGGCTCCGGCGGCGGCGCGAACGGCGCCCCTTCCGGTCCTTCCCATCGCCCTCCTCCGGAGTGGCCTGCTCGCCGGCTACGGCGGCGGCGACCAGTGGCGCGCGCTCGGCCGCAGGGGCTGCGGCGACCGGCTCAGCCACGGCGCGTTCGCGCTCGCGTTCCCGCCCCCGTTCGCGCTCGCCTTTGCCTTTGCCCTCCCCGTTCGGCGGGATGCGGTCGTATTCCTCGTTCTCCTCGAAAAAGTCCGAGACGTAGAGGAAGGCATCGCGGTCCAGGCCGATATCGACGAAGGCCGACTGCATTCCGGGCAGGACCCGCGTGACGCGGCCTTTGTGGATGCTGCCGGCGAGGGAATACTCATTCGCCCGCTGGAAGTAGACCTCGACCAGCTGGTCGTCTTCGAGAACCGCCACCTTCGTCTCGTGGCGGTTCGCCGAAATTACTAGCTCTTTACCCATGTAGTTCTCCGCTCTGAAGCGGACAGGGCACATTGCTGGGAGCCGGAGTGGGCAGGAGGAACAGCCGCCCGGACGCTTCCGGCGCCCGGGACCGACCGCCCGCTACAAAACTCTTCTCAAACCCGGCGGGCAGACGGAGCCTCTTCGTCGAACGTCTCCTGCCGGGCGGGAGTCCTGGCCGACCTTTGGGTCCGGTGCGTTTCGCTCCATATGGCACCCCGTCGAGGCAGCCAGCTCCGATAATCCTTGCACAACCTGAACCCGATTCCGAAAAACTCTTGCGATGGCTGTCGCTTCAATTCACAAATCGCCGGAGCCGGACATTGTTGACCAGCCCCAACATCATAAACATTGAGAGGGTGCTCGACCCTCCGGAACTCATTAACGGCAACGGGATGCCGGTGACAGGCATCCGGCCCACCACCATACCCACGTTTACGAAAACATGAAACAGCATCAGCGCGGCAACACCCATACAGATGACCATTCCGGCCCGATCCGGGGCCTGCTGCGCATTCTGCACAATCTGCATTAACAACAGGAAATACAAACCGAGAACAACCACTACACCTACGAACCCGTGTTCTTCGCCAAAGGCGGAGAAGATAAAATCCGTATGCGGCACCGGCAGAAACCGAAGCTGCGTCTGCGACCCGCGGGTCACTCCCTTCCCCCACATTCCGCCCGACCCGACCGCTATCTTCGACTGGATCACCTGGTATCCGGAGCCTCGCGGATCCTGGCCTGGGTCCAGGAAGGTCACCAACCGGGCTTTCTGGTAGTCCTTCAGGAAGAAGTGCCACCCCAGCGGCAGAACAAGAAGGGCGATCAGCCCGATGGCCACCCAGTACTGCCAGCGCATGCCACTCAGGAAAACTCCGATTGCCAGAATGGGCAGGTACGTGAGAGACGTCCCCAGGTCGGGCTGCTTCATCACCAGCAACATCGGCAAGCCGACCAGACCACCCAGCCGGAGCAGATCCCGAAGCTCCAATCGCTCGCTCTTCTGCTCGGCGATATACCGCGCCACTAGCAATATTATCACCAGTTTAACGAATTCGGATGTCTGAAAACGGAAGCCGCCGAACAAAGGGATCCAGCGCCTGGAGCCGAATACGGTCGTTCCGACCAGAAAGGTCCCGATCAAAGTGACAATCGACAGGCCGTACAGGATTGGAACTTGTCCCATGAGGGTGTGGTAGTCGATCTGGGTGACCACCCACATGGCGACGAGGCCGGCGCTTACGAACAGAATCTGCTTCCACCAGGCGTCCCGCCAGGCAGGCGTGTCGTGCGTGGCGCTGTAGATCTGGAGGATCCCCATCGCCGAAATGGCCAGCGTGATCAGCAGAAGCGGCCAGTCGAGGTCCCGGATGGAGCGGTAGTAAGCCATCCTAGTTGATCTCCATGACCTCGAAATCCGCTTTGGCGAGGATCGGGTGGGGCTGGCCGAGCCGGATCTTTTTGTCGAAGTGGGCCTTGATCACATCGCGGACGATGGGAGCGGCCAGGTTGCCGTGTTCTCCCGCCTCAAACAGCGCGACCACAACGATCTCCGGCGCCTGGCGCGGAGCGAAGCCGACGAACCAGGCGTTGTCTTTCAGCAGCTGCCCCAGCTTGGTGCCCTTGAGGAGCTGGTTGGAGGCCAACTGTGCGGTGCCGGTCTTGCCGGCGACATCGAGCCCCGGGATTCGGGCGCGCACGCCGGTGCCGCCCTCGTTCACCACGCCCCACATGCCGTGCACAATCCTGGCAGCCGTCTCGAGACGGATGTCTTCCTTCCGGGCCGGATGCCGCGTATCGCGGACCACGTGAGGACGGTGCCAGACGCCTCCGGTCACGATCCCGCCGATGGCATGCGCCAACTGAAGCGGGGTAACCGTCAGGGCGCCCTGCCCGATCGACACCGAGATCGTCTCGCCGGCATACCATTTCTGGCGGAACGTCCGAATCTTCCACCGGCTGGAAGGCACAAGACCTTCCGCCTCATGCGGTAGATCAACTCCCGTCTTCCTGCCCAGTCCGGCGCGCTCGGCGTACTCGGCGATGGTGTCGATGCCGAGCCGATTGCCGAGGTTATAGAAATACACGTCACAGGACTGCACCATCGCCTTATGGCCATCGACGCGGCCGTGTCCGCCGCGCAAGTGGCACTTGAAGTAGCGGCCGTAGAAGGTCGCGCCGCCGGGGCAGCTTACGACCAGATCATCGGCGACGCCGGTTTCATGGCCCGCGAGCGCCATAATCGGCTTGAAGGTGGAGCCGGGCGCGAGCTGCGCCTGAATGGCGCGGTTCAGCAGAGGATTTTCGGGATTATTGACGAGTTCGCGCCAGTCGGCGGCGCGGATTCGTCCGGCGAACTTATTCGGATCGTAGGTCGGCCGGCTGACCATCGCCAACACCTCGCCGTTGCGGGGATCGAGCGCCACGACGGCGCCACGACGCCCCTCCATTGCCAGCTCGGCGACGGCCTGGAGATCGAGATCGACGGTCAACTGGACGTTCTTGCCGGGGATCGCCTCCTTAAGGCCGATGACCTCGCGCTGAAGGCCCCGATTGTCGACAACCACCTGACGCTGGCCGTCGACGCCCATTAGAATTTCGTTATACTGCCGCTCGACGCCGTACTTACCGATCACGTCGCCCTGGTCGTATTTGGCGAACTCGGCCGTGTTCAGCTCCGCCTCACTCACCTCCCCGACGTAGCCGAGGACGTGGGCGGCCATGCCGTGGCGCGGGTAAAGCCGGCGCTGCGCGTGAATGACCTCGAGTTCCGGGAAGGTGTCGGCGCCACGGTGGGCCTCGACAAAGGCGAGTTCCTCGGGCGTCAGCTCTTCTTTGATCAGAATCGGTTCGTAGCGCGGGCGGGAGCGGAAGCGATGCACGCGGGCGACCAGCTCGTCATAGTCGAGCTGCAGACCTTCGGCTATGCTCTTCAGATGCTCCTCGCGCAGGTTCTCGCGGGAGAGATACAGGCTGAAGGTGGAGTGGTTGTCGACGATAAGGCGCCCGTCGCGGTCCAGAATCTTACCCCGCGGGGCCAGGATCGGCAACGCCTTGATTCTGTTGCGCTCGGCGCGCTCGTGATAGAACTCCGGCTCCTGCACCTGGAGCTCCCAGAAACCCGATATCAGAAAGAGAAAGACCGCAACAGCGAGGTACTGGAAGAAGGCAATTTTTCCGGCGGCGAACTTGGTGTCGTCCCGGAACAGGGTCTTGGTGTCGGTGGAATCATGACCGGAATCGTGCGGAAGCTGCGTCACGGAAAGCCTGGGGCCGCACTCAGCCCTGTTCTTTCAGTTTATCTAAAATCGCGAACAACGGGAGAGCCACTACAGCATTTAACGCAGCAAACAGAACGGTCTGGGCGGGATCGAAATCGAAGGTGAGGCCGAGCAGGGCGCGCATCATCACCCAGTAGAAGAACTGATGAAAGATGAAAAAGAAGAAGGCCAGGACGAAACGCAGCGCCTGGTTGTCCACGTCGAAGCGCAGGCTGACGGAAGCGGCGAAGTAGCCGACCAGGGACTTCACGATTCCGAACATCCCGAGCGGCTGGTGTGAAAGCGAGTCCTGGGCCAGCCCGATGCCCGCTCCGATGAAGCATCCCGAGATCGGCTTGCGCCGCATCAGCGAGAAATAGACCGTGACCAGCAGAGGTAGTTCGAGATAGGCCAAGTGCTCGAAGAGCCTCGGGACGTAAACCTGGAAGAGGATGGCCGCCAGCGGGATGAGGATAAGGACGGCGGGCCGGTAACGTGAGGTCCTGCTCCGCCGCGGGGCCTCGGAAAGGAGCCGTTCGCTGAACTCTGTCATTGCAATGGGGGCGTCCCGGCCTCCGTGTGCGTCCCAGCGGCCGGCTGCGATTCTGTGCTTCCGGATCCGGTTGCTCCAGCGCCCGGTTGGGTGGGCGGACGCTGCGCCGGCTCGGTGAGCCGGATGTTAAAGTCGGGGGGCCTCGAACCCGGCAGGCCCTCGCCGAAGGTGTGGCCCTGCGCCTCGCCGAGTTTCTTATAGCGTAGCCTCAGACGGTCGGCTTCGGTGCTGAGAGCCGGCAGCTCGGTCCCGGGCAGTTCGTCCGGGCGGCGCTCGGCGGGAGGAGGCGGCAGCATGTGCAGATCCTGGGAGGAGGGCGGCGGGCCATCGGGGATGGAGAGATGCACGCCTTCGAGAACGATCAGCACCTCCTCGAGCCCTCCCTGGAATCCGCTCGGCGCCAGGTAGATCTCTTTGAAGGTCCTGCCTTCGCGCACGACCCGAACCTCGCCGACGGGCAGTCCCTTCGGGAAGATCCGGTCCGCGCCCGACGTGTAGAACATCTCGCCGACCTCCACCTTCTCCTCGTTTGGGATGAAGTCCACCATGCACATGGTCCGGCCCTGGGCCTGGCCCCGGACGGTTCCGTGCACGCGGTGCTTCTGCGATATTACCCCAGCGGCGAAGCTGGGGTCGGTGATGAGCAGGACCTGGGAGGCAGTGGGGTAAGCGGCAATGACCTTGCCGACAATGCCGTCCGGCGTCAGCACGGCCATCCCCTTCATGACGCCGCTCGTGCTGCCGCGATCGACAAAGACCGCCTTGGAATTGACGCCGGAGCCGGCCCCGATGATCACGCGGGCCGCAATCATCCGCGACGGCGAGCGCGACTGGAAGGCAGCCAGGGCGCGGGCGCGGTCGGCCGTTTCGAGCTCGGTCCGCAGGAACTGGTTCTCCATCTTCAGGCGCCCCAGTTCGTTGTTGAGCCGGATGTTCTCTTCCCGCACGTCGCGGAGAACGAGGTAGTCCTGGAAGAACCCGATCGTATTGCGCCGCACTCCTTCGAGCAGACGAGCCATCGGCGTCACGGCCGTCACCGCCCAGATCCGGATCAGCCGCACGTCCTGGTTGCTCTTGACCTGGTAGGCAAGCAACAGGAGTTGGGCGATGATCACCAGGAGTAATACGGTGACGTTGCGGTATCGGCTGAGCAGGAATTCCATCGTCTGCCACCGGCGAAAAGCGCTGGCGCTACTCGATTGCGACCTTGCGAAGCAGTTTAAAGTCGGTCAGCATCTTGCCCGTCCCGAGCACAACCGATGCCAGCGGATCCTCGGCGATGGAGACCGGAAGCCCGGTCTCCTCGCGGATCCTCTTATCCAAATTCTTCAGGAGCGCCCCTCCGCCGGTGAGCACGATGCCGCGGTCGCTGATATCCGCGCTCAGCTCGGGTGGCGTCCGCTCCAGGGCGACCCGAATCGCGTTCATGATGGTCGCAACGCATTCGGAGAGCGACTCCCGGATCTCCTTATCATCGATGGTAATGGTCTTGGGCACGCCCTCGATCAAATTGCGGCCCTTGATCTCCATCGTCATCGGCTTCTCCAGAGGATAAGCCGAGCCGAGCTGCATTTTAATCTGCTCGGCCGTGCGCTCCCCGATCAGGAGATTGTACTTGCGCTTGAGATACTGCATGACGGCATCGTCCATTTCGTTGCCGGCCACGCGGACCGAGCGCGAATACACGATGCCGGACAGAGAGATGACGGCAACGTCGGTAGTGCCGCCGCCGATATCGACGACCATGTTGCCCGAAGGTTCCGTGATGGGCAGGCCGGCGCCGATGGCGGCCACCATGGCCTGCTCGACCAGGTGCACCTCACTGGCCTTGGCTCGATAGGCCGAGTCAATGACGGCGCGCTTTTCGACCTGGGTGATCTCGCTCGGCACGCCGATCACAATCCGCGGATGCACCAGCATCTTGCGTCCGTGGGCCTTCTGGATGAAGTAGTTCAACATCCGCTCGGTGACCTTGAAGTCGGCAATGACGCCGTCCTTCATCGGGCGAATGGCGACGATGTTGCCGGGAGTGCGTCCGAGCATCTCCTTGGCCTCTTTCCCGACCGCCTCCACTTCACCATTGGTTTTGTTGATCGCAACGATGGATGGCTCATTGACGACGATCCCCTTACCTTTGGCGAAGACGAGCGTGTTGGCTGTTCCCAGGTCGATCGCGAGATCCGAGGAGAATAAGCTAAACAGAGAGCGTATGTTCATTGAAAAGCTCTGCAAAAATCATATTAACTGTGAAGGCCTGTCGCTGGGACCGACGGTTTGGCATCGTGGGACCCGGCTGGGAGATCGGGAAGCAGGGAGAGAACACCCCTCCAAAGGGTAGCACAACGCAACACGGCCATCAATGCGCCGGCCGCAATTAACGTCTTGTTATCAATCATCTACCCGACATGGGCGGCTGCTCTGTACCCCGTACACCTGCAAATGTAAGGACCAGCTCCGGCTTATCCACATTATATTCGGGCGGCTACAATGAAGGGAACTATGAAGCGCCGCTCTTTTCTCGCCGCGGCTGCGGCCTCGGCCGCCGTGGCATGCCGTCGCACAAGGGCCTTCGATGGTTTCGCCTTCGTGGCCAACCGGGAGGGGCGCGCCATCGCCGTTGTCGACCTGAGTGCGTTTGCAGTCGCACGGCAGATCCGGCTGGATGCCGCCCCGGCAGCCGTGATCTCCGACGCGGCGCGGCGCGTCATCTACGCCCTCACGCCTGAAAACGGAACTGTCCATGAGATCGACGTCGCGGATCTGGCGCTGCGACGACGTGTTCGCACCGGGCCGTCGGCCTCCGTCATGCGGCTCTCCCCCGACGGCTCGTCGCTCTGGATCGCCGCCCATCCGCCGGCACTCGTACGAGTCTCGACCGAGACGTTCCGGGTGGAACAGCGGATCTCCCTGCCTGGGCCTCCGGCGGACTTCGATCTGGCCCGGTACGCGCCGTCGGCCGCCGTAACCTTCGAGTCCTCGTCCAGGATCGCCCTCGTCGACCTGCAAGGCTCGTCCCTGCGCCAGCCGGCACCTCTGGCCGCACCCGCCGGCGCCGTGCGTTTCCGCTCCGACGGGCGCCAGGCGCTGGTGACACATCCGGAGGCGCGGCTCATCACCGTGGTCGACGCGTCGTCCGGTGATACGGTTGTGCAACTCCCACTCGCGATTCGTCCCGAAAATCTCTGTTTCAGCGCCGATGGCGGGCAACTCTTCCTGACCGGAGAAGGAATGGATGCCGTCGTCACACTGTATCCGTACCGGACCGAAGTGGCTCAGACCCGTCTTGCGGGACACTCTCCGGGCGCCATGGCCGCCTCGGGGAGCCTGCTGTTCGTCGCCAACCCCGCTTCCGGCGACGTGACGATCGTCGAGATCGAAACCCAGCGCGTCGTCGCGGTGGCAGCCGTCGGGGCCGATCCCTGCTTCGTCACAGTGACCCCTGGCGACCATTATGCGCTGGTGCTAAACCGGCGCTCGGGGGACCTGGCGATCCTCCGGATTGCAGCGATCACGCCGAATCGCACCAAGACCGCACCACTGTTCACACTGATTCCCGTGGGGTCCATGCCGGTCAGTGCGGCGGTCCAGGCCATTTAGCGGCTTTGGCCCCGCCCCGTTGGCCACGGCCAGTACTACCCGCCAGCTAGTACCTTTTTCAATCGTTTTAAGGACACTGAATTAACAAATGTATTGACCCGGCGCGGCGGTCGGGGCATAATTGGGAAAGCCCGAAACAGACTAGGAGGAAGGTACTAGCAGGGTGTACTGTTGCTGTTGTTTGCGTTCAGGAGGATTTATGCAGAGTTCGCTTCGGAGGTTGTTCGCACTTTTCGCAATTGGCGGAGGCTTGGTCAGCATACCCGCACTTGCCGTACCATATGGTGCAGTAGTCGATTTCTCCCTCTCTCCCTCTTCGATCTGGGCGTATGGAACGGCCCAGTACGCGTACGGGAGCCCGCTCAACAACATCGACACGCTGTTCACGCCGTTCACCGAAACCGATACCGGGTGTATTCATGCTGCAAACGTGGACTGCTGGCATGCCGGTGACCCGAACGGCATCCCGATCATTGCGAAGAATATGAACGGAGGCACCATTAACTACGGCGCTCCCGGCGCGGAGACGGTCGTCCATCCGGTTCATCTGCTGAATCTGAGTCCGACTGCCGACAATTTGGGCATGATCTCGTATGCCATCGTTCGCTGGACTGCTCCGACGGCGGGATGGTGGAACTTCGGCGGCTTATTCCAGGTCATCGACGGGCAACAGAATCCGGACTGGGGACCGTGGGATGGCGTCTCAATCCATGTCCTTACCAACTCTGCCAGCCTGCTGAACTCCACGTTGACCGGGTCGCTGGGCACGAACGAAATGTTCAATTTCAACCATTACCTTGGAGCGGGCGAGCACATCTACTTCGCTGTGGGCACCAACGGCGCGAACGTCCACGACTCGACCGGATTCAACGTGCAGATCGATGAAGCCGCCATTCCGGAGCCGGGAACAATCGGTCTGTTCGCTGCCGGGCTCGGGCTGCTGGCGATCGGGCGCTTGCGCACTCGGTACCGCTAGTCCAACGAGGTTTCCCCCAAAGGGCCGAGGCGAAATGCCTCGGCCCTTTTTGCGTTTCAAGGAATGATGATGTGATCAATCCCGGGGCGGATGCCGTAGGTCGGCCCAAGCTTCCGGTAGTCGTCCGCTCCGCGGGCGTTGAAGTCCCAGGCGATCTTTCCCGCGCGCACCGTCAATTCACAAAATAACCGCTTCGTTCCGGTTACGCGGCCTGCGGCGGAGTCGGCAAAGCCGAACTCGCCCTCCATGAGCCGCCAGACCGCAATATCGGCCCCCACGCCGGGGGTGAGATGTCCGAGCTCGGCCCGATTGATGAGCTGAGCCGGGTTCCACGTCGAGCGGAGGATGACCTCCTGGAGACTCATACCCATCGCCAGAAACTTGGACATCGTGGTTGGCATGTCCATCATCGCGCCATTCATGCTGCCGGTGTGGAGGTCGGTCGAGATCGAGTCGGGGTAGAAGCCGCGCTCGACCGCGGCAACGGCGTTGCGGAATACGAAGCTGCCTCCGCCGTGCCCGACGTCGAACTTTACGCCCCGCCGACGGGCCTGCTCCAGGTAGGGGAGCAGCTTGCCATCGGAACCAACATAAGGTACGGCCCCGCGGTACATGTGCGTGCTGATATCGCCGGGCCGCAGCCGTTGGGCCACAAGCTGCCAGTAGGGCCGCTCCTTGCGGAAGTAGCCGAAATCGACCATGATCGGGATGCCGGCGGCCTTGCCGGCTTCGAGGGCGCGGTCCACCGAAACCCACTCCGGCCCCTGATAGTGCGCCGCCTTCACGCCGACGACGACGTCGCGGTGCTTGCGCGCGAGCGCAGCGACTTCCTCAGGCTTCATGTCCTCCGGGTGCTGCTCGACCATGTCGGTGAGCATGCCGAGCCCGGAGATGTTGATCAGGGCGAGCACGCGCGTGCGGGCCCGGTCGATGACAGTGTGACGGAAGGTTTCGAAGTTCCTCCATCCGGCGCTGCCCGCGTCGACCATCGTCGTGACGCCGGTGCGAAAGCTGAAGCCATCCGGCATAACGCTGTTGTCGCCGGCCCAGGCATCCTGGATACCGGTGCTCGCAAACAGGTGCGTATGGATATCGACGAGCCCGGGCGTGACGTATAGCCCGGCGACGTCGATCGTCTTCCTCGCCTGTGAAGCCGGAATCTCGTCGGCGACGGCCGCGATCTTGCCGTCCTGTATGGCGACATCCTTCCGCGCGTCGATCCCGTTTTTCGGATCGATAACGTGGCCGCCCCGAAGGACGAGGTCATAACGGGGCTGCGCCCCGCAGACAGCCGAGAGCGCGACGATCATAAGCGCAATCCGTCTCATGCGTTGACAATCCTTTCCTTCGCACTGTCCCAGGCCAGGTATCGGCGCTTGCGGTACGACCGCACGGCCATATCGGCGGCCACGACGCCGTAGTATCCGAGCATGACATCGCATTTGAGCGGCTCGTCGCGGCGGATAGCGTTGATCAGGTTGCGGTGGTGAAGTTCCACCGATTCGGCGCCGCTCTTCTGGTGCACGATCTCCTTCGCCCCGTCGGCGAAAAGCCTTTGCGGGCGGATCACAAAACCGGTGCGGGTGAAGTGCAGCGTCGCCTTGTGCCCGCGAATGACGTGATCCACCGGTGTGTCGTTGGCCATCGAGGAGACCAGTTGCACTGTGGGTCCGCCGGGGTAGTCGAGGAGGGCATTGAACGTGTCGGGAATCTCGGCCGCGCCGTCGGTAAAGCAGAACTTCCCGCCGGCGGCGACGCAGCGCTCGGGGAAGGTCAGGCCCAGGGAACGAATGATACGGGTGACGCGGTGGACGAACAGGTCGGAGGCGATGCCGCCCGAGTAGTCCCAGTATCGCCGCCAGCGGAAATAACGCTCCGGATCCCAGGGCCTCTTGGGAGCGGGGCCGAGCCACGCTTTCCAGTCGAGATTGACGCCCGGCCGGGCATCCGGATCGATGTCATACATCCAGAAGTCGTCTTTATGGTTGCGTGAATAATCAATCTCGGCGAGCACCACCTTCCCGAGTACGCCCTCTTGAATGTAGCGGTGGGCGGCTTCGTAGGAGTCGTCCGACATCCCCTGTACCCCGACCTGCATTTTAAGGCCGGTGCGTTTGACCGCGTCGACAACTTTGCGTGACTGCTCCGTGGTCTGGGTCATCGGCTTTTCGCAGTAGACGTGCCGGCCGGCATCGAGCGCGTCGACGGCCATCTGATAATGCCAGTGTTCGGGCGTGGCGATGAGGACGTAGTCGATGTCCTTGTTCTCGATGAGCGTGCGGTAGTCCTTATAAACCTTGCCGCCGGTGAGCTCCGCGGCCATTTCGGCGCGCTTATCGAAAACGTCGCAAACGGCGACAATTTCGATGTTGTCGACTTCGCGGTTCTTCACGAGGCTCCGCATGTGGCCGGTGGCCATTCCGCCGCAGCCGATCACACCAATGCGCACGCGCTCGTTTGCCCCTGAGATTTGTGAGTAGCCGGAGGCAGTCGACAGCGCGACGCCGCCGGCTGCCAGAAACTGCCTTCTGGAGACGGTTGCCATGCCAGTGATTGTATATCCGCGGGGCATACAAAAGGGAGCGGGATGTTTAGTTGAGACGCCAGATCGAGTAGTTGAGGATGAGCGCGTAGCTGACCCAGGCCAGATACGGGATGAGGAGCGCGCCGGCCGCGCGCGAAACGCTCCAGAATACGATCACGGTGGCCAGCAGCACGCCCCAGAGGGCGATGATCCCGATCAGGCCGGCCAAAGGCGACTGGAGCCCGAAGAAGAGAAACGGCCAGAGTGCGTTGAGCGCGAGTTGGATCACAAACAGCAGCATTGCCGGCCAGACCTGGCGCAGACCCCGGCGCCAGACCAGAAAGGCGGCAATGCCCATCAGAATGTAGAGTGTCGTCCAGACCGGGCCGAAAACCCAGTCCGGAGGGCTGAATCCGGGCAGAGTCAGTTCACGATACCAGGTCTCGCGGGTTTCGGCTGTGTAGAGTGCGCCTATGGCGCCCGCCAGTTGGGGCGCCAGGAGAGAGATGGCGAGTTTGAGCCAGTCGGTCGCTCGCATTCTCTGCCTGATGGACGCTGCAGCAGACTGCGTGTTTTCGGAATATCTCGATAGAATAGTATGTTCTGGCGAAACCAATGACAAGCATGAGGGACGACGTCAAGCCGGTCCGCGTCCCGCACCTGAAGCGGAAGAAGGCCCGAGGCGAAAAGATCGCGATGTTGACGGTCTATGACGCCGCGATGGCGCGTCTGTTCGACCAGGCCGGCATCGATGTCTTTCTGATCGGCGACTCCCTCGGAATGGTCGTCCTCGGTTACGAGACAACGGTTCCGGTCACGCTCGAAGCAATTCTGCACCACACCGCGGCGGTCCGGCGCGGCACGAAACGGGCCCTGATTGTTGCCGATATGCCGTTCCTCACCTACGGGGCGCGTATATCGGAGACGATCCGGAACGCTGGCCGTCTGATTCAGGAAGGCGGCGCCAATGCGGTAAAGGTGGAAGGCGGCGGGCGGATGGTCCGGACGGTCCGGCGACTGGTGGAGTTGGGAATTCCGGTGATGGGACATCTCGGGCTGCTGCCGCAGCACATACATCGGGTAGGCGGATTCCGCAGGCAGGCCTCGGAGGCGCACGAAGCCGAACAGCTGATCGCCGACGCCCTGGCGCTGGAAGAAGCCGGCGCCTTCGCGATCGTGTTGGAGTGCATCCCTTCGGAGCTCGCCGGGCGCGTGTCGGCCCAACTGAGTATCCCGACGATCGGGATCGGCGCCGGTCCGCATTGCGACGGGCAGGTGATGGTGAGCTACGATCTGCTCGGGCTTTCGGGCTACGCGGCGCCGTCGTTCGCGAAGATTTATGCCCAGCTCGGCGAAGCGATGACCGCTGCGGCCGAGCAGTACGCCGCCGATGTCCGCGAGGGACGCTTTCCTGCCGACCCTCAGCCCGTGGCGGCTGCGCAAGCCGTGCAAGCGAAATCATGAGTACTAGCGTCGTCCGCACAATCGCGGAGTTGCGGGCCGCACGCGCCGCAGCGCCCGGACGCGTCGCCGTTGTCCCGACGATGGGCGCCCTCCACGCTGGCCACGGATGCCTGATCGAAGCGGCCCGGAGCGCCGCCGATTTCGTCATCGTTCCAATCTTCGTCAATCCGATCCAGTTCGACCGCGCCGATGATTTCGAAAAATACCACCGCGACCTGCCGGCCGACGTGGAGTTCTGCCGCGCCCGCGGCGCCGACCTGGTATTCGCGCCGGACGTCGAGGAGATGTATCAGCGGCCGCACCGCACCTTTGTCGAGGTCGAGCGGCTGGGCGATACTCTGTGCGGCCAGCATCGCGCCGGTCACTTCCGCGGCGTCGCCACGGTCGTGCTGAAGCTGTTCCATCTCACGCAGCCGGACATCGCATGCTTCGGCGAAAAAGACGCGCAGCAGCTCGCGATCATCCGGCGCATGGTGCGGGACCTGAACGTTCCCGTCGAGATCGTCGAAGTCCCGACGGTGCGCGAGCCGGACGGCCTCGCGCTGAGCTCGCGGAACCGCCGGCTCACGCCGGAGCAGCGCCAGAACGCGCTCGTGCTCTACCGCGCCCTGCGCCGCGCCTCGGACCTGATCCGCGAGGGCGAGGCGGATCCCGCCCGCCTGCGGCGCGAAGCCGAGGCGATGGTGACCGGCGCGCCGGACGCACGTTTGGAATATTTTGAGGTAGTCGACCCGGAGGAGATGCAGCCGGTAGAGCGGATCAGCGGCCCCGTGCGCGTAGCCGGCGCGCTCTGGATGGGTGCGACCCGACTGATCGACAACCTTCTTTGCACCCCACCCGATGCTGACAAAAGTTCTGAAGTGTAAGATTCACCGGGCCACCGTGACGAAATCCGACCTCGATTATGAAGGCAGCATTTCGATCGACACGGCCCTGGTTCACGCGGCCGGCCTGCGTCCGCACGAGGCCGTTCACGTCTGGAACGTGAATACCGGCGGGCGTCTCGAAACCTACGTGATTCCGGCGCCCGAGGGTTCGGGCGAGATCGGCCTCAACGGCGCGGCAGCGCGTTGTGTGCAGCCGGGCGATCCGGTGATTATCGCGGCCTTCTGTTGGCTGGACGATGCGGAGGTCGCGAAGCACTGCCCCAGGGTAGTCTTGGTGGATGGCGCCAATCGCGTGACGGCGGTGAAGCCTAGTCAGGCTGAGCCGGCAATGTAGCCAGCCACGCGTTCGACAGCACGGCCAGCGCGGCGATCGCCGCGGTTTCAGCGCGCAGGACCTGCCGGCCGAGCGAGACCGCGGTCCAGCCGCTGCGGCAAGCCATTTCCCGCTCCGCATCCGTCCAGCCGCCCTCGGGTCCGGTCAGCAGCGCGACCGAATCGGCGGCATGGCGCGCGTCCGGTTCGGGCAGGGCGGCAAAGAGCGGCGCGGCGCCGGGCCGCTCCTCGAGAAAGTAGCGATGGCCCGCCTCCTGCTGTATCGCGTCGGCGAAGCGAAGCGGCTCGTCAACCAGCGGCATCGTAACGCGCCGGCACTGCTGGCTGCTTTCGAGCACGATGCGCCGCCACCGCTCAATACGCTTCAGTGCCGCGCGGTCGAGCCCCTTTTCACTGCGCTCGGTAACAACCGGAACGATTCGTTCGACCCCGAGTTCGGTGCCCTTTTCAACGACCCATTCCAGCCGGTCGAACTTGATGAGCGAGATGAGTACGGTCAAGCGGACCGGCGGAGGGCAGTCCGGCAGCGTCTCGAGCACGCGGAAGCGGATCAGATCCTTGCCGAAGGAGTCGATTTCAGCCAGGTAACGGCTCTGGTTGTCGGAGAGTTCATAGCGCTGGCCGATTTCGGCGCGCAGGACACGCCGGAGGTGTCTGGCCTCCTCGCCCTGCAGCTCCGCGGCTTCTCCGCGCACCTTCTCCACGAAGAACAAACGTCGCGCCATAGTACGATAGTGGTCTCCTCCTATGATCGCGCATTTACGGGGAACGATTCTCGAGAAGCACCCCAACCAGGTGATCGTCGATGTGGGCGGGGTCGGTTATGACGTGAGTATTCCGATCTCGACCTTTTCGCGGCTGCCGGACTGCGGGGCCGAGGTGCGGCTGCGCATCCACACGCACGTCCGCGAGGATGCGCTGGTGCTATTCGGCTTTCTGACTGTCGAAGAGAAGACGCTGTTCGAGAAGCTTCTCACGGTCGGCGGCATCGGCCCCAAGCTCGCCGCGACGGTCCTATCCGGGCTGCCGGTCGACGACCTGGTAACCTGCATCCGCAGCGGCGAGGTAAGCCGGCTGGTGCGAATCCCCGGCGTGGGCAAAAAGACGGCCGAGCGCATGGTCCTGGAGCTGCGTGACAAGCTCGACGGCGCGGGCGCGGCGGCCGCTGCGGTTCCGCCGGCGCCCGCGCCGATTCTGACGGCCCTCGAGGAGGACGTGCTCTCAGCCCTGATCAACCTCGGGTGCCAGCGCGCCGCGGCCGAATCGGCGGTTCGGAAGGCCAAGGCCGAAGGCGCGCCTGCCGACTTCGAGCCCCTATTCCGCCGGGCGCTCGAACTGGTGCGTTAAGCTGAAATCTCATGCGCGAGAAGGGAATCGTTTCGCCTGCCGCCCAGGACGACGAACTCCAGTTTGAGGCCAGTCTCCGGCCGAAGCTCCTGAAGGACTTCACCGGCCAGGCGAAGCTCAAGGAGAATCTCTCGATTGCGATCGAAGCCGCTAACCGGCGCGGCGAGGCGATGGACCACGTGCTGCTCTACGGCCCGCCGGGGCTGGGCAAGACAACGCTCGCCAACATCATCGCCTCCGAGCTCGATGTCGGATTCGAGCAGACCTCCGGGCCGATTCTACAGAAGAAGCTTGACCTCACCGGGGTCCTCAGCAACGTCCGCGCGCGCCAGGTCTTCTTCATCGACGAAATCCACCGGCTGCTGCCCGATATCGAAGAGATGCTCTACTCGGCGCTGGAAGACTTCCGGGTGGACATTCTGATCGGCGCGGGTCCGGGCGCACGGACGCACTCGCTACCGATCCCGCGCTTTACGGCCGTCGGAGCGACGACGCGCCAGGGCCTGCTCGCGGCGCCGCTCCGGGCGCGCTTCGGCCTGGTCCTGCGCTTGAATCCCTATGACACGCCCGAGCTTTCCCGCATCGTGTCGCGCTCGGCGCGGCTGCTCGGCGTCGCCATTGACGCCGACGCCTCCGACGAGATCGCGCGGCGCAGCCGGGGCACGCCACGCATTGCCAATCGCCTGCTGCGGCGGGTCCGCGACTACGCCGAGGTTCGTGCCAACGGCCATATCGACAACCAGGTCGCGCGGACGGCGCTCGACCTGCTCGAAGTCGACCGCTTCGGCCTCGACGAGATCGACCAGAAGATCATGATGACGATTCTCGAAAAATACGGCGGCGGTCCGGTGGGACTGGGAACGATCGCGGCCTCGATCGACGAGGAGGCCGACACGATCGAAGAGGTCTACGAGCCGTATCTGATGCAGCTCGGATTCATCGATCGCACGCCGCGCGGCCGCATCGCCACCGAGCGCGCCTTCGAGTACTTCAATGTTCCCCGGCGCCCGCGCAGCAGTGGCGCTCAACCTCCTCTGTTCTGAATGGCTCTCAAGCGGATCTATCTCTCTCTCGGCAGCAACGTCGGCGACCGCGAGCAGAACCTCCAGGACGCCATTGACCGGCTGGCCGGCGCCGGCATTCGCATCCTGCGCTGCTCCTCGGTCTACGAAACCGAGCCGCAGGACCTCGCCGATCAGCCCTGGTTTCTGAACGTCGTCATCGAGGCCGAGACGGAGCTGATGCCGATGCAGTTACTCTCGAAGATCGTCGCGATCGAGAAGGAGATGGGGCGGACGCGTAAGGTCGCCAAGGGTCCGCGCCCAATCGACATCGACGTGCTGTTCTTCGGACGTTTTGTCATCGACACGCCGCAGCTCTGTGTGCCGCATCCACGGCTCGATCAAAGGCGTTTTGTGCTGGCTCCGATGGCGGAGCTTGCGCCGGATTTCCGCCACCCGGTGATGCGGAAGTCCATGCGGGAGCTTCTGGGCCGATTGAAGGGACAGGAGGTTCGGCGGCGGGAAGGCCGGCTCGGGATTCCGTAGCTTTCAGCCGAGCACGGTCGCTTTGTCCTCGGCGCTCATCTTCTCGGCGGCATACCGCAGCAACAGGCGTGAGGCTCTTTCGCGGTGGGCAGAAAGGAATTCGACGACTTCGCGCGGCCTGGGCGGGTAGGCCTCTTTGAGCAGCCAACCGACTCCCTTCTGCACCATTTCGTCGCTGTCGGCGATCAGCAGGTCGGCAACTTCGAAAATCACCTCCGTGCGGCGCCCCTTTTTCGCTTCCTGGAGCAACGCGACGGCCGCGGCGCGGCGCTTCCATGGATCGGGTGAGCAGGTCCATCGTGCGAGTTGACCGGCCAGTTCCGGCTGATTCTCGATGCAGGCAGCCAGCAGCCAGGAGGCGACACCGTCGCAATGCGCCCAGTTGTTCACGTAGCGGTCGATCCAGCGCTCGAACAGTCCGAACTCGCAGGCCGTACACTCGCGCTTGAATCGCCGGTAAACATGGCAGACGAGGGTCGCCTCTTCAAACTTGCCGCTTTTCCAGAGCAGGTTGAAGAAGCGATTGCGCTGCGGCGAAGGCCAGCACTTGATGACGCCGTAGATATATCGCTCGACTTCGGCAAGCTGCGACGATCGAACTCCGTAGGGGTCGACCGGCTCACGGAATAATTTGCGCGCATCTTCGCGAAAGGCGGGATCGGCCTGGGCGATCAGCCGCGAACGAACCTCCTGGATCAGCTCTTCGACGCTCATGCGGAACGGATCGCCCGGCGGCCGGCGCAAACCGTTATCTCTCCTTCTCCAGCATAGAACGAAGCATCCAGGCCATCTTTTGATGGTCCACGATGAGATTCGACAGGAACTCCACCGCGTCGGCGGCGCGATGCTCCTCACAGCGCAGAATGTCGTGACGTAAATTGCGAATGATCGTCTCGTGGTCGTCACGGAGGTTCCGGATCATGCCGTCGGCGTCCGGCACGTCGCCGGGCTTCTCGCGTAACTGCGCATGATCGAGAAACTCCCGCAGCGTCCCCGGCGCGCGGCCTCCCTGGTAGCGGATGTGCTCGGCGACATCGTCCACAATTTTTGCAAGCTCTTCGTATTGCTTTTCGAAGAACTCATGCAGGTCGTGGAAGCGGGGACCGACGACATTCCAGTGATAGTTCCTCGTCTTTGTGTAAAGCAGCTCCTCATCCGACAGAAGCCGAGTAAAGATGTGGACGACTCCGTCCGCCTGCTCCTCGTTCAGCCCGGTGTTCGGACGCTTGGTTGTAGTAATCATAAATATCTCTCCTTCGCCCGCGGGGGGTAGCGACACTGTCATTCCGTTGGATGAAGAGGGAGTGAAAGATGATACACTCGCAGTCGCGATTCCCCTGGCGATTCCGAGTGCGCAGCCATGGAGACCGGCCGACTCAGACGGACCTTCCTCGGCAGCCTCGCCGCAGGCGCCGCCTTCGCCGCAGGCGCCGCCCGGAGCCTCTACCTGGGCCGGCACGGCGCGCCCCAGACCTTCTTCCACCGGGGCGTGAACTTCACGGCCGAGTGGCCCGACGTATACCGCTCCCCGCGCGCCTTCTCAATGCTTTCGTCGCTGCCCGGCTACGGCGTCAACTCGATCGCCCTGGTCCCGTACGGATTTACGGCCCTGGGAAGCACATCCGTCCGCTTCGGCGGACGGAACGTCTGGGAGTCCGATGCGTCAATCCTCGAGATGAGCGCGGCCGCTCACAAGCTCAGGCTTAAGGTCCTGTTGAAACCGCAGATCTGGTTGCGCGGCGGCTACCCCGGCGATATCGAACTGCCGGAGGCGAGCGGACGCCGCGAGTGGTTCCGGCACTATCGCGTCTTCATCGAGCACCACGCGCGGCTTGCCGCCAAGGCTGACGCCGACCTGTTCTGCGTCGGGGTCGAGTTCTCGCGGCTCGCGGCGCACGAGGCGGAGTGGCGCAGCATCATTGCGGGTGTACGCGGGATCTACTCCGGCCCGCTGGTCTATGCAGCAAACTTCGGGCCGGAGTTCGAGACGCTGCGCTTCTGGGACGCCCTGGACTTCATAGGACTCAACAACTACTACCCGCTCCCGGACGATCTCTCGACAGACACGGTCGTCGCCAAGGTCGAGCGCGCCCAGCGCGCCGCGCGCCGGCCGGTCCTGTTCACCGAAGCGGGCTTCGCGAGCCTGGTGGCACCGCATCGCAAGCCCTGGGACGAGTCGCCGCGTGCACTTTCGCCGCGGGATCAGGCGCGCTGCTACGAGGCGATTTTCCGTGCCTTCTACCGCAAACCGTGGCTGCACGGGATCTTTTGGTGGAAGGTGGGGACGAACGGCTTCGGTGGACCGAGCGACGGTTCACACACACCGTGGGGCAAGCCGGCAATGGAGGTACTCTCGCGCTGGTATCGGGAGGGTGGCCGGTAGGGTTACTACTCACCGGCTGACGCGCTCTGCGCGGAACCGGGAATTGGGGTCATCCTCTCTACGCGGACCAGCGCCACGCGATTCCGCTGCATCTGGACGATGGTGAAGCGGAGCGATTCGTGCTCGACGGTGTCGCCCGCCTCCGGAATCCTGCCAAGCTTATACAGCAGGAAGCCCGCGAGCGTCTCGAACCCCGCGTCGGTAGGCACTTCAATGCCGTAGTGCATTTCGAGGTCCCGGATATTGATGCCGCCGTCGAGTTCGAAGGCCGGCGCCTCGATCAGAGGAAGCGGCTTGCGGATCTCGTCGTGCTCGTCCTCGATTTCGCCGAAGATCTGCTCGAAAACATCCTCGATGGTGACGAGTCCTACAATCGTTCCGAACTCATCGACCACCATCGCCATATGCTCGCGGCCGTTGCGGAAGTCATCGATCAACTGATTCACCGGCTTGGTCTCGGGTACCACCAGCGCTTTACGGACGAAAAGTTTTAACTGGAAGGCCGTGACCGGCCGGCGGCGCGCGTTGGAGCGGCGCCGCTCCTGCCAGACAGGAAGCAGGTCCTTGTAGTGCACCAGCCCGACGATGTTCTCCGGCTTGCCATCGTAGACGGGCAGGCGCGAATACTGGCTTTCCGTGATCACGTGCAGCACCTCGTCGAGCTTAGCGTCGATCGGGACCGAGACGATCCCGTTGCGCGGCACCATGATTTCGCGGACAGCGTAGTCCTGGAGTTCGAGCAGCCGGCGCGCCGCATCCGCCTCGAAGTGCCGCAAATGTCCGACCTTGGCGCTGGTCGAAATAATCAGCTTGAGTTCTTCCGTCGAATGCCCGCCCCCGGCCTGGTCGCCGCGGACCCCGATGATGCGCGAGAGCGTCGAGGAGGAACGCTCGATGAGGAAGACCAGCGGCTCGGCGAGTTTATAGAAGAGCAGCAGCGCAGGAGCGACGATGACGGCCAGGCGGTCTGCCTTGTCGTAGGCAATGTTCTTCGGAACGACCTCGCCGATGACGACATGAGCGTACGTCATCAGCAAAAACGCAAGCAGGAAGCTCAGGCCGTGGAGGACCGCCGAGGTCAGGGGGGTGATGATTGGATCGAAAGCGGCGAAAATTAACCCGTAGAGCGTCTTTTCGCCGGCCCAGCCTAACCCGAGGCTCGCCAGCGTGACCCCTACCTGGACCACCGAGAGCAGCCGCTCCGGATTCGCCAGCAGGCTCAGGGCCGCCTGCGCGCCGACCTGGCCCTCCGCCGCAAGTGTTTTCAGTTTTGACTGGCGTACCGAAAGGAGCGAAACCTCCGCCGCAGCGAAGAACGCATTGACTCCGATGATGAACAGCATCACCAGAAGCCTGTAGCCGTAGTAACTGTCCATGTCCGCCGGGCGTGTCTCTGTTCTTTCTACAATAGCCGATTTACACGCTCGAAGGGTTGCACCCCGGTTTCGCTACAATCACCATATAGTGTTCCTTAACGGAATTCTGCGCTTTATAAACACCTTTATCGCCCTGGCGGTGCTGGGGATCGCCCTCTCGGTTTACTGGTTCGCCTGGCGGCCGCTGCCGTCGACAGGCGAGATCGAGGCGCCGATCGGCGCCGAGGGCCGTATCGCACGCGACAAGCTCGGGATCCCGCACATCTCGGCCGCCTCCCTCGAAGATGCTATCTTTCTCCAGGGCTACGCGACCGCGCAGGACCGCCTCTGGCAGATGGATGCGATCCGCCGCCACGCCGCCGGCGAGCTATCCGAAGTGCTCGGCGCCAGCATGATCGAGACGGATCGCGAGATGCGGCGCTACCGCCTGCGCCGACTTGCCGAGCAGCAGATCGCCTATCTGCCCGCCAAAGACAAGGCACTGCTGGCCGCCTACGCCCGCGGCGTGAACCACTTCATCGATACGCACCGGAACCGGCTGCCACTCGAATTCTCCGTCCTCCGCTACGAGCCGCGTCCGTGGACCATCGCCGATTCCATGCTCGCCGGCCTCCAGATGTATCGCAGCCTCACCAATTCCTGGCGCGACGACCTGCTGAAGAGCACCCTGCTGGACGGCGGCACGGCGGAAAAGGTGAACTACCTCTTCCCTGCCCGGAGCGGCCGCGAAATTCAGATCGGCTCGAATGCGTGGGTGATCTCCGGCCGGCACACGGCCTCGGGGAAGCCGATCCTGGCGAACGACCCGCACCTGGAGTTCAACCTGCCGTCCACCTGGTATTTGGTTCGCATCGAGGCACCGGCTCTCAACGTTTCGGGCGCCTCGCTCCCAGGGCTTCCGTGCGTCATCATCGGGCGGAATGAGAGGATCGCCTGGGGCGTCACCAACCTCCAGTTCGACGTGCAGGACCTCTACTTCGAGAGGCTCGATCCGCAGACCGGCCGCTATGTCTACCAGGGCGCGCTCCGGCAGGCGCGAGCCGAGCGCGACGTCATCGCCGTGCGGGCGCAGCGCCCGGCCGAGCACAACACCTGGATTACACAGAACGGAGCGGTCGTCGCCGCCGAGGGTCCGCAGTCGATCTCGCTGCGATGGACGGCGATGGAGCCCGGCAACTTCCAGTTCCCATTCCTTGGAATCAACCAGGCGCGCGGCTGGCAAGAGTTCCGCGCCGCACTCCAGCGTTTCCCCGGTCCGGCCCAGAATTTCGTCTACGCCGACGAGGACGGCAATATAGGCTATCAGGTCGCCGGCAAACTGCCGATCCGCAGGGAGACGCGCGGCGACACCATCCTGGACGGCTCCTCCGGCGCGCGCCAGTGGGACGGCTACATCCCGTTCGACGATCTGCCGTCCGTTTACAATCCGCCCTCGGGCATTATCGTCACGGCGAACCAGAACCCGTTCCCGGAGGACTATCCCTATCCTGTCAATGGCAGCTTCGCTTCGCCATACCGCGCGCGGCAGATCCGAGCGCTGCTGGAATCGCGAAGCGGCTGGAAACCCGCCGACATGCTCAGGATTCAGACCGACGTCTACTCGGCCTTCTCGCATTTCCTCGCCAGAGAGGTGGTCGCCGCCTACGACCGAAGCGGCACCAATCATGCGGGGCTGAAGGAGGCCGTCCATTTGCTGCGTGAGTGGGACGGCCAGATGTCCGCGGGCGCGCCCGCTCCCTTTTTGGCAACCCTGATTTATCAGCACGTGCGCAAGGCCATCGCCGAGGCTGCTTCGCCTGGAAAGGGGATTGCCTATCAGTTCTCGATGGCGCCGGCCGTGGTCGAGAAGATTCTGCGCGAGCGTCCCGCCGGCTGGTTCTCCGATTACGACGCCGCCATTCTCCAGGCCGCCGCCGATGCGGCCGACGAAGGGCGGCGCATGCAGGGGCGCGACCTTCGCAAGTGGGACTACGGCAAGCTCAATACGCTCCGGCTTCCGCATCCGATTCTCGGGAAGGCGCCGTATGTGGGCAAGTACTTCGTCGTCGGGCCCGTCCCGATGAGCGGATCATCGGAGACCGTAAAGCAGACCACGTCCCGGGTCGGTCCATCGATGCGGATGGTGGTCAGTCCGGGAAACTGGGAGGAGTCGCTGCAGAACATCACGCTCGGGCAGTCCGGGCATGTGCTTTCGCCGAACTACAAGGACCAGTGGCGCGCGTATCTCGCGGGCACCAGCTTCCCGCTCCGCTTCGATAGCGGCGAGGCCGGCCGCGTCCTGACGGTTAAGCCGGAGCGGTAATCCCGGCCAGGACGCGGGCCGAATCGGCGGCGATCACGACGGCCTCCCTGGCGGGAATGACCCAGGCTTCCAGCCGCGCGGCATCGGAGCTTATGCGCGCTTCGGCCCCGCGAAGCTCGCGGTTTCGCACGCCGTCGAGAGTCAGGCCGCACCACTCCATTCCGCCGCAGACCCGCTCGCGGACCTCCGGCGAGTTCTCGCCGATTCCGCCGCCGAACACAACAGCGTCGGCACCGCCGAGCGCGGCGAGGTAGGCTCCGATCGCTTTGCGAATCCGATAGCAGAAGATCGCGATGGCGGTTGCGGCGCGATGGTCGCCGCGCTGTTCGGCCTCAAGCAGGCGGCGCATGTCGTTAGAGGTTTCCGAGACACCCAGCAGGCCGGAGCGATGGTTGAGCCACCGCTCTACCTCCTCGACAGGGACATCCTCCTGGCGCGCGAGATAGCCGGGAATCGCCGGGTCGAGGTCGCCGCAGCGGGTGCCCATGAGCAGCCCTTCAAGCGGGGTGAATCCCATCGTCGTGTCCACCGAGCGTCCGTTCCGAATCGCCGCGGCGGAGCAGCCGCCGCCAAGTTGCAGCGTGATCAGCCGGACCTGCTCTTTGGGCCGGCCCGTCAGTTCGCAGTAGCGCTCCAGCATGTACCGGTGCGCCAGGCCGTGGAAGCCGTAGCGCCGGATGCGGTGCTTGCGCGCCAGGCCGGCTGGGATCCCGTACTCGGCGGCCTCGGGCGGCAGGTTCCGATGAAACGCGGTGTCAAATACAGCTACCATCGGAACCGCTTCGCCCAGTACCTTGCGCGACAGCCGGATGAATTCGAGCGAGGGGGCGTTGTGTAACGGTGCGAGTTCGCTGACGGCGCCCAGTTCCTCCAGGAAGTACTCGTCGATGAGGGTAGGCTCCACGAACCGGTCTGCCCCGTGCACCACACGGTGTCCGACGGCGTCGATCCGGGCGCTCATGTGCTGAAGCAGTTCGATCAGTTCGCTCCTGTGCAGCGCTTCGACGCTCCCGGACTCAAGCGACGCGTTCGCGGCATCCGTATCGATCAAGTCGTACTTGAGCGATGCACTACCGCAATTGATGACGAGAATTCTCATGGGTCGCCGCGAGCCCTCCTTCTCCGAGCGTGGCACGAGAGGCAGGAGTCCGCAACAAGGCGCACTCCTGTGCAGCGTCCGAAGGCGGGATAATGTTGTCGTGCGGTGGTTCGGGCTCGTCGTCAGTTACCTGCTGCTCGCCGCGACCGCGTGGCTCACATACAGATTGTGGCCGCGGCCGATCGCCCCGGATCTGTACGAGCCGATGCCGCTGGTGGAGATGAGCTCCGGCAGCGTCGAGGTCGGGGTTCCCGGATACGTCGTGCTGGCCGATGTCGGACACTTTGAGGACGAGCTGCGCGCCTATCTGTACTTCGAGTACGTCCGCAGCCTGCGCGCGGTTAACGAGAATCGCGTCTACCTGACCGCCTCCGGACTTTCGAAGGGTCCGAAGTACCGCGTCCTGATCCAGCTTGAAAGCGATCTGCGGCGGGCCGTGCCGTTCGTGATGAAGTTGCGGCGCGACGGCCACATCGGCGACTTCGGCATCATCGCGATCCCGTCCTCGGAGATCCGCCTGAAGCGGCGCCACACCGAACTCTTTCTGGCCGCCTACACTCTGCCTGTCCGGCGGAAACTCGAGGCGCTCGATTCTGACGCGCTGCACTCGCCGCTGGCCCAGTTTCTTCTATTCAAGTCCAAGACGGACCGGCGCGTGCGCAAGGGGCTGGAACCCGTTCCGGAGGTACTTTCGCGCGAGCAGGCAATCCGGCTGGCAGGCGACATCATCACCGTCGCCGAGTTCTATTCGCTTCCGATCGATTTCTTCCTCGGCATTGGCGCGATGGAGAACAACTACATGGATGTGCGAGGCGATCTCAACCATGCGGTCTGGAAACGGCGCGCCGAGAAGGGCGATATCGTCCTGCGGCGCGAGAAGGGCCGGGTGCTGGTGCACAACTATTCGATCGGGCGCTGGCAGATCACACGCGAGACACTGCGCTACGTCCACCGCCTCTACAAGAAAGATACGCGCGACTACTCGCTGCTGCCCGAGCATCTTCGCCCGCCGGAAGAGCTGCAGTTCGAACCCGAAATCCCGGAGGTGCTCACCACCTATGCCGGGCTTCTATTCCGCGATCTGCTGGACCGCTTCGACGGCGACGTCGAGAAGGCCGTTGGCGCCTACAACGGCGGCTTCCGGAATCCGAACATGGAGTACGCGGCCGGAGTGCGGGCGGTGGCCGAGTACGCGCGCAAGGTCCTCGAGCAGGCCGCGGTTCTGAACGGGCATTCGGTCGCGAACTCGCAGTGGATCATGCCCGCGCGCTGAGCCTCACTCAGCGGGTTCCGCAACCGAATAGCGCGTGAGGAGTTCCGCGGCCCGCGTATCGCCGGCCGCGGCGGCGCTGCGGGCGTGCCGCCATGCGGCCCTATAATCGCCCCGGACCGCATACATCTCGGAGAGCGCCACATGCGCTTCGGCGAAGCCCTCGTCCAATGCGACGGCTTCGAGCAGCAGCCCGAGCGCCTCATCCTGCTTCCACTGCATGCGGTAGAGCATCGCGAGATGGTAGTACGGCTTCGGATTGCGCGGCTCGCAAGCGATCCACTCCATCTGCTCGCGGATGTGCCGGAGCGTCTCCTGGTCAAGCGCGTACTCGATCACCTCGTCACGCCAGAACGACATTGCGAGCCTCTATCGGGCGTTCGAACTGCGGCCCACCATCACGAGCCGGATATCCATGACGTTCGTGTTGGTCGGGCCGGTCTTGATGAGGTCTCCGAGCGCATCGAAGAAGTGGTACGAGTCGTTGCGTGCCAGGTACGCCTTGGCGTCCAGGCCCGCTTCCCGCGCCCGCTTGAGCGTATCGCCGTCTGCAATCGCGCCGGCCGCGTCGGTTGGGCCGTCGGTTCCGTCGGTGCCTCCGCTGAGAACCAGGACGTTCTGGAGCCCGTCGAGATCCAGCGCGGCTGCAAGGGCGAACTCCTGGTTACGGCCGCCCAGGCCCTCTCCCTTTATCGTTACGGTTGTCTCGCCGCCTGTGATAATGCAGGCCGGCGGGAGAAGCGGCCGGTTGGAGAGCGCGATTTCCTGCGCGATGGCTGCGTGGACGCCGGCGACATCGCGGGTCTCGCCCTGGATGCGCGTCGAGAGAATCATACTCTTATAACCGAGTGACCTGGCTTCGGTGAGAGCCGCGTCGGCGGCCAGTTCGTTACTTCCAACCACCAGGTTTTGGGTGTGCGCGAAGGCCGGATCGTCAGGCTTCGGCGTCTCCGGCACGGCGCCGTCGATCCCGCACTGCAACCGCTTTATCACTTCAGCGGGGACGGCGTCTTCGATGCCATACTTCCGCAGAATCGCCAGGGCGTCGGCGTAGGTCGAGCGGTCCGGGGCCGTCGGACCGGAGCCGATCACATCCAAATCATCGCCGATCACATCGGAGAGCAGCAGCGCGATCACGGTGGCCGGATAGGCCAGCCGCGCAAGCTGGCCGCCTTTGATCGACGAGATATGCTTGCGCACGACATTGATCTCGTGAATGTTCGCTCCGGATTTAAGCAGCAGCTTCGTCGTCAACTGCTTCTCTTCGAGCGTGATCGGGGGCGCCGGCGCGGGCAACAGCGCCGATCCTCCGCCTGAAATGAGGCAGACCACCAGGTCGCGCTCGCCTGCCTGCTGCGCGATCTCCGCGATCCGCTCGGCGCCTTTTACGCCGTTGTCGTCCGGCACAGGGTGGCCGCACTCGTTCAATTCGATGCGGCGCAGCTTCGCCAGGTGTCCGTACTTGACGTTGACCAGGCCGCCGGTTACCTGACGCCCCAATAGCTTCTCAACCGCTTTCGCCATGGACGCGCTCGCCTTGCCGGCGCCGATCACGTAGATGTTTTCGAAGTGGGAGAGGCGGTATCGCCGACGTCCGACCGAAAGAACTTCACGCCGGACCTTAACGTTGCGCAGGATGGCCTCCACCGGATCAGCCGCTTTCAGCGCGGCCCGGAAGATGGCCATGGCGTGTTTGCGAAGTATGTGTGCCATTACGAGTAGTTTAGAAGATTGGCAGGGCGAGGATGGCTTCCACCGCCTGATCGGAACTGGTAGCCGCGACCCGGTACTCGGCGCGGGCATAAGCCGGGCGTCGTGCGTGGTAGAGTTCCTCGAAGCGCTTCGGATCGCACGCGAGCGGACGGTGCGAGTGCCCCTCGACGCGGCTGCGCATGATCTCGATCGGGATGTCGAGCCAGACGGTCACGGTGTTTTCAAGCAGGAACTCCGCATTGCCGGGCTGTACGAACGCGCCTCCCCCGAGTGCGACCACGGTGGGGCGGCCCTCGCCAAGGGCCTGCACCCGCTTGCGGATCGCCTCGGCTTCGATCGCCCGGAAGGCCGGCTCGCCCTGCTTTTCGAAGATCGCGCTGATCGTCATTCCCTGCTCGCGCTCGATCTCTTCGTCGATGTCGCAGAACTCCCAGCCGAGCTTCGCCGCCAGGCGTTTTCCAACCGTTGACTTTCCCGAGCCCATGAAGCCGACCAGAACGATGGCGGGCGTCCGCTTCAGCTTCGCGTTCATTCCGGGAGATTCAGTCCCTTCCTGTCCAGCCCGTTGTAGTACCGGCGAAGCTGCCATTCGACCAGCTGGGGGAAGAGCCGCTGCATCGCAATCAGCACCCATCCGATGCGCGGCGTGACGATGGTGCGGCTCTCGTTTTCGATGCCCCGGAGGATCGCCTGCGCGCAGTGCTCTGCCGTGATGGCAAAGCGGCGCGCGCGCCAGACCCGCTCCGGCGGCTCCCCGGCGAGCACGTTGCGCTGAAAGCCCGTGCGGACGTAGCCGGGGCAGACCGTCATCACCCGGATGTTGTCGTCCTTGAGCTCCATGCGGAGGCCGTCGCTCAGGGCGCAGAGCGCATATTTCGACGCCGAATAGGCGGTAAACCAGGGCAGCGGCACCTTCCCGGCGATCGAGCTGAGGTTGACAATCATGCCGCCTCGCTGCTCGCGCATCCGTGGAACCACAAGCTGGGTCAGCTCGAGCAGGCTGAATACGTTCAGCTCGAACATGTCGCGAACCGAATCCATCGGCGCCCGCCACGACGGCGAATACATGCCCACGCCCGCGTTGTTGATGAGGACGTCAATGCGGCCATGGCGCGCCAGAGCCTCATCGACGATCCGCACCCGCGTCGCCGGGTCTTTGATGTCGCCGGGAACGATGAGTGCGTCGGCGCCGCCCACGGCTTCCAGCTTCTCCCGGTTGCGCGCCGTGAGGACCAGGTGCGCTCCTTTCGACCGGAAGGCCGCCGCGCAGGCCGCGCCGATTCCCTCCGAGCCGCCCGTTAAGACGACAACTTTGCCAGCGATTCGCATGGGATTGAAATTGCCCAGGGTAAGTCCGGGAAGCCATAATGTTAACATGCAGGAGGAGCTGCTGCCGCTGTTCCCACTCTCGGTGGTGCTGTTCCCCCGTACGTCCCTGCCTCTTCATATCTTCGAGGAACGCTATAAGTCAATGATCGAAGCCGCGATCCGCGAGCGTTCGGAGTTCGGCGTCGTACTGGCGGCCGAGAAGGGTATTCACAACGTTGGCTGCACCGCCACGGTGGAGGAGGTGACGCAGCGCTACCCCGACGGCCGTTTCGACATAGTGACGCGAGGCCGGCGGCGCTTCGAGATCCTCCAGGTGAACGAGGAACAGCCATGCCTGCGCGCCCGCGTACAGTTCTTCGACGACGAAGAGTCCGGGGCGCCTTCGCCGGAGATCCGGCAGCGGGCCCTGGAGGTGTATCATGCGATCCGCGCCGTCGACAACAGCCTTCCCGAGGCGGAGGCGCTTGACCCGCAGCTCAGCTTTCAGCTCTCACAGGCGATCGAAGAGCTCGACTTCCGGCAGGCCCTGCTGCGCAGCCGGTCCGAGAGCGAACGCATGGAGCGGCTTGCCGAATATCTGCCCCTGGTTCTGGCGCGGCGCGCCGCCATCGAGCAGGTGAAGCGCGTCGCCCCGCGCAACGGCCACGGGCGGCACGGCGTCAAACTATAGATCGACGGCAATGCGCGAACATCTGATCATTGATGCGGACGATACCCTCTGGGAGAACAACATTTACTTCGAACGCGCCTTCGACGAGTTCTGCGAGTTCCTCTCGCATTCCTCGATGACGCCCCAGGAGATCCGCACCATTCTCGACGAGATTGAACTGGCCAACTCCAAGGTCCACGGCTACGGTTCGAAGAATTTCGGCCGCAACCTGAAACAATGCTACGAACGGCTGGCCGAGCGCGAAATTCGCAACGACGATCTCGAGATCGTCATGTCCTTTGCATTCCGCATTATGGAGCAGCCGGTCGAGATTATAGACGGCGTGCCGGAGACGCTTGAATACCTGGCGCTGCGCTATGATCTGAATCTGTTTACCAAGGGGCATCCGGAGGAGCAGAAGCTCAAGATCGACCGTTCCGGCCTGGGCTGCTACTTTAATCACACCGCGATCGTGAAGGAGAAGGACCCGGACTCCTATCGCTGGCTCATCGCCGAGCGATCCATCCCGCCTCAGAACGGCTGGATGATCGGCAACTCTCCCAAGTCCGACATCAACCCGGCCTTACGCGTGGGCCTCAACGCGGCCTTCGTTCCTCACGCGCACACCTGGGTGCTTGAGAAACAGGATATCTGCTGCGATGGAGTGCAAGGGAAGCTTCTGATCGTAGACAACTTTAAGGAGCTGCGGCGGCACTTCTGAAGCGGAGAGGGCAGGCCGGCTGCCCTCCAGCTATTTGAGAAGTGACGTCGAGCTCCCCGCGAAGTTCAGGACGAGCGAGGGGAAGATGCCGAGAATCAGGGTCGCGGCCGCAGTAACCCAGAGAGTCATCCTGAGGCCGCCGGTGAGCGCCGGCACAGTCGCCGCGGCTTCACCGGGCTCGTTCATGTACATTACAACGAGCAGACGCAGGTAGTAGTAGGCCGCCACCGCGCTATTGAGCAGTCCAAGCACCGTCAGCCACACCAGGTTCGCATCGAGCGCCGCCTTGAAGATGTAAAACTTCCCGAAGAAACCCGCCGTAAGCGGCACGCCGATCAGCGACAGCAGGAAGATGGACAGGAAGGCCGCGGTCCCGGGCTGCTTGGCGGCGAGTCCGGCGTAGTCGTCGATCTGCACGTACTTTTCGGCCCCTCGCGCCATGTGCGTCACGACGGCGAAGGCCCCGATGTTCATGAACGAATAGGCGGCCAGGTAGAACATTGCGGCCGCGGTGCCGATCTCGGTATTGCTGGTTACTGCGACCAGGACGTAGCCGGCGTGCGCGATCGAGCTATAGGCCAGCAGGCGCTTGATGTTAGTCTGCTGCAGCGCCGCGAAGTTCCCGATGATCATCGTCAGGAGCGCCGAAGTCCAGATGATCGGCTCCCAGGTCTCGCTGACCGGCTGGAGCGCTCCGCCGAAGACGCGAAGCAGAATCGCGAAGGCTGCAGCCTTGGGAGCGGCCGACATGAAGGCGCTCACCGGCGCCGGTGCGCCCTGGTAGACGTCCGGAGCCCACGCCTGGAACGGAGCGGCCGAAACCTTGAACGCGAAGCCGACGAACATCAGGGCCGCCGCCATGCCGGTCAGCAGCGCCGGAGGCGCCGTGGCGGTGTTCATGAGGATGCCGCGGATCTCGGTCAGGTTGGTCGAACCCGCCAGACCGTAGATCCAGGCGATGCCATAGAGCAGAAAGGCCGTCGCGAAGGAGCCGAGCAGGAAGTACTTCAGCGCCGATTCGTTGTTCCGCCTGTCATCCCGGAGATAGCCTGCCATCACGTAGGTGGCGATCGAAGAAATCTCCAGTCCGATAAAGACCATGATCAGCTCATGGGCCGAAACCATGACGGACTGGCCGACGATTGAGAACAGGAGCAGGGCATAAAACTCGCCGTTCTCATGCTGCTCGCGGCGGAAGTACTGATAGGACGACAGCACCGTGAGAATGCCCACCGCGATGACGAGTATACGGAAGAACGTCGCAAATCCGTCCACGATGACGAGTTCACTGAACGCAAGGCCGGGAGAACCGTAAGCGATGATGGCGCCGAACAGCGCGGCCACAAGGCCTCCGATCGTCAAGGTGCGAAGCAGTGTCCGGCCGCGTTCTCCCATCGTCGCCTCGCCGACCATCACCATGGTTCCGACGAGCGAGAGGATAATCTCCGGCAGAATGCGCAGCACTTCTACTGCGGTCAGTGTAAAGTTAGCGGGCATCGAATAACTCCTTCACCCGCGCCAGGACGGAGGGATTTGCATTCACCTGAAATTCCACGTTGGTTTTGGTCTGTTCCAGGGTCTGAGCGTTTGAAGCGCTGATCGGCGGCAGAAACGACTGGGTGAGGGTTCCCATCCAGATCATCAGCACCACCAGCGGCAGGATGGCCGCCCACTCGCGGCGGTCCATGTCGCTCATGTGGTGCGCAACCTCTTCGGAGGGCTCGCCCAAAAACGTGCGCTGGTACATCCAGAGCATATAGCAGGCCGAGAGAATCACGCCGATAGCCGCAAAGATCGCCCACGTGAAGTTTACCTGGGCAGCGCCCTGCAACACCAGGAATTCCCCGATAAAGTTGTTCAGCAGCGGCAGCCCGATGCTTGCCAGCGTGGTCAGAAGGAAGACCGCGGCCAGCTTCGGTGCGCGCGTCGCCACCCCGCCGAAGTCGGAGATCTCAAGCGAGTGCCTGCGCTCATAGAGGTAGCCGACCAGCATGAAGAGAGCGCCGGTCGAGATGCCATGGTTCAGCATCTGGTAGACCGCGCCGTCGAGGGCAAGCTGGTTGAACGAAAAGATGCCCAGGACAACGAAGCCGAGGTGGCTCACCGAAGAGTAGGCGACCAGACGCTTGATATTCGGCTGCACAAGGGCGACCAGCGCCCCGTAGATGATCCCGATAATCGCGAGCGCAATGATCCAGTCCGCGTTCTGCCGCGCCGCGCCGGGGAACATCGGCAGGCAGAATCGAACCAGGCCGTAGGTCCCCATCTTCAGCATCACCGAGGCCAGCATGACGGACCCGGCCGTCGGGGCCTCGCCGTGCGCATCCGGCAGCCACGTATGGAACGGGAACAGCGGCACCTTGATCGCGAAGGCGAAGAAGAAGGCCAGGAAAAGGTAGAACTGTTCGGTCGAGCTCAGGGCCAGGCGGCCGCTGCGGAGCATCTCGAGCAGCACCGGATAGTCGAACGTGCCGCCCTTGTTGTACAGGTAGATGATCGCGGCCAGCATCAGGACCGACCCGGCCATCGTGTACAGGAAGAACTTGACGGCAGCGTAGATTCGCCGGTCATGTCCCCAGATACCGATCAGGAAGTACATCGGCACCAGGCAGACCTCCCAGAACACGTAGAACAGGAAAAGGTCGAGCGCAATGAAGACACCGATCAGCCCGAACTCAAGCAGCAGCAGGAAGGCGAAGAACTCTTTGACGCGGTTGGTAATGTACTTCCAGGAGACCAGCACCGCGATCGGCGTCAGTAGCGTCGACAGGATCACGAGCCACAGGCTCAGCCCGTCGAGGCCGATGTGATACCGGATCTGCGGCGTGTCGATCCACGGACGATCGGTCACGAAGGACATGACCGTTGGGTTCTCGCGCACCGTGCCGATCAACCCGAGAGAGACTAGGAACACGATCAGCGTAATCGCCAGGCAGGCGTTCTTGATCGTGCCCGTGCTGTGCCGTGGGAGGAGCAGCAAAAGCAGGAAGCCGGCCAGCGGGAGGAACAGAACCAGATTGAGAAGCATTAGCGTACACCTCCCGTCACACCCATCGCCAGCAGGACGATGACCGAGCCGACCACCACCCAGGTCGCATAGCTCCGGATGTTGCCGGCCTGCAGGTAGCGGAGGACTCCGCCGATCCCGCGCGAGCGGCTTCCCACGCCGTTCACCGTGCCGTCGATGATGCCGCTGTCCACACCCTTCCACAAGATCGTTTTCGACCCGTCGCGAATCGGGTGGACGATTGCGGCGTCATAGACCTCATCCACGTAGTATTTGTTGTGGACCAACCTGTACAGCCCGCCGAGCGTGTTCGCGATCGAATCCGGCAGTCCCGGTGAAACCACGTACATCACGTATGCCAGCGAAATGCCGATCAGTCCGGCCCCAACCGAGATCGCAACCAGCGTCGAATCGTGCGCGACGTTCTGGACGGGGAACAGCGGCGCCAGAAAATCGGGCACGCGAATGTACCCGCCGCCGAGAGACAGCAGCGCCAGAACTCCGAGCGGCACCGTCATGATGGCCGGCGACTCATGCGGGTGATGATGCCCGCGATAGCTGCCGAAAAACGTCATGAAGACCGCGCGGAAGACGTAGAAGGCGGTCATGCCCGCCGTCACCACCCCGACCCAGAACATCCAGGGCGCATGATGGTGTGCCGCCAGCAGGATTTCGTCCTTGCTATGGAAGCCCGAGAACGGCGGGACGCCCGCGATCGCCACCGCGGCGCAAAAGATCGTTGCGAATGTGACGGGAATCTTCGACCGAAGTCCACCCATGTGCCGCATGTCCTGTTCGCCTTCGAGCGCGTGAATCACGCTCCCGGCTCCTAGGAACAGCAGCGCCTTGAAGAAGGCGTGCGTGACCACGTGGAAGATGCCCGCCGAGAAAGCCCCGACGCCGAGCGCCACGAACATGTATCCGAGCTGCGAAACCGTCGAGTAGGCGAAGACCTTCTTAATGTCGTTCTGCGCGAGGCCGATCGTGGCTGCCAGCACCGCCGTGAGCAGGCCGATCACCGCCACCGTATCCATCGCGATCGGCGCATGGAGGAACAGGACCGAGGAGCGCGCCACCATGTAGACGCCCGCCGTCACCATCGTCGCGGCGTGAATCAGGGCCGAGACGGGAGTCGGACCTTCCATAGCGTCCGGAAGCCATGTGTAGAGCGGAACCTGCGCCGACTTGCCGGTCGCGCCGAGCAGAAGCAGCAGGCAGATCGCCGTCAGGACCCCGGCGGTCTGCTCGACAGGCATCGGACCGGCCTGCGCGAAGACCTCGCCGAAGTCGAGCGTGCCGAAAGTGATGACGATCAGGAACATCGCCAGGGCGAAGCCGAAGTCGCCAATCCGGTTGACGATGAACGCCTTCTTGCCGGCGTCGCCCGCGCTCTTCTTGAGGAAGTAGAACCCGATCAGCAGGTAGCTGCACAAGCCCACGCCTTCCCAGCCGACGAACAGCACCAGGAAGTTGGCGCCGAGCACCAGGATCAGCATGAAGAACATGAACAGGTTCAGGTAGCTGAAGAAGCGATAGTAGCCGTCCTCATGCGCCATGTACCCGGTCGCGTAGATGTGAATGAGCAGCCCGACTCCCGTCACTACCAGGAGCATTACGGCCGTGAGCCGGTCGACCGCAAGGTCGAATCCGACATGGAATGTCCCGCTCTGGAACCAGGTGAAGTAGCGCTCCACGTGCGCCGACTCCAGAGGCATCAGCGCGTTCAGGACGTTCAGCACCCAGAGGAAGGAGAGCAGGACGGAGCCGATCGCCACCGTGTTCACGATGGACTTCGGAGCGCGGCGGCAGAACAGGCCGTTGATCGCGGCGCCCACCAGCGGAAATGTTGGAATGAGCCAGAGATGATGCATCGCTTTAATACTTCATCGAACTCACGTCGTCGATCTGCAGTGTCAAACGATTCTTGAAAACCGTGAGAATAATGGCGAGTCCGACGGCGGCTTCGGCCGCGGCGACCACCATGACGAAAAACGAGAAGATGTGCCCGTCCACCTGCTTGAGCTGATAGGAGAAGCTGATAAAGCTCAGGTTTACGGCGTTGAGCATGAGCTCGATGGACATGAACACCGTAATGATGTTGCGGCGGAACAGAAAGCCCGCCACACCGAGCGAAAACAGAATCGCGCTCAGGATGAGGTACCACGAAAGCGGTACGGTCGTCGGGAGCATAGGAAGCATCAGTCGAGCTCCTTCCGGGCCAGAACCATCGCGCCGATAATGGCGATCAGGATCAGCACCGAGGTGATTTCAAATGGCAGGAGGTACTGCGTGAACAGCACGCGGCCGATGTCCTGCGCGGACCCTTGGGTGAAGCCGCCGAAGAAGACCGGTTCGGAGGGCGGCAGCGCGCGCTGGATGGAGTAGGCCACCACCGCGAGGAAACCGGCCAGAGCGGGGATGCCGAACAGCGTCGCCATCAGCGAGCGGTTGCCGCGCCTTTCGGCGCCCGCGTTCAACAGCATGATGACGAAGACGAACAGCACCATGATGGCGCCCGCGTAGACGATGAGTTGCACCGCGGCGATGAACTCCCCACCGAGCAGAAGGTAGAGAACGGCGAGCGACCCCATGACGCCGATCAGCGAAAGAGCGCTAGTGATCGGGTGCGTCTGCACCACGAGGTTAATCGCGCACAGTACCGCGATCGTTGCAAACGTGAGGAACAGAATGACGTCCATTGTTAGTCGAAGACCGCCACAAAGAATGCCGTAACCATGAGGTTCAGAATCGCCACCGGGAACATGAAGCTCCAGGCGAAGCGCATCAACTGGTCATAGCGGAAGCGGGGGAGCGTCCCACGGATCCAGATGAAGAGGAACAGCAGCGCCCCGGTCTTGGCGGCGAACCAGAATAGCGGAATCAGGATGCTCTGCAACAGCGGGACCAGAAAGATGCCCGCCAGCCCGAACATGATCACGCCGAACGCCGGCAGCGTGTACCGGTCGCGCGGCCGCGCCGGGTTCAGACCGTGGTACATCGCCACGGCCCCGGCGCCCAGAAACAGCAGCGACGGAATGAAGCTGGAGCCGTATTCCGCCGGGAAGATCGGATGCCAGCCGCCCAGGAACAACAGCGTCGCCACCGCCGTGACCGTCACCATGTTGGCGTATTCGGCCATGAAGAACAGGGCGAATTTCATGCTGCTGTACTCGGTATGGAAGCCTGCAACCAGCTCGTTCTCCGCTTCGGGGAGATCGAAGGGAACGCGGTTGGTCTCGGCGAAGGCGGCGATCAGGAACAGCAGAAAGCTGAAGACCTGCGGGAAGGGCATTTGGAAGATGTGCCACTTCGGGATGAATCCGAAGTAGTAGCCCATCTGCGCATCCGACAGTTCGCGGAGGCTCAGCGTATTGGCCAGCAGCAGCGGCGCGGCCAGCGCCAGCGCCATCGGGATCTCGTAGCTGATCATCTGAGCCGAGCTGCGCAACCCGCCGAGCAGCGCGTATTTGCTGTTCGAGGCCCATCCGCCCAGCGCCACCGCGTACACGCCCATCGACGAGATCGCCAGAATCACCAGGAGCCCGATGTTCAGGTCCGTGAGCTGCATGTAGGTCTCGATCCCGAAAACCTCGATCTGCGGACCGAACGGGATCACCGAAATCGACAGCAGCGCGAGGGAGACTGCAATAAACGGGGCAAGGATGTAGAAGAACTTGTTGACGTGCGGCGGGACCAGGTCTTCTTTGGTGATCAGCTTGATCACGTCCGCCAGGGGTTGGAGCAGGCCGTGCGGCCCGACCCGGTACGGACCCATACGCAACTGGATGTGCGCGAGAACCTTGCGCTCAATCCACTGCAGATAGGCCAGCGTCGTGAGCAGGACGAAGGCGATCACACCGGCCTTCACCAGACTAAGGATAAAGAAGTTCATTCCGATTTCGATCCAACCGTCTTAACCGCGGACTTCCGGCGCTCGTCAGGGCTTATACAACTGGCCCGGAGCCTCCAGCACAGAATTCAGAATCTTCGAGTACCGCCCCAGCGACCCGGAAGTGAACAGTGTGTCGCCGGACGACCGGATCAGATCCGGACGCGCAGCGACCGGGACGCGCCCATTGACCGGAGCGGTTTGCGCGGCTCCCCCGGTGGCGATGACTGGCAAAGGGATATTATACCCGTGAACTGTTTTGCGGATCTCCTCGAAGACCGCATCCGGGGTCCAGATCCCCAAATTCAGCCCCATCTCTTTGGCGAGCAGGCCGAAGATTTCCAGATCGCTTTTGGTCCCCATCGTCTTGGCCGCGGCCTTCAACCGCTGCACCTCGCCGGTGAGGTTCGTCACGGTGCCATTCTTCTCATAGGCCGAGGCCGCCGGGAAAACCACATCCGCACGCTGGGCCGTCTCGGTGAGGAACATCTCCTGCACTACGACGAAAGCGTTCTCAGAGCCGAGCGCCCGGCCCCCTTCGAGCGGATTCGCCCCGACCACCCAGAGGACATCCAGGTCCTGCGCCGCCAGCATCTCGTCGACCGTCAGGCCCTGCGGAAGTCCGGCCTCCGAAGCCGGCCGGAATCCCGGCAGAAGCTCCGGCGTCAGCCCCATGTCGATAGCGCCCCGCGAGTTCGAGTAGTCCACCAGGCAGACATATTTGACCGGAATCCCGAGTGATTCGCCGAACTCGACCAGCTTCCGCACCGCGTCGCCTTTGATCGCGTCGCCGAACAGGATCACCAGGTCGCCGTTGGCCTTCAGCTCCTCGCGCAGCGATTCGACGGCGGCCAATTCCTGGCCGCCCTCCACGCGCACGCTGCGGGCCGCGTACTTGTCCTCGCGGACCGGCCCCGGCGTCACGGCGTAGACATTGGCCTGATGATGCCGCCAGTTGGCGCGCAACTGATAGGCGAGCAGCGGATGCTGCTGTGCCAGGTCGCTTGCGATCACCAGCGCGGACTTGGCCGTATACAGATCCGCCACCGTCGCGAGCTTGCCGGTGCGGCCGCTCAGCGCATCGAGCAGCGTCACAACATCGCCCGTCCGGTGATGGTCGATGTTGTTGGTCTCCAGCCCTTGACGCGCAAACTTCTGTAAGTAGTAATTCTCTTCGTTGGTCGTGCGGTTCGAGCCGATCACGCCGAAGCGGCCGTTGCGGGCCTTCACCTCGCTGAACTTCACCGCCACCGCTTCAAGTGCCTTCGACCAGGAGACCGGCTCGAGCTTTCCGTCGATCCGCATCAGCGGCGACTGAAGCCGCTCCGGATGGTCGGTGAAGTCGAACGCGTACCGCCCCTTCACGCAGAGGAACTCGCCGTTGATGCCGGAGCGGTCGCGGTTGTTGCCGCGGATGATCTCGCCGTTGCGCACGCCCAGCGTCGTCTTGCAGCCGTTTGAGCAGTGCGTGCAGATCGTGCCGACGTGCTGCATCTCCCAGGGCCGCGTCTGGTATCGGTAAATGCCGCTGGTCAACGCGCCGACCGGGCAGATGTCGATACAGGCGCCGCACTCGTCGCATTCCAGGTGATCGCCGTGGCTTGGTGCAATCTCGGAGACAACGCCACGATTCACGACGCCGAGCGCACCGACGCCCATACCCTCATCGCAGATTCGGACGCAGCGGTAGCAGAGGATGCAGCGCGGCGCATCGAAGTAGACCACCGGCGACCACTGCTTCTCGTCGACGTGATGCTTGACGTCGGTGAAGCGGCTCTCCCCGGCGCCGTAGCGAAAGACCATGTCCTGCAGTTCGCACTCGCCGCCCTTGTCGCAGACCGGACAATCAAGCGGGTGGTTGGTCAGCAAAAACTCGAGCGTGGACTTGCGCGCCTGCACCACTGCCGGCGTTTCGGTCTTGACGACCATGCCCTCGGCCACCGGCAACGTGCAACCGGCCAGCAGTTTCGGAGCCTTTTCGACCTCGACGAGGCACATCCGGCAGGCGGCCTGCAGCGACAGGCCCTCGTAGTAGCAGAACGCAGGAATTTCGATGCCCACCGTCTTGGCGGCGTCGATCACCAGCATCCCCGCCGGGGCCTGTACAGGCTTGCCGTCAATTGTCAGGTTAATGAGATCAGCCATTCCAGATTCCCTTACCTCGGCGGGTCTCAGCCCACCACCGTAAACTGACCGGCGCCGGCCGCCTGCGCCGACACCGCCAGCTTCGCCTCGAACTCCTCGCGGAACTTCTCAATGAAGGAAATCGTCGGCATCGCGGCCGCGTCCCCCAGCGGGCAGAACGTGCGGCCCAGCATATTCTTCGCGAGATCTCCGATTAGATCGATGTCGCTATGGGCCGCCATGCCCTCATCCACGCGCGAGAGGAGCTTCTTCAGCCACGTCGTGCCTTCCCGGCACGGGATGCACCAGCCGCAGCTCTCATGCTGGTAGAAGCGCATGATCCGGAGCATAGCCTTCACCATGTCCGTGTCCTCGTCCATGATGACCACGCCGCCCGAGCCGAGCATGCTCTTGGCCTTGGCGACCGAGTCGAAGTCCATCGGCAGGTCGCATTCGTCGGCCTTGAGTACCGGGCAGGAGGAGCCGCCCGGAATCACTGCCTTCAGCTTCTTACCGTTGCGCATCCCGCCGCCGACCTCGTTGATCATCCGCAGCAGGTTAAAACCCATGGGCAGCTCATAGACGCCCGGCTTGTTGATGTGGCCGGACAGGCAGAACAGCCGCGTGCCGCCGTTCTTCGGAGTCCCAAGATCGGCGAAGGCCTGGCCGCCGTTCAGAATGATCGGCGGAACGGCGCAGAAGGTCTCGACGTTGTTCAGAATCGTCGGGCACTGGAATGCGCCCGACACGGCCGGGAATGGGGGGCGGATGCGCGGCACCCCGCGCTTGCCTTCGAGTGATTCGAGCAGCGCCGATTCCTCGCCGCACTCATAGGCGCCCGCGCCCGTGTGCGTGTGGAGATCGAAATCGAAACTCGTCCCAAGGATGCCTTTGCCGAGATAGCCGTTCTTGTACGCCTCCTCGATCGCCCGGTCCATGATATCGATCAGGTAACGGTATTCGCCGCGGATGTAAATCCACCCCTTGTGCGCATCCACCGCAAGGGCAGCGATAAGAATACCTTCGATGAGCTGGTGGGGATCGTTTTCGATCAGCAGCCGGTCCTTGCACGTGCCCGGCTCGCTCTCGTCGGCGTTGACCACAATATACTTCGGCTTCGGGGAGTTGCGCGGAACGAAGCCCCACTTCATCCCCGTCGGGAAGCCGGCGCCCCCTCGTCCGCGAAGATTCGAGACCTTCACTTCCTCGATGATCTCTTCCGGCTTCATTTCAAGCGCCTTCTTCAGCGCCTTGTAGCCGTCGGTTGCCAGATAGGTATCGATCGACGCCGAGTTCGGAAGCTCGAACCGGCGGGTCAGTATCTTTACTTCCAGCGGACTGGGTTCGTTATAGAGCATGGCTTTCTACTGAATTTTCCGCAGACTGTCGATCAGTTGATCGAACTTTTCGGGGGTGACGTGGTGGTGGAAGTCGTAGCCGATCTGAATGGCCGGCGCCCAGGAGCAGGCCCCCATGCACTCGACCTCTTCGAGCGAAAACTGTCCGTCCTGCGCCACTTCCCTGTGGCCGATCCCCAGCTTCTGGCAGGCGTGCTCGTACAGCTCGGCGCCGCCTACCAGCATGCAACTGATGTTGGTGCAGATCTGCACATGATACTTGCCCATGGGCTTCTTGTGCAGCATCGAATAGTAGCCGACCACCTCGTCCACCTGCAGCTGCGTGATGCCAAGCCGCCCGGCGAGTTCGTTGACCAGCTCCGGCGTGATGGAGCCGATCTCGTCCTGCGCAAACATGAGCATGGGGATCAGGGCGGCGCGCTGCCGTCCCGGCGGGTAGTACGTCAGAATCTTGGCGAACTTCTCTTCCAGTTGCGGAGAAAACTTCATATCCAATTCCAATCCTTGGCCGGCGCGTCTAACGATCGACGTCGCCGAGCACAAAATCCATGCTGCCCATCGCCGAAATGGTGTCCGCGATCAGCTTTCCTTCGATCATAGGCGCCAGCGTTTGCAGGTTGCCGAAACTCGGGGTGCGCATGTGGACCCGATATGGCCTGCTGGTCCCGTCGCTGACGATGTAGTAGCCGATTTCGCCCCGTGGCGCCTCGATCACCTGGTAGACCTCTCCGGCCGGCACCGAATAGCCTTCCGTGACGATCTTGAAGTGATAGATGAGCGCCTCCATCTGGGTCTTCATCTTCTCGCGCTCCGGCAATACGATCTTCGGCGCATCGGCCTGGAACGGCCCTTCCGGCATCCCCTCCATCGCCTGGACGACGATGCGGGCGCTCTGACGCAGCTCTTCCATCCGGACCCGATACCGGGCGAAAACGTCGTTCTCGGTCCGGACCGGCACTTCAAAATCGAACTTCTCGTAGCTTGAGTACGGCTCGGACTTGCGGATGTCCCACGGCACGCCAGCCGCCCGGATCATCGGACCGGTGGCCCCGAGATCCAGAAGCTCCTCAAGCGGTAGGAACCCGACACCCTGCGTTCGCTGCAGAAAAATCGGATTCCTGTTCAGAAGATTTTCGTACTCATCGACCTTCGACGGGAATGCGCGGATAAACTTGCTGACAGCCTTCTCCCAGCCGCGCGGCGGCTCCAGAGCCAGTCCGCCCGGCCGGATGTAGCTGGTCATCAGGCGCTGCCCGGAAAACATCTCGAAGATCCGGAGAAGGTCCTCGCGCTCACGAAAGCAGTAAAAGAAGACCGTCATCGCGCCCAGGTCGAGCGCGTGGGTTCCAAGCCACACCAGGTGGCTGTTGATCCGCGCCAGTTCCGCGAGCATGACCCGCAGCCACTGCCCCTTCGGCGGGATCTCCAGTTGCAGGAGCTTTTCGACGGCCAGCGCGTAGCAGAGATTGTTGGAGAGGTTGGCGAGATAGTCGACGCGGTCGGTGAGGGTAACGGCCTGCTGCCAGGTCCGGGCTTCGAACTGTTTCTCGATGCCCGTGTGGAGGAAGCCGATGTCGGGCCGGGACTTCGTGATCGTCTCGCCGTCGAGTTCCAGGACCACGCGAAGCACGCCGTGCGTGGACGGGTGCTGCGGGCCCATGTTGAGGGTCATCCTGCGGGTGACGCCTTCGGTGGCGGACTCCTGCGCCTCGAGAGTGGCCGATGTTGGGTTGATCCCCTGGTCGCTCATAGCTTCCTACTCGTCCTTATAGCTGTACTTGTGGCCGTGTACCGGGTAGTCCTTCCGCAGAGGATGTCCCTCCCAGCCGTCGGGCATCATGATGCGGGTCATGTCGGGGTGGTTGCGGAAGTTGATCCCGAACAGGTCGAAGACCTCGCGCTCATACCAGTCGGCGCCCTTCCAGATCGGCGTGACGCTATCGATCTCCGCACTTTCGCCGCTCACGCGGCACTTCAACCGCAGCCGCTCGTTGCGGTCGAGCGAGTGCAGGTGGTAGACGACCTCGAATCGCGGCTCGAGCGGATACCAGTCCACCGCCGTGACGGTAGCGAGCCGCACGAACTTCAGTTCGTCCTTCAGAAACCGGCAGACCTCGACGATCTTGCCGGAGGCAATCACCAGCGTCACCTCGCCGCGATCGAGCTTGCCATCGAGAATCGCCTCGGGATCCCGCGCTGCCAGCGCTGCCGCCGCGGGCGTCTCTCTCAGTTGTTCGGATAACATAGGGTCCGCCTGCTACTTTGCGCTGCCCTGGCCGTCCTCGGCCCAGTTGAGCGCTCCCTTCTTGTAAATGTAGTAGAAGCCCCACAGGACCAGGTCGACGAAGAGCAGCATGATGATGAAGCCGTACAGGCTCAGTTCCCGGTAGACCACAGCCCACGGGTAAAGGAAGACGACTTCGATATCGAACAGGATGAACAGCATCGCGACCAGGTAGAACTTGACGCTGAAGCGCTCCTTCGCGCTGCCGGTGGGAACGATGCCGCATTCGTACGGCATGTCTTTGGCCTTATTCCGCACCTTCTTGCCGAGGATGTAGGAGATCGTGATCATCCCCCCTGCCACGGCCATGGCGATGATCGCCTGGACAAGGACAGGGAAATAGAGTTCTGGGTACGAAGTAGGCATGAGACTAGTTTCTATAGACCGGCCGGAATCTCTGGGTCCGAGCTTGTAAACTCCAATATAATGAAGGGCGAAACAGGGTGTCAAACCCGCCTCGGAATTCCATGCTGGAAGATAAAACAAATTTGATTGGGATTGTTGTGAACGGCGAGCCCTGCCAGGTCGCCGCCGGCGGCACCGTGTTCGACCTACTGCGCCACCTCGATATCGATCCGGACCGGGTCGCCGTCGAGATGAACCGCCGGATCGTGCGGCAGCCGGAATGGCGAACGACGCCGGTGGAGGAGGGCGCTGCGTTCGAAATCGTACAGTTTGTCGGGGGTGGGTGAAAATTCGGCGGTGCTGCTGGCCTCTAACCCAGAATACACAGTCTTTTCAAATACTTACGAAATATTTGGCCGCTCCGGGAAAATCTTCTATTGACACTCTCTCCCGGTCAAGTACAATCCAGAAAGGCGGTCAAAGCCGGAAAACGGAAGTGGGTGCTCATGTTCAAAACAAAGAAAAGCAAAGCTGATCCCGACCCCGCCAACCGTACTTATACCAGCAGCGAAGTTTCCCGGATCGCAGGTGTCAGCCTGCGCCAGCTCCAGTGGTGGGATGAGCGCAAGGTCGTCTCCCCCCGGCACGAAGGACACAAGCGTGTCTACCTGACCGAGGAAGTCATTGAAATCACAGTGATCGCCGAGCTGCGGCGCAAGGGCTTTTCGCTCCAGAAAATCCGGCGCGTCCTGCGCTTCCTCCAGCGCGAGATGGGCCGCCGCCTGAGCGACGTCCTTCACAGCGACTCCGACCTCCATGTGATCACCGACGGCAAGAATATCTACCTCGAAGATCGCCAGGAGCAAATCATCAACATATTTAAGAACGCCCGGCAGCCGATGTTCCTGGTCTGCGTCAGCGACCAGGCCCGGCGGCTCACCGCGGCTCCCGCGAAAAAGCCGGCCAAGGCCGAAATCATGGCCGTCGGCCGGAAAGCACGCGCTGTCTGACAGGGCAGGCGCTCTGCCTGCCCGTCTCACCTGAAGCTTACAGGCAACCGGAGGGTGCGGGCTCGCGTCCTTCCTTCGAGGGTCCTCTGTGCTGGCGGGAACGATTTTCGATTCCGGACTGGCGCGAGACTTTGATACTGCTATACTGTAGGGAAGCTGGGAGGCGTGTATTTTATGGCCAGACATTGGCGCAGTTTTGTCCTTGTCCCCGCATTGGTGATTACCGGTTCGATTCTCGGCGGCATCTTCGGGCCGGGCGTCGGAAAAGTGAGTGCGGCCTCGGGCGAGGACGAGATCAAGGTCAGCATCCGTTCGTTTTCCTCCATCTTCGACCTGGTGGAGCAGAATTTCGCCGAAAAGGTCAACGCGGACAAGGCGATCTACAAGGGCGCAATCCCCGGCATGCTTCGCACCCTCGACCCCCACTCCAGCTTCTTCGATCCGCGCGACTTCCAGTTGCTTCGTGAAGACCAGCGAGGCCACTACTTCGGCGTCGGCATGACGGTCTCGCCCAGGGACAACAAGACGGTCGTGGTTGCCCCGTTCCCCGGCTCGCCCGCCTACAAGGCCGGCATCCGGCCGGGCGACGTCATCATGGAGGTGAACGGCAAGCCGACCGACGGCCTGACCACCACCGAGGTCGCCGACCTGCTCAAAGGGCCGCGTGGCACGCAGGTGAAGGTGGTGATCGCGCGCGAGGGGAACGAAAATCCCATTATTTTCAACATCACGCGCGACGAGATCCCCCGCAAGAGTGTCCAGGACGCCTTTTGGCTGAAGCCCGGCATAGCCTACCTCGATATTGAGTCGTTCAATGAGAACACCAGCCGCGAGGTCGACGCGAACCTCAAGCGCCTCGGCGAGAACAACATCAAGGGCCTCGTCCTCGACCTCCGCGACAACCCCGGCGGCCTCCTGAACGAAGGTGTCGCCGTCGCCGACCGATTTCTCCAGCGCGGCCAGACGATTGTCTCCCACCGCGGGCGCGCCTCGGCCGAGAAGCCCTACGTCGCCAAAAGCGGCAACCAGGGCCGGGACTACCCGATCGTCGTGCTCGTTAACCGCTACTCCGCCTCGGCCGCCGAGATCGTGGCCGGCGCCCTGCAGGACCATGACCGCGGTTGGATCCTCGGCGACAACACCTTCGGCAAGGGCCTGGTTCAGACCGTCTACCCGCTTTCGGAGAACACCGGTCTCGCCCTGACCACCGCCAAGTACTACACGCCCAGCGGCCGGCTGATCCAGCGCGACTACTCGAACGGATCCTTCTACGACTACTACTTCCGTAAAGACGTCGCCACCAAGAATCCGAAGGACGTGAAGATGACCGACAGCGGCCGTACCGTCTACGGCGGCGGCGGCATCTCCCCGGACGAGCAGTTTACCTCTCCGAAGCTCAACCGCTTCCAGACCGAACTTCTCCGCAAGTTCGCCTTCTTCAACTTCACTGCGAAGTACTTCGGCGGCAGCGATGTAAAGCTCCCGAAGCCGTGGGATCCCGATACGGAAATCCTGAATCGGTTCCACGGCTACCTGCTCGACACCGGCATCGAGTTCACCGAAGCCGAGTTCGCCGAGAACCACGATTGGCTGAAGCTCCAGTTGAAGCGCGAGGTCTATATCACCGCCTTCGGCATGGAGGAGTCGCGGCGCGTCTCGGTCGAAAGCGACCCGGTCGTCATCAAGGCCATCGATTCATTGCAGAAAGCGAAGGATCTGTTGGAAAACGCGAAGAAACTCATTGTTCAACGCGTGAACAACGGAAAATAGCACAACCCTTGGACTCCATTCTCTCCTCTGAAGCGCGGGGCGGGGCTACTCCCTGCCCCGGCGCTTCGGCTCCTCAACCGCAAATCACAGTACTGGATACCGGCGGCCAATACTGCCACCTCATTACCCGAAAGGTGCGCGAACTCGGCGTCTACGCCGAGATCAAACCCAGCGAAACCCCGGCTTCCGAGCTGGCGGGCCGCAAGGCCATCATCATTTCGGGCGGTCCGGCCAGCGTCTATGAGGACGGCAGCCCGACCGTCGATCCCGGCATCTTCGGGCTCGGCCCGGCCGTGCTCGGCATCTGCTATGGCCAGCAGCTCATGGCCCACCTGCTCGGCGGGCGCGTTCGAAAAGGAGACCGCGGCGAATACGGACTGGCACGGCTTGAGCTGAGCGCGGCCGGCGACCTGTTCGCTGGCGCCGATGGGCGCCAGCAGATCTGGATGAGCCACCGCGACACCGTCGCCGCCGTCCCTGAGGGCTTCGAAGCGCTCGCCCGTACCGACACCTGCGCCGTCGCCGCCATGGGCAACGTGCAGCGCCGGCTTTACGGGGTCCAGTTCCACCCCGAGGTGGTCCACACCGAGCGCGGCCGGCAGATCCTGTCGAACTTCCTCTTCCGCATCAGCGGCTGCGAGCAGGACTGGAACCCCAAGCACCGTATCCCGTTGATTGAATCCCAGATTCGCGAGATCGCCGGCGGCCGCAATGTCTTTTTCTTCGTGAGCGGCGGGGTCGATTCGACCGTCGCCTACACGCTCTGCCTCCGCGCACTCGGACCCGACCGCGTCCACGGCCTCTATGTAGACACCGGCCTGATGCGGGAGGGCGAAACTGAATTCGTTCGGCAGATTTTCGCGTCGCTCGGCGCTGGCGGCTTCTCGGTCGAATCGGCGGAGGAACGGTTTCTGGGCGCGATCGAGGGGGTCCGCGATCCGGAGAGGAAGCGGCACCTCATCGGCGAGATGTTCGTCGAAGTCCAGGACGCGATCCTGCAGTCGGGCCACTACCTCGACGGCCACTGGATCCTCGGCCAGGGCACGATCTACCCGGACACGATCGAGTCGGGCGGTACGGCCAAGGCCGACGTCATCAAGACGCACCACAACCGCGTCGCCGGCATCCAGCGGCTGATCGAGACCAACCGGATCATCGAGCCGCTCAGCTCCTTCTACAAGGATGAAGTCCGCGAAATCGGCCGTGAACTCGGGCTACCCGAAGAGTTCCTCGATCGCCACCCCTTTCCCGGCCCTGGGCTTGCGATCCGCTGCCTCTGTGCCGCTGGAGCTCAGCCGATCGAGCGGGCCGAAGAGGGCTGGATCGTTCCGATCCACTCGGTGGGCGTGCAGGGCGACTCGCGCAGCTACCGGCCGGTCCTCGCGATCGACCGCTTCCCCTCGCCCGAGGCCGCTCTCCAGGAGACGGCAACCACGCTGATCAACCGCACCGCCACGGTCAACCGCGCCATCGCGCGCGTCGATTCAAAGGCGCCGCTCGACAGTCTCGCCGTCACCCCCGGAGCGTTGACCCGTGAACGGCTCGCCCGCCTGCGCCGTGCCGACGCCATCGTCCGGCGTCTCTCGCACGACCGCGGATTCGACCGCCAGGTGTGGCAGTTCCCGGTCGTCCTGATCCCGCTCGGCGCCGGCGCTGAACCCGACTCAATCGTTCTGCGGCCGATTCATTCGGTCGACGGCATGACCGCCCAGTCAGTGGCGATGGAGACCGCTCTGCTGCGCGAGATTGCGGCCGAAGTTCTGCAGGTCCCCGGAATCTGCGGGGTCTTCTACGACCTGACCCACAAGCCGCCCGGCACGATCGAGTGGGAGTAGCCCGTCAGATCCGGTGAAAGCTTTTCAGAATATCGCGCGTCGAGTACCGGAGCGCGATCGGCCGTCCGTGGGGGCAACTCATCGGGCAGTCGGTTTTCGCCAGCGCTGATAGCAGGTACTCAATCTTGGCCGGGTCGAGCCGCGTATTGATCTTGATCGCGGCGCGGCAGGCGATCGAGGCGGCAATCCCGCGCCGCAGATCGTCGAGCGACACCCGCCGCATCTCGCCCTCGGCGATCTCGAGCACCTCGTAGATGACACGTTCGATATCGGCTTGGCCAATCGCCGCCGGCGCGCCCTTCACCGCGATGGTTCGGGTTCCGAACGGCTCCGTTTCAAATCCCAGGGCATTCAGCTCATCCGCGATCCGCGCATATTCGATCTGCTGGGCAGGAGTCAGCTCGATCAGGATCGGCATGAGCAGTTGCTGCATCTCGACCTGCCCGGCCGCGCGCTCCCGCAGGACCTTCTCGAAGAGAATGCGCTCATGGGCGACGTGCTGGTCGATGATCCAGAGTCCGTCGCGCCCTGCCGCTACGATGAAGCTGTCGTGAATCTGTCCCAGGGGCCGCAGATCGCTCAGGGCGCCGAGTCCCGCCGAAGTCTCGGGAATTGCGTCGGCCGGAAAAGCGCCGTGCGTATCGGGCGTCTTGAGCTTGAGCACGGGCGGGGGTGTATCGACCGGCATCGAAGCGCCCTGGAAGTCGAAACGTGGCTCGACGACATGGCGCGGCTGGTGGAGCGTGAAGGTCGGGGCCTCCGCATCGTTGGGCGCGATCACAGGCATCGGAGCGGCCGCCGCCCCCGTCATCGCCTCCGACGGCGGCGCCGCGAACGGGGCGTTTTCGAGCACCTGCGAGAACTCCGAGTAGGGGAGCCGCGCGGCCGGCTGCTCGAAGGACGGGCTGACCGGCAGCGGCGCCACCGGAGCGGGCCGCTTCTCCATGAGAGTGTTCCGGATCGCATCCCGCACAAAGTCGTGCACGAAGGAGGCGTGCCGGAACCGGACCTCGGTCTTCGAAGGATGAACATTCACGTCCACCTCCTCGCAGTCGCAATCGAGGAACAGCAGGGCGAAGGGATAGCAGGAGGGCGGGATCAGGTTGTGGTAGGCGGCCGAGATGGCGTGCAACAGCAGGCGGTCGCGGATGAGGCGGCCGTTGACGAACAGGAAGATCGAGTTCCGGTTGGTCTTCTGCACCTGCGGGTTCGAGACGAAGCCCCGCAGCATGAACACGCGGCTCCGCTCAGCCGCATCTGCATCCTCGCCGCCCGGTAGCGCCAGTTCCCGCTCGTGCATCCCCAGGTCAACCAGTTCGTCGAGCGTCCGGGATCCGAAGATCTGGTGGACGCGGTCGCGCAGATCCTCGACGGGTGTGACATAGAGCAGCTCATTGGCCCCGTGCGCCAGCCGGAAGGTCTTGTCGCGGTGTGCCAGGCTATAGTGCGTCACGAGCGAAGCGATGTGGGCCAGTTCGGTCTGGTCAGTCCGGAGGAACTTCTTGCGCGCCGGCACGTTGTAGAACAGGTCGCGCACCGACAGATTGGTGCCCGGAGCCAGCGCCGCCTCCTCGCAGCTCAGGATCTTGCCGCCGGCGATCTCGACGCGGGTGCCGGTCTGCTCGTCGCGGGCCCGTGTTTCGAGGAGCACGCGCGAGACCGACGCGATCGACGGCAGCGCCTCGCCGCGGAAGCCGAGGGTTGCGATCGAGAGCAGGTCCTTAACGTCGCTCAGCTTGCTCGTGGCATGGCGCTCGAAGGCGAGCATGGCGTCGTCGCGGAGCATGCCACAGCCGTCGTCTGCGATCCGGATCAGCCGCCGGCCACCCGACTCGACGTCGATGCGGATTTCGGTCGCGCCGGCATCGAGCGAGTTTTCAAGAAGCTCCTTGACCACCGAGGCCGGGCGCTCGACCACCTCTCCGGCGGCGATCTTGTTGGCGACAGTGTCGGACAGAATGCGAATGCGGCCCATAAAAACGGAAGTGGCGGGCACACCGGCCCGCCTCTCCCTTACTTTAGCACTGGACCGAGATTATTCGAGCCGGACGCCCCGCGCCTCGAACAGCTCGCCCGTCCGCTGAAGCAGGTTCAGCAGGTTGCGGCGGTACTGTACGGACTGGTTCACAAGCTGCGCCTGCGCATTGACCAGAGCATTTTGGGCATCGAGCAGGAAGAAGATGTTGATGGTGCCCAGATCGTAGCGCTTCTGGTCGGCTTCGAGACGCTTGGTGGCGAAATCGACCGCGATTTGGGCCAGCTTCACGCTTGCCTTGCTGTTCTCAACCAAGTTGATGGCGTTCAAGACCTCCAGCCGGATGTTTTGTTCGGTCTGCCGCACCCGAAGCGTGTTCAGGCGCTTGTTGACGACGGCGTCGGCGAGATCGGCATTGGCGCGGCGGTTTCGGAGCGGCAAATTCAGGGTGATTCCCATCTGGTAGACCGGGTATCCGAAGCCGAAGAGCTGATCCATCGCACTGCCCAACCCGCCGAGGGGCGTGCTGGTGACGATGGTCTGGTTCAGTCCGTCGGTAAAGACGTTCCGCCGCTGATGGAAAACGCCCGCGCGGCCCTGCGACGTGTAGCCACCCGTGAGGTTCAGGTCGGGACGCAGGGAATTGGTGGCTGCCCGGATGTTCAAGTCGTCGATGTCGATGCCTTGAGCGACCGCCTTCAGATCGGGCCGCAACTCCAGGGCCCGCTGCACCGTCTGCTCCCGATCGATCTGGGAGTCGTCGGTCGGGGGCAAAACGGCCTCGGTCAAATGGATCGGCAAGGTCCGGACCCTTATATCGAGGTCGGCGCCCATCTGCCGCCGCAACTGGTCTTCGGCCTGTGCCAGGCGGTAGCGCGCCTGCGTAACTGCGATCTCGGCCGTAGCATAGGTTTGCTGCGGCTGAAAGACTTCGAGCGGCGAGACGGCGCCCAGTTCCAGCTCGCGCATGGTTCGCTTGAGCGCCTGGTCGGCGAGCGCCAGGCCCTCCTCCTGCACCTTCATCGACTCCCGCGCTTCGATCACGCCCCAGTAGGCGTTTTCGGCTTGCACAAGCTGCGCCATAACCTGGTTCTCCACGCCGAATTCGGACTGACGGAGACGGCTGCGCGCGATGGTGATCGGGAGCTTGGTGATCTCGGATCCGCGATTGCGCAGCAGCGGCTGGCTAAAGTTGAAGTTCAGATTTGCGTTTATGGCCGGATTGAAGGTCTGGAAGGCGCTGTTGGTGGCGAACTTGGAGGCGTTGAACCCGACCGTGTATTGCGTTCCGGTCGACAGCGTCTGCGTGTAGTTGAAGTTGGCCGGCTGCGACAGCGTCGACAGCGTCTCGGCGCCGGCCAGGATGTCGTTCGGCAGGCTATTGCTGCGGTTTGCCGCGAAGCGCCCGAAAAACAGCGGATCGAAGATTCCGAAGGCCCGCTGGATCGCGTTCTTCTGGAGCTGCACGTTCAGGCGCGTGATCTGGATATCGGTGTTGTTCGCCAGAACGAGCTCCAGGTAGTCGCGTAGGGACAGTTCCAGCTTCCCGTCTACAACGAAGTCGTCCAGGCGTGTAGGAGGCAGCAGTTCCACCCGTGTGTTCGGGGTAAAGAACGACTGGCGGAAAAACGTCCGCGTACCAAAGCGGGGAGCCTCGATATTTTCAACTTCCGGGCTCACCAGGGTTTGGCCTGCCAGCGGCGCGGCGCAGATCAGACCGATCAGTAGATAAGTAGAACGCATCGGCTTACTCGTAACGGATAGCTTCAATGGGATCTAATTTCGCGGCCTGCACTGCCGGATAGATTCCGAACAGGAGCCCGATGCCTACGGAGACGCCGAACGCAACGGCAATCGACGAGGCAGTGACAACGGTGGACCAGCCCGCGGCAGTGGCGATGATTCGCGATAGCGTGAATCCAAACGCCACTCCGATCAGCCCGCCCAGAATCGAGATCAGCACGGCTTCGGTCAGGAATTGCCGGACAATGTCGGCCTGTCGCGCTCCGATCGCGCGCCGGATGCCGATCTCGCGCGTTCGCTCGAGCACCGTGGCCAGCATGATGTTCATGATCCCGATTCCGCCGACCAGCAGTGAAATGCCGGCGATACACAGCATGACCACGCTGAAGATAAACTGTGTGCGCTTGCGCTGCTCGAGGAGTCCCGCCGGGACCGTAACGGTGAAGTCGCCCGCATCCTTGTGCGTGGCCGATAGAATCGCGCTCACGATGTTGGCGGTCTCAATCGAATCGCTGTTTTCGGCGACCCGGATGTAGATGCCGTCGATCTCGTCCTTGAGGTAGCTGTTGTTGTCCTCAAAGCGCCGCATCACAGTGTTTAGCGGGGCGATCACAAGGTTGTTCCGGTTGACGACCTCGAGGCCTTCCACTTCGGTATCGGCGGTCGCCTGCTGCGCGAGCACGCCGATCACCTGCAGCCAGGTATCGTTGATTTTGACATACTTGCCCACCGCGCTCTCATAGCCGAGCAGATTCACCTTGGCCGACTCGCCGAGCACGCAGACCGGAGCCGATTTGGCGTTGTCATCCTCATTGAAGAAGCGGCCTTCGGTCACCTTGAGGCTGTTGATGACGAGGTAGTTCGGTTCGACCCCAATGAGCACGGGCGGTTCAGCCACGGTCTTAGGCAGGACGCGCTGCGGCTTGAAGCGCTTGCGGGGCGTCAGGGCCTCGAGCCCTTGCACGTTCTCGCGGATCGCGCGGAAGTCGCGGAAGGTCAGGCCCGGCGAGATGGCGCGCCGCGCCTGCAGTTCGTTGCGGTCCACCGCCTCCTTCGCCTCGATAATGATGTTGTTGACCCCGAGAAGATCGATGTAGCTCATCATCTCCTTCTGCGCGCCGGCCGTGATGGAAAGCATCGCCACCACCGCCCCCACGCCGAAGATCATGCCAAGCATGGTGAGCAAGCTGCGGAGCTTGTGCACCAGGAGGCTCGAGAGCCCCATGTAAATCTCGGGCAGATATCCGGACAATCCAGACATACCGCGCTATCTCCCTCCCCTGCGTCCGCCGCCCGCCTCGGAGCCGCCCGGCATGCCCATCGGCGGACCCGACTTCTCCTGGCCCTTCTTGCCCTCGCCCGGCTTCGCATCCGGGTCGGAGAGCGCGACGATTTCGTCCTCTTCGACACCTTCGGCGATGATCGTCGTGGTTTCGCTCCGCTTGATCGCCCTGATTTCGCGCGCCTCAAACTGGTTACCGTTCCTGACGAAGACGACGAGCTTGCCTTCGCGTTCGAACACGGCCTGGTTGGGGAGATAGAGCGCGTCGGGCGCCTTATCCACGATGATTTCGACATCGGCCAGCAACCCGGGCCGCAGCAGGACATCCAACTGCGAGTCCTCCTCGGGCGCGGGTGGCAGTTTGGCCTCTGCCAAGTCCTTTTGTGTGAAGCCCTGCGGGCCGACGAACCCGCCGGGACCGCCGCCCGGTCCGCCACGTCCGCCGCCGCCCGGTCCGCCGAAGCCGGGGCGCATTCTCTGCTCGGCGCCGGCGCCCTCAGCGCCGCCGCCTTGGCCTCTGTTTCCTCCCGGGCCCCGGGCGCCTCCACGCGTCCCGGCCCCGGCCGCAGCCCCAGTCCCGGCAGCAGCAGCGGCGGGCACCTGCCGGCGCATTTCCTCGAAAATCTTCTGGCGCTCCTCCTGGGAAAGATCGCTCATTTGGCGGCCGCCGAGGGCTTTCTGGAACGCTTCGCGCATCTTCTGACGGTCTTCGTCGGAGAGATTTCCGCCCATCATGGCGCCCATGCCGCCGCCACCCGCTCCGCCGGCTCCACGGCCGCCCTCGCGGCTGCCGCCGAACCCGCCGGGCGCTCCACCGCCTCCGCCCATTCCCATCATCATTGCGCCGCCTGCTCCGCCGCCGGGCATGCCGAACGGCATTCCGCCCATTGCCATCATCGGCGAAGCCGCGCTCGAAATCCCAGGCTTCTTCCGGTTCTGCTCGGCCGTGGCCAGAATCTTGGCGATCTGCTGCTCGTTCGCCCCGAGAGAGCTGAGAAGCTGGCGCATGTCGATCGAGAAGACGACGTCGAACTTTTTGGCCGGATCGGAGGAGAACATGTTCGCGCTCGCTGTAGAGCTCATGCTCTTGATACGGCCGGTGAACTCCTTTTCCGGAATCGCGTCGAGCCGCAGGATCACCTCCTGCCCTTCGTGCAGATTGGCGCGGTCCAACTCGCCGACACGGGCCAGCACCTCCATCTCGGAGAGGTCGAGGACATCGGCCACCGGCATGCCGGGCTGAATCTGATCGCCCTCGCGGATATCGGGCACGGGCATGCCGAACATCGTGAAGCCCGAACGGTTCTGACGGATCGCCACCAGCCCGCTCATCGGCGCCAGCAGCTTCACCTGACTGAGCCGCATGCGCTCGCGGTTGAGTTCCATGACGGCCTTGTTGCGCCGCTCGCGCAGCACGGCGAGTTCCGCTTCGGCCTGTTCCTGGCGCGACTTGATATCGCTTTCCAGTTGCTTGAGCCGCCGCCGCGCCTCTTCGAGGCTGAGGAGATTCTTCTTGGCGTCAATCTCGGAGACCAGTTCGTTGCGTTTGACCTCGAGTTCGGCGCGGCGGACCGCGTATCGCGCCCGCAGCAGCTCTACCTGGTCCTGGTTGTTCCGGATCGCCAGATCGGCCTGCGCCTTCTTGATCTGCTCGTCGGTCTGGTCGATTTCGATCTGCTTATCCTCCATGCGCGACAGGACTTCGGCATCGTCGAACTCCACGACCAGGTCCTTCTCGCGCGCAAAGGATCCAAGTGCGGCCAGCCGCGTCACTTGCACCGTGCCGAACAGGTTCGGGGCCGTGAGCGTCACCGAGCGGACCGCGCGAAGTTCTCCGCGCGAGTAGCTCTTCACGATCACGTCTCCGCGCCGGACCCGCGTCGTGGGTGCCTGCTGCTGGCGCTGCGGCATCTGCTGGATGACGCTATAGCCGGCCCAGGCGGCGCCCAGCACCACCACTAACAGAATGAGACGGAACAAGATCTTCTTCATGCAATTCCAACCATCGGTTCCCCGGATCCACGCACACCCGCACCGTGCAGCTTGCATCCTATTGCGATGCCGCGGGCCATGCGCGACTTACAATTTTTTCGCCCGCCTGGCAGCTTCCGCCGGGTTCTCGAGCGTCACCACTTCGCCCTCCTCAAGGCCGCTCATGACAACGATGTCGTTGTCATTTCTCTTGCCAACCTCGATGGTCCGGATCTGGAAGCCGTGACCCTTCTGCACGTAGACGGCGGGCTTGCCGTTGTGCAGGAAGCTGGAGCGTATCGGAATCAACAGCGTGTTCGGCTGGCTCTCGATGACGATCTCGGCCGAGGCGCTCATGCCCGGCCGCAGCCGCGGGTCGAGATTCTTCAGGGTCGCATACGCGGGGAAGGTCTTCTCGGTCATCCCCATACCGCGGAAGTTCACAGCGGCGATGGGGCTGATCCAGTCCAGCTCGGCGAGGAACTCTTTCTCCGGGATCGCGTCCACGCGAAGCTTCAGCTTCTGGCCGAGCTGCAGCTTACCCCGGTCCACTTCGTCTAGCTTCAGTTCGATCCGCATCTCCGACAGGTCCGGAATCTCGGCGATCGGCGCGCCGGTCCAAGCCCGGTCGCCTTCTTTGAATGGCGGCGGCGTCTGGCCCCAGGAGCCTCCGCTGCGGATGTTCGGCAGGACGTTCACGACGCCATCGATGGGCGCACGGACTTCCATCTTCGACAGGTAACCCTTGGCGCGCTCCATGTCGCGAACCGTCTTGTCCTTCTTCTGGTGGAGGCGGTCGAGCTCCGCCTGCTGCGTGATGCCATGGGCCTTGATCGTAGTCTTGACCTGACTGAGTTCGCCTTCGGAGATTCCGACATCGATGCGGTTTTTGGCGCCCTCGATCTCCGACAGAATTTCAGCCTTGCTCGCCTCCAGTTCCGAGCGCTGGAGGTTGTACTCGGCCGTCATCAGGTTCATGCCGTCGGACTCGTTCACCATCCGGTGCGAGGCCTGCATTTGAACGATTTCACTGTCGACGGTACGGACCGATGTCGCGCGGTCCAGGTAGGTCTGCTCCTGCTGCGCGGCGTCGAACTCAATCACTACATCGCCTCTGCGCACCGGCTTGCCGGTCTCGGCCAGCCGCACGATGCGCGGCTCGGGAACCTGGGGAGCCGCCAGGACGATCGACTTCGTGCTCCTGATCTCGCCCCGGGCCCGTACGCTGATGACGAACTCCGCCCGCCGCACCTTGGCCACCGGCACCTCCACCTGCGTCGCGCCTCCGCGGAAGTAGGCAGCATAGCCGGCCGCTCCGCCGCAGGCGAGAATCAGAGTCCAGATGATGAACTTCTTCCTCCCCGACGATCCGACCTGGCCGATTCTCTGTTTCGGTTTTACATCCTTGGACATTCGTCACCTGCTCGCAAGTAAGCGGCTTCCCATACTGGATCTGACGGCAACCGCCTTTCCCTGGTTGACGGCGGCGGGCAATTCGAGCGCCACCACATCGCCGGCGCCAAGTCCGGAGCGCACCACGGCAGTCAGGTTGCTTGAGAGTCCCAGCTCCACCTCGCGCCGGACGAAGCCCGCTCCGCTCTGCACGTAGACGTACGGCGCTCCGCCCTCCTCGCCGAAGAAGACGGCCGCCAGCGGAACCAGGGGAGCCTCGCCCTCTTCGGCCAGAACGACATCGATGCTCACCGACAGGTCCGGAATCACGCGGGCATCCATGGCGTCAAGCTTCAGATAAACCGGGATCTCCTTGACGAAGGCGTCGCGCTGGCCACCGCTCTTGGGAATCGCCCCAACCGAGGTCACATGCGCCGGAAGCTCGAGGCCCGGGTAGGCGTCGAACCGTACCTTGGCTTTCTGCCCGATTCGGATCTGTTCGATGTCGACCTGGTTGGCGACCGCCTCGATGAGCATCGAGCTGGGGTCGACGATGCGCATAAACATCTGGCCCGCGCCAAGCTGATCGCCCTGGCCGATTGTCGCGAACTCGGTGCCGCGCCGGATGTTCTGCATCACCGTGATCCCGTCGATCGGAGCGCGTATGATCATCTGATCGACGTTGCTTTCCATGCGCCTGAGCTCGTTGCGCGCCTGCGCCAGCTCCAGTTCGGCAACGCGGATCTGCGCCGCCTCGGCGATGCGCACGTGCTCAACTTCGCTGAGCAACTGCTTGTAGCGGGCCTCGGCCTCATCGGCCACCAGGCGCAGGCGCTCGGAGTCGATGGCCGAGCGCACCGGGACCGTCTTCAGATCGAGTTGGGCTTTATCGAGGTCGGCCTTAGCGCTGGCGATCGACTGCTCGTGAGCCTTCCGCGTCACTTCCAGTTCGGCCAGAAGGCTTTTGAAGCTCGCCTCGGCCTGCGCGTAAGTGGCGTGATAATCGTCGAGCCGCTCCTGCAGGTACTGCCGGTCGAATTCGGCAACGACGTCCCCCTTCTTCACACGGCTTCCGGGGGGTACCAGTTCCTGAAGAATCTGCGTGAAGGCGCTGGAGCGGCCGCCGGCCATTCCACCGCCCATGCCGCCGGTGGTCACGGCTCCGCCACCGCCTCCGCCGCCCGTGGACCCGGCGCCCGGAGGTCCAGAAGTCCCGCCAGGCAGGCTCGCCGCCGTCGATCCCATTCCCATGTCGCCGCCGCCCGTCGAGGGCTGCGATCCGCGCCCCCCTCCGCCGCCACCACCGCCCCGGGCGCCTCCGCCGCTGCCGCCGAAACGATTCGAGCCGCTCCGCAAAGTGGTCCCACCGGTTCCGGGCATTGTGGCGCCACTCGCCGCGCCGGGCGAGGATCCGCCGCCCGAAGACGGGCCGCCCGCATTGGAGACGACATTGCTGCTGGCGCCGCCCCCGCTGCCGCCGGTGCCTAACTGAATTCTCAACCCGCCGCGATTCCCGCGCAGGCGGGGCGTGAGGAGGGAAACGTATTTTTCGGCGACCGTCGTACCCGTCAGGCGCAGCGTCTGGGTGACAGACCCGTCGCGGACGGTTGCCGTCCGGACGTTTAACTCCTGATTTTTCTTGGATTCAGAGGATTGTTGCAGTGCGCCGTGGAGTCCGCATCCGGCCAGAAGCGTCAGGCCGGGCAGGACCAACGCCAGCTTGCGGAGGTTCAGCCGCTCCGGTTGCCGGGCAATCGGGACGCTTTCCAGAGTTCTCAGGTGCGGCTTAGCGCCGCTCGTTTGGGGTCGCATCGCGCTGGCTCCCGCACAGTAGTTCGATGCCCGAAGCCACCGGCAGAATTGCTCTTGCAACGATTAATGACGAAGAAACCGGAAAATAGGTTATGCCGCCCGGAAGGAATTGTGGCAACATCCATGGGGCGAAGGGGGCGGGGCGGGGCGGGCGCCCCGCCCTGCATCAGCCGCTCATCGAGGCCAGGAACTCGGCGTTGCTCCGGGTCCGGTTGAGCTTGTCAAGTAGCAGTTCGATCGACTCCACCGGCGAAAGCGGCGCCAGAACCTTCCGCAGGACCCAGACGCGGTTGAGCTCCTCCTTGGGCAGCAGGAGTTCGTCCTTGCGGGTTCCGCTCTTGTTGATGTCGATGGCCGGGAAGACCCGTTTATCGACCAGCTTGCGGTCGAGGTGGATCTCCATGTTGCCCGTGCCCTTGAACTCCTCGAAGATCACGTCGTCCATGCGGCTGCCGGTGTCGATCAGGGCCGTCGCGACGATGGTCAGCGAACCGCCCTCTTCGATGTTGCGCGCGGCGCCGAAAAAGCGCTTGGGCCGCTGGAGAGCGTTGGAGTCCACGCCGCCCGAGAGCACCTTGCCCGAGGGCGGAACCACCGTGTTGTAGGCGCGCGCCAGGCGCGTGATCGAGTCGAGCAGGATCACGACGTCGCGCTTGTGCTCCACCAGGCGCTTGGCCTTCTCGATCACCATCTCAGCGACCTGCACGTGGCGCGAGGCCGGTTCGTCGAAGGTCGAACTGATGACCTCGCCGCGCACCGAACGCTGCATGTCGGTGACCTCTTCGGGCCGCTCGTCAATGAGCAGCACGATGAGCGTCACTTCCGGATGGTTCGTCGTGACCGAATTGGCGATGCTCTGCAGAAGCATCGTCTTACCGGTTCGCGGCGGTGCGACGATCAGGCCGCGCTGCCCCTTGCCGATGGGCGTCAGCATGTCCATGACGCGCCCGGAGTAGTTGTCCTTGGTCGTCTCCAGCTTCAGCCGCTCATTGGGGTACAGCGGCGTCAGGTTGTCGAAGAAGATTTTGTTGCGCGCTTCCTCGGGCGGCTCGAAGTTAATCGCATCCACCTTGATGAGGGCGAAGTAGCGCTCCCCCTCCTTGGGCGGGCGGATCTGGCCGGAGATGGTGTCGCCGGTCCGGAGATCGAAGCGGCGGATCTGCGACGGCGAAACGTATACGTCGTCCGGCCCAGGCAGATAGTTGTACTCGGGAGCGCGCAGGAACCCGAAGCCGTCGGGAAGGCATTCGAGCACGCCCTCGGAGAAGATCAATCCGCTCTTCTCCGCCTGGGTCTGCAGGATCTTGAAGATCAGCTCCTGCTTGCGAAGTCCGGCCGCCCCCGCTACACCAAGGTCCTTGGCGATCTGGTTGAGTTTCTGGATACTCATGTCCTTCAACTCGACCAGGTCAAGGGTGGTGGAACCGTTCTTTCCGGAGCCGGCCTGGCCGGCCGCGGCGCCCCGCTTTCGCGCTGCCGCACCGGGCCCTGCACCGGCGCCGCCGGAGTCGCCCTTGGGCTCCTGTGTCCGGGCCTCCGGAGCCTTAGCCTCACGCGCTTCGGCCTTGGCCTCCTGCGCCCTGCTCTCCTGCGGCTTCTCTTCGGCGGCCGCCGAGCTCACTTGTTCTGGGTTTTCCAAATCGCTTGCCAAATTTCCCTCACTCCCCGGCCCGTCCGGGCCGAGAACGGCGCCAGCTCGCGCTCCGGAATCTCCTTCCGGATCGCCGCCAGCCCGCGACTTTCTTCCTTACGGTTCAACTTGTCTATCTTTGTCGCCACTACCATGTAGGGGCGGCCATGGAACTCAAGCCAGTGCTTCAGTTCCAGATCCTTCTCCATCCACCCCCGCCGGGAGTCGAGAAGCAGAATCGATAGCTCCAAATTCTTTCTGTGCAGCAGGTACGCCTCGATCAGCGTCTTCCACGCCTGCAGGTGCTCCCTGGGAACCCGCGCATAACCATATCCTGGGAGATCGACCAAATTCAGCTTGCCGTCAACCTGATAGAAATTGATCGATTGTGTGCGTCCGGGTGTGCTGCTGGTGAACGCCAGATCCTGCTTCCCCACCAATCGGTTGATCAGAGTGGATTTGCCGACGTTGCTACGTCCGAGAAAAGCAATCTCAGGCAGTTCTTCGGCGGGAAACTGCTCCGGCCGTGCCGCACTGATTATAAACTCCGCCTGCACTCTCGAGCCACTAGCCCGGCAGGACGCCAGCCCTGCCCAGCGCGCTCCCGACGGTCCCCCTCTTTTTCCGGCTCCTGTATACCACGATTCTACACCACCCGTCTGCCCGCCCTGACGGCCCGGAGGCGCCGGACCGCCCTCGCGGGAAAACGGCTTAATGGGTCAGTTTCTCGCCGCCCTGCTTGGTCGCCATCTCGGCGGCCGTCGGAGCCTTGGCCATGGGCAGCGCTTCGATATCACGCTCCAGTGCGATCTTCAGCACCTCGTCCATCGACTGCACCGGGTGCAGCTTCAGGTCCTTGCGGATGTTCTCCGGAATGTCCGGGAGATCCTTCTCGTTGTCCTTCGGCAGGATCGCCTCCCGAATGCCGTGCCGGTGCGCCGCCAGGAGCTTCTCCTTCAGGCCGCCGATCGGCAGCACCCGCCCGCGCAGCGTGATCTCGCCTGTCATGGCGACATCGCTGCGGACCGGGATGTTGGACAGGGCGCTGAAGATCGTTGTCGCAATCGTGATGCCGGCCGACGGCCCGTCCTTCGGAATCGCTCCCTCGGGCACGTGGATGTGAATATCCAGGTGCCGGTAGAAGTCCCGTGGCAGCCCGAGCAGATGCGCCCGCGAACGCACATAGCTCATCGCCGCCTGCGCCGACTCCTGCATGACATCGCCCAGCTTCCCGGTCGTAGTCAGCTTTCCGCGGCCCTCCATGATCGAGGCTTCGGTCGTCAGGATCTGACCCCCGACTTCGGTCCAGGCCAGCCCGACCGCCACGCCGACCTCGTTCTTCTTCTCGGCCTGCAGGTCGCGGAACTTCGGAGGCCCGAGGAATTCCGGCAGATTCGCGTCCTTGATGACGGATTTCGGCAACGTTTTCTTATCGGCGCTGGTCTGCGCGTTGACCACCTGCCGCGCCACCTTGCGGCAGACGTTGCCGATCTCGCGCTCCAGGTTCCGGACGCCGGCTTCCCGCGTGTAGGACTGAATCAACGTCAGCAGGCCCGGCTCGGTGAATTCGATATTGTTCTCCTTGAGCCCGGTTTCCTTCGTCTGCTTGGGGACCAGGAAGCGCTTGGCGATCTCCAACTTCTCAAGTTCGGTGTAGCCGGAGAGCCGGATCACCTCCATGCGGTCCTGCAGCGCCGGCGGAATCGTGTGGAGCACGTTCGCCGTCGCGATGAAGAAGACCTGACTCAGGTCATATTCAACGTCGAGGTAGTGATCCATGAACATGAAGTTCTGCTCCGGATCGAGCACCTCAAGCAGCGCGGCGGAAGGGTCCCCGCGGAAATCCATCGACATCTTGTCGATCTCGTCGAGCATGAAGACCGGGTTCCGCGTACCGGCCTTTTTCATCATCTGGAGAATCTGGCCCGGCAGCGCCCCGATGTAGGTCCGCCGGTGGCCCCGGATCTCGGCCTCGTCGCGCACGCCGCCGAGCGACAGCCGCACGAACTTCCGTCCGGTCGCCTTTGCGATCGACATGCCGAGCGAGGTCTTGCCGACGCCCGGAGGCCCGACAAAGCACAGGATCGAGCCCCGAGGATTCTGCACCAGCCGGCGCACGGCCAGGAATTCGAGGATGCGCTCCTTGATCTTCTCCAGACCGTAGTGGTCGGACTCGAGCACTTCCTGCGCGAACTTCAGATCGCGGATCTCCTTGGACTTCTTCTTCCAAGGCACCGCGAGCAGCCAGTCGAGATAGTTGCGCGAGACGGTCGACTCGGCCGACATCGGCGGCATGTTCTCCAGCCGCTTCAGTTCCGCCATTGCCTTCTCATGCGCGTCCTGCGTCATGCCGGCGGCGTCGATCTTCTTTTTGAGCTCGTCGATTTCGCTCTTCTCGCCCCGGCCCAGTTCCTTCTGGATCGCCTTAATCTTTTCGTTGAGGTAGTACTCTTTCTGGGCCTTCTCCATCTGCCGCTTCACGCGGCCCTGGATGGTGCGGTCGACATTGAGCTTCTCGATCTCGATGTCGAGCATCTCGGCGACGCGCGTCAGCCGGTCGATCGGGTCGAAAATTTCCAGCAGCTCCTGCTTCTCCTCGATGGTGAGTTGCAGGTTGGCCCCGACCGTGTCGGCGAGCTTGCCAGGGTCGTCCACCCGGATCGCCGCGATCATCGTCTCGTAGTTCAGGTTCTGGCTGAGCTTGACGTACTGCTCAAACAGCGTCGTGACGCGGCTCACCAGCGCATCGAGCTGCGGTCCGGACTCCACCTTATAGCTGAAACTGCGGAGCACGGCCCGGAAGAAGCCCTCTTCGTCGCTCACCGAGACGATCTTGGCGCGCTCGACGCCCTCGACCAGGACCTTGATGTTGCCGTCCGGAAGTTTCAGACTCTGGACGATATTGGCTACCGTTCCGACCCCGTAGATCTCGTCGGGACGCGGCTCATCGATGGAGGCGTCGTGCTGCGTCGCCAGAAAGATCTTCTTGTCGCCGGCGAGCGCCTCTTCGAGCGCGCGCACGCTGGATTCCCGTCCGACGACGAACGGCGTCATCATATACGGAAAGATGACGACGTCCCGGATGGGCATCATCGGCAACCGCTTTGTATCCGACTTTTCCTTTGAACTCAGCATTTTGATTTGATGTTAACCCGGGCGGTCTACGTTCGGCTCTCTCGTGGGACAGGCTACCGGGCGGTTATGTTGGGGAAGCTTTTCGGGCGCCGGTCGCCGTCTTTCGGAAGAAGGTCGGGCCTCAGCCCGCCTTCTCGAGGAGAGCCATGTTGATCTTCTGCGAAAGCACCATCTCCTTGGTTACGACGAACTCACGTACCTTTTTGTACGAAGGGAGATAGTACATCAGGTCCAGCATCAGATCCTCCAGGATCATTCGCAGACCTCGCGCCCCCACTTTCCGCTCCATGGCCAGCAGAGCGATCGCTTCAAGGGCGTCGTCACTAAACTTTAGTCTAACATTTTCAAATTCGAAAAGCTTCTGGTACTGCCGGATGATCGCGTTCTTCGGCCGGCTGAGAATCTGAACGAGCGCCTCTTTGTCCAGGTCCTCGAGTACGCCCACTACCGGCAGCCTGCCGATGAACTCCGGAATGAAGCCGAACTTGATCAGGTCGAGCGGCTGAATCTGCGAGAGCAGATTCATGTCGCGCGTCGCCGTGGCGGCGATCCGGCGTGAGCCGTCCGGCGTCTGCTCCTCGCCCAGGAAGCCCATCGAGCGCCGGCCCACCCGCCGCGCGATCACCTTTTCCAATCCGACGAAGGCTCCGCCGCAGATAAACAAAATGTTCGACGTATCCACCGGCGTGAACTCCTGGTGCGGGTGCTTGCGCCCGCCCTGGGGCGGTACATTGGCCACCGTCCCTTCCAGGATCTTCAGCAGCGCCTGCTGCACGCCTTCACCCGAGACATCCCGCGTGATCGAGGGGTTTTCGTCTTTACGGCCGATCTTGTCGATCTCGTCGATATAGATAATGCCCTGCTGACAGCGCTGCACATCCCAGTCGGCGTTCTGCAGCAGCCGCAGGATGATGTTCTCGACATCCTCGCCGACGTAGCCAGCCTCGGTCAGAGTCGTGGCGTCGACGATGGCAAACGGCACATCGAGGATCCGGGCCAGCGTCTGGGCAAGCAGCGTCTTGCCCGTGCCGGTCGGCCCGATCAGCAGGATGTTGGACTTCGACAGCTCCACCTCCGCCCCGCGCTGCTTGTTCATCTGAATCCGCTTGTAGTGGTTGTAGACGGCCACGGCGAGCTTCTTCTTCGTGGCCTCCTGACCAATGACGTACTGGTCCAGGTACTCCTTCAGCTCGAGCGGCTTCGGGAGCTTGTGCGGAGCCCCATAGGGCGTGTCGTGGCGGTCGTCCTCAAGAATCGAGTTGCAGACCGCAATACATTCGTCACAGATGTAGGCACGGGGGTAATCGCTTGGGGAGGAGATGAGCTTCCCGACTACGTCCTGACTTTTATGGCAAAAGGAACAGCGTAATGAATCGTCGCTTCCGGCGCGCTTCACAAATTATCTCCCCGGCGAAGCTATTTGCCCCGCAGTACGGGTTCGGAGATCCCCATGCCTCATTATCGCTCGAAGCCGCCCCGGGATCAATCCTAAGAGAATCGATTCCCGGCGCGGCATCGGAAGTATTCGAGGCGTATGCGATCAGGACTGCTCCGCGCCCGCCTCTTTCCTCGCGTGCTCAAAGAGGAAATCCAGCGTTTTCTCCGTACGGATGCGGGCCGCGATCCGGCCCAGCGAGCCATCTTTTTCCAAGCGCATCCGCAGCGCCGCCGCCGGTTCCCGCTGCTGGCGCGCGAACCGGTGCACCTCGCGATCCACCTCTTCCTCGGTCGCGTGGATGTGCTCCTGGTCGGCGATCTTATCGAGCAGCAGCATCGCCTTCACGTCCTTGCGGGCGCGCTCGGACTGCGATTCCCGCACCTTCTCCCAATCCAGTTTCAGATTCGCGATATCGATGCCCTGTGCACCCAACTGCCGGAGCTGCTGCTCCAGATTGGCCCGGATCTGCCGCTCGAGGTAGGCTTCCGGGATCGGGAACTCGTGCTCCTCGACCAGTTTGTCGATGATCTTGTTCTTGGCCTCCTGCTGCGCCGTCCACTCGCGCTCGCGCAGGATGCTCTTTCGGATCTGGTCGCGCAGCTCGGCCATGTCGGTGAAGTCGCCGAGGTCCTTGGCAAAGTCGTCGTTCAACTCGGGAAGTTCCTTGCGGCGCAGCCCCGTAACCGTCGCACGGAATCGGACCGTCTTGCCGGCCAGCGTCTCCTGTCCGTAGTCTTCCGGGTAGGTGACGTCGAACTCCTTCTCGTCGCCGGGCGCCAGTCCCTTGAGGTTTTCGGAGAAGGCCGGCAGCGTCTCCTCGCCGCCGAGGTGCAGCACCAGCTCCTCCTGGCTCACCGGCTCGGCCAGCCCCGCAAGGCTCTCCATCGACAGTACGACGTAGTCGCCCTCCTCGGCCGGGCGCGGGTCGATGTTGACGAACTCAGCCTTCTGCTCCCGAATCTCCTCCAGGCGCTTCTCGACGTCCTCGTCGGTCACCTCCGGCTCCTTGTAGGTCACCGGGATGCCGCGCACTTCCTTCAGCTCGAACTCCGGCGCCACTTCGAACTCGGCGGTGAACCGCAGCGGCTCCCCTTCGTGGAAGTGGATCTCCTTGATATCCGGGGTGCTCACCACCTGCAGGTTCTCTTCCTCGAACTGCTTCTGCAGGAAGCGCGGAACCAGGTGCTCGATCACCTCCTGGCGAATGTCGCCCTGAAATCGCTGGCGAATCAGGCCGAGCGGCGCCTTGCCCGGACGGAAGCCCGGCAGCTTGACCTTCTCGCGAATATCGGCAACGACCTTTTCGGTCTCCCGGGCCACGTCCTCCACCGGGACGGAGATCTCCAGGGAATGCCGGCAACCTTCTACTAGTGCCATCTCTCTCTGCTTTTCCCGGCAGGCGCCAACGCCCGCCGACTCTCTAAAATTTGCCCTCCGGCCAACTCGACAGGTATCTCTCCTGCTCGATGCTCAACCGGTCGACTTTGACGCCCATCGAATCGAGCTTCATCCGGGCGACCTGCTTGTCCACCTCTTCGGGAACCATATAAATCCGCTTTTCAAGCATCCGATGGTTCCTCACAATGTACTCCACCGACAGCGCCTGGTTGGCGAAGCTCAGGTCCATCACCGCGGCCGGATGCCCTTCGGCAGCCGCCAGGTTCACCAGCCGTCCGCCGGCCAGCAGAAAGATCCGCCGCCCGTCGCGCAGCACAAACTCCTCGACCAGTTCCCGCGCCTTGCGCCGGCTCGACGCCAACTTTTCCAGCGTCTCGATCTCAATCTCCACGTCCGAGTGGCCGGCGTTGCACAGAATCGCCCCGTCCTTAAGCCGCTCGAGATGCTCGCGCCCGATCACGCTCCTGTTGCCCGTGACCGTGATGAAGAGGTCGCCGATCGGCGCCGCCTCCCCCATCGACATCACGCGGCAGCCGTCCATCAAGGCCTCGAGCGCCCGGATCGGGTTCACCTCCGTGACGATCACGTTCGCCCCGAACCCCTTGGCCCGCTGCGCCACTCCCTTCCCGCACCAGCCGTAGCCGGCGACCACCACATTCAACCCCGCCATCAGCAGGTTCGTCGTCCGCAGGATGCCGTCGATCGTGCTCTGCCCCGTCCCGTAGCGGTTGTCGAACAGATGTTTGGTCAGGGCGGTATTGATTGCGACCAGCGGATAGGGCAGCGCGCCCTCGGCCGCCATCGCCCGCGCCCGCAACACTCCAGTCGCAGCCTCCTCGGTACCGCCGAACAACTCTCCCGACGCCTCGCTCCCGCGTGCATGCAACGCTGTCGCGAGCGTGCAGCCGTCGTCGATCGCAACGTGCGGTTTCGTTTCGACCACGGCGCCCAGGTGCCCAGCCTGCGTTTGCGGATCGGCATCGTGCACCGCATACACCGCGATGCCGTAGTCGCGCGCCAGGCACGCGGCCACATCGTCCTGTGTCGACATCGGATTGGAACCGCACAGCGCCACGCTCGCGCCGCCGTCCCGCAGCGTAATCATCAGGTTCGCGGTCTCGCTGGTGGCGTGCAGGCAGGCGGCGATCCGGACGCCCGCCAGCGGCTGCGCCTTGATGAATTGCTTGCGAACCGCCTGCAACACCGGCATCGACTGGAACGCCCACTCGATCCGATGGCGGCCCGCATCAGCAAGCGACAGGTCCTTTACGTCAAAAACCACAGGAGGCTCTGCATTCGCCGACATTCCCTACCCGATCCTGCGGGACGTCCGGGCGCCGAAGGCCCACCGGCTTCCCGTCAGCGGCGCGCTACGCTGGCGCTCACCTGCGCCGCTTCCCGCAGGATGTCCGCCTTGTCGGTGGCCTCCCACGAGAACGTCTCTTCGCTGCGGCCGAAATGCCCGAAAGCAGCCGTCTGCCGGTAGATCGGGCGGCGCAGCTTCAGGTGCCCGATCATGCCGGCCGGCGTGAGCGGGAAGTGCTCCCGGACCAGGTCCACGATCCTGTGCTCTTCGATCGCGCCCGTGCCGAAAGTGTTCACCATCACCGAAACCGGCTCGGCCACGCCGATCGCGTAGGCAAGCTGCACTTCGCAGCGGGCTGCCAGTCCCGCCGCCACGATGTTTTTGGCGATGTAGCGCGCCATGTAGCAGGCCGAACGGTCCACCTTCGTCGGATCCTTGCCCGAGAACGCGCCGCCGCCGTGCCGGCCCATGCCGCCATAGGTGTCCACGATAATCTTGCGGCCCGTCAAACCCGTATCGCCATGCGGCCCGCCGACAACGAACCGGCCCGTCGGATTGATGTGGTACCTGGTGTTCGCGTCGACCATACCGGCCGGAATCACCGGATCGATCACGTGCTTTTTCACCGCCGCCCGCAGGTCCTCGGTCGAGACCGTGTCGTGGTGCTGGGTCGAAACCACCACGGCGTCGATGCGCGCTGGCTTGCCGTCGACGTACTCGACGCTCACCTGGCTCTTGCCGTCGGGACGCAGGAAGTTCAGTTCCCCGCTCCGCCGCACGTCGCTCAGCCGCCGCACCAGCTTGTGGGCCAGCATGATCGGCAGCGGCATCAGCTCGGTCGTTTCATCGCAGGCGTAGCCGAACATCAGGCCCTGGTCGCCAGCTCCGCCCGTGTCGACGCCCATCGCGATATCCGGCGACTGCTGCTGGATCATGTTGATGACGCCGCACGTCGAGGCGTCGAATCCGAACGCCGCGTCCGTATATCCGATGTCGGCGATCACGCCGCGCACCAGCTTGGAAACTTCAAAGGTCGAAGTCGTCGTGATCTCGCCGGCCACGACGCAAAGACCGGTCGTCACCAGTACTTCGCACGCCACCCTTCCGGTCGGATCGTTTGCAAGCACCGCGTCCAGGACCGCGTCGGAGAGCTGGTCCGCCATCTTATCGGGATGCCCCTCGGTCACCGACTCCGAGGTGAATATGTGCCGTTGCGCTTCTGCCACCTGAAAATCCTCCTGAGTTACCACCAAAAATTCCCGCGCCTGTCCCCAGCCGTTCAGATCACGCGCTTGAGTCTGGGCATGTTCCGGAATCCGTCGAGCTCGGCCAGCGGGCGGGAAGCACCGAATTAGCCAGTTTATCCGAGCCGCCGGGGAGCGTCAATCGAGCTCGGAATAGTCCGGCCGCTTCCGCTCACGCGTCCCGGTGCACCGTTTCGGGCGAAAAGGCCGGTGCGCAGACCGCGATATATTCGGCGCCGCCCTCGCACGGCGTGCTGTAGCGAACCCACTCGCCGCGCCGCGCCATTACCGCCTGCCCGGCGCCCACATCCATTGCCCCGCCCTCGTACTCGATCCGCAGGGTGCCGCGCAGCACTACCGTGTACTCGTCGAACTCGGGCCGCTGTCCCGGCTCCTCCCAGCCCTCCGGGCTGCGCATGTGGGCGATGCTCACGGCCTCATCGCCGGAATTTACACGCCCGAAGTACTCATCGATTCGCTTCGGCTTGTTGCCGGCGGCCGTGATCGTAGTGGGATGGGCAAGCAGGACAGGCATGGGATCTCAACCCTTCGGGAGGCCGGCTTCGCTCAGAAACGCGAGCGTCTTGACGCCGGACACGTCAAAGCGCCTGCGGCAGCGCATGTTCTTGCACATGACCTTGTCATCGAGCAAAACCATGTAGCTCTGGGCCTTCTGGAACTTGGCGCGATCGCGCTCGTCGGCTCCGGACGGGATGCGGTCTTTCTTCTTCCTCACCAGCCACCGCAGGTCGTACGTCTCCGCGGTGCGGCAATACGGGCAACTCAGCGTTGCCGGTTTGGTCGTGTTGGATTCCTGGAAAAATGCGCGCTCGTCCATCGCCGGGGTCCCCGAACCCCGCCTCTACATGATAGTCGAAACCCGGGGCTGCCGATGAGGGTCTTCGATCTCCCACAGATCGACCGGCTCATAGATGTTTGCATCCCCGCAGCTCGGACAGTCGACGTATACACGCCCGCCAAGCGAGAGGAGCTTCATATCGTCTCGCTCCAATTCATAGATTCTGGAGCATACGCGGCAACGGACCATGAATTTTGCTTTCGTTAATTATCTTAGCTTACCGGGCGCATGCCGCACAGGCTGTGCCTCAACAGCCTTCCGCGAGCACGGCGCCCCAATGAAAGCCTGCGCCGAATCCCGCGAACACGACGGGAACCCTCGCCCGAAAGCCCGTCCCGGCGCTCCACTCCGCCGCCGCGATCAGCATCGACGCCGACGAAGTGTTCCCGTAGCGGCGAATGTTCGAGTAAAATCGCCCGGCCTCGACCCCAAGCCCCTGCGCCACGCGGTCGATCAGGTTCTGATTGGCCTGGTGCATCAGGAAGACATCGACGTCCCCCGCCGCCCGCCCATTGCGGTCGAGCACGGCCTGGATCGCGCGCGGGATCTTGCGCGAGGCCTGCAGGATGACCGATCTCCCGTTCATCGCCAGAGGCCGGCCGAACTCCAGATGCAGGTCCTCGGCCCAGGCGCCGTCGCTTGCGATCTCGGCATCGACGATGCGCGCAACGCCCGCCTCGCGGCTTACCAGGCACGCGCCCGCCCCGTCGCCGAACAGCACCGCGACGCCCCGCTCCATCGGCTCAGTGAGCACGATGGTCGACATCTTCTCGGCCGCTGTCACCAGCACCGTCCCGTAGGATTCGGCCAGGTGCCTGGCCAGCGCCAACGCGAAGACCGAGCCGGCGCTCGCCACCGGCAGATCGATCGCCGCGACGCATTCGAGCCCCAGCCGGTGCGCCACTGCCGCGGCCGGCCCCGGAAAGCGCCGCTCCGACGAACCGCTCGCCGTGAGCACCAACCCGACCTCCGAGGCGGCCGCGCCACACCGCGCAAGGCAATCCTCGGCCGCCCGCACCGCCATGTCCGCGACTGTCTCGTTCCCGGCGGCAAAACGCCGCTCCTCAATTCCGGAGACGCCCCGGATCCATTCGGCATCCGAGCCTGCCATCCGGCCGATCTCCTCGTTGGCGACGACGCGAGCCGGAAGATAGGCGCCGAAACCGCGCAGATAGGCCACGCCCTTACTGCCGGCTTTCCAGGTACGACTCGATCCGCTCGATCGAGTCGAACTTGCGGGGATTCAGATCGGAATCGGGAATCTTCACCGAAAAGGCATCTTCGAGCGCGCTCACCACGTCGGGGAGCGCAAAAGAGTCCAGCAGCCCCGAGTCAAACAACGACTCATCCGGCGCCGGGTTCATACTCTTCTTCGAGACCTGCTGCAAAATTTCAATGATCTTCTCTCGCCTGTCCATTTGCATTCCGCGCCGGCATTGACTCGGCGCGCACCTGTTCAAAGATTGCGTAAAACTCCATGAGGTCCCGAAAGAGCGCCTCTCCGATCCGGCGGTAGCCGGCCCGCGTCAGATGCACGTGGTCGGCCTGGGCGAATCCGGCCAGAACCCATCTCCGCATGGAACCTTTGCCCCCCATTTTAGTCCTCTGGTCCCAAAACGCGCAGCCGTTGGCGAGGGCCGCCAGCCGCTGCGCCTCCACCACCCAGTCGATACTGTTCATGACGACCCAACCGTTCCTGGTCCGCACATACCGGTCCGGCGGACCCACCACCAGGATGGTCGCAGCCGGCGCCGCCTCGCGCAGCCTGCGGATCAGCTCCGTGTAACTCTCCCGGTAGCTCTCCGGAGTCCAGTCCCGGTTCCCCGCTTCGTTCGTCCCGTAGGCCAGCACGACCATGGCCGGATCGCGCCGCGCCAGGTTGCTCGCGAAGATCTCCTCATTCCAGTGCAACCCGAGCGAGGCCTGTGCTCCGTTAATCCCGAGCGTCTCGTAGGTGACGCCGCGCTCCTTCTCGGCCACCCATCCGAACAGGCGCACCGGCGCGCGGTCGAGCGTCCGAAGCTCGAAACGGTGCAGGCCCGGCTCGACCTGGATTTCGTAGTAGCCCGGCCCCAGGTCGCCGTCGGTCGAGATCCCCGCCACCGGCTCGCCGTGGTCGAGCAGCTCGAGCGTCCCGCCGCCGGGCTGCCGCAGGTAGAAGATTTCGAGCCATTCGCACTCGGCCTCGAGCGAAACGGACTCGCCCGCCAGCGTTGTCGTGATGCTGGCGCCGCCCAGGCCGTGGTAGCCATCTCCCTTTCGGCTCACCACGCCATCGGAGTTCCAGCCCTTGGTTGTCCCGCTCTTCACATCGAATCGGCGATAGCCGGCCCAGGGGCGGCCCGCGTAGGAGAAGCCCGCGCCTCCATCGCCGAACCGCTCCTGAAAGAGCACGCGTAGCGCGCCGGTCCACTCGTCCGCGGCGGTGTGCGAGTCGCCGTAGTGCAGGATCCGGAGCGGACCTTCGCGCTCGCCCTCCTGCTGCCGATGGAGGAGTTCGTAGAAGGGCACCAGGGCCGCCGGATTTTCAAGCGTACCCTCGGCCGGCTGCGCGAGCCACTGCTCAATCTGGGCGATCGCTTTCTGCCGCACGGCCGCGCTCACGGGCGGCGCGGCACGCCTCTTCGCCGGACGTCGCGCCGGGTTCGCGAAGGCCGACGGGAGCGCCGTCCACACCATCAGCGTAATGAGGCCGGCGCTCAGGATGTATCGCAATCTCGCCAACCTCACTCTCCCTTCCGCATCCTTCGCAGCTTGTACCTGTTATATCCATCGAGCAGGGCCTTGTACAGCAGGTTCCCCACGATCTTCGCTCCGGCCGGCAGCGGGTGGATGAAATCGGCGCCCACCAGCCTGGGCGAAGCCTGGTACCAGCGACCCATGGTGCCGGCGCCGCCCATGGCTTCGTACGTATGGAAGAACCCGCAGCCCTCCTCGGCCGCCAGTCGCTCCTGAATCGCCACAAGCTTGGGCAGCGCCGCTACGGTTCCGATCTCCCCTTCCGCATCGCGCTCGCCCCGGTCCATTGGACTCATGATCAGGATCGAGATCCCGGGCAGCGCTGCCCGGATCCGCCGGATCACCTCGCGCATCTCCTTGGCGTAGGAGTGCTCGACGAATGCCGGGTAGACGCTCTCATTGGTCCCGTAATTCACCACGATCAGGTCCGGCCGGTAGTGCCGCAACTGCGCGCCCCAGTGCGCCTCGTTGAAGAACCGGGCCAGCACCGAGACGTAGGCTCCATTCAGCCCGAGGCTGTGGTACACGACGCCCGGCCCTTCGTTCGTAAACTGCACGCCAAACAGCCGCACGCTTCCGCGAAGCACGCGGATTTCGATACGGCGGTCGGTCTCGGCCAGTGGAAAGGCCGCATATGCGGAGGCACGCTCAGCCCCCGATGTCTCGACCACTCCGAGCGTCCGGCCGCCGGCATCGACAGCGAAGCTCCCGCCGCCCGGCTGCTCCAGGTAGGCGATCTCCATGCGGTTCCCCCCGGGCCGCCGCAATCGGATCCGCGCGTAGGCCTCGTCTTCTTTGCCAAAAAACGCGGCTCCGCCGAGTCCGTAGAGTCCGTCGCGCAGCCCTCCGTGGCCGGCCACACGGATTTCCCATCCCGTGGCGTCCACGTCGATGCCGCGATGGCCGTACCAGGCCCAGGGCTTGGCAATCAGATGGAAGCCATGGCCGGCATCGCCGAATTGGGCCTGGAAGAGATCGCGCGCATCGGCGGTGATCAGGTCGGCGGTCGTCGGCGAGTCGCCGTAATGGAGGATGCGCGTGACGCCCTCGCCCTCGCGCATCTCGGTGCGGCGCAGCGCGGCGTAGAAGGAATCCAGGTCACCCTTCGGATCGAGCAGCCGGTGGAGCGAGTAGCTGGCCGGATCGGTCTCCGCACGCGGCCCGTCGCCGTCGAGCGGCGCCTCCGGCCGCTCGCGTGGCAGGAACTCCAGCACCGTCGGCACAACGCCCCAGTCGAGCGACCGGAACTGCTCCAATTCCTGCACATACTCGGGGAGCGCCAGCAGTGCGATCAACGTCACGAACGTCAGGACTGGTTTCGCCGGGAGCACAGTTTCAGAACCTCGTATAGATGAAGGGCGCGGCGCCGGTCGCCGAGACATAGCGGATCGCGATGACCAGCAGCGCCAGCGCAGCGGCCTGCGCATAGAACGGGGCGCGCGCATAGAGCCGCAGACTGCCCTCATACCAGCTCCCGGGCAGATAGTGCGCAACCGCCGCGATCCCCAGGACAATCGCCAGCGGCCCGGAAATATTGGCGAATGAGACAGTCATCGAGGCGATTTGACCCAGCACATCCCAGGCCCCGGCCATAGTCTCGGCGCGGAAGAAGACCCAGGCGAAGCAGACAAACTGCGCTGTCAGCACGGTGCTGCCCAGCCGTCGCCAGCGTGAATCCGGCGCCTTGCCGCGCCACGCCTGCCAGGCGCGCGTCAGCGCCAGCGCCGCTCCGTGCAGCGCGCCCCAGACCACGAAGTTCCAGCTCGCCCCGTGCCAGAGACCGCCGATGATCATCGTCAGGGCGAGATTGCCGTAGGTGAATATCTTCCACCGCGACCGGAGTCCGGGGAGCGAGAAGTACAGATAGTCCCGGAGCCAGTTGGAGAGCGAAATGTGCCATCGCCGCCAGAAATCCGCGACGCTCACGGCCGCATAAGGACGATTGAAGTTCTCCGGCAGGCGCAGCCCAAGCAGCAGTGCCGAGCCGATCGCGATGTTGGTGTAGCCGGAGAAGTCGTAGTAAAGCTGGAGCGCATAGCCGTAAACGCCCATCAGAACCTCGGCGCCGCTGTAGAGCTTCGGCAGGTCGAAGATCCGGTTGACGAGGTTCTCGGCCAGAAAATCAGCAATCAGGAGCTTTTTGGCCAGCCCGAGCCCGATCAAAAAGAACGCCTTGCCCCCGTCGTAAGGCTCCAGCCGCTTCGCCTTTTCAAGCTGCGGCAGCAGGTATCCGACGCGCGTGATCGGCCCGGCCAGCGTCGTCGGGAAGAAGCTCACCGAAGCCAGGTGCGCCAGGTAGCTGCGGGTGGCCTTGAGGTCGCGGCGATAGATGTCGATCGTGTAGGTCAGGGACTGGAAGGTGTAGAAGGAGATGCCGAGCGGAAAGGTCCAGTGCCATTCCGGCGCCGCGTTGCCAGTGGCGGCGGAGTAGTTCTCAAGCAGAAAAGGCATGTACTTGAACGACGCCAGAATCCCAACGTTCAGCGCCACGCTCAGCGTCAGGAGTACACGCCGCAGCCACCGCGTACCGAGGCGGTCCAGCGCCAGGCCGATCAGAAAGTCACAGGTGGAGGCGGCCGGAATCAGGCCGAGATAGAACAGGTCATATTTGGCATAGAAAAAGTAGTTGGCGAAGAGAACCACCGCCAGCGACAGGGCGCGAACCTTCGCGACCGGCCAATAGAGAAGAAAGATACTCGCCAGAAAGACGAAGTAAGCGGCACTGGAAAGCGGCATCGGCTACGGGAACTTCCGATTATAGCCGTCCGGCATCGTGGCCGTCGTGATATTTAGCGATCGCGCGCCTTCGTCCGGTTCGACTCCCACAGCTCTCTCAGATGTACGCCGATCTGCATGTACTGGTCCAGGTCCGGAAGTTTGGTGATGTAGCAGTTTGCCTTTAGCTCGGCTACCTGTCGCCGGTCGAGCGGCGATTCCGACGAGCTCAGAATGGCCACGATCGTATCTTTCATCTCCGGGTCGCTGCGGATTGCCTGCAGGACCTCGCGGCCGTCATTGCGGGGAAGGTTCAAGTCAAGCAGGACCATGTCGGGATGCGGCGCATCCTCGTAGGGGCTCTCCCGGCGCATCCGCCGCAGCGCTTCCTCCCCGTCCTCGATCACCGTCAACTCGAACCGCATCCCCGCCTGCTGCAGCGCTTCGCGCATCAGGAAGACGTCGGCGGGGTTGTCCTCAACCAGGAGGATGCGGACGGGGGCATCCATCGGCGTTACCTCCCTTTCTTCTGCTATTCACGCGCCGGATAGTTCTTTTGATAGCCGTTCCGGCCGTTGGTCACCGTAAAGGCTCCGTCCTGCTGGACGGAAACCTTGATCCAATGTCCCTGGCAGTTGGCGTCCAGATTGGCAATCTGCGCCTCCGCAACGTTGTTCTCGCTTCCGCCCGCGATGGCGAAATGAAGCTGCCAGAGATCCTCAAGCCCGGGCGAGTTGCGGATCACCTGCCAGGCCTCGGGCGATCCGCCTTTCCGCGCCCCATTGTTCATGACAGCTACACGCGGGCGCAAGGCGTGGACAATGGTGTCGGGGTTGGAGACCCCCATGCCGTGGTGAGTCGAAAGGTACAGGTCCACGGTCCCGATCGGATTATTCGGACAAACCAGCTCGACTTCCTTGTTCCAGGTCAGATCACCGAGATCGATGAAACGGAACTTGCCGAACGAGACAACCATCCCCACCGAACGCGCGTTCTCCCCTGGGTCGTCGTTTTTGCGGATCGCCGCCGCGCACAGCGGGTTGGGCGCGCCGCCGCCAGGCAGCGGATCCCGGAGCACCTCGCCGCGCGCGGTGACCACCTTCACATCGAGGCCTTTGAGCGGAATCGTATCTCCGGGCTTGACCACCAGGTTCTTGCCCTTGGCGACCGCCTCGGCGTACTCCTTCGACAACGTCTCGGCATTCCTCCCGCTCTCGGTATTCGGCCCGTGATCGACGAAGGTTGTCACGGGGAACCGCTCGGCCAGTTGGCGCACGCCGCCGACATGGTCGGTGTGGTAATGAGTCGTCACCAGGTAGTCGATGCGCTTGATTTTTGCCGCTTTGGCCGCCGCGATAATGCGATTCGCATCGCGGCCGTCGAAGCCGGGCCAGCCCGCATCGACCAGCAGCGACTGCCCGGACGGCGATACAATCAGGGTTGCCTGTCCCCCTTCGACGTCTATGAAATAGATATCCAGTGTCTTCGCTGCCGGAAAGGCGGGGGCGATCCCGAACAGCAAAAGCGTGAACGCCAGAATGCTCCGCATGGCTCGAATAGTATCACACCCTCCGGGGACGGCCGTGCGCTCTCGATTGGGCGGAACAAGCGTGCTACGCTTCACGTAAAACAGGTAGGAGCCGCGAACGCGGCCCGTCGCTTATGCCCTATTGCTGCCATTGCGGATACCGCGTACAGGAGTCCGACGTCTACTGCGGCCACTGCGGCGCCAACCAGCGCCCGCAGGCACGCCCTGACTTTCTGGGCGGCATCAGTCCGCGCACCGCCTCGGTGCTCTGCTACATTCCCCTGCTCGGCTGGATTGCCGCCATTGCGGTGCTGGCCTCCGAGCGCTACCGCGAGCAGTATGACGTCCGGCTCAATGCCTTCCAGGGCCTTTACCTGTTTGTCGCGTGGCTGATCGTCGACTGGGTCGTCGCGCCGTTTTTCCACATGGCCCCCGGCCAGCGGCTCCCCGTCGGCATTCTCAAGACGCTCCTGTTCGGCGCCTGGATTTTCATGATCATTAAGACGAGCCAGGGCCATCTCTACCGCCTGCCCGTTCTCGGCGAACTGGCGGAGCGCTCCATGTCCGGCGAACCGGCCCAGCGCCGGTGAAACGCGAATTTACGGTATATTTATTCAGAACGGTGAATACTTAATCAATGAAAGAACCAGTGGGCATTGTAGGGTTCCGCGGGTATAGCGGAGTGGAACTTGTTCGGATTCTCGAGCGGCACAGCCGCCTCGATCCTGTCCTGCTCGAGCACCGGCAGGACTCCGAGGACCGGCCGCGCCCGCGCGGCGCCAAAGGACCGGACCGCATCCCCTGCACCCCCGAGGCCGTGCGCATTCGCGGTCTGGCCGCTATTCTGCTCGCCACACCGGCCGAGGTTTCCATAGAGCTTGCCCCCTCGATGGTGAGCGCCGGCGCCAAGGTGATCGACCTGAGCGGCGCCTTCCGGCTCCAGACCGTCGAAAACTATGCGCGCTGGTACAAAGAGCAACACACGCAGCCGGAGTTGCTCGCGCAGGCCGTCTACGGGCTGCCTGAATTCTGCCGCGCCCGCATCACCGGCGCATCGCTGGTCGCCAACCCCGGCTGCTATCCTACGGCCGCCAATCTCGCGATCCGGCCGCTGATCGAGGCCGGCGTCGTGCAGCGGGAAGCCGGCATCGTCTGCGATGCCAAGTCCGGGGTGAGCGGCGCCGGACGCAAGCCCAGCCTGAAGACCAGCTTCTGCGAGGTGGCCGAAAATTTCTCGCCCTACTCGGTGCTCGAACACCGTCACGTCCCGGAGGTGCTCATGAATTCGGGACTGAACGAGCCGGAGTTCAGCTTCACCGCGCAGCTTATCCCGATAGACCGCGGCATTCTTGAGACGATCTATTTTCGCGTGCCGCCCGGAACCTCGGCCGAAGACATCGTCGCCATCTATGAGAAGCGATACGCCGGCGAGCCCTTCGTCCGTACCTACGATGCAGGCAAATTCCCTGACCTGAAAGCCGTTCAGCGGACCAACTTTTGCGATATCGGCGTCAAGGTCGACGCCTCGACGGGCCGCGCGGTCGTCGTCAGCGCGATCGACAATCTGGTGAAAGGCGCGGCAGGCCAGGCCGTCCAGAATCTCAACCTGGTTCTCGGATATCCGGAAACCGAAGGCCTGATGTAATCCCGGCCGCTCGAATCGGCGCCGCCGGTTCAAAAGGAGAACTCTTGAAATTACTTGTAAAACTCGGGGGCACGCTCCTCGACGAGTCTGCCTCGCGGACCCGTCTCTCCGGCGAATTGGCCGCGCTCCAGCGAAGCGGCCACGAACTCGTCGTCGTTCACGGAGGCGGGAAGCAGATGACCCGGTTTCTTTCCGAACGCGGCGTCGAGAGCCGCTTCGTCGAGGGACTGCGCGTCAGCACGCCCGAGGTCATCGACGCGGTTCTCAAAGTCTTTGCCGGAGCGGTGAACCACGAGTTGGTGGCCTCGCTCGTTGCCGCCGGAACACAGGCCGTCGGACTCAGCGGCATTGACGCCGCTCTCGTCGAATCCGAGCAGATATCGGAGGAACTGGGCGCCGTCGGCCGAATTGTAAGATCGAATACGGTACTACTGGACGTGCTCATTTCCAACGGCTACCTGCCCGTCGTCGCCTGCGTCGGCGGCGACCGAAAGGGAAGAATTTTTAACGTCAACGCCGATCAAATGGCCGTCGGCGTCGCCGCCGGTTTCGGAGTGGACCGTCTGATATTTCTCACCGATGTTGACGGCGTCCGCGGCGCCGGCGGCGAAATCCTGCCACGGCTTGATGCGGTTGAGTGCGACGCGTTGATCCGCGACGGCGTCGCCACCGGCGGTATGCAGGCCAAACTCAACGCCGCCACGCTCGCTCTGCGCCAAGGCGTCCGCCAGGTCGTCATCGCTCCGGGCGCCACACCGAATGCCGTCCGGCGCATTCTCGACGGCGAAGCCCTCGGCACCCGCATCGTTCCCGCCTCCGCAGCCGCATGAATCGCATCAAGGATGAACCGTCCTTGGCGCGGCCATCCTTGAATTTTCTCCTAAGCGATTTTTTTACCTGTCTGCCTGAGAAATTCTCCTCCAAATTTCAACTAAAGCATGTATAATCGACTCTGTAAAATTCGGAATAACGTCCGGAAGATTTGACCCAACTGGCTGGAGGGGAGAACGTGAGAGCACAAACAGTTGACGTGAGAGAGTCCACCGGTCGAGTCCTGTGCTGCACCATATTCCGTTCGGGTGGAAAAAAACTGCTCGCAAAGGGCCACATCATCAGCGAGGAAGATGTTCGCCTGCTCGAAACGGAGGGAATGAGTGAGGTCTGGGTTACAGAGATCGAGGAAGGAGAAATCGGAGAAGATGAGGCGGTGATGCAGGTCGCCACGGCCATGGGCTGCGGCTGCCTGGAGATCCGCGCCGCCGCGGGGGGGAGAGCGAATCTGGTCGCCACCGAAGATTGCTGCGTCCTGGTTGATGACGAACTGCTTCGTCAGATCAATTGCACATCGAGCGTGGTGATCGCCACCTCGGTCAATTTCAGCTATGCGCGAGCAGGGCAGCGCATCGCAACTGTAAAGAGTGCACCGTTTGCTGTTGCACAATCGCAACTGGAGACTGTAATCTCTATATTGAAGGAAAGAGGACCGATTCTGCAGGCGCGCCCGATCCGGAGCCCGGCGGTCGGTATCCTCTACAGCGACCCGATCAGCGGCGATCGCGGCCGCCAGCTCTTTGAGAACATTATGAGGCAGCGCCTCGAACGCTTCGGAGCGGCGGCATCCTATGTCCTCTCGACCGTCGAAGACGAGACGGCCGTCGCCAAGTCGCTGCAGCACATGCTGCGCGCCCGGCCCACTGTCGTCCTGGTCGCCTCGACGACGGCGCCGGCCGGACCGGAAGACATCGTCGGACGGGCCATGGCCCGAATCGGATGTCACCTGGAACGCTTTCTCGCGCCGGTCGAGCCAGGCAACCTTCTCCTGCTCGGCTACAGCGAGGACATCCCGATCATCTCCGCGCCGGGTTGCTTTCGCTCGGCGAAGCCGAATGTAGTAGACTTAATTCTTCCGCCCATGCTGGCGCGATACCGCGTCTCGGGCTGGGAGGTCGCTTGCCTGGGACACGGAGGTCTCCTGGGTTAGCGCTAAGGCTCCTCCACTACCACAAGCCATTTCCTCCGAGTGGCTTGTGGGTGCTCCTCAGCCGGGCGCCTGACCAGCGCCCGGCTTTTTTTGTTTCTGTTGGATTCCGGTTGACACGGCCTCCCGGCTTTTTGAAAGCTGTATATGGCTGCCATGAAGATCACACGCGTTCGCTCATTCCTTCTCTCCTATCCGCTCGCTGAGCCTCTGCAGCTCTCCTACTTTGGCGGCGAGCGCACCATCCTGAAGCGGGACGCCATGCTGATCCGCCTGGAGACCGACAAGGGTCTTGTGGGCTACGCGCCCGGGCCCGGCAGCGAGGCCACGCACCGCCTCATCGAAACCGTCATCGCGCCGTTCCTCGAAGGCAGGCAGATTGTCGACCCCGATGCCCTTCGGGTTCAGTTCCTTGCGGGTCCCGGCGCCGATCTGGAAGCCGCCAAGGCCTACTGCGCCGTCGAGATCGGGCTCTACGACCTGGTAGGTAAGGAACGCGGCGTCCCCGTCTCCGAACTCCTCGGCGGGCGCGTCCGTGACCGCATCCGGCTCTACGGCAGCGCCGGAATGTACATGCCGCCCGAGAAGTACGCCGAAGAGGCCGCCGCCATCGCCGATCTCGGCTTCCGCGCTTACAAGATGCGCCCCGCTCTCGGCCCCGAACAGGACCTCGAAACCGTCCGGCTCATGCGCGAGGCCGTCGGTCCGGATTTCGACCTCATGGTCGACGCCCACACCTGGTGGCGCATGGGCGACAAGAGCTACGACCTCGCCACGGTCGAACAGCTTGCCCAGGAGTTGAGCTCGTATCATATCGCCTGGCTCGAAGAGCCGATTCCGCCGGACGACCACGAGGCGTACCGCCGGCTTAAAGAACTCGACTACGTTCCCCTCGCCAGCGGCGAGCACGAACCCGACGAAAGCCGCTACATGGACCTGATCCTGACGGCCAGCGTCGATTACGTCCAGGCCGACGTCATTTGCCAGGGCGGATACCCGACCGCCCGGCGCCTGTTCGCCGAGATCGCCCGCGCGGGCCTCGCCTTTGCCTTCCACAGTTGGGGCACCGCGCTCGAAGTGATCGCCGCCGCCCACCTCGGCATCTGCTGGCCGGAAAGCGTCGTCGGCTGGCTCGAATACCCCTGCTACTCGACCCCGTCGCGCGCTGGCATGTACCCGTTCCCGCTGGCCGCCGAGGTCCTCAAGAACCCGCTGCACATCGACCACGGCGACCTGATCGTCTCCACCAAGCCCGGCCTTGGCGTCGAGATCGACGAAACCGTCATCGACCGCTATCCGTGGATCCCCGGCCCCTGGTCCTACTTCCGCCTGCATTCCCCGGACGAGACTTGGGCTGTCACCTCCGACCACAGCGTCAAGTGGGCCGGACAACCCGACAAATAGCCGTGCTACAATTCGCGGCATGATAGTGGAATTCACGGCCGGCGGCCTCATGGTCGCGGGCGTGATGGCCTATGGCGTTCGCGGCCGCTCCTCTTCTTTCTTCGGCCCCTCAGTCTTTCGAGGAGCCCGGACGCGCCCGTCGGTCGCCCTGACCTTCGACGACGGACCGAGCGAATCGACGCCGGACCTGCTCGACGTGCTCGATCAATGCGGGGTGAAAGCGACATTTTTTCAATGCGGCGCCCCGGTGCGCCGCCTCCCGGAGATCGCCCGCGCCGTCGCCGAGGCCGGCCACGAGATCGGCAACCACACCTACTCGCATGCCGCCCTCTATCTCCGTTCGCCCCGATTTATTTACGAGGAACTGCTCCGCGCCCAGGACACAATCGGCGAGGTGACCGGTATCCGGCCCCGCCTGTTCCGGGCTCCCCTGGGCGCCCGCTGGTTCGGTCTGCGCCAGGCGCAGGAACGTCTCGGCCTATTAGGTGTAATGTGGACTACAATCGGGCGGGATTGGACCCTTCCCGCGCCAAAAATTGCGAAACGAATTCAGGCCGGCGCCGAGCCCGGCGCCATCATTTGTTTGCACGACGGGCGCGACACCCGCCCGAATCCGGACGTGCGGCCCACGATTGAGGCCGTGCGCCAGGTTATTCCGCAGCTTCGCGATCGGGGCTTCGAGTTCGAGACAGTGAGTCAAATCCTATGTCCACTCCCCACCACCCCGAGGAACTGACCCGGAGGGTTATCTCGGTGATCGCCGCCGTGCAGCACATTCCGGTCGAACAGATTACGGCTGACAGTTCACTCGCCGAGCTGAATATCGATTCGCTCGACGGCATCAACCTGCTGTTCGCCCTCGAGAACGAGTTCGATATCAGTATCCCCGACGAGGCCGCGCGCGGACTCCGGACCGTCCGCGACATGGTGGACGGCGTGCGCGGTCTCATCCGATGAGCCCGCGCCGCGTGGCCGTCACGGGGCTCGGCGTAATCTCGGCTCTCGGGCCGGATCTCCGATCCTTCTGGGCCGCCCTGGCCACCGGCGTGCCGGGCATTCGGCCGATCGAATCCATCGATCCTGGGCGCCTGCGCTTCCGGAACGGGGCCGAAATCCCAGGTTACGATCCACGCAACTACTTCGACGAGAAGCAGATCGACCTGCTCGACCGCTTCGCCCAGTTCGCTTTGATCGCGGCACGGGCGGCGCTTCTCGATTCCGGCCTCTCGCTCAGCCCTGTGTTATGCGCCCGGACCGCCGTCGTCACCGGATCGAGCATCGGCGGGCAGGCGACCATGGATCGCGGCTACCTCGATCTCTATCAAGAGCAGCGGACGCGCGTCTCGCCCATGTCAATACCACGCATCATGGCCAACTCCGGGGCAAGCCAGATCTCGATGGAGTTCGGCATCACGGGCCCGGTCTATACCCTCTCAACCGCCTGCTCTTCGGCAAACCACGCCATCGGGCACGCCTTCTGGCTCGTGCGTCAGGGTCTGGCCGATGCGGCGATCGCAGGTGGCAGCGAGGCGCCGTTTGTCTACGGGCTTCTCAAAGCCTGGGAGGCGATGCGCGTCGTTTCGCCGGACACATGCCGCCCGTTCTCGCGGAATCGCCAAGGCCTCGTTCTCGGGGAGGGTGCGGCGATGCTGGTGCTAGAACCGCTCGACGCCGCCCGCGCGCGGGGAGCGCGCATCTATGCCGAGGCCGCCGGATTCGGAATGTCCTCCGACGCGCACCATCTGACGCAGCCCTCCTCCAACGGCGCAGCGCGCGCGATGCAGGCGGCCCTCGAGGACGGCGGCCTGCGGCCCGAACAGATCGGCTACATCAACGCCCACGGTACCGGAACACCGTCGAACGACCCGGTCGAGACGCGCGCCATCCGTCAGCTCTTTAGGGCCCGCGCCGACCACCTCGCCGTCAGCTCGACGAAATCAATGCACGGGCACGCCCTGGGCGCGGCCGGCGCGCTCGAAGCAGCCGCGACCGTACTGGCGCTCTCGCGCGGCCTGCTTCCGCCAACCGCCAACTACTGCGAGCCGGACCCTGACTGCGACCTCGATGTCGTCCCGAACACAGCGCGGGCAGCGCAGGTCGAATGCGCCCTTTCGAACTCCTTCGCCTTCGGCGGGCTGAACGCCGTCCTCGCTTTTCGCTCCTGGAACTCTGAATGAACCGCCTTTCTCCCTGGGTCCCCACCTTCACGATGATGCTGGTCTCGTTTATCAGCTACGTCGATCGGAATACACTCGCGCTTCTGGCTCCGACGATTCTGGCCGAAACGAAAATGACGGGCGAGCAGTACGGGTGGGTGATTTCGGCCTTTTCGATCCTCTACATGATCGGCAATCCGGTATGGGGCCGCGTGCTTGACCGTTTCGGCGTGCGCAGCGGCATGATCGCGGCGGTATCGTTCTGGACGCTCGCTTCGGTTTCGCACGCCTTCGCCTCCGGGTTCGGCGGCTTTGCGGCGGCGCGGGCGATGCTCGGGTTCGGCGAGGGCGCCACCTTCCCCGGCGGCCTCCGGACCGTGATGCAGACGCTCACCCCGGACCGCCGCTCTCGCGGCATCGCGATCGCTTACAGCGGCGGCTCGCTCGGCGCGATCGTGACACCCCTTATCATCACGCCGATCGCGATCTGGGGTGGGTGGCGGGCCGCGTTCCTGTTTACGGGCGTGATCGGGGTCGCGTGGATTCTTCTCTGGCTCGTGGTAAGCCGCAGGCCCGAGGTGCGCCGCTACAAGCAGATCGAGCAGGCGGCCGGCGCCGCGATCACGGCGAAGCCGCGATGGTCCGACGCTCGGCTGTGGAGCTTCATGGCGACCTATGCGCTCGGCGCTCTGCCGGTCGGTTTTGTCATCTACAGTTCGGCGCTCTACCTGAGCCGCGTACTGGGCAAGTCGCAGGAGGAGATCGGCGCGGTGCTTTGGATCCCGCCGCTCGGCTGGGAGATCGGCTACTTCTTTTGGGGCTTCACCGCCGATGCGCTCTTTCGTTCGGGACGCGAGCCGATCTCGATCTATCGCCGCCTGATGGGCGCCGGCGTGGTTCTCGGGCTTCCGCTGGCCGTAGTGCCGTGGATCTCTTCGTTCCCGGCGGTGCTTTCGCTGATGTTCCTCGGGATGTTCGTCGCGGCCGGCTTCATCATCATTCCGATCGCCTATGGCACGTACATCTACTCGGCCAACCATTCGGGCCTGATCGCAGGGCTGGGCGCGGGAGCCTGGTCGGCGGTGATGGCTCTGGCGATGCCGATGTTCGGGCGGCTGTTCGATCTCGAGCGCTATGACCTGGCGTTTGGCGCCGCCGTGACGGCCCCATTTCTCGGCTACGCCTTCTGGCTTCTCGCAAACCGGAAACCCGCGATGGTAGGATGACCCCAATGAAGTGGAAATTCGGTCTCGCCGTGCTGCTCTCCGTGGGGATGGCCGCCGCACAAACCTCCGACGGTTTAACAGAGCGGACTCAGCGATACCTCATCGACATGATCCGCCTTCAGACGGTGAACCCGCCGGGCAATGAGAGCCGCGTCGCACGGTATCTGAAGCAGGTCGCGGACGCCGAGGGCATCCCCTGCGAGCTGCTGGGCCCCGATCCGGATCGCCTGAACTTTGTGGCGCGATTGAAAAGCTCGGGGGAGGCCCGCCCGCTCCTCATCATGGCCCACAGCGACGTTGTGCCCGCCGACCCGACGCAATGGAGCGTCGATCCCTTCGCGGCCGAAATCCGCGATGGCTTCCTGTACGGCCGGGGCACGCAGGACACGCTCGGATTGCTGGCCGCGGAGATGTCGGTGCTGGTCGAACTGAAGCGGCGAGGCGTTCCGCTGAAGCGCGACGTCATCCTGCTGGCGGAAGCCGACGAAGAGGCCGGCTCGACCGGCATCCAGTGGCTGATTGAGAACGCCTGGCCGAAAATCGATGCCGAGTTCGCGCTCAACGAGGCCGGTTATGTTTTGGACACGCGCACTGGAACGCGGGTGTTCCACGTCCAGACGAGCGAGAAGATTCCGTCGCGCGTTATCCTGACGGCGCGCGGCACGGCGGGTCACGGCTCGCTTCCGCGGCCGGATAATCCGGTGGTTCACCTTGCACGCGCGATCGCGAAGCTCGCCGACGCCGATCAGCCGGTGCGCCTGAACACCACAACCCGGCGTTACTTCCAGACAGTCGCGAAGATTCCGGAATACGACTGGCTGCAGCCGCATCTGGCGCGTATGGAGAACGCCTCGACCGCAAATGCAATCCGCGAGCGCGAACCCGAACTGAACGCGATGCTTCGGACGACCGTCTCGCCGACGATGTTGTCCGCCGGCGTCAAAATCAACGTCATCCCGAATGCGGCCGAGGCTCAGGTGGACGTCCGCCGTCTTCCGAACGAAAGCTTCGAGGAGGTCCTCGACCGTTTCCGGAAGATCGTCAATGATGACGCGGTCGAGATCGCAGGGGCCGGCGGCCAGCAGATGCCCGCGACTGAACCGAGTTCTCTCACGACCGAGCTATATCTAGCTATGGACCGGGTATTGAGCCGGTCGTCGGAACGAGCTGTGGTCGTCCCCTACATGGGACGAGGCGCCACCGACGGCGCCTTCCTCCGGGCCAAGGGCATGGCGGTCTACGGCGTCCCGGTCTTCGAGCGCGAAGCCTCCGGGAGCCGCGCGCACGGCAACGACGAGCGGATTGCGCTGACGAACCTCGATAATGGCGCCAGGCTGCTGCTCGATATCGTGCTGGAGGCGGTGCGTAAGTAGGATCAGACGATCCGGGCGTGGTGGTTGACCGGGCCTGAGCCGTTCCCGAGTCCTGGGTTGGTGCGGATCGCCTCGGTGATAAAAGCCTTGGCGCGCCTGACGGCCTCGGGCAGCAGAGTGCCCTTGGCAAGCTCTGCGGTGATGGCGGCCGAGTAGGTGCAGCCGGTCCCGTGCGTGTGGCGCGTCGCAATGCGAGGCGCGCGGTACTCGTGCCATTCACTCCCGGTAAAGAGCACATCGACGGCCTCTCCTTCGAGATGCCCGCCTTTGACCAGCACGGCCCGGGCCCCGAGATCATGCATGCGGGCCGCGGCTTCCCGCATCTGCGGCACGGTCGCGACCGTAATTTCGGAGAGGGCCGCGGCCTCGGCCAGGTTGGGGGTAATGAGGGCGGCGTGTGGCAGAAGCCACTCGACCAGTGCAGTGCGCGCGTCCTCGGCGATCAGCGGGGCGCCGTGCTTACTGATCATGACCGGATCGACGACCAGCGGGAACGGGAAGCGCGCGGCTGCCGCGGCGACGGCACGCACGATTGCCTCGTTGCCGAGCGCCCCGGTCTTGGCGGCGGCGGGCGGAATGTCATCCAGCACTGCTTCGATCTGGGCTTTGACTAGGTCCGCCTGCATAGACTCGACCGCGCGGACGCCGCAGGTGTTCTGCACGGTGATGAGCGTAATGACCGCCTCGCCGTAGACGCCGAACTGGTGAAAGGTCTTCAGATCCGCCTGGATGCCGGCTCCTCCACTGGGGTCGGAGCCGGCGATCGTTAATGCTGCAACGCTCATCCCTTCCAGCGTAAAGCTTTCAGAAGCGGACGCGCTGGGTCCGGGCCGTGCCGGCCGAGTTGGTCAGCTCCACCTCAATCGAGCCGAGATCGGCGATGCTGCCGCTGACCGGGAAGACGGCCCGGAGGTGGAAGAGCCCTCCCAGCGGCGACCCGTGGAAGAGCTTGCGGAACTCGTTCGATGCATCAACCCGGATACTGCCCTGCGGCAGCGGTGTACCGTCGGGGCGATAGAAGACGAAGCCGAGTTGCCCGATAGTTCGGGTATTGTCGAATCCCTGGATTTCGATTTCAACAGCCGAGGGACGCAGCCAGCCCCGGATCGAATCGACCGCCGTCGTCGCGGGCAGCAGGCTGACCGTGAGGGATTCGCTCCAGCGCCCGAGTTGTGCCGTGAAGACGAGCGTTCCGGCCGTGGTTCCGGTCTGGAAAAGCGCGCTCGCGTCGGGCCCGAACCGCACCTCGCGGCTTCCCTTCTCCACGTGAAACTCGATCACGCGCCGGCCGGTGGCGATGAACTGAATTGCGGAATCGTCTGCGGTTCCCTCGGTCGACGGGCGAAATTCCATCCGCAAGTGCCCGATTCCCGAAGCGGGCGAATCCTCGGCCAACCGGATCGCGATCGAGCTCTGGCGTCCGCTTGCCTGGGCGGATTCTCCGACGAGGGCCGGCTTGGGAAATGGAAGTTCGGTTCCGGTCCCTTCGAGCCAGAACGAGCGTTCATCGATTCGGAGGATTGCGTGGGCCAGGCCCGGCGCGGCAGGTTCGAACGCGATATCGAAGCTGGCGTGTTGCCGGGGTTCCAGGCGCAGCGGGAGGCTCAGGCCGGCGACAAGCCGGAAGAAGACGCCGGTGATTTCGATTGTGCGGACCGTGACTTCGATGGGCGTGTCGTTGCGCAGGGTGAACCGGAGGGGCTTAGCGGTCCCGGGTTCTGCGAGGCCGAAGTCGATGGCCTGAGCGGTGTTGGCATCGATGGTCTTCCCGTCTTGCTCATAAGCGATCGTGGCAGCAGCGGGCGAAGTGCCGCGCAGCAGGGTTGAGAGACCGTTCACCGTGAGGTTGGCGCTGTAAGATCCGTGTGCGTGGGGCGAGAATCGGACGCGGAAATCGACGTGGTTGCCGGACGCAAGGACGTGCGGGATGGTCGGCTCGCCCTCGAGTCGGAAGCCGGCGCCGGCAACCGTGAGCCGGTTGAGCGTAACTCCGGCGGCGCCTGTGTTGCGCACGCGGAAACGCGCGTCACGGAACGCTCCCGCCTGAACGGTACCCATGTCAAGGGAGGGAGGCGCGGTACGTTCGGCGCCGTCCTCAATGACCAGAAGTTGCAGTTGCGCCACCGCGAGAGCCGGCGCGAGGAGTCCGAGGAATAGGGCGCGGATCATTGCGCCTCCTCCCCGACGCGCGGGGCAGGCAGGCGGTAGACCCGTTCGGGATCCGATGCGACGTCAGCGATCCAGACGCGTCCGGTCTCCCGTTCGGCGAGGACGTACCAGCGGCCGTTGACGGGCGCGGCCTGTAGCTTCCCCGGTAGGTCCGATACGGTCCAAACGATGGAGCCGCCCGGCCGGAGCAGGAGCGGGTCACGGTCGGAGTCGTCGAGCCGCAGTTCGGATGCAATCCGGCCGGTTGCGAGGTCGATGCGAACAAGCCAGGTCTCGACGTCGCGCCGCACAGCCAGCAAGGCGAAATCGTGGTCGGGCTGGCAGATGGCGGCAACCCTGCCCTCTATGGCTGTTTCAAATCGCACAGGCTCCGCTTCGATCCGCCAGAGTTCGCCGGTTTCAGGGTAGTGGACAACCCCGGGATGGCCATCGGGCGCGAAGGCGACGAAGACGCTTCCCTGAGGCGCGTGCCAGCGGTGGAGTTCGTTGCCCTCGCGGTCGAGCACCAGGAGCGCATCGTCGAGCTTCACGACAACAGCGAGGTCCGAAGCGGCGGCCGACCGCACGCCAGTCAGGTGCGGGAGCCCAACCACAAAGTTCCCCGCGATGCCCCAGATGGGACGGAGGGCGCCTTCAGAGTCGGCGACGAAGCCGAGTCTCGGCAGATCGAGCGGGGAGCCGGCCTGTAGAACCAGTGCCCAGAGCAACAGCGCAGACGTCCTCATTGCGGCCTCCCGATGATGATGTCGGGGAAGCCGATCTGGGTGGGCGGCGTGACAGCGGCAGGCGGGAGGGGACCGGAGGAGCCGCCGCCGCGTGCGCTGCCGAACAGCGCTCCTCCGACCCCAACGCCCGCTACGATGAGCCCGATTTTGAGCCAGCGGCGGCTGTTCCCGGACGAACGGAAACGATCGCCCGGTTCCGGGACAGCCGGCGCGTCGGAGAGATAGATCGGGACAATGGCGCCGGCGCGGGCCTGTCCCTTTGAGGCCGTCACCCGTACGAAGACCTGGCCGGGCGAGGCGGACCACTTCATACCGTAGACGCCGGCGCGGCCGTCGGCCCCGGTGACGACGATGTCGGTCCGGAGACTGGAGGCGAAGACGCCGGTCGGTCCCTCATCCGGCAGCCGGAAGCTCACGGCAACGCCCGGAACAGGGCGGCCGACCTCGTCGGTGACCTGGACGAGCAATCCCCGGTTGGTCTTCGATCCGGCCGCAAAGACGGCGCCTTCGCCTTCGAGTACTCGGATATGGAGGATGGCCGCTTCCGGAACCCGGTCGGCGGAATCGGCGGGAATGGAAGACTGCTGCCTGCCGGCGGCAACGGCCGGCACCGAAGGCATACTGAGCCCCAGCCAGCCCGTCAGCACGGCGGCCAGGACGCGTCGAGTGATTGAGTTCATCTATCTCTACGAGCTGCCAGGGGCACGCAACAGCACGGCGGTGACGTTGTCAGGACCGCCGGCGCTCCGCGCCTGCTCGATGAGATAGTGGCATTTGTCGGATAAAGTTCGCTCGCTGGATAGCGTTTCTTTGATAATTTCCGGCGCGACGACGCCGTGGAGGCCGTCGCTGCACAGCAGGATCTGCGCTCCGTTCTCCGGACGCAGGTTGTAGAAGTGGGCCCGGAGGTTGTCGCCGATCCCGATCGCCATGGTGAGGACATGGCGCATCGGATGAGTCTTGAGCGTCGCCTCGTCGATGCCGAGGCGGCGCCCGACCTCGTTGACCCAGGTCTGATCTTCGGTGATGGCGAGCAGGTCGCCGTTCTGGTGAATGTAGACGCGGCTATCGCCGACGCTGCCGATCAGCAGTTCCTCGGGTGTTTCGAGCAGGGCGACGAGTGTAGTTCCCATCCCTTCCAGCTGCGGGTCGGCGGCGGCGGCGGAGAGGACCTTGCGGTTGGCCTGATCAAAGGCCTCGGCGAGCACGGCGGCGTCTGACTTCCCGGCCTTCCAGATGTGATCGAAAACCGTCTCGGCGGCCAGCTTGGAGGCATGTTCGCCGGCCTGCGCGCCGCCCATTCCGTCGGCCACGACGTACAAACCAAGTTCGGGGGAGAGTAAGAAATAATCTTCGTTGTTGCTGCGCACGCAGCCGGGGTCCGATAGGCCGTAGGCTTCCAACATGGGCTTCTCGATTATAGCCCTTTGGAAAACGTTTCCGGAGTTAACACCTGCTTCGCCGAGGCTGATGCCTTCGAGCGCACCCTACCCGTCCTGGCAGTCAGCGCTTCACCAGCTCGACTCTACGGTTCTTCGCCCTGCCCTCTTCGGTGTCGTTGGAGGCGACCGGCGCGTAGAAGCCACACCCAAACGGATCCAATCGATCGGCTGCAATCCCATAATTGGAAGTCAGCTCGCGCACGACGCTCCCTGCTCGGCGGCGGCTGAGGTCCAGGTTATGCTCTGCACTTCCCTGGATGTCCGTATGCCCGACGACGTGCAACTTTAACTTCGGGTCGGCAGCCAACAGCTTCACAATTTCCTGCAGGGTTGGCTCTGAATCAGGGCGGATCACATCCTTGTCGCTATCGAAGTAGATGCCGTAGAGGGCAATTTTGCCAGAGTCTGCGATCGTGCGCGCCATCTCGCTTGCGTTCACGAACGTCATCTTCTGCTCCATCTGCTCCGGCGTGACGACGACAAGCTGGGCGAGCGCGCGGTCGCGAGCGATCGAAGCCCTCAGGGGCTCAGGGACATATCCGTCGCGATAGGAGGTCACGAAAACGTAGTAGTAGCTAGGCGAGCCGCCCTGCGTTTTTCCGACGAGGACCCGTTCCTGCGCTTCGTTATAGAACAGGATCTGGCCGATCTGGTCCTCGTCGGCACTCTGCGTGAACGTGGGACCGAACCAGCCCCTGACGTTCGGCGGCTTCTCGTAAAGCGTCTGAAGCCCCAAGCGTTCGAATTCGAGCTTGTAGTTCCGAAAGAGCTCGGCCGGCGTGCGGCCTTCGGGCGCCAGATACGTGTAGCGGCTCACGAGGCCTTCTGTCAGAAGGCTCTTTTGGTAAGCCGGAGGCGATATGTTCGACGGTGGGCCCAGCGGCAGCGTGAACTCTTCGAACCTGGGTGCACGGTAACCGATGATCCGGCTCCCCTCGTACCGGCGCATGCCGGGAGGATCCGCGGACCCGGGTAGGTCCTGGGCGAGGACCGGAACCGCCCAGAGAAATGGCAGCGACCAAAACAACCGCGATGGGATACGCATACTCCACCCCCTCCGGGAAAGTATAGCCGAACGATCCGACGGGCCGTTATAAGTAGAGCCTCAGGCCGATCTGCAAGACCCTCCCGTCGTTCAGCGTGTTCGTGATGCGGCCGAATGAGGGCGCCGACAACTGCCTCTGCGGTTCGTCGAACTGCGGCGTGTTGGTGAGATTGTAAGCTTCAGCGCGGAACAGCGCTCCCCATTCGCGCCCTCCGCCCCAGCGCCACTGTTTGGTGAGAGCTGCATTGAGGTTGCGGATATCGGCCTTGCGGAAGGCGTTCCTGGCGACCGAGCCGCGATGGTCACCCGGCGTAATGAAGCTGAAACGGTCCGGCCGCATGATCCGGGTGGAGACGTCGGGGTGAGGGATCGTCTTTCCGAGCACCGACGGGTCGATGACGTTCGGGCGGTCGCTCGAGGAGCCGTCGACGTTGCCGAAGCCGGGCGCATCGCTCCCGACATAGATCGTAAAGGGGGTTCCGGATTTGAGCAGCGCGGCGCCGGAGACCTGCCACCCGCCCAGAAGCCGGTCTCCCCAACCTTTGCCGTGAAACAGCGATGGAATCTCATAGTTCCAGGTGAAGGAGAAGAAGTGGGTGGAGTCGAAGTTGCTGAGGCCCTTGCGGTCCGAGAGTAGATCATACTCGGACTGGCTTCGGCCATTGAGCAGGTCGCGGTTGGCCGCGGTTCCGGAGAAGTCGGCGCCCTGATCGATCGCCTTCGAGAACGTGTAGCGCGTCGTGAAGGTGAGGCCGCGGGAGAGCGGCATATCGAACGCGGCCTGGGCGGCGTCGAAATAGGCGATGCCAGCGTTGATCACGTTCTTGATGTCTGTGAAGTGCGGATCGGGGCGGCGCTGGTCGACGGTCCCGGTGGTGAGCGGGATGCCGGGGACCGGCCGGGCGCGGTTGGTGATGTAGGCGTTCAGCAGCTTGATGGTGCGGCTGCCGAGATAGCCGGCGCGGAATAGGTAGCGGTCGGCGATGCGGCGCTCGAGGTTGAAGTTGTACTGATGCGAGTAGGGCGAGATGAGGTCGGGCGAGAGGATCGTCGGGGAGTTGCGCTCGCTGACCCTTCCGGCGCCGGTAGTGATCATGGGATTCAGCAGGTCGGGGTTCTGGACCACCAGGTAGCGCACGTGCGGCAGATTATTGCGGATCTGCTGGTAGGTGACCGGCGGAATGCCTCCGTAGGAGATGGTGTAGGCGGCGCGGGTCACCCAGCCGCGGCCAAGCTGGTAGGCGAGCGAGAAGCGCGGGCTGAAGTTGTTGCAGTCGCAACTGTACGGGATAGTCTCGAAGTTGTTGACCTCGGTCGGGGCAGTCTCAGAGCTGTAGCGCAGACCGTAGTAAATCAGCAGGCGGCTGTTGACGCGCCAGCGGTCGGCGAAGTAGGTGTTGGCCGACCAGTTGCGATAACCGCGCGCGAGTTCGCCGACGGTGACTTCGTAGAGGCTCGGAGTCCCCATCAGCAGGTTCTCGATGGCGGTCCGGCCGAAGTTGTTCGAAAAGATCAGCAGGCCGCGCTGGTTGTTGGTCTCGATTCCGTTGATCTGAAGCCGGCGCACGTCGCCTCCGACGTGGAAGGTGTGGCCTCCTCCAGCGGTGCGGCGGCTGACGCCGGCGCCGTAGTAGAAGGCGTTCTGGGCGCGGTCGATGGGGAACTGGCTGTCGGGCCCGAGTTCCTGGATCTGGTAACCAAAGCGGACGCGGGGACCGACGGCGTTGGGCTCGGGAATCAGCAGCGACATCGTGCGCTGGAAACCGGCTCCTAAATCGACCTCGGTGAGGGGCGACAGCGTCAAGTGGTAGGTGATTCTCGATCGCGAGGAGTGCAGGTCCGTATCCGGGTTCTGGCCCGCGACGAACTGGAAAGCGCGAATGCGCTGGCGCAGGATCGATTGGAACAGTGAGAGGCGCGAGCGCGAGGTGACGTCGCGGTCCAAACGCAGGCTGCCGTCGGTATCGTCGTTGTTCTGCGGCGCGTTGGTATTGAGGGCGCGCGGGTCGAAGTCGGTGCGGTTCGGAAGCCTTTCGGGATAGGCTGCGAGGAAGCGGGAGACGATCGCGCGAACGCGCGGATCGGTGGCGGCCGGAACCCGCTCTTCGGGCAGCGGCACCAGGACGTTCCCATTGACCATGCCCCGGACCTTGCGCTGCGAAAAGCTGCCGGTCAGGAAGCCCAGTTTGGGGACAAGTCCAGTGAATCGGCTTCCGTACTCGTTGCGCCGCGAGGGGAGGACGGGGCCGACCTGGAAGAAGGTCCGGGCGTTGAAAACGCTGTTGCGGTGGAGCCAGAAAAGTTCGCCATGCCAGGACGGCGTAATGGTCGCGGGACGAAGGAAGACGCTCTCGCCGATGGGCCGGCCGTGCTCGGTGGCGAAGTAGCCGACCTCGGCGGAGGGCTCGGGAATGATGGTCGGAAGGGTGCCAAGGCGGCTGTTGGCTTCGCGAATGGCGTTGTTGTCGATCTGATAGACGGCGACGTTCTCATTGCGCTGGGCCGCGGAGCCCAGGCGCGGCCGGGCTCCGTTCAGAGGCGCCGTGTGGGTGGCGGGCGTGGCGTCAGGCGCCGGCGGCGGCGTGGTGGCCGGCGCCTGAGTGCTCTGTTCGGCGCCCCGAGGAGGCGACTTCGCCTCGATCAGGGACGGGACGATGAGGAGGAAGCTGACGATAAGGAGACCGCAGAAAGACCACATACGACATTCCACATAGTATCGAAGGTACCCCTCGCGGTGGGAATCTGTTTGGAGTACTATTTGGCGCATGGATTCCGTAGCCCGGCATTACGGCATCCCTGGCCTGCTCGATACGATCCTTTCGGCGCTGCGTTCACAGGGCAAGGACATCGAGCAGCTCACTCCGGACGACCTTGCTCCGGCGGACGAGTTTCACATCCGCGGGCGCGAGGCAACAATCGAACTGGCCGAACTCGCGGGTGTGCGGAGCGGCTGGCGCGTGTTGGATGTGGGCTCCGGCCTGGGAGGGTCGGCGCGTTTTCTGGCGGCGCAGTTCGGCTGCCACGTGACCGGCATCGATTTGACCCCGGAATATTGCGAGACGGCATCGGCACTGTCGCGGCGGGTGGGGCTGGACCACCTGATTGAGTTCCGGTGCGCGAGCGCACTGGCGATGCCGTTCGAGGACGCAGCGTTCGATCTGGCCTGGACGCAGCATGTCCAGATGAATATCGAAGACAAACCGGCGCTATACCGTGAGATCGCGCGCGTTCTGCGGCCCGGCGGGCGGTTCGCCTTGCACGATATCCTGGCCGGGCCGGGCGGGCCGCCTCACTTTCCGGTCCACTGGGCCGAGGAGGCCTCGCTGAGCTTTCTGATTGCCGCGGATGAGCTGCGGCAGCTATTGGAATGCAGCGGCTTCCGCGTGCTGACCTGGCTCGACACGACGGAGATCTCCCTGCGGTGGTACCAGAACGTGATGGAACAACGGCGGAAACTCGGGCCGCCTCCTCTGGGGTTGCACCTGCTGCTGGGGCCGACGGGGCCGGCCAAGGTCATGAATTTCGAGAAGAACCTGCTTGAGGAGAGAATCCGGGTTGGGATGGGAGTCCTGGAGCGGGTTTAGCAGGACTGGATCACGATGGATCCGGAGATCGGCCGACACGGAACCGACGGTTTCGGGCCGGCGCATTGCGCCCGCGGCCCGGCGTACACTGGAAGAGGATGGCACGGCTCGTTAGATTCCGCCGGGCAGTAAGCCGGCGGCTGCGTGAGTCCAGGATGTTCGCCCGCGCGATGCACTCGACGCGGCACCCGATTCTGGCCCAGATCGTCCCCATCCGGCGCTGCAATCTCGCCTGTACCTACTGCAACGAGTTCGACGCCGTCTCCAACCCTGTTCCTCTGCCGGAGATGTTGCGGCGGATCGATAAGCTCGCCGAGCTCGGCACCACCATTATTACGATCAGCGGCGGCGAGCCGATGCTGCACCCGGACCTGGACGAGATCATCCGGCGGATCCGAAGCCGCGGCGCGATCGCGACGCTCATCACCAACGGCTACCTGCTCAACGTCGAGCGCATCCGGCGCTTAAACGACGCAGGGCTCGACTATCTGCAGATCAGCATCGACAACGTCACGCCGGATGAGACCTCGAAGAAGAGCCTCAAGGTGCTCGACAAGCGGCTGGAGTGGCTGGCCGAACACGCCGAGTTCTCTGTGACGGTCAACTCGGTTCTGGGCAGTCCGGTGCGCGATCCGGGCGACGCACTGGCGGTGGCCGAGCGCGCGCGGGCGCTCGGCCTGACGGGCACGGTCGGGATTCTGCACGACGGCGGCGGACAGCTTCAGCCGCTTTCGGACGAGCACGCGGCCGTCTATGAGCGCATCCGGAAGATGCAGCACTCGATGTTCTCCTTCGCCCAGTACGAGAGGTTTCAGAAGAACGTCGCGCGCGGGCTGCCGAATCGCTGGCACTGCCGTGCTGGCGGGCGCTTCCTGTACGTTTGCGAGGACGGGCTGGTGCACTACTGCTCGCAGCAGCGCGGCCGGCCGGGCATTCCGCTGGAGCGCTACGGACCGGAGGACCTCGAACGCGAAGCCGCTCGCGAAAAGGGATGCGCGCCGTTCTGCACCATCTCCTGCGTCCACCAGACCGCGATGCTCGACAGCTTCCGCGAGAACCCGCGGCAGGTGCTCGATGAAATGATCGCGTCCCGGAGAGAGCTCAATCCGGACTACCGGCCGCCGGCGCTGCTCGGACTGCTGACCTGGATGTTTCTGGACAGCAGAGGCGCCAAGGTGATGCACAAGGTGGCCTTGCGCGTCCTGAAGGCCCGTTCTTAAATAACCACATGGAGATCACGGTGGAACGCGCGGGCGAGAACCGCTACACGGTCACGGTGGCGGGCCGGACGACGACGACCCATACGGTCACGGTGAGTCCGGAGTACTGGCGGAAGTTGACAGGCGGGCGGATCGAGCCGGAGGCGCTGGTTGAGGAGTCGTTCCGGTTTCTCCTCGATCGAGAGAGCAATACAAGCATCCTGCGGAGCTTCGACCTGCCGGTCATCCAGAGCTACTTTCCCGAATACGAGCGCACGATCGGGCGGGCGAGAGGTTAATTCTTCTCCGGTTCGAGCATCGCTTTGAGCTGCCAGTAGGCGCTCTCGTCGTAGTTTTCCTTAAGGCGCTCGAGGCCCTCGCTGCGCGGGTCGGAGGGGCGCGGGCCGGCCTTCTTCAGACAGCGGCCGAGCATGAGAATCGCCTGCTGGTCGGAGGGTTCGCGGTCGAGCGCGTCGCGGAAGCGTTCGGCGGCCTCGTCGAATCGCCCCTGTTTCCACAGCAGATAGCCGAGATTGAAGTGGTAGGCTGGGTCGCCAGGGTCGCCTTCGAGCGCGCGGCGGAAGTTCTCGATCGCTGCCGGCAGGCCACGGCGCGATTGCGCGGCGGCGAGGTTATTGAAGACCTCGTTGAGTGGTACGGTGGCGGCCACGAGTTCGAAGGCCTGCTCGGCGGCTTCGAAATCGTTCATGTAGTAAAGCGAGAGGCCGAGGAAGTATTTAGCCTCGCGGAAGTGGACGTGGGACTCGCCGACGCGCTGGAACCAGTCGGCGGCGATGCGGTAGTCCTTGCGCTGGAAGTGCAGGCGGCCGAGTTGGAAGCAGGGCTGGGTGTAGTCGGGGTCGAGTCGGGCAGCTTGGGTGAAGAAGCGGTGCTTTTGCTCGGGAGTGGGCGCGAGGAGTCCTCGGACGTAGTTTTCGATGGCGTCGAGGCGCACCGGGGTGTTTTCGCGGCGGAATTCGCGTTCGGTGGGGGCCGCGCCGGGGACCAGAAATTGGAGCGCCTGCCAGGCGAGGTGGCTCTGGAGCCACGCGAGTTCTTCGAGCGAGCCGGATTCGGTGAATTCGGGACCCCTGCGGATGCGGCGGAGATCGAGAATCCGGGCCGTGATCTTGATGGTTCCGAGCGATTCGGAGTCAGCATCTTCGGGAGGATTCAGCTCGAAGTGGCCGTAGATGACATGGTGGGCATCGAGGTTTTCGGCCACCTGGACGACCGAGGCGCGGGTCAGCAGGACGTAGGGCCGGAGGGAAAGGCGGCGATAGACTTCGCTGCGGTCCTCGCGGTCGATCACCAGGACGCCTTTCGAGGCCAGGGTTTCTCGCATAGTCTCGGCGATGCTTTCACCGATCCAGTCAAGATTGGGAGACTTGGTCAGATTGAAGAATGGCAGGACCACGTATGTGTCCGCACGACCGGCGGACAGGCTGGTCACACACAGCAGGACCAGCAGAACAACCCTGAGCATAGAAACACAGTGTAGCAAGGGGAGCGGCGCGGGGCTGTTTCAGGTCGGAAGGGTGGCGCTCAGAAATTCGATAATTCCTGCCTGTCCCGAATTTTTCGAATTTTTGAACCAGCGGATGGCGGGGTCGCGGCGGAACCAGGTCCACTGGCGCTTGGCGTAGCGGCGGGTCTCCTGCTGGGTATCGGCGATGGCCTCCTCGATCGTCTTTTCGCCGCGCAGATACTTGATCGTCTGGTGATAACCGATAGATTCGAAAGGCTTTGACTCCGGCGAGTAGCCCATCGCCAGGATGCCGCGCACCTCGTCGACCAAGCCGGCCTCGAACATCCGGCGACAGCGCTCATTCAGGCGCGCGTACAGTTCGCCCCGGTCCGGATCGAGCCCGACCTTGACGATCGAGAAGCCGGTCAGCGGGTCGCGCCCCTCCCCGAACAATTCGGTCAGCGTCCGGCGGGCGAGCAGGCAGATCTCAACCGCACGGGTCAGCTTCTGGACGTCACGCGGGTGAATGCGCGCGGCGCCCTCCGCGTCGAAGCGCGAGAGCAGCCGATGGAGCGAGCCGGACCTCCGGGTCTCCCGCTCGACCAGCCGCATCCGGAGCGCCTCATCACGCTGCGGCCCGGAAAAGAGCCCTTCGAGCAGCGCCTTCAAGTAGAACCCGGTTCCGCCGACGACGATCGGCAGCTTCCCGCGGCCAGCGATCTCCCGGAGAATCGGGCGGGCCAGCCGGGCGTAGTCGCCGGCGGTGAAGACCTCGTCCGGCTCGGCGATGTCCATCATGTGGTGTGGGATGCCGTGCCGCTCGGCGGGCGGAACCTTGGCCGTGCCGATATTGAAGTGGCGGTAGATCTGAAGGGAGTCGCAGTTTACAATCTCCCCATTGAGGTCGAGAGCGAGACGAATCGCCAAGTCGCTTTTCCCCGAGCCCGTCGGGCCTACAATGACAAGCAGCGGCGAAGTAGCATCCATCCGTCTGATTCCAGTTTAATTGGAGCTATACTGGATAGGAGAAGTTTTCGACCAACCGGGTCGCAAATCTGGGTCGGCGAAAGAAAGTCAGGTCCGATGACCGAAACGAAAAGATTTGTCTCCCTCACCTGCCTTGCAGCACTCCTGGCGACCGGCGGGCCCTTAGCCGCGCAAACAGCGAAGGAGCAGAGAAGTAGCCGGGCGGCTGCCTACTACCACTATTCGATGGGCCACCTCTATGCGGAGCTGGCCGGCGCCTACGGCAATCGTGGAGACTATGCGAACCGCGCCATCGAGCATTACAAGGAAGCGATCAAGGCGGATCCCACCGCCGGCTTCCTGAGCGATGAGCTGTCGGACCTGTACATCCAGTCCGGGCAGTTGCGCGCCGCGGTGACCGAATCCGAGGAGTCACTCAAGCGGAATCCGGACGATCTGAATGCGCGCCGGATACTCGGGCGAATCTACACCCGCCTGATCGGGGACGCCCAACAGAACCGGATCAACGAGGAGATGCTCCGGAAGGCCATCGAGCAGTACACCCGGATCTCCGAAAAAGATCCCGCCGACCGCGATTCCTGGCTGATGCTCGGACGCCTCCAGAAGGTGGCCCAGAATTCGGTGGAAGCGGAGGCCGCCTACAAGAAAGTCCTCGAACTCGATCCCGAGAACGAGGACGCCATGACCGGCTTGGCGATGGTCTACTCCGACGTCGGCGACACCGACGCGGCAACGGAACTGCTCTCGAAGGTGGCCGAGAAGAACCCCAATTTCCGGACCCTGACGACGCTCGCCAGTATTTACGAGCAGATGCGCAACTACTCGCTGGCAGCCGATACGCTAAAACGGACCCTGCCGCTGGCCCAAAACAATCCCGAGCTCAAGAAAGCCTTGGCGCAGAACCTGGTGATGGCGGACCGACTCGACGAGGCGCTCGAAGTTTACACGGAGCTTTCCCAGGAGGAGCCGAAGGACACCCACAACTACCTGCGAATCTCCCAAATCTACCAGCGCAAGCGGAATTTCGAGAAGGCGAGGGAGGCGTCCCGGAAGGCGCGGGAGTTGGAGCCGAACAACATCGAGATCCGGTATAACGAGGTCAACCTCCTCGATGCCGAGGGCAAGGTCCAGGATGCGATCACCGCACTCCGCGAGTTGATCGACGCGACCGAGAAGCGAAACTATAACCTTTCGGAAAAGAGCAGCCGGGCGGTGCTGCTCGAACGGCTTGCAATCCTGCACCGCAGCGCCGAGCAATTCCAGGAGGCTGCCGATACCTTCCGACGGATCGCCGATCTCGATTCGGACCTCGGAGCGCGCGCCGCGGCCCAGATCATCGACACCTACCGGATCGGCAAGAAATTCAAGGAGGCCGAGCAGGAGGCCCAAGCTGCGCTGAAGCAGTATCCGGATGACCGCATCCTGACCAGCGTGCACGCCAGCCTGCTTGCGGACCTGGGGCGGAGCGAGAAGGCCGTCGCGGAAGCGAAGAAACTGTTTGACGGACGGAACGACCGCGAGGTTCACCTGACGCTGGCGCAGATCTACGAGAAGGCCAAGGATTACGCTTCGATGGCCAAGTCGATCGACGAAGCCGAGAAGTTGTCGGATTCGCCGGAGGAGAAGGAGTCGGTCCATTTCATGCGGGGCGCGATGTTCGAGAAGATGAAGCGCTTCGACGATTCCGAGGCCGAATTCCGGAAGGCGCTGGCCATTAATCCGGACAATGCCGGGGCGCTGAACTACCTCGGCTACATGCTGGCGGACCGCAATGTGCGGCTTGCGGAGGCGCACGAGATGATTTCGAAGGCGCTCGAGCACGATCCGCACAACGGCGCCTACCTGGACAGCCTCGGCTGGGTCTACTACCGGATGGGACGCCTGGAGGAGGCTGAAAAATACCTGCTCCTGGCAATCGCGCGCGTGAGCCGCGACCCGACCGTGCATGACCACCTCGGCGACGTCTACGCCAAGCAGGGACGCCTGAAGGAGGCGATCGCACAGTGGGAGATCGCCATCCGCGAGTGGGAGACCAGTTCGCCGAGCGAGGCCGACCCGGCCGAGATCGCCAAGATTCAGAAAAAGCTCGAGGGCGCCAAGGTCCGGCTGGCCCGGGAGAATAGCGGGACTACGCAGCAGTAAGCGGTGCGAAAGGCTGCTCGCGTGGGATAATGTGATCTTCGGATTTCCAAAATGAAACGAAGATCCTTTCTCCCTCTACTCCTGGCTGCCTCCTCGGCTCTCCCCGCGTTTGCGCAGCAACCGGCGAACAAGCCCAAGCTGGTCCTGCTGATCGTAGTTGACCAGCTACGCTACGACTACCTGACGCGTTTCCGTTCCGAGTACAAATCCGGACTGGCCCGGATGCTCGATACCGGCGCGGTCTTCACCAACGGCCACTTCGAGCACTTCCCGACCGTAACGGCCATCGGGCACTCCACCGTTTTGACCGGGGCGACGCCTGCGGTCAGCGGGATCGTCGGGAACGAGTGGTACGATCGCGCGGCCAAGAAACAAGTAACCAGCGTCTCCGACCCGAGCGTAAAGACGCTGGGCGCGCCGGCCCGCGAAGGCGCGTCGCCCCACAGGCTGCTGGTGACAACCCTGTCTGACGAACTCAAGGCGGCCGGCCCATCGAAGTCGATCGGGATTTCGATGAAAGACCGGAGCGCGATTCTGCCGGTCGGACGGAGCGCGGACGCCGCCTACTGGTTCGACGCGAAGACCGGGAACTTCGTGAGCAGCACCTACTACTTTAATGTACTGCCGGCCTGGGCGGAGGAGTTCAACAAAAGCCGCGCGGTCGACCGGTTCCTGGGCGCCGAATGGAAGCCGATCTCGCCGGCTCCCACCTTCTCGCCGGCGACGCTCTTCGGGAAACTGCCGGCCGAGGCCGGACAGAAGTACTACGATGCCGTGGTCCTGAGCCCGTTCGGCAACGATCTGGTCGTCATGTTCACCGAGCGCGCCCTGAGCGCGGAAGGGCTCGGCAAGAGCGGCGGCGTCGATGTACTGTCGGTGAGTTTCTCCTCAAACGACGCAGTGGGACACAAGGTCGGGCCGGACGCGCCCGAAGTGCGCGACATTTCGATCCATACAGACCGGCAGATCGGAAGGCTGCTCGAAGCCGTGGAAGCCGAGGTCGGGCTGGCGAATACGGTCGTCGTGCTGACGGCGGATCACGGGGTTGCACCCGTGCCGGAGGTCTCGCTGAAGCGGGGACTGGCAGCCGGTCGGCTCCGGAAGGACGTCATCCCGCAGGCGGTCGAAGCGGCGCTTTCCAGGAAGTACGGCGAGGGGAAGTGGGTGGAGTCCGGTTCGTACGGTTCGCTCTATCTCAACCACTCATTGATCGAACAGAAGGGCCTCGACCTGGCGGAGGTACAGCGGGCTACCGCGGCCGTGGTGCGCAAGACGCCAGGTGTGTTGCGGGTCTACGCGGGGGCGGACCTGTTGGCGGGCAGCGTTCCCGATGACATCATCTCCCGGCGTGTAGCGGCGGGCTTTTTCCCAAATCGCGGCGCCGACATCTACACCGTGCTCGAGCCCTACTGGCTGCACGAGGGATCTGGCACTTCCCATGGGAGTCCGTACAGCTACGACAGCCATGTCCCGATCGTGTTCATGGGTCCGGGTATCCGCGCAGGGCGGTATCACATGCCTGCGGCCGTGAACGATATCGCACCGACGCTGGCAACGATGCTGGAGATCGAGACGCCGAACGGCTCAATGGGTCGCGTTCTTGAGGAGATGTTTGCCAAGTAGCAGTTCGTTTGACACGGCCCGGCGGCCGAAGCTAAGATTGGCAAACGGCGGCAGGGCCGATGTGGCTCCGGCCACCTTCCGATCGTTCCAGTCGACAAAGGAGAAACAGCCATGCAAATTCGTCCGTTGCACGACCGCGTGCTGGTGAAGCGCATCGAGGAAGCCGAGAGCGTCCGGGGTGGGATCGTGATCCCGGACACGGCCAAGGAGAAGCCGCAGCAGGGCGAGGTCATCGCCGTCGGAGACGGTAAGTTGCTGGAAAACGGAGAGCGCGTGCCGGTCGACGTGAAGCCCGGGGATCGGATCCTGTTTGGCAAATACTCGGGCTCCGATGTAAAAATTGAAGGAGTGGAGTATCTGATCGTTCGGGAAGACGAGATCCTGGGAGTGCTGGCGTAGCCGCTGATTCTCTGCCCTGAATTCCCGGAGCAGAATAAGAAGGAGTTATGTTCCGTATGGTTCGAAATCGCTGGTCGCGAGCCGTGCTCGCAGCGGCCGGCTTCCTCGTGCTGAGCGCTTCCGCGTGGGCGCAGGCCAAGGTAGCCATCATCAATATGCAAAGGGCCGTCGTCGAGACCGCCGAGATCAAGAAGGCGCAAGCCGAACTCGCGGCCAAGTTCCGCCCGCGCCAGGAGGCAATGGAGAAGCTGCAGCAGGAGTTGCAGTCGATCCAGCAGCAGCTTCAGGCAGGCGCGGGCAAGCTGTCGCCGCAGGCCGAGCAGGAACTCACGATCCAGGGGCAGCGCAAACAGCGCGAGTACCAGCGAATCACCGAAGACCTGCAGGCCGATGTCGATGCCGAGCGCAATGATATTCTGGCGCGCACATCGCAGAGAATGCAGGAGGTCGTGTCGAAGCTCGCCGAAGAGAAGGGGCTTGACGTCATTATCGACGTCGGCAATGCGGTCTACTTTAAACCGGCGCTCGACGTCACTGACGAGGTGATCGTCGCTTACGATAAGGCGTATCCGGCGCAATAGGAGTCCCGGCAATGTCGGCGTTCCTTGAAAACTACGGTGCCGGCGAAGAGCGTCGCGAACGAATCATCAAGCGGATTGCGCTGTCTGTCCTGCTGCTGGCGGTGATGGGCGGCATCCTTTACTACAATTTCCGCAACTACAAAGAGGAGCGGCAGTCCAGGCTCTTTTTCGAGCGGCTGCAGGCCCAAGACTACGAGGGCGCCTACCAGACCTGGGGCTGCACTCCGGATACGCCCTGCCGGGATTACAGCTTTGAGAAGTTCATGGAGGACTGGGGACCTCAGAGTCCCCACGCCGACCTCACCGCGCTCTCGGTGAAGACCAGCCGCTCCTGCGAGAACGGGATCATCCAGACGGCCACATTTGCAAGCGGGGATTCCGTCATGCTTTGGGTGGAGCGAAGCGACCTGAGCCTGGGATTCGCTCCGTGGCCGGTCTGCAATCCCCGTATCCCCGCTCCGTAAACCGGCCGCAACTTCTCAGTGACACCCGAGACAGGTGAACCTGCGACCGTGACAGACGATGCAGGACGCCTTGTCGAGATTCGCCTTTCCCGTGCTGTGCACGTCGATGTAGTCAGCCGTGTGGCTGGCGGGCTTGAGGCGCGCATCGGCGCTGTGGCACTTAGTGCAACTGAAGGGCGGATCGACGCGGTTGTGGCAGACCAGACAGTCGGCCATCTGAGGGAAGGCAGCCTTGGAGACCGCCTCGGATCGATCGAGGCCGCGATGACAGGCCGTACAGGCACTGCCGGCCGCATCCAATTGCTTCCGTAGTTCAGCCGGGACGGGCGAGAGATAGCTGCCGGCGTCGATTGCCTTGGCGATCACAGGCGCGATATTACCGAACTTGAGGTGGAGCGCGTGATTGAACTTGGAGACGAGTAGCGGTTCCGGTGTCTTGACCACTGCCTCCTGGTGACACCGCAGGCAGACCGCGCGCTCGGGCAGATTGTTATCGGCCGCAATGGTACTGGAAGCGGCGCCCGGATGGCAGGTCAGGCACTCGAGTTTCAGGTCGAGATGCAGGCGATGGGAGAAGGGCCGCTCCTGTGCGGCGGCCCCTCCGAAAACCAGGGCGGCGCAGGCCGCGGCGATTACTTGCCGTATGTGATTCGCCAAATCCGATTGCCACCGTCCTCGGATACGAGAAGGCTTCCGTCAGCGAGTTCCAGCAGGCCGACCGGACGTCCCCACACCTCGCGCTTGTCGGGACCGAGCATCCACCCGGTAAGGAACGGTTCGGGATCCGATGCCGGCTTCCCGTTTTTGAACGGCACGAAAACCACCGAATATCCGACGCGCTCGGCGCGGTTCCAGGAGCCGTGGAACGCCAGGAAGGCCCCGTTGCGATATCTGGCCGGGAACTGCTTACCAGTGTAGAAGCGGGCATCGAGGACCGCGACATGCGCGCCGAGCACCAGGTCCGGGACGATGGTCTGCTTGACCAGATCCGGACGCTCGCCTTCGCGGCGCGGATCGGGGTTCGGACCGATATAGGAGTAGGGCCAGCCATAGAACCCGCCCGGCTTAATGCTGGTAAAGAAGTCGGGAACGAGGTCGTCGCCGAGGCCGTCGCGCTCCTGAATGGCGGCCCACAGCGTGTTCGTACCGGGATAGAAGGCGAGTCCAATCGGGTTGCGGGTGCCGGTAGCGATTACCTCGTGCCCCGATCCGTCCGGATTGTAGCGGTGAATGGCGGCGCGGCGGGCATCTTCGCCGGAGTCGACGTTGGACTGCGAGCCGATGGCCAGGTAGAACTTCTCGCCCTTGGGATCGAACAGCACCGTGCGGGTCCAGTGTCCCTTGTCGAAGGAGGACATATTGACGATTTCCTCGCCGCTGCCGACGCTCAATGCCTTGGGGTCGTATTTGTACCGCTTGAGCGAGGTCGTTTCGGCGACATAGAGGTAATCCTTCCAGAGAGCAAGGCCAAAGGGGCGGTCCAGCCCGCTGATCAGTTTCTTTCGGTCATCGATTTTGAAGTCCCTGTTCCGGTCGATCAGGACCCAGACCGATCCGTTCGGGACGCTGTCGCTGACGAGAATTTCGCCACCCGGTCCCTGAACCATGTAGCGAGGCCGCTCGAAGTTGCTCGCGAACTCCTCGACCTTGAAGCCGGCCGGCACGGAAAGTTGAGCGTCAGAGGGACGATCGACGACCTGCGGCCGGTTATTGGCCGAGGGCGTGTGATACGGCGGCGGGAGTTTCGGGGCCTTCACCTGGGCCAGAAGGACAACGGCCGCCAGACCGGCGGCGGATAGCGAGACCAAAGTACGTAGTTTCATGTCGATTCATCCGGATAGCTGTCTGCGGATCAGACACAGGTATTATCGGACAGCCCGGAGAGTGAAGCAACAGCGTCCGGCCTTCGGACACGCGGGCCGCACCTCTGATCCTGCGCCATGAGGCGCGGCCGCAGACCGAGCGGGACTTGGTCGAAAGGCAACCCTTCCGGACAGGGCGGTAGAACCCATGCCCGGAAGGGAGGGATATGTTTTTTGCGCTTGGTTACCGACGACTTGGTCAGTATGAACGTTACGACGAGCGATCGATCTGCAGCTTCATTCTTTGTAATCGTTTAGAAGCTGTAGATGGCCGAAAGCTTATAGAACGAATCGTTGCCGTCCGTGGGCGGACGGCTGAGGATATTGGCGCCTCCGGTGAATCGAACGGTGAACTGCGAAGAGAGCGCTGCCTGGAAGTAAGGCCCAAGCCAGCGATAGAGATCGGCCGAGGCGGGGCGGACCGAGCCGGTCGGATTGAAGTAAAGCGCCTCATAGTGCAGCCCGAACGAGATTGTGCGGCTCACCTTGTAGCCGGCGTTGCCCCACCAGTGCAGGAAGTTATTCTGCGTGGGAACCGACGTCAGCCCGGTGCCGGCCTGGTTCTGAGCTTGGCCTTTACGGATCGCAGCATAGTACCCCATGTAGAATTCACCCTCGGCTTTCGAAGTGTTGAGGTTGGCGACGATGTTCGGGACCAAACCTTCAAAAGCCATGGGGAACTGCCCGTTTGAAAGCAGTCTGCCGCTGAGGAATCCGAGTTGAGGGTTGAAGGAAAGCTTTCCGTCGGCCGCGGTGAAGCGCACTCCGGAGCCGAACTCGGTCCAGAGGCCGCCGCCACCGCCCGTGCCGAAAGAGGGCGTATTCCAGAAGATCCCGTAGTAAGTCCAATCAAGCTTTTCTTTGGCCTTATAAGCTCCGTTCATGGTCGCGTATGTTCCAAAGAAGATATCTTGATTCAAGGACACGCTGTAGGAGGCTTTGCTCTCCTCTTGAGCCTGCACCAGAGCCGCCGAAGCGAGGGAGAGGCAAACCAAAGCGATAACTAACCGTACGTTTCTCATCGTGTCTTTCTACCTGTGTTCAGTGATTCGTCGCCGGTAACCAGTTCCGTAAGCGACCGCGGTAATAACCGGATGTCAACATCCGGCCCGCATGGGAACCGCCCGCGAGAGCAGTTCCACGGATTCCAGAGTAAGGGCGATTCGCGATCCGGTCCAATTCAAAGAATTGATCCAGTCAATCCACATTTCGAATTGGTTTCCGAAGCCTGCGGCCGATAGAAAATTTCAATCAAACCAATAGAAACGTTTAGTTTTGCTGCGCCGCCCATAGGGGGCATGATGGATGGTGAACACACAGTCCGGCTCGATCGATGACCCGGAAGAGCCAGGGTCGCGGCGCCGCCGGACGAGTTTCGATCATCGATTCGGTTGCCCTGTCCGCACCAGAGTCCACGAGGTGAACAACGTGATACGACTTTCCTGGTTACTTTTTGGCACGTCTGCCACTCTGCTCGCACAGTCCGCGCAGAGCACGGAGGAGAGGCTCGCGGCGCTCGAAAGCGCTGTGCAGGCCGCGCAGGCTACGGGAGATAACGCGTGGATGCTTGTGAGCGCAGCGCTCGTGCTCCTGATGACCGGCCCGGGACTCGCTCTCTTCTACGGCGGGCTGGTTCGCAAGAAGAACGTATTGAGCACGATGATGCAGAGCTTCATCCTGATGGCGCTCATGACGCTGCTTTGGGTTGCCGTGGGATACAGCCTGGCATTCGGCGAAGGCAACGCCTTTATCGGGGATCTCCGCTACTTCATGTTGAACGGCGTGGGCGCCGAGCCGAACGGCGACTATGCGGAAACCATCCCACAGCAGACATTCATGATTTTCCAGATGATGTTCGCGATCATCACGCCGGCGCTGATCTCCGGAGCCTTCGCCGAGCGCATGAAGTTCAGCGCGATGCTGCTGATGATGGCACTGTGGGCGCTGTTCGTTTATTACCCGATGGCGCATATGGTCTGGGGCAAGGGAGGACTGCTGAACGCCTTCACCGGCGGTGCGCTGCCCTGTTTCGATTTCGCGGGCGGCACGGTGGTGCACATCACTTCAGGCGTTTCGGCGCTGGTATGCGCGCTTTACCTGGGCAAGCGCCACGGCTATCCGAGCGAATCGATGAAGCCGCACAGCGTGGTCCTGAGCTTCATCGGCGCCTGCCTGCTGTGGGTTGGCTGGTTCGGCTTCAACGCCGGCAGCGCGCTTGGCGCCTCGGCGCTGGCGACCAACGCCTTCGTCGTGACGCACATCGCGGCGGCGGCGGCGACGCTGGGATGGGTGATCGCCGAATGGATGAAGTCTGGCAAACCGAGCGTGCTCGGAGCGATCTCTGGCGCGGTTGCCGGACTGGTCGGGATCACGCCAGCCGCGGGTTTCGTTACGCCGGGACCGGCAATTCTGATCGGATTTGCGGCAGGCGTGCTCTGCTTTCTCATGGTGGCCAGCGTGAAGCACAAGCTCGGCTATGATGATTCGCTCGACGCCTTCGGCGTGCACGGCATCGGCGGAACGGTAGGCGCAATCCTCACCGGTGTTTTCGCGACGCGCGCCGTTAACGACGGGCTTCAGGACGATGCCGGCAATCCGCTGCCGCTCGGGTTGATCGACGGAAACGCCGGCCAGATTTTGAACCAGATCCTCGGCAGCGCGCTCGCCTGGGTGATCGCGATCGTCGGGACCCTGATCATTCTCAAGATTTGCGACGGCCTGATCGGCATTCGCGTGGCGAAGGATCAAGAGGTCCAGGGCCTGGACCTTGCGCTGCACGGCGAGGAAGGCTACAACTTCGAAGCGTAGGAGACTTGCAGATATGAAGAAGATCGAGGCGATCATCCAGCCCTTCAAGACAGAGGACGTCAAGGAGGCGCTAAAGGGAATCGGAATCGACGGAATGACGATCAGCGAGGTCCGGGGCCATGGCAGACAGAAAGGCCACAAGGAGATCTATCGCGGGCAGGAGTACGAGGTGGAGTTTCTGCCCAAAGTGAAGATCGAGATGGTGGTGCCGGGGGATCGCGCCGAGGAGGTGGTGAAGGCTCTGGCGGCGGCGGCTCGCACCGGGAAAATCGGCGACGGCAAAATTTTCGTCTTCGACGTGGCCGATGCGATCCGGATCCGGAACGATGAGCGTGGGGAGTCCGCCCTTTAAGGACGCGCTCGAAGAACTCCGCGCCCGGTTCCTGGCGACAGGGGACGTCCACCCGTACCTGCGCTGCCGTACCGAACTGACCGAAAACCTGGTCCGCGGAGCCTTCGAGCAGAGCCTGGCCCCGTTGTATCCATCCGGGGTCGCCGTGCTTGCCGTGGGCGGCTTCGGGCGGCAGGAATTGTTCCCGCATTCCGATGTCGATATCCTGCTGCTGGCACGGACCTCGTTTGCGAGTGCCGAGCAGCGCGCCGCGCTATCGGAGTTCGTGCGGATTCTGTGGGATTCCGGCATTCGGTTGAGCCACTCGGTCCGAACGGTAGAGGAGTGCTGCGAACTCCACGAGCAGAACGTAGAGCTGAATGTCAGCCTGATCGATCAGCGTTTCCTGTTCGGCGACGCGGATCTCTACCGGAACCTCAGCGCATGCCTGCCGCGTTTCTGGCTTGCGCAGTGGCATGCGCTTTCACGCCGCCTCTGCCGCCTGGGCCGGGCCCGGCACGCCAAGTTCTCGAACACGATTTATCACCTCGAGCCCAACATCAAGGAGACGCCGGGCGGTCTGCGCGACTTCCAGCTCGTCACGTGGCTTTTCACGCTTCGGCAGCACCAGCGGCGTCCGGGCGGGATGCAGCCGCCGGTTTCGCCCGATGACCTGATTGAGGCGCGGGACTTTCTCTTCGCCGCCCGCTGCTTCCTCCACCTGAACTCAAAGCGCGACAACAACCTGCTGAGCTTCGAGGCCCAGGATGCCGTTGCTGCCCAATCGATTGCCGGCGCTTCGGGCGAGCCGGAGGAGTGGATGCGCCACTACTACCGGCACGCGCGGTCGATCTACGGCGCGGCGATGCGCTGGATGGAGGCGGCCGAGGAGCATAACAGCGGCCTGCTGGCCTCGTTCCGCGACTGGCGGACCCGGCTTTCGAACGCCGACTTTACAGTCTCTCGCGAGCGCGTTCTGCTCAAGAATCTTCATCAGTTGGAGCAGGAGCCGGCCGCCGCACTGCGGCTGTTCTCGCACCTGGCGCGGCACGGACTTCGGCTCGCCCGCGAAACCGAGCGGCGCATCACCGAGTCGCTGCCTGCCGTAACCACCTACTTCAGCGAGCCGCGCCCGGTGTGGCGTGAATGGCGTCACAGCCTCGCCCTCCCGCATGCCGCCGCCGCGCTACGCGCCTTCGACGAGACAGGCCTGCTCAGCGCCATCCTCCCCGAATGGGAGCAGATCCGGTGCCTGGTGGCGCGGGACTTCTACCACCGCTACACGGTGGACGAGCACACGCTCGTGGCGATCCAGTCCCTGACGGACCTGCCAGGTACCGAGGATCCGCAGCGTCGCCGCTACGCGACTCTGCTGTCTGAGATCGAACAGGCCGGAGTACTCCGGCTCGCGCTGTTGCTGCACGACCTGGGCAAAGGCGCCCGATCCGGCTCCCATTCCGATGAATCCGTCCGGCTCGCCCGGCGGATTTTGAACCGAATCCAGGCGCCGCCGGCCGATCAAGAGACCGTAACCTTCCTGATTGAACGGCACCTGGAGTTGTCAGCCGTCATGACCTCGCGCGATCTGGGCGATCCGGCGACGGCGGTGGACCTGGCGCACCGGATCGGCACGGTCGAGCGCCTTAAGTTGTTGACCCTGCTCACCTACGCGGATATCAGCGCCGTGAATCCGACAGCGATGAACCCCTGGCGGCTCGAGCAGTTGTGGCGCGTCCACGCCGTTACGCACCGCGAGTTGACGCGAGAGCTGGAAGAGGAGCGGATTGAGGAAGACCAGGAACTGGCGGGTCCGCGTGACCCCGAACGGGCGGCGTTCCTGGCCGGCTTCCCGACGCGGTACCTCCGGACCCACACCGAAGCCGAAATCGAGCACCATCTGCAACTCGAACAGAAAGCACGAATCAGCGGCGTGGCGGTCGAACTGTCCCGGCGCAACGGTGTCTGGATCCTGACGCTGATCACAGGGGACCGGCCGTTCCTGTTCGCCTCCATGGCGGCGGCGCTCGCGAGTTTCGGGATGAACATCGTCAAGGCCGAAGCCTTCGCAAACCGGCGCGGCGAGGTCCTCGATACGTTTACGTTCGCCGATCCGGGCCGGACGCTGGAACTGAATCCCCCTGAGATCGACCGGTTACGGATCACCGCCGAGCGCGTAGCGCTCGGCTCGCTGTCGGTGAAACAGCTCCTGCAGCGCCGCCCGGCGCCCAAGGTCGCGGGCAGCCGGGGTCGAGTCCAGCCCTCCGTGAGCTTCGACCCGAGTGTCTCCGAACATGCAACCCTCGTCGAAGTGGTGGCGGAAGACCGGCCAGGCCTTCTTTACGAACTCGCCGAGGCGATTTCGAAAGCCGGGTGCAGCATCGAGGTGGTGCTGATCGACACGGAAGCGAACAAGGCGCTCGACGTGTTTTATGTAACGCTTAACGGCGCTCCGCTCAATGAAACGGTGCGAGAAAGCCTTCGCACCCACCTCGTCGCCGTAACGGGATAGCCTCTCCAGACGCCTTAACACCATCGAGAAGTGGTAACGGGCTGTTACGGTGACTCGACCCACGGTCACTTGTCGGACCCGCTTTCTCAACGGATACTGGTGGAGTTGTGATGAGCCTTAAAACCGGCGCCAGCCGGCGAACCTTTTTCACGGCAGTCATTTACGGGCTGTGGTCTTTGATTGGGGCTGCTTTGGCGCTTCCTGCGGCGGTCTACCTCCTGGTTCCTCCCAGGTCCAGGCGCGGCGAAGACTGGGTCGAGGTGGGAGACATCAGCCAATTGCGGGACGGCGCCCCCGAGGAAGTGGTCTTCCGCAGAGACCGGGTCGATGGATGGAAGACACTGAACGAGAAGGCGACGGCGTGGGTCGTGAAGATGCCCGATTTGCAGGTCGTCGCGTTTTCTCCCCAGTGCACCCATTTGGGCTGCGCCTACCACTGGGATGAACGGAATCACGAGTTCCTGTGTCCGTGCCACACATCCACGTTTTCAATTGACGGCAAAGTACTTACGGGTCCGGCGCCCAGGCCGCTGGACCGGTACGAAGTGCGCGTCGACAACGGCAAGCTATGGCTGGGTCCGCTTCAGCCGCCGCAAACGAGCTGACCGAGGACGCCCGATATGCTGCGTAAACTTGTCGATTGGCTCGAATCGCGAACCGGCGTTGAGACGGCGGTCAAGGACTTCCTCTACGAAGAGATCCCGGCTTCTGCGGGCTGGCATCAGGTCTTCGGAAGCATTGCGCTGTTCTGCTTTCTGACGCAGGCTTTTACCGGAGTTCTGCTGGCCCTTAACTACGCTCCGACGCCCGGTGAGGCCTACTACAGCGTGCGCTACATCATGACCGAACTGACGGGCGGGCCGCTGATCCGGGGCCTGCACCACTGGGGCGCAAGCATGATGATCGTGGTCATTGTGCTCCACATGGTCCAGGTGTTCCTATGGGGGGCTTACAAGAAGCCGCGTGAGGCGACGTGGATGGTGGGGGTGGTACTGCTGCTCCTGACGCTGGCCTACGGGCTGACGGGCTACCTGCTGCCGTGGGACAACCGGGCCTACTGGGGTACCGTGGTCGCGACGCAGATCGGGGCCAAGGCGCCGCTGCTCGGCGAATACGTCTCGCGGCTGATGGGCGTGAGCGACGGGCAGATTGGCGCCGTGACGTTCTCGCGCTTCTATGCGCTGCACGTGCTGCTGCTGCCGCCGGCGACGATGCTGCTGATCGCCGTGCACGTTTTCCTGGTGCGGAAACATGGCGTGGCGCCCGCTCCGGACGATTCGAAGCCGAAGAAGAAGTTCTACCCCGAGCAGGTCTTCAAGGACACGATCGCAATTTTCGCGACCTTCGCGATTCTGTTCCTGCTGGCTGTGGCGGCCCGAGCGCCACTGGGCCGCATGGCCGATCCGACCGATACGAGCTATATCCCCCGGCCTGACTGGTACTTCCTGTTCCTGTTCCAGCTCTTGAAGCTCTTCGAGGGGCCGCTCGAGGTGATCGGGAGTGTGGTGCTGCCGGGCGCGGCCGTGATGGCGCTTTTTCTCGTTCCGTTTATCGACCGCGGCAAGATGGTCAAGGTCCGGCAGCGGACGACGGCCGCGGGCGTGGTTGTGCTCGCGGGTCTGGGGTGGGGCGGATTGACCGCCGCGGCGCTCATGACGACGCCGGCGACTTCCGACGACATCTTCGACCTGGCCGGGCCGGAGCCGTGGCAGCAGTTGCCGCCCGAGAACCTCGCGGCCTTCGGCCATTTCCGAAAGGCCGACTGTGCAAGCTGCCACACCTTGGGCGAGGGTGGATCGAAGGCCGGGCCGGATCTGGCAAAGACAACGAGCAAGCCCAAGGAGTGGCTCACGGCGCACTTCAAGGAGCATGGGCGCGAGGAGTGGCGCGGCGGGCACCTGAACATGCTGGCGGGATTCTTCCGCGAGGCGAGTCCGGAGACAGCCAAGGCGCTTTGGAGCGCCCCCGGCTACGCGCCGGAAGGCGCAATGATCTACCAGGAGCACCGGTGCGGCGCCTGCCACGTCGCGAACGGATCGGGAAGCAAGATGGGGCCGCCGTTGAACGGGCTGGCGTCGCGGCGCTCGCGCGAGTGGGTCGAGGGCCACTTCATCGAGCCGCAAAAGTACTCGCCCGGAACGATGATGCCCGAGTACAAGCTGTCCTCGCGCGATCTGGACCGGCTGACGAGCTATCTGTTCGCGCTACCTAATTGAACCGAAATAATGAAAGTATACTTGCACTAAAATGACAGTTTAGTGCTAATATCATCTCATGAGAATCGCTCCAGAGGAATTGAGCTCAGTTCTGAGCCAGTTCAATCCATGGTGGCGAGGCGAATCGATTTCAGATTTGCCGGCGTGGCGGCGGGCGGCGTGGCACGAACTCCATCGCTGGGTCATACATCCCCCAGCCCGGAGAGCCGTCCTGCTGTCCGGGGCACGTCAAGTTGGAAAGACGACCCTGCTGCTGCAGTCCATTGACGAACTGCTCGATTCGGGCGTTCCTCCGGCGAACATCCTTTATGCCACCTTCGATCACCCAATTCTGAAGCTGAGTGGCATCGATGCTGTGCTCACTGCCTGGCGTCAGCGGGAACCCCGAATGGATGGTCCGGAGTACGTTTTCCTCGACGAAGCCCAGTTTATTCGCGACTGGGCTACGTGGATCAAGCACCAGGTCGATTTTTCCCGGCACCGTCGCATCGTCTTTACAGGATCGGCCATGCCGCTGCTTGATGCCAACCAGGAATCCGGCGTGGGTCGCTGGCACGCGATCCGACTGACAACGCTTTCCTTCTTCGAGTATGTCCAGCTCCGTCGGCTGCAGCTTCCCGGTTTGCCTCGTGTCGGCAGTTTGACCGAGCTCTTCGACTTCTCCCCGAGCGATCTCCTTCGAACACAGGAGACCGCAGCGGCCTACAGTGGGCATTTCCATGAGTACCTGGTTCGCGGAGGGTTTCCGCAGACGGCGCAGGTCGAGAGCATCACCCAAGCGCAGCGTCTGCTTCGAGAAGACATTGTCGATAAAGTTCTGAAGCGCGACATGACAGCCCTGTTTGGCGTGAGACGGGTCCTCGACCTGGAACATACGTTCCTGTATCTCTGCATGCATGACGGCGGACTGCTGGACATGCCGGCATTGTGCAGCAATTTGAATGTCAAGCGTCCAACCGCCCAACACTTCATCGAGTTACTTGAGGCGGCGCACCTCCTGTACCGCCTGCTCCCGTTCGGGTACGGAAAGGAGGTCTTGCGCGGCAAATTCAAGGTTTACCTGGCCGACGCCGCCATCGCACCGGCTGTCATGCTCAAAGGTAAGGCTGTGCTCGAAGATCCGATCGCCCTTGGCGTAGCAACAGAAACTGCCGTATTCAAGCACCTCTTTGCTCGATACTACCCACGGCAGATTCGGTTCACCTACTGGCGAGGAAAACAGAATCGTGGAGTCGATCTGATCGCCGAAATGGGTGACCTTCTCATTCCGTTCGAGGTCAAGTACCGCAGCCAGCACACTGGTTTGCGGGAGTTGAGGGGTCTGTTGGAGTTCTGCGCCCAGAAGCACGTCGAGCGCGCCTACGTTGTCACGAAATCACTCGACGACTTCGGGCCGATACAGGAGTTGCCTTCGGAAACCCTGACCAGAATTTTACGGGTGCCGGCGCCGCTGCTCTGCTACTGGTTAGGAGAATCTGAGTCCCATACAGCCTGACGGCCGTAGTCCCGCTCAGAAGTGTGCGCCGCCGCTGCAGATCAGGACCTCGCCGCTCACGTAATCCGAGAGCGGCGAGCAGAAAAACAGCACCGCACCGGCGGCCTCTTCCGGGGTCCCCATGCGACCCAGGGGGCAGAGCGCCGTGACGGCTTCAATCGTTTTCGGCTGAAGGCCAACCGGAATCTGGCGCCCGCCGACGTCGATGGTCGGGCGCTCCTCGCCGAACGGTTGCACCAGGCGTGTCTCGATGAGCCCGAAGCCGACCGCGTTCACGTTGACGTTGTAGCGCCCCCACTCCTTCGCCAGGGTTTTCGTCAGGCCGATCACGCCCGCCTTGCCCGAGGCGTAGCCGGCCTGTCCGGCGTTGCCGTCGGTTCCTGAAATCGATGTGATGTTCACAATTTTGCGCATTACGCGCCGGCCTTCCGTGGCCTCGTGCTTGGCGGCCGCGCGCAGCCAGCCTGAAGCCGCGCGCAGCACGCGGAACGGTGCGACCAGGTGAATATCGAGCATCGCCTGGAACTGCTCGTCCGTGGTCTTCTGGATGACGTTGTCCCAGGTGTAGCCCGCGTTGTTGACGATGATATCGACGGACGAGTAGGCCTCGATGGTCCCGTCTACCAGCGCCTGCGGGAAGTACGGATCGGTCAGGTCGCCCGCGAGACTGCTCGCCTGTCCTCCCGATTCCACGATGAGAGTTTCGGTTTCCTTCACGACGTCCGCATCGAGGTCGCACGCCATCACCCGTGCGCCCGCCGCGGCCAGCCGCAGCGAGATGGCGCGGCCGATCCCCCGTCCCGCGCCCGTCACCAGAGCGGTTCGTCCGGAAAGTGAAAAGGCCATCGCCTGTTATTCTACTCTCGAAACGATCGCCTCCATCGCCCGTTCGCAGGCAGCGCGGTCAACGTTGCAGTGCGTGACGATCCGGACCGCCGTCGGGCTCACCGCATTGAGCAGGACGCCCCGCTGTTTCATGCGCGCCACCCACTCCGGGGCCGAAAGCCCCGTGCCGCTGACGTCAAAGATTACGATGTTGGTCTGAACGCAGCCCGGATCGATTCGCAGACCGGGCGCCTCGGCGATCCGCTCGGCGAGGAAGCGGGCATTGGCATGATCCTCGGCCAGCCGCGCGGGCATCTGCTCCAGGGCGATCAGCCCGGCCGCGGCCAGCACACCGGCCTGTCGCATTCCACCGCCAAGACGCTTCCGGTACAGGCGCGCGCGGTCGATCGCCTCCGCCTTCCCGACCAGCATGGAGCCCACGGGCGCGCCCAGTCCCTTCGACAGGCAGAACATCACGGTATCAACCGGTTCCGCGATCTCGCGCACCGGCACGCCCACAGCCGTTGCGGCATTGAAGAGGCGCGCCCCGTCCATGTGGACTTTGAGGCCGGCCTCGTGCGCCCCGTCGCAGATCTCGCGAATCGTCTCGACGGGATAGACTGTGCCGCCGGCCATGTTATGGGTGTTCTCGATGGCGACACAGCCGGTCGGCGCCCAGTGTGGACTGAGCGGACGAATCGCTTCACACACCTGCTTCCAATTCAGAATGCCGTTCTCGGCCGGAACCGGACGGGCCAGACAGCCGGCGAACCAGCCCATCATCGCGAGTTCGTAGTTGAAGACGTGCGACCGCGCCTCGCAGATCACCTCCTGGCCGTGCTCGGTGTGAAGCTTGAGCGCGATCGTGTTACCCATGGTGCCGGTGGGGACAAAGAGGCCGGCCTCCTTGCCGAGGATTTCAGCGGCGCGCTGCTCCAGCCGGTTCACCGTAGGATCTTCGCCGTAGACGTCGTCCCCGACCTCGGCCTCGGCCATGGCCCGGCGCATCTCGGCCGAGGGCTTGGTGACCGTATCGCTGCGCAAGTCGATGATGCTCTGGACAACCGCAATCGCGCTCATAGCTCCACAAACTCCTGAAAGACCTCGTTCGAGAATACAACGCCTTGCGGTGTGAGGCGCAGCCGGGCGCCGGACTCTTCGAGCAGGCCGGCGTCGAGGAATCTGCGGATCGGCTCTTCGAAGCGGCTGCGATCCTCGGGCCGAAGCTCGATCCCTTCGTTCAGGCGCAGCCCGACGAAGAAACGCTCCTCTTCGGGCCGCGCTTCCACCGATTCGGCGCGCACGCTTCTGCCTTCGCGCCACCGGGCCACGTACTCCGCCGCGGATTCGACATTCTGCCAGCGCAGGCCGCCATCCATCGAGTGGGCGTCGGCGCCGAAGCCGATGTACGGCTCCAGGCGCCAGTATTTCAGGTTGTGGCGGGACTCGGAACCGCGGCGCGCGAAGTTCGAAATTTCATACCGGCGCACGCCCATTCGCTCCAGCCGCTCCACCGCGACTTCGTAGAAAGCGACGATCTCGGCATCCGAGGGCACATCCGAGGCGCCGTAGCGTTTGCCGCCGAGCAGGATCTCCTGCCCCAGGCGGCTGTCCTCGTCGACCTCGAGCATGTAAATGGAGACGTGGGGCGGCGCAAGGCGCTCGATCCCGTCCAGCGACTGTCGCCAGGAGGCCTCGGTCTGGCCACTCAATCCGGCGATCAGGTCGAGGTTGATCTCTTCGATCCCGGCATCACGCAGCATCGTGACCTCGGCCGCGACAATTTCGGCCGTGTGCTTGCGGCCGGAGCGGGCAATCTCGCGCTGGACGAAGGACTGGACACCGAAGCTGACCCGATTGATCCCGGCTTGCCGCCACGCAGCGGCGCGTTCGGGGGTGAGTCCGCCAGGCGCGGCTTCAAGAGTCGCCTCCAGCCAGGGCCGGCCGGGGAGCGTCGAGAGGAGTTGCTCCAGGGCTTCCGGCGCAAGCTGGCTGGGCGTTCCGCCGCCGAGGTAGACCGTTTCGGGCTGCCACGACCAGGGGTGCGCCGCGATCTCGGCCCGCAGGACTTCGAGATAATCCGAGGCAAGCTGCTCCGGGAACACCCCGGACGCGAAGTTGCAGTAGGTGCACTTCTGTGCGCAAAACGGATACGAGATGTAAATTCCTGGCATGGCGGCAGCAGGAGCCGCGGTCTACAGGCTGACCTCTTCACCCAGTTGGCGGCCGATGGCAGAGGCCATCAACTCTTTTAGTGTCTGGCCGGAACCGGGCAGCACGAAAGCGGATTTGCCGCTGTCCCAATCGAGCTTGAAGCTGGTTGAGTGGGCCGAGACCCAGATCTGGCGGACAGGGGCGTTCGGACTCACGACGAACTTGGCCGGCGGATCGTCAAACTCGATGATTAGGGCGCCGTGGTTGAAGTCGGCTTCGAAATCGTGGCTGTCGGAGGCGGCGTTCAGTTCGCGGTAGAGTGTCGTTAACGCCTCATCGGCCCGAATCCGAAATTCCTGCTCGTCCATCGTGGTGCGCTCCCTTCGCAAACTGTCCAGAGTGCTGAAAAATCAGCGGATACAACAAAAGTAGCAAAGTTCAGTAACTTTCGTCGGGGTGAAATCATCTGCTACCCTTGGACCATTGCCAGTCTGCTTGAAATGGACGCTCACTGTATCAGACACACGGACCTGCCTCACACGTCGAAGCTCTTTGCGGACTACCTGTACCATTTCGACCGGGTCGCGCGCTTCTACGCGCACTCTCCCTTCGACGCCGAGGGAATAGCCAGGGCCGCGGCCGGAATCGAGTATCCGGCAGAGCGTCGGGCGGAGCTGGTTGCATCGCTGGCAGAACAGAACCCCGGTTCGCCATCGCTTGAATTGCTCGCGCGAGAGGGCACGGTCGCGGTGGTAACCGGCCAGCAAGTCGGGCTGTTTTCCGGACCGGCGTACACGATCTACAAGGCCCTGACGGCAGCGCGGATGGCCCGGCGGCTGAGCGAGAACGGCATTCCGGCCGTACCGGTCTTCTGGCTCGCCACCGAGGACCACGACTTCGCCGAGGTGGACCACTCCTGGGTCTTCGATGATGCTCACCGGCCCGTGAAGCTGCAGGTGATCAACGGAAACGGCAACGGCCAGCACCCGGTGGGCCGGATTGCTCCGCGGGAGTTCCCTGTGGAAGCGCTGCGCGAATTGTTGCGGGGCCTGCCGTTCGGCGACGAAGCCGCTGCGCTCGTCGAGGCGAGCTATGCCCCGGGCCGCACGATGGGCGAAGCCTTCCGGGCGCTGCTCCAGAGCCTTGTCGGCAAATACGGCGTCCTGTTCCTGGACCCCCTCGCGCCGGCGGTGCGTGAGATTGCCGCGCCGATGCTGCGCTCCGCCGTGCAAGTTGCTCCCGAGATCGTGCGCGACCTGCTGGAGCGGAACAAGGCTCTCGAGGCTGCGGGCTACCACGCGCAGGTGCACGTGGAGGAAAAGACCTCGCTGGTCTTCCTGCTGGATGAAAGCGGGCGGCGGATTCCGCTGCGGCGCGAAAACCACTCCTACGCAGGACGGGACCGGCGCTTCACACCCGAGGCGTTGGCGGAGCGGGCCGCGGCGCTCTCCCCGAATGCACTGCTGCGGCCTGTAATACAGGACTACATCCTCCCGACGCTCGCCTACGTGGCCGGTCCGGCGGAGTTGGCGTACCTGGCGCAGTCGGCCGTGATCTACGGGCGGCTACTCGGCCGGATGCCGGTGGTGATGCCGCGGGCGGGATTCACGCTGCTCGACGAGGGCAGCCGCAAACTGATGGACCGCTACGGCCTTCGGATCGAGGACTTCTTCGGCGGCGAGGAGGCGCTCCGGGAGCGAGTGGCGTCCCGGCTGATTCCACCGGATCTGGCGCGCCGGTTCCGCGAGGCCACCGAGCAGACGACGCGACTGCTGGAGGGGTTGCGGGCCGAGGTGAAGGCCTTCGATCCGACACTCGACGCTGCGCTCGGCAAGAGTGAGGCGAAGATGCTTTACCAGCTCGGGAAAATGGAGCGTAAGGTGGCACGGGAGGCGCTGAGGCGCCAGGAGCGCGCCTCGGGCGAGGCTTCGCGGCTGTACAGCCTGATCTATCCCAACAAGCACCTGCAGGAGCGCGTCTACAGCATCCTTCCATTCCTGGCCCGGCACGGCCTCGACCTGCTAGACAGGATCTACGAGGGCATTCACCTGGACTGTCCCGACCACATTGTCCGTACCGTCTGATACACTCGCAGATTCATGCGTATCAATACCGTCAAAAAGGCCCTCGCCGAGGGCAAAGTGCAGTATGGCACCAACTTCGGCCAGATTCGCTCCCAGGAGGTCGCCAAAATCCTGGCGGCCGCCGGTTTTCATTGGGCCTTTATCGACACCGAGCACGGAGGCTTCGACCTGGAGACCGTGCAGGACCTCTGCCGGATTGCGCCGCTGGTGGGCTTGAGCCCCGTGGTTCGGGTGGCGGACCTGCAGTATTCGTTGATCGCGCGCGCCCTCGATTGCGGGGCGCAGGGGATTATCTTTCCGCGAGTGGAGTCACCGGAGCTGCTGGAGCAGGCGGTGAGCTGGGTGAAGTTTCCTCCCGTCGGGGTGCGGGGATTCGGCCTGACGCCGGCGGCGGTGGATTACCAGTTGACCAGCATCCCGGACATCGCCGAGTACATGAACGCAAACAGCCTGGTAGTGCTGCAAATCGAGACGAGACGCGGCGTCGAGATGCGGGACGAGTTGCTCTCGGTGAAGGGAATCGACGCGGTGATGGTGGGTCCGGTGGATCTGTCGATCTCGCTCGGGGTGCCCGGCGAGTTTCAGCACCCCTGCATGGTAGAGGCGATGGAGCAGATCCGCGACAGTTGTGTCCGGCACGGCGTGGCTCCGGGGACGCAGACCCGAAACCTGGCGCTGGCGAAGTTTTGGAAGCAGCGCGGGATGCGGTTCCTCGGCTGCAGCAGCGAAGTCGGAATGCTGTACGAGAAGGCCCGCGAGATCATCGGCCAGTTGGATGCCGATGCTATACTTTGAACTGTAGTTTTACGTTCCCCAACCTTACTCATGCTGGAGTGGCGGAACTGGCAGACGCACGGGACTCAAAATCCCGCGCCCTTCACTGGGCATGTGGGTTCGACCCCCACCTCCAGCACCAGATTCAGCGCGTTTCTTTTCCAAAAATTGAGATTGCAGAGAGTCGATGAGCCTGGCCACGCTGCTCGATATTGTCCACGCGACAGAACAAAATTCCTGGGCTGAACGGAATCGAACTGCTTTCGAAGGACTCTTCGGCAGTCCGCAAGGGCGTTATCCCAAGCAGGCGACCAAGACCGTTACCGTGCGGGCGCCCGAGATCAGCTCAGATTCCGGCGTACCCTTCGCCGCCTATATTCACCCTTCGAATCCGCCTTCCGGACCCTACAGTGGCCTGTCGTTCGTCCTGTTCCCCGTCCCGGAGCAGCCATGCCTGATCGGACTGGTGGTCGGCACGCAAGGGCTTTCACCGGATGAGGGCATCCTCGGGCGGCCCGGTCATGCCCGCAAGGCGCAGGCGATCTGCTCATGGCTGAATCGTGAATTTGGCGATGGGGCGCTGGTGGCGTGGGCCAAACAAGACCCCACCAGGACCGACCTCTCGGTTCCGGAAAGCGTCAGGAGGGCCTGGCCGGAGTATCACAGCGTCTTCGACCGCTACGGCCGGGAAATGAATGCCCTCTATCGGCCAGCCTCAGACCGTGCCGGGACAGAAGCGGCGTTGACCGCGTTTCTGGATCTCCTGTTTGAGGAGCGGCAGGTTTTATCCACCGCAAGCCACACAACCAGCTACGAAAGCGTTCGCGGCAAGTGGTTCGAGCACCTCATGCCGGCCGTGGAGCGCTCCGAACTCATGAAGCTGCTCGCGACCAGGCGGTGCGTCATCCTGCAGGGTCCACCGGGCACCGGCATAACGAGGATGGCGACCGAACTGCTGTGCAGCGACTACGAAGGACGGGGCCGAAGCATCCAATTCCACCCGAATACGACGTATGAGAATTTCATCGGCGGCCTCGCGCCCGCAAGCGCTTCCGAAGGTTTGGGGTTCCGTTTCGAACCGGCCCCGGGATTCCTCATGCAGGCTGCTGCGGAGGCGCTGGGAGATCCGGATCGGAAGTATCTCCTCCATATTGACGAAATCAATCGCGCCGATCTCGGGAAGATCCTCGGCGAGGCGATTTTCCTGCTGGAGCCCGCGGCTGGGATCCAACGGCGAATCGAACTCCCTTACGACTTCGGGGAGCCTTTTCACCGCACCTTCTTCCTGCCTGAAAACCTTCACATCCTCGGCACGATGAACAGCGCCGATCGCAGCATCGCCCGAGCATGAGCGTCGTCGAACACCTCGGATGCCCGACGATGAGAGGAATGTTCCGGAACCTGCTGTCGCTGTTCGTCGAGCACGCCACGGATGACGCCTTCCAATTGGTGCCTGGCCACTCGTATTTTCTTGAGGCCGACGAGGAACGTGCGAGGGATAGCCTCCGGACCAATCTCGCGCCGCTGCTGGAGGAGTATCTGGCGCAGGGTTACGTGGGCGGCTTTGCCGAGCCGATTCGCGGGCACCTTCAGGAACTTCGGAGTCTGTGAAACGCCGGCGCACCGCACACGATCGCCGGGTGCCGATCCTGGCGGCTCCGCGTACGAGCGATGTCTGCCTCGAACTGCAGGATCACTCCGTTGCGACACAGTCCGCGGTGGATTTCTTTCAGCTCAAGGCATTGCGCGATTCTGGGCCGCAGGCGGCGCGATTGGCCGAGCAGTTCGTCAAGCAGAACCGGCCTCTGCTCTCGCGGCTCGATGTTAGGATCGAACGGGATTACGACGGCAGGGACGTTCGCCTTGTGGTGCATTCCGGAAGTGCGGTTGGTGCGATTCCACTGCTGTCCCCTACATCGGCCCGGCCTGATTTCGGCCTGGTCATTCAGCCCCGGTTTCCCTGGGCGGGCATCGGCCCCATGCTGGCAGAGATGGGATGGAAGATCAGCCCGACGCCGCTTCGCTTACCACTCCTACGCCGTTCCGAGCGGCGAGTCCCTGCCTGGGTGCTCTCGTCCATGATTCTCGCGCGTTTGAAGCGCTGGTGGAATCGCTGGACCGTCGATTCGAGCTCACAAGCGAATCGCGCCACGCTCCCCGAGGCCGCGTGAACTGGACGCAGTATGCAACGCGTAGCCTGCCCGGCGCCGGTTTTCTTTCCATCCCATGCACGTTCCCGGACCTTCGCGACGATCGCCTCCTCAAGGGCGCCATTCGCCATACGGTCGAGCGCCAGCTTCGCGTACTGGAGACCCAACGGGAGAGTGGGGCGTTCGTGCACCGGCTGATCGAGCTTGGTCAGGACATATTGCGCCGGGTCCAGACAGTGCCGCCGTACATCCCCTCAACAGTAACTCTGGGCTCCTGGCTGCACCGGCCGCTTCGAACTGAGCACTTTATGGACGGGCTGCAGGCGATCGAGTGGACTATGCAGGAACGCGGTCTTGCGGGCCTGAGCGATTTGGAAGGACTACCGTGGACCTTGCCCATGGAGCAGTTCTTCGAAGCCTGGATCGAAACGCTCATTCGCGCCGTTGCGCTGCGCGCTGGAGGCCATGTTCAGGTTGGCCGAAAGCGTGAAACTGTGACTCCGGTGAATTGGGACCCGCCGTATCTCGGCTCGCAGCGATCGCTTGTACCGGACATCCGGGTCGAGTGGGAAACGACAACCTTCATCGTAGACGCAAAGTACAAGCGCCACTGGGAGGAACTTCAGCGCGGTTCGTGGTCCGAAGTCGAAGCGGAGTTGCGCGAGCAGCACAGGCACGACCTTTTCCAGATCCTGGCATATGCGAGCCTGGCGAGGACGTCCAAAGTCATCGCCTGCCTCGCCTATCCGTGTTCGCCGCAGACCTGGGGATCGCTGCGCGAGCGGAACCGGATGATTCATCGCGCGACGATCACGACCGGCTCCCGCGCGCTCCACCTTTGGCTCACGGCAGTACCTATGGACGGCGCTGCCGACCGCGTCGCGGAGCCGCTCGCCGAAGCGCTCCGCCGGGAGCTGTAGCGTCAGCGGGTCACCCAACGCCGTCGCAACCCGCGCACCGCGGCTAAAATCAACAGCAGTCCGGTGGCGTATACCGGTAGCGAGATGTCGACGGCGAAGCCCACCGGCGGGGTGGCTTTCGTGGCCTTCAGCGAATACCGGACATACTCGGCAGCTTTCCAGAGCCAGAGTAAGGCGCAGGTGGCGATGAACCAGCGCATCGGCTCAATCGTAGCGCCGCTATCGGGATCCTGCAAGCACTAACCGAGACATGGCCCGCATGCACCAGGAGACCTCCGATATCGCCCGGATGAGCGCGGCGTGGACGGACAGCTCCTCCAGCACTGCGGCTCGACCGCGATGCGAACACCGGCCGCGCAGCCCGCGATCGCCCGCCTGCGCGCATCATGCAAGGTTGAGCAGGCGCGCCGGCGTCTCGCACAGCATCGTGGAAAGCTCGGCGTCGGTAAAGCCGCGGGCGGCGAACTGCTGCCGCATCTCGAGCAGCCCGCTGACGGGATCGGGATTCTCGGGCTGGCCAAGATCGGTGGCCAGCACGGTGGAGGCATAGCCAACATCCCGGGTCACGCGCGCGATTCCGTCCCAGTCGAGCGAGAAGCCCTTGCGCACATAGCAGCGTTCGAAGAAGACGTCCGGACCGGCGATTTCGCGCTGCAGCGCCTCGGGCGCCTGGACGAAGTCGATCTCCGGATGCGTAATGAGGATCTTTCGGATTCCGGCTTTCCGCGCCTCACGAACCAGAAGCGCGATCTCCTCCGGCGAGACGTGCGCGGTCCCGAGAATGATGCCGGCGCGCGCAATCAGATCAAGAATCTCGCGCACGGCCGGCAGCAGGTTCCCATCGCCATCGTGAACGCGGAGGCCGCTGTCGTGGCGTCCGAGAAAGCGCTGTTCGCAGGCTGCCGAGCGCGTCGGCATCCAGATCTGCCGGGCTCCCATCCGGATCGCCGTGTCCACTGCCTCGACGTTAAAGCCTCCGACCGCCTCATTCAACACGAGTCCGCCGAAGACGTCGATGCCGGGAATCGTCTGGCGCAGCACCTCGGCGATCGGCGCCGTTGGGACCTGGTGATTCTTAAGCAGCAGCGCTCTCATGCCAGCGGCCTTGGCGGCATTGACCAGTTCGATGGCCGTCATCTTGCGCGGGCGAACGTCGGGCGAGCAGTGGACGTGCAGATCGATCGCGCCTTCCAACTCTCGGCTCATACGGTCTGGACCTCCGCGCACAGCGCTTCGGTGAAATCGCTGGTTCGCGACGTGCCGCCAAGGTCCGGAGTACGGAAGCGCGAATCGGCAAGCAGGCGATCGACCGCGGTGCGAACGCGCCCGGCGGCCTCGCGCTCGCCGATGTGATCGAGCAGCATCGCCCCGGAGAGCACTAATCCGATGGGATTGGCGATTCCCTGCCCCGCGATGTCGGGAGCGGCTCCGTGGGCTGCCTCGAACATTGCGGCATCGTCGCCGATGTTGGCTCCGGGAGCGAGTCCGAGACTTCCCACCAGGCCGGCAGCCAGGTCCGAGATGATATCGCCGTACTGATTGGGCAGCACCATGACGTCGAATGCGGTAGGCCGCTTGACCAGCAGGTAGCAGGCAGCGTCGATGGCGGTTTCGGAGAAGTTAAGCGCCGAATAGTCGGCGACGGTTTCGCGCACGGTCCGGAGGAAGAGCCCATCGGTGAGGTGCAGGACGTTCGCCTTGTGAATCGCGCTGACGGTCCGGCGTCCGTGGCGGAGCGCGTAGTCGCAGGCGTAGTGGGTGAGCCGCTCGGTGGCCCGGCGGGTGATCCGCTTGACGGCTTCCGCGCAGCCGTCGTTGACCTGCCGCTCGATGCCGCTATACATGTCTTCGGTGACCTCGCGCATGATGACCAGATCGGTCTCCGCGTAGGCGCCCGAGACGGCGGTCCAGCCCCGCACCGGCCGCACGTTCACGAAGAGATTCAGCTCCCTTCGCAGGCCGTTATTCACGCTGGGATGCCGGCGTATCGAACCGTTGCTCTCCACCACGACACCTCCCGTACAGCGCTCGGCAATGAGAGGCGCCTTCAGAACTACGCCAAGCCGCCGGATGGTTTCGAGTGAGGACAACGGAAGCTCATGTCCTAAGCGTGCGCGTCCGTCCTCGCCGGCCGGAGTGTCATGCCAGCGGATTCCGGCGCCGGCCGATTCCAGCACGCGCTGGGTCGCCTCTGTGATCTCCGGTCCGATGCCGTCGCCCCGAATGAATGCGATGTCGTACATACGTATTGAATCAATCCTCCCAACGCGTGAGCAGCACAGGCAAGCTGCCCAGTACGGCGAGGCCTGCGATCATGAGAAACGGAATATTGAAACTGGCGCCCTTGGTAATAACGCCGATGAGCCAGACCAGGATCGCACCCGCCAGGGAACCGATGCAGCCGTAGACGCCGGCCACCATCGCGACGCGCCCGGGCGCGATGTCCTGGTTGAATGCCAAAAAGATTGCGCCCCAGCTCGCGCGGCCGGCATTGAGCAGAAAGATGCATGCCACGGCCATCAATGGGGATGTCGCGGCCGGGACCAGCGCCGCCGCCAGCATGAGCAGCGTCGAAATCGCCATCACGAACTTGCGCGCCGCCGCGACCGAGCGGCCTCTCGAAAGATAGCGCACCAGCGCGCCGCCTCCGATGAAGCCGACATCGAGGCCGGCATAGATAATGAACAGGAATCCGCTGAGCGTCGCGGCGAGCGGCAGATTCCACTGCTGGACGAAGTAGGTCGGAATCCAGGCCGAGGCTACGTGAATGATCGGGATGGTGAAGGCAGCGCCGGCGATACAGCTCCAGAAGCGCGGATTGCGCAGGATGACGCCCCAACGGTCAGCCTCCACGCGTGGCCCTTCCCGCTTGGGGCCATAGAGGACTTCGGCCGAAGGCCGGAACCACAGGTAGAACGCCGCCGCCCAGATCAGTCCTACGATGCCAAGAATGACGAAGCCCGTACGCCATCCCCAGTTGTTGGCGAGCCAAATCATCAGCAGCGGCGCGATCATGGCGCCGATGCTCCCTCCGCTCATCATGATGCCGTTCGCGAAGGCGCGGTCCTTGGCCGGCAGGATGCGCGCGATAATGCGGGCCGCACCGGTCTGGCCGGCGGTCTCGAAGGCGCCAAGAAAGAGGCGGCCGGCGAACAGTCCGCCGAAACCTGTGGCGAAGCCGCAGGCCATCTGCGACAGCGACCAGAGGGCGACAAACAACGCGTAGGTGACCCGAATGTTGTATCGATCCAGGATCCAGCCGACGAAGATGTGCATCAGCGCGTAGGTCCAGAAAAAGGCGCTGAGCAGAAAGCCGAGTTGTGCGTTGTCCAGCGAGAGGTCGCTCGCCACGCGCGGCGCTACGACAGAGAGCGCCTGGCGGTCGAGGTAGCTTAATAGTGTCGCGCTGAGAAGAAAGACACAGACCTTCCAGGGCCACGAGCCGGCCTTGAGCGCAGCACCTTTCGCCGCGAAGACTGTGGACACGCTTACTCCTCCACCCATACTCGCAGGTTGCGATAGGTGACGCCGGGAATGGAGACGAAGCTCTGGTAGTTGTCCTTGCCGATGAAAAGCCAGCGGAAACCGGGGAAGCCGGCGTTGAACTTTCCGCTTTGTATCAAAATGCCGTCGCGGTAAAGGCGGTTGATTCCGGAAGCTGTGTCCCATTCGCCGCGGATGGTGTACCAGCGGGCATCGTCCCAGTCGAGCACCCCGGTCTTGCCCTCATAACTCTTGCCGCCGGAGCGATTGGAGAGCCGCAGCATCATGCCACCCTCCTGAAAGCGGAGTTGAAAGAAGCTCTGAGTCTTGCGGTCGCCGCCGGAGGCGGCTTCTTCATTCCAGGCAGCGAAGGCATTGCGCTTGACGTTCGCTCCCCATGCGAAGAGCGGCCCGCGAATCTGCAACTCGACGGCGCCCCGTACGTAGAAGCGGCCGAGATCGTACCGGATCTGGCAGCGCTCCGAGTTGACCTTCCATCCGTCGGGCGTGAACTCGCCGGGATCCTGTGGCCGCGTACCCTTAGTCACGCCCCTGGTGAAGTTTTCGTCGATTACGAGCCGTAAATTCGCGTGCCGGTCGACGTAAACCAGCCTGCGGATGTGCTCCAACACTGCGGCAAAGTAGCGGGCGTCCGGGTGGTCGTACTTCACCGGATCGTAAAAGCGGAAGGGGAAAACCTGAGCCGGCTTCCAGGGCATGTAGCCCCAGCTTCCGCCTGCCTTCCAGATTGCATCGAGGCTCGCGATTTCGAGTTTCAGGGTGGCCTCGTCGGTATCGCGGCCATTGTTGTCTTCGCTGAAGACGACCGGGCCGGGTGTTCCCGGATTGGCAAGCAGTTCAGCCGTCCGGCGGCCTTTTTGCTGCGGTGTGCGGTTGTTGCCATGCAGTAGCACAAGATCGGCATGCTCGAAAATCGCCGGCGGCACCTGCATCATGGCGCCTCCGGTCGTGGAGGTAGAAATCGGGAGCCTGTAGCCCGCCTTTTTCGCCTCGAAGCGGCCTCGGATGAGTTCGATCATTTCTCCAAGGTTCTTCGCGAGATACCCGTCGTGATCGTAAGTATTGGCGTCGATCTCGTTGGCCACTTCGATCAGCACATTGCGCAGGTTGTTGTCGATGAGCCAGTCGGTTACGTTGACCGCTCCCTGCCGAAGCGCTGCCGGGTCGCGCAGGATCTCGTCCTGATGCTGATAGTAGTACAGGAGATGGAGCACCATCCCGCGCCGGTCGAGTTCGCGGGCCAGTCGCAGCGTGCGCGCCATCCACTCGGGCTTCAGCGAGCCGTCCGGCCGGAACGCGCTCATGTGCATGCCTTTGCCCGGTCCGAGCTTGTAGGCCCGAATGCGCTTGATGTTCGGCGTCAGCTCATAGGCTGCGTTGGCGCCCTGCAGCGAAACGCTAATGGCGAGAATGCCGTGACGCTGATACGTGTCCAGCGCGGCGATTACGCGGTCCGTATTCTTCTCCGGATCGAACGGCTCCTCCGTGAGCCGCTCGTCGTGCACAACTGCCTGCGCGACGCGCAGATTCATCAGGCGGCCGGCGGCCTCGGGCCGATACTCCGGCCCCGTGTAGGTCCTGGCCCAGGGACCGGAGCCATGACGCATGTAGAAGGCGCGCGGATCGTGCCCCGGTCCGAGCATCTTCCCCGTGGCGAGTTCGATCGCCCATACGGGTAGCGCGAGCGCAAGTAAGAGCAGGAATCTCATCAGCGGTAGATCAACTTTCGAATGTGCTCGAGAACCGCCTTGAAGTAAACGGGATCGCTCTCTTCCAGCGACATCCCGGGACGCAGCTTCGATGTCTTCGCGGGCATATAGTGACGGAACGGCCACATCTGGGTCTGCCGCCACGGCATGTAGCCCCAGCTTCCGCCCTCGGAAAAGACAGCGTCGCAGCTTGCGAGCTCCTTCGCGAGGACTTCCGGAGTTGTATCGCGGCCCGAGTCGTCTTCGTTCATGTAAATCGGCCCGGGCATCTTCGGATCCTTGAAAAGCTCGGCCGTGCGCGCACGCTTCTCCTCCACCTTGCGGTTGTTGCCATGAATCATCGTCAGGTCAGAGTGGTCGCGGACGTTATCGAAGACCGCCATGCTACCGCCCGTGGAGGCGCCGATAGGAGGGACCCAGTCCGCGCCTTTCTCCTTGAAACGCGAGCGGGCCAGTTCGATCAGCTCGTGCAGGTTGTTGTGGATCCAGCGGTCATGGTCCCATCCGCGGATGTCGTGCTCGTTGGCAATCTCGATAATGACGTTGCGGGCGTTGTTCTCGATGATCCAGTCGGTTGCGTTGATGACCGCCCGTTTGATCGCCTCGGTATCCTGCAGCACCTCGTCCTGCCCCTGGTAGAAATACATCAGGTTGAGGATCATGCCGCGGCGGTCGAGCGCCTGCTGCAAGCGCTTCAGCCGGCCGAGCCACTCGGGCTTGATCGAGCCGTCCGGGCGAAACGCGCTGATGTGCGAACCCTTGCCTGGTCCGAGTTTGTAGGCACGGTCACGGGTGATCTCGGTGACCTCTTTGTTGTAGCCCGGATTGCCGGCCTGCAGACAGGTATTGACCGCGAGGATGCCGTGCGCCTTGTAGGTATCGAGAGCCGCGATGACGCGGTCCGTATTCTTCTCGGGATCGAAGGGGAACTCGGTCAGCCACTCGTCATGAAAGAGGGCCTGCGCGATCCGAAGGTTCATCAGACGGCCGGCGGCCTCCGGCCGGAACCGGTTCCCGCTATAGGTCTTGCGCCACGGCTGGCCCGGTTTGTCGCGCACGTAGAAGGAGCGCTGCTCGTAGCCCTCGCCCAGCATCTTGCCGGTTGTGATTTCGATGGCTGCGGCCGGCAGGGCAGCCGCGGCGAGTAGAAGGATGGCGGTGGTGATCTTCATCGATTTGCTTCCTAAAATCTCAGCTTCAGTGCGAATTGTACAGTTCTCGGATCGCGCGCGGAGGTGATCACGCCGTAGGTCGGGGTGTTCACGGTGCCGCCCGGCTGGTTGAACCGGGTGGTATTGAAGACATTGAAGGCCTCGGCGCGAAGCTGCAGCTTCAATGATTCACCAATCGGGATGCTCTTGAACAGCGACGCGTCGAACCAGGTGACGCTGGGGCCATCCAGAATATTCCGGCCGGAGGAGCCGAACGTGCCCTGTGCGGGCTGCGCAAAGGCGGCGGTGTTGAACCAGCTTTCGCGGATGCGTAGCGCACCCGCCAGCGGGTCGCCTATTTGCTGGGCGGTCTGCATCGCCGCGTTGCAGTTGCAGGCATTGCCCTGCGCCATTACAGAGAATGGGAATCCGCTGTGCCAGTTGAAGATGGAATTGAGCTGCCAGCCGCCAAAGACCCGCGCGGCCGGCCCGGACCGGAACGCCGATTTGCCCGGCCCGAAAGGCAGTTCATAGGATCCGCTGATCACCGCGCGATGCCGAAGATCGAAATTCGACCGACCTTTCGTGAGTCGCTTATTGTAGATATCGCGTGGTGCGTTATCGATCAACGACCCGGCATCGAGCGACTTCGCGTGTGTATAGGACCCGAGCAGCGCGAGGCCCTGGGCGAACCTCTTCTCGACTTTGATTGCACCCGCGTGATAGGTGGAGTTCGCCTCCGGGAACGTGGTGCGGATGTTGTTCCCGAACAGGGGAAAGGGCATGCGCGACTGAACGCTTGTCGGCCGGCTCGGGTCAGGGTCGAGCACGGCCTGGTTCAGGTTCAGCCGCTGCGCCAGAAACGTGCCCTTCGAACCGAGATACATCAGTTCGACGAGCCAGCCCGAGAACAGCTCGTGCTGGATGCCGAAGTTCCACTGCTGGTAGTAAGGATCAGAGTACTGCTTGCTCGGGGAGAAGGCGTTGGGCCGCGCGGCCGTTGAGCCCGCCGCCGGGAAGAGTTCGCTCACGCGAATTACATTCGGCGAATCCGCCGCGCCGTTCTGGTCCGACGTGAGCTGGATCACCTCTCCGAAGGGCGGATTGCGGACGAAGGTGCGCAGGTCCTGGAGCTCGATGATATCGAAAAAGATGCCGTAGCCGGCACGGACCACGGTACGGTTGGAGGCGAACGGCCGGAATGCGATGCCGACGCGCGGGCCCCAGTTGTTGGTGTCGGTCGGAATCAGGCCACGCGGGATTGCCGGCTGGCCCGTGTCGACAAGTCCCTGCCGGGGGATAAATGCCTGCGATGTGCCGCCGATCAGGAGTCGGCCTCCGGGGAAATCAGGATCGAACAGCGAGAGCCGGTTCTGAACGTCGGTGAACCGGGTATTGAGCTCATAGCGGAGTCCCAGGTTGACCGTCAGGCGCTTGGAGACGCGCCAGTCGTCCTGCACGAAGAAGGCATGACTGAAACCATTGAAGTTCCCGGCGAGCGAAGTCGCCGAACCGGTCGCGGTAAGCGGGAGTCCGAGAAGCAGATCGCCGACGGAGACACCAGTAGTGCCGACGCGGGCCGGATCCCCGGTCAGGCCGCCCGTGAAGTTGAAGCTTCCGCGCACGTTTCGTTCGCTGCGGTCATTGTAGTTTACCTTCCGCTGGTCGGTTCCGAACTTGACGTTGTGCGTCGAGCGCGTCAGGGTGACGTGGTTTACCAGGTGGTAGGTATTGGAGACCTGGGTCGTCGGATTCGCGTCGGTCCCCATTCCACTGAAGCCGGTGAGGCTGATGTTCGGCACACCCCAGCCGATCGGGTCCGTCAGCAGATTGCGCAGCCCGAGTTGTCTGGCGAAATCGATCTGAAATGCCCCGTCCTGAAGCGTCAGGTAGGTCGGACGGTTGTAGCCGGCGCGCAACTCATAGATCAGCGACGGACCGAAGACGTGGGTGTAATTGAAGGCGATGTTCTGGGTCCGGATGTTGTTCGACAGGCCACCATTGTCGATGGGGCTCGGGCTGGCTTCGATCCCGTCAAATAGCGAGTACCGGAAGAAGATGCTGTTGCTGTCGTTGAACCGGTGATCGAGCCGGATCATTCCCTGGTTGTTGTCGCTAGTGTCGCTCAGGGTCGCGAAAAAGTTATTGCCTGTGGGGACTGTAACACTGGGACTCGGATAGAACTTCACAATCTCGGAGCCGAAGCTCGTGAACCGATTCTGCGGGATCCGGTTGCCGGGAAATGGATCGCGCACGATGGCTCCGGAGGCCAGGCGGCGCGTGGTCGCGGGATCGAAGATGGCGCGGTTGCCTCGAAACCCAAGCTGGGAGAAGTCGCCGGCGCGCTGCTCCGGCGTCGGGACGTTCAACTGCGCGGTGCGGCCACGGCGGACGCGCGTCCCTTCGTAGCTGGCGAAGAAGAATGTGCGATTCTGCCCGCTGTACAGGCGCGGCAGGCTGACCGGTCCGCCAAGGTTGGCGCCGAACTGGTTATAGCGCAGCGGCGGGATGCCTCGCCCAGTGAAGTTGTCGAAGAAGTTTGCCGCATCGAGCGCGTTGTTGCGGAGGAAGTGATAGGCGCCACCGTGAAGCTCGTTGCCGCCGGCGCGCGTCGTCGCGTTGACCTGTGCTGCGAACCGCCCGTACTCGGCGGTGTAGGCGTTGGTGAGCAGCTTGAACTCCTGGATCACGTCGACCGACGGAAAGAACGACGGCGTCAGGTAGTGCGGATCCTGCGAATCGACGCCGTCGATCAGGTAGCCGTTCGACTTTTCCCGCGCCCCGCCGACCTGGAAGGCCGGCGCGTTCAGGCCGCCGGGCATGGGCCGGCGATTCGCCACGAAAGAACCCGGCGCGGCCGGTGTCGTGCCGGGCGCCAGCAGCGCCAGTTCGAAGAAGCTTCGGCCTCGCAGCGGCAGGTCCACGATCTGGCGGTTATCGATTACCTGCCCGACCGAACTCTGCTCGGAGGCGACCAGCGGCGTCGCCGCCGTGACCTCGACGGATTCGGCGACCTCGCCGACCTGCAGTACAGGGTCGATTCGGAGCACCTGATCCACCTGAAGTTCGATGTCGTCGATGACGGCTCGCTTGAACCCGGCGCGCTCTACTGTCAGCCGGTAGAAGCCGATCGGCAGCGAGGGCAGGCGATAGTCGCCGGTAGCCGTCGTCGTACTACTGCGTGTCAGACCGGTTTGTTTATGGACGGCCGTAACAGTGGCATCGGGAACCCCGGCTGCGGTGGCGTCCGTAACAGAGCCGACGAGTGTTGCCGTTACAGTCTGGCCGGAGGCAACGAAGGCCAGCGAGACAAGAAGCAGTCCGGCGGTGATCAGACCCCGGAGGTGTTTGAGCGACGTGGCGATGTGAAGCATGGGTGAAGTCCTCAATCAGTACTGCTGTAATATATAAGCTACATATCTGATGGATGTCAATACAATTTTTCAGGGCTTGCCGAGGATTCCAAGGATCGGCTAGTCTGGAAGAGCATGGGCGTTACGACGTCGAACCGGCCGCGCGGACGCCGCGCAGCCGAGCAGGCCCCTCCCCTCACGGAGCAGGCCTACCGCGCGATCAAGCGGGATATTCTCAGCAATGCGCTCGCCCCGGGCGCTCCACTGCCGGTGGAGCGATTTATCCGCGAGATGAGGCTAAGCCGCACTCCGGTGCGCGAGGCGATCCTACGATTGGAGCGCGAGGGCTTCGTCGAGGTCCGTCCGCGCCTGGGCACCTTCGTCGCGCACCTGGATCTCCGGAAGATTCGCGAGATGTATCACGTGCGGGGGGTTCTGGAGGGCGCGGCCGCGAGGCTGGCAGCCGCAACGCTCGATGCCGGCCGGATCGATGCCGTCGAAGTGGAGTTGCGCTCCCAGAAGACAAGCGGCGACATCGACTTGGCCGCGATCTCCGAAGCCGGACAGAACGTGCATCGCCTGATCGTCGATCACTGCGGCAGCCAGGTGTTGGCCGACACCATCCGCAGCCTACAGGATCACTTCGTCCGTTTCCGTCACCTTTCGCTGCACCTGCCGGAAAAGGTCCTGTCCTCACACCAGGAGCATATTGCCATTGTTGAGGCGCTGAAGCGCCGAAGCGGCGACGACGCCGAAGGTTTGGTGCGAAGCCACTTCGAGCACGCTGCGCAGTTCCTCATGGAGAGTCTGATCCAGCGGCCCGACCTTTGCGGCGGCTTTCGAATGTCGCTCCCGGCGGCGATCTGAATCATCCACAGCCCAATCTGTCGATAAGGAGAAGGGGCGGGCGGCTTGACGTGGCCGCTGCAAATTGAGATCATTTCGGAGCCCATCCCTCAAACACTCACCCCCCTGGGCGGCGTGCCGCTGGTGGCGCAAATGTTCCGATCCTTGGGACTGCCGTTGAGTGTGAGGCAGCACGTGCGAGCCAAACGGCGAGAACGAGGCTACGACTAAGCGACGATGGTGGGGAGCTTTGTCGTTCTGAACGCGCTGGGTCGCGAGTGCTTCGACGAACTCCAGCGGTTGCGGGCAGATGCGGGCTTAGGGGAGATCATCGGACACGGGATTCCCTCCTCCGCGGCGGCGCGGCAGTTTCTATATCAGTTTCACGAGGCGGAAATGTTCGAGCAAGCCAAGCAGCGTCGAAGCGGGGAGCAGATCGCCTATACTCCGGAGGAGAGCGAAGCGCTGGCGGGATTAGAATCCAGGAGCTGGGGCGCTGGCGCCCGGAGCCGCGGGTCGCGGCGGTGGATCAGGATGCGACGATCATGCGTGCGAGCCCTATGGGGAGCCGCAGCCGGTGGGGATCCGTGACTGCGCGGAATTTTCGAGCCGAAACGAATCGGGGTGTGCCCGCGCGCGGTCGGTCGTCGCCTCCGGAGCCGACAAGACCACCCGTCTTGGCGAGCGCCGAGCCGCTCCGACCGAACTGACGCCCAATCTCTGATGCTTTCGCTCTGCCGTCAGCACCGGAATTTCCCACGGGCACAGCTATCGACGGATTAAGGTCCGGGTACTCTCATGGCCAGGAAGCGAAAGCGCTACGACGCGAAAAAAGAAGTCCGGCGGATCGCCAGGGAACGGGTCGGCCCGGTGAAGCCTTCACGCCCGATCGAGCCGCAGTCACGCAAGAAACCCAAGCACAAACGGCCGCCCGGCGAGGTAGACGAAAACGCTTCCGAATGAGCTGCATGGATTTGACATTCCAGTACTCCAGGGATATGTTAATGATCGTTAAGGCTGCGTGCCGGCCCGTTGTGTCCGCCCTGTCCCTGTTTCCGGTATCGATCCGTTTCTCGGCGTGACGTAGCTGGTCATCGACGCTCTTTGCGGGGGGCAAAGAGATAAAGCCGGCGCCGGCCAAGCTTCTCGCTCTTTTACTTCTCTCGATTTTATCGTCGTGTTCGAAATCGATCCCCACGGAGATCCGGACGGAGGCGACCACCGGGCAGCGCGTCGCCGTCGTGCCGGTGATCCGTGAAGACATATCCAGCGACCTGGTGCTCGCCGCCGAGTTTCGCCCGTACCAGGAGACCAATCTGCATGCCAAGGTAGCCGGCTACCTGCGCGAAATCCGCGTGGATGTGGGCGATCGCGTGCAGCAGGGCCAACTGATTGCTGTCCTCGAAATTCCCGAACTGAACGAGGATCTGGCCCGGGCTGTCGCCGACAAGCGCCGCACCGAGGCCGAGGTCAGCCGCGTGCGCGGAGAACTCAAGCGCGTGGAACTGGCTCACAAGCTCGCGCACCTCTCCTACACGCGCTTGCAGAAGGTGCTCGAGTCGCGCCCCAACCTCGTCGCGCAGCAGGAGATCGACGAAGCGATGTCGCGCGCCCAGGTGGCCGAGGCGCAGGTGGCGACTGCGCGCGCGGCCCTGATGGCGGCCGAGCAGGCCGTACAGGTCGCGGCGGCGAACGAAGAGAAAATGCGGAGAATCCTGGCCTATTCGCAGATTGTCGCTCCATTCACAGGCATGGTGACGAAGCGCTATGTCGATAACGGCGCCATGGTCCCCGCCGGCATCTCCTCCTCGCAGGCGATGCCGATTGTGAGGCTGTCGCAGATCAACCGGCTGCGGCTTGTCCTCCCGATTCCCGAGTCGATCGTTCCGCGCGTGCGGGTCGGCTCAAAGGTCGAGGTCCGGGTCCGTTCGCTTGGCCAGACGTTTCACGGCAGGGTTTCGCGGCTCGCCGGCAAGGTGATTCCATCGACGCGCACGATGGAGACCGAAATTGACGTGCCGAACCCTGAGTTGGTCATGCTGCCCGGCATGTACGCCGATGCGGTGCTGAACCTGGAGGCCAAAGAGGCGGCCCTTTCGGTCCCGATCCAGGCAGTTTCGGGCGACGAGGATTCCCGAACCGTGCTGGTCGTGGGGCAGGACGGCCGCGTGGAGGAGCGGCAGGTCCGGCTCGGCATCGAGACTCCCTCCAAGTACGAGGTGCTGTCAGGACTGAAAGAAAACGAACAGGTCATCCTGGGAAGCCGGGGTTCGGTAAAGGTGGGAGAGCGCGTGGAGCCCGTCATCGTCAAGCTGGCTGAGTTGAAAAAGGACCTCTGATGGCTGGCTTCGCGATTCGAAATCCCTACTTCATCATTGTTGTGTGCCTGATCGTCGCGGTTGTGGGAGGCGTGGGCCTCGTGCACTTGCCGGTCGATATGTTCCCGCCGATCAAGATCCCGGTCGTTGTGGTGGCTACCTTTTACAACGGCATGCCGCCGCAGCAGGTCGAAGCGAATATTACCGGCCGTTTCGAGCGGTTCTTCACTCTCGCCGATAACATCCACCACATCGAGTCGCGATCCCTTCCGGGTGTCAGCCTCATTAAAATCTACTCCCAGCCCGGCACCGATCCGGATTCGGCCGTCAACAATATCTCGAACCTTGCGATGGCCAATCTCCGGCGGCTTCCGCCGGGAACGCTGCCCCCGGTCGTCCTCAAGTTTGACTCCTCGAGCCTGCCGGTCTGCCTCATTACCGTGAAGGGCGAAGGGCTGGGTGAGGCCGAACTGCGTGACATCGCTCGCTACACGATCCGAGACCAGGTCGCCGGCGTCCAGGGCTCCTCGGTGCCGCAGCCCTTCGGCGGGCTTTATCGCCAGATCATGTTGTATGTCGATCCGCTGAAGCTCGAGGCGCACCAGCTCAGCCCGATGGACGTGGTTCGGGCGGTCAACGATTCAAACCTGATCCTTCCGGCGGGCGACGTGCGCATCGGCCCGATTGCCTACAACATTTACACGAACAGCCAGCTTGAGACGATCGAGGAGATCAATCGCGTGCCGCTCAAGACGGTCGGCGGGGCGGCCGTCACGGTCGCGGATGTCGGTACTGCCAGCGATGCCCAGCAGATCCAGTACAACGTCGTCAGGGTGGACGGGCAGCCCTCGGTCTACCTGCCGGTGCTGAAGCAGGGAGGCGACACCAATACGATCGCGGTGGTCGACGGAGTCCGCAAGGCGGTCAGCGAACTGTTCGATGTGCCCCGCGGGCTGGTTGCCGACGTTGTATTCGATCAGTCGCTCTTTGTCCGGCGCGCGATCGAGACCCTGATCCACGAGGGCGGCATCGGCCTGTTCCTGACTACGCTCCTCATTCTGATTTTTCTGGGCAACATGCGCGCGACGGTTGCGGTCTTCCTGTCGATTCCGCTCTCGACGCTGGCTACCTTCCTGGCGTTGTGGCTCGGTGGCGGCTCGGTGAACACCATGGTGCTGGGAGGGCTGGCGCTGGTCTTCTCGCGCCTGATCGACAACTCCGTCGTCGTCCTGGAGAACATCTACCGGCACATCGAGGACGGCGTGGCGCCCCGTATTGCCGCCGAGGCGGGCGGGCGCGAAGTCGCGCTCCCGGTGCTGGCCGCGACGATGACCACGGCCGTCGTTTTCTTTCCCGTGACGTTCCTCTACGGCGTCAGCAAATTCCTGTTCTCGGCGCGAGCCGTGGCGGTAGTGCTCGCGCTGTTCGCTTCCTACGGAGTCGCAATGACCGTAGTTCCGCTGTTCTGCTCGCGATTCCTCAAGGGCCATGAGCCCGTCAAGAGCAAAAAGCGGGGCGGGTGGGGAGCGCGCTTCAATCAATCCTTCAACCGCGGCTTCGATCGGGTATTGAACGGATACGAGCGCGTGCTGCACAGGTCGCTGCGGAGGCCCGGCCTGGTCGTCGCCGGGCTGCTACTGCTCTGCGTGGCCGCCTCCGCCATCTACCCGCGCCTCGGCGTGGCCTTCTTCGCTCGGACCGACGCGGGCCAGTTCACGCTCAACCTCAAGGCTCCCTCGGGAACCCGCCTGGAGCTAACCCAGCAAGAGGTCATGCGCGTGGAGAATATAATCCACGAGGTCGTCGCCGAGGACGAGTTGGACATCATCGTCTCAAACATCGGCGTCACCCCTGGGTTCTCCTCGATCTACTCGAGCAACTCGGCCCAGCATACGGCTACGATCCAGGTCGGATTGAAGGAAGGCCACAGGATCGGCAGCTTCGATTACATGGAGCGCGTGCGCCGGCGGCTCGCCGCGGAACTGCCCCACCTGAACACTTTCTTCCAGTCCGGCGGACTGGTCGACGCGGTGCTGAACCTCGGGATGCCGGCGCCCATCGATGTGCAGGTAAGCGGCTCCAACCTGGAAGCCAACATGCAACTGGCGCGCCAACTGGCAGCGCGCATCCGGCTCATCCTCGGGGTCCGCGACGTCTACATCCCCCAGGACCTCGACTATCCCGCGCTCAAACTCGATATCGACCGCGTACGAGCCGGTCAACTTGGCCTGCACCAGCGCGAAGTGGTCAGCAACCTTATCACGGCGCTGGCCTCGAACCAGATGATCGCGCCCAGCTACTGGGTTGACCCAAAGAGCGGGAATGACTACATGCTGACCGTGCAGTTCAATGAAGGGCAGGTCAAGAGCATCCACGATCTGCGCGGGATCCCGCTCCATTCGGCCGGACAACCCAATGCGGCTCGCCTGGACGCAGTCACCTCAATCCGCCGCATCGACGCGCCCACGGAGGTCAGCCATTACCAGTTGCGCCGCGTGATCGACGTGTACGTCGGGCTGGAAGGCGAGGACCTCGGCTCGGTGGCGAACGCGATCGACCAGGTGTTGGCCGGCACGGAGGTTCCGCCCGGCATCCGCGTCGACATGCGCGGGATGGTGGAGGGCATGCGCGCTTCGTTCCGGAGCTTCGGCCTGGGTCTGCTGCTTTCGCTCGTGCTGCTCTATTTGATTCTGGTCGCGCAGTTCCAGTCCTTCACGGACCCGCTGCTCATCCTTCTGGCGGTTCCGCCGGGGCTGGCGGGCGTCCTGGTGACGCTCTACCTGACGGACACGACGCTCAATGTGCAGTCGCTCATGGGCGTGGTCATGATGGCCGGCATCGTTGTTTCGAACAGCATCCTGATAATCGAGTTTACGCGGCGTCTGCGCGAGAACGGATTCCCGGTGCGTGAAGCCGTCGCCCGCGCCTGCCGCGTCCGTCTGCGTCCCATTCTAATGACATCCTTGGCAACGATTTTCGGTCTGATGCCCATGGCTTTGAAGCTCGGGACCGGCAGCGAAGCTTACGCGCCGCTGGCCCGCGCCATCATCGGAGGCCTTACCGTCTCGCTCGTCACGACAGTGTTCATCGTTCCCGCGGCCTACCTGCTCGTCTACGGACGGAAGGACCAATCTCCCGAAGTGGAGGAGGCGAGTTGAAGCATTCCGGATTCTTACTTCTGCTATTTGTTTCCGCCGGCTCGATGCTGGCCCAATCGCCCCGGCCCCTGACGCTCGATCAGGCCGAGGAGATCGCGCTCAGGAATCATCCCAAGGTCAATTCGGCCTTCCTGGCGGCGCTGGCCTCGAATCAGGTTATCCAGCAGACCCGCTCCAACCTGTTCCCGTTCTTCACGGGCAACATGACGGATGCCGGAGCGCTCGAGGGAACACGCCTGGCAGCGGGCGGCCTGAATAATCCCGTCATCTTCACGCGCTTCGCCACCGGCCTCACGTTGAACCACCCGGTCTGGGACTTCGGCCGTACCAAGCGCCTGGTCGAGAGCGACCGGATGCACGCGCAGGCCCAGAACGATCTGGTCGATGCCACGCGCGCCGAGGTCCTGTTGCAACTTCACCAGGCCTACCACTCGGCGCTGCGCAGCGGAGTCGTCCTCAGGATCGCCGAGCAGACGGTCGATGCGCGCGCTCTCGTGGTCGATCAGGTGACGGCGCTGGCCGAGAGCAATCTGAAATCGGGACTCGACGTGAGCTTCGCGGGGGTGAACCTCGCCGAGGCTCGCCTGCTCCTGGTGTCGGCGCAGGACGAGCGCCGCGCCGCAATGGCGGACCTTTCGATGGCGATGGGGCTCGGCCGTCCGGAGGAGTTCGAACTTGCCGAGACACCGCTTCCGCCGGCGCTGCCATCCACCGACGCTCTGATCGAGCAGGCGCTCAGCCGCCGTCCCGAACTTGCTCATCGACGCCACGAGAGCGAAGCAGCCTGGCGATTTGCCGAGGCCGAAAACGCTCTGCGGCTGCCGAGCGCCACCGTACTGGGCAGCGTCGGCGTCACTCCGTACCGCGATCCCAACCTGCGCGGGCGGTTCGCCGCCATCGGCGTGAACGTTTCGATCCCGATCTTCAACGGGCGCCTCTTTGAAGCTCGCCGCGCCGAGGCCCAATTCAAGGCGCGCGCCGCCAGCGAGCGGATCCGCGAGCTGGAGCACCAGGTCGTGCGCGACGTGACGGTCTCCTGGTATCGCGCCAACATCTCGCGGAACCGCCTCGACCTGACCGCCCAGTTGCTTGAACAGGCTCGCCAGGCCCTCGAACTCGCGCAGGCGCGCTATGACCTCGGCCTCAGCTCTATCGTCGAGCTGAGCCAGGCGCAGTTGAACCTCACCAGCGCCGAGCTTCAACACGCCAGCGCCCGGTACGAGTACCAGATCCAGTACGCCGTCCTCGAGTTCCACGCCGGAGCGCTTCATTAGGCTGAGATCCCTGCCTGCCGCGCGCCACTCCTCTCTTTGAGGACCCGTGCGCGAACCCCTGCTCCTGCCCCTGGCCGCGCTGGCGGCCGGCATCGTGGCCGCCCGGCTCTCGCCCTTCGAACCCGTCGAGGCGCTGCTGCCGGCTGGTGCGCTGCTTCTTCTCGGAGCGGTGTCCCGAAGCCGCGCGCGCCTGTGGGCGGTGCACGCCTGCACTCTGTTCTCGATCGCCTTCGCCGGCGCCGCGGTCTATGAGTGGCATCGGCCGGGGCCGCCTCCCTTCATCGATTCCGATCCGCGCGAGACGCTGGCGGTTGAGGGTTGCGTCGTCGAGGCGCCGATCCTGTCGGACCTCCGCGAGCAGTTCGTCCTCGAACTCGAGCCCGGCGCCCGTGCCCGCGTGACGCTCTACTGGCGCGATGGCGAGTCCCCGCCGGAGCTGCGCTACGGCCAGCGCATTGAACTGGAGGGCCGCATCCGCACCCCCCAAAACTACGGCAACCCCGGCTCATTCGACTACGTCGGGTACTTGCAGCGAAGGCAGATCTTCTGGGCCGTCTCGGCGCGGGCCAATACCGTGCGCATTCTTTCTGAGGACTGCGGCTCGCCCGCCCGCTCGCTGATTTACCGGATCCGTGCGACGGCGGCCGCGCGCATCGATGCGCTCTACGACGGCGATGAATATGCCACCGCGATGAGCAGGGCGATTCTGCTCGGCGAGTCGTCCCGCGTCGAGAAGGTCTGGACCGAGACCTTCCGGCGCACCGGCACCTACCATGCCCTGGTCGTCTCCGGACTCCACGTGACGGCGCTTGCCGGCGCACTGCTGCTCCTGTTCCGCGCGCTGCCCGTCTCGCCGTGGCTGCTCGTGGCGGTCCCAGGGGCGCTCGCCTGGGTCTATGCGCTGGTGACCGGTGCACAGCCGCCCGTGCTGCGGGCGACGGCTGGTTTCACGCTCTTCCTGATTGCCCGGTGCTTCTACCGCCGGACGCGCCTGCTGAATCTGCTGGCTGCGATCGCGATCGGGTTCCTTGTCGTCGATCCGGAGCAGCTCTTCGAGCCGAGTTTTCAGCTTTCCTTCCTCGCTGTCGCCGCGATCGGAGCCTTCGCCATCCCGTTGTTCGAGCGGACGTCCGGTCCTTACATCGCCAGCCTTCCGGGGTTGGGCGATATCGATCGCGACATGTACCTTCCGCCCCGCGCCGCGCAGTTTCGTATCGAACTGCGCCTGATTGCCGAAACGCTCCGGCTCTGGACCCGCCTTCCGGATCGCCTCTGGCTCCTTCTCCTTGCCCTGGCCTGTCGCGCCGCACTGCGCGTTTACGAACTGGCGGCGCTTTCCGCGGTGGTGCAGATCGGCCTGGCGCTGCCGATGATTCTCTACTTCCACCGCGTCTCGATCTCGGGGCTCTCGGCCAACATTGTGGTGGCGCCACTGATGGGGCTGGTGGTTCCGTTCGGATTCCTGGCGGTGTTTACGGGCTGGCAAGCGCCGGCCGCCGTCGCCGGACTCTGCCTGCGCGCCTCCAAGGCCGTCGTCGAGTGGCATGTCGCCTGGGAGCCGAACCTTCGTATCCCGGACCCGCCCATGTGGCTTGCCATCGCCTTCTGCCTGGCACTGGTGCTGCTTTTTGTCGGCCTGCGAACTGTCCGCCCGCTACGATGGACCGGGCTGGCCCTGGCCGCCGGATGCCTTGCTGCAATGGTGGTGCATCCGTTCGCTCCCAGCCTGAAAGACGGGCATTTCGAACTGACCGCGGTCGATGTGGGACAGGGCGAAAGCCTGTTCGTCGCCTTCCCGGACGGCCGGACGATGGTAGTGGACGGCGGTGGAATTCCCGTCTTCGGCGGCCGTTCCAAGCCTCGCCTCGACACCGGGGAGGACATCGTTTCACCCTACCTGTGGACGCGCTCCATCCGGCGGCTCGACATTCTGGCCCTGACGCACGTCCACGAGGACCACATCGGAGGACTCGGCGCCATCCTCGACAACTTCCAGCCCGCCGAACTCTGGACCGGCGCGGTTCCCGATCATCCCTCCTGGCGAAGTCTCGAAGCGAAGGCGCACGCAGCCGGCACGCGAATCCTGCCGATGCGCGAGGGCGCTGCGCGGGAGTTCGGTAGAGTTCGAGTCAGCGTGCTCGCGCCGTTGCGGAATTATGCAGCCGGTGAACGTCCGCACAATAATGATTCGCTTGTCCTGCTCGTCACCTACGGCGAGCACCGGCTGCTCCTCACCGGCGACATGGAGCGCCCGGTCGAAGAGACGCTTCTCAATGAAAACCTGGTGCCGCGGATCGATGTCCTCAAGGTCGCGCACCACGGCAGCAAGACCTCCACCGGCTCACGATTCCTCGAAGCGTCCCGCCCGGCATTCGCCGTGATATCGGTCGGGCGCGACAACTCCTACCGCCTCCCCCACCCGCCGGTGATCGAAGGGCTGGAGCGCTTCAATGCAGCCATCTTCCGCACCGACCTCTGGGGCGCCGTTACAATCCGAAGCGACGGACGCAGAATCTCGATCGAGACGCCGCGCTGGCAGAGTCCATCAAGCCGGCGCTATGCGGTCTTCTGAAAAGAGGCCGAACCGGGCGCTTGGGCGATCGGTTCGGCCGAATGAGTTGAGGGAGAGTGAAAAGGAAGATGTCAGGCCGCCTTGCGGATCGGCGGAACGATGCGTCGGCCGCCGCCCGGGCGCTCCATGCTGATTACGTCCTGCCTGGCGCGCAGAGGCTCTGTGTTTTGCGTCGTCTTGCTGAAGTAGACTTCGAGCGGGAACAGCGAGTACGGTTCGAGCTCGCGGAACGTCTTGCCAAGCTTCTGCTGGATTCGGTACACGATGTGAAAAAACGTCCCTCGGTCGAGGTTCAGCCTGCGGCAGCATAGCCGCCAGTCGGCTCCAAGCAGGTAATGAAATCGGAAAAGCCGGAACTCTTCCTCGTCCAGCGTTCTCCGGGTGACGAGAATGAAATCCGCGACATATTCTTCGTCCTTCCGGCCGTAGGAGAATCGCTTTTCATAGCCGCCCGTAAATTCCAGCGAGACGCGGCTCATGTGCTTCTCCTTCGTCACGCAATGACGGAACCGTGCGTAGCAGGCTTTGAAAATCGACCGGAGGACGCAATTACAAGGGGTCTGACGACCCTTTCGGCCAGCACGCAGTCCCAGTCCGTGGCAGTACGTGCAGGAAGTTAACGCTAACGACAGAGTCTCTGATCGGGTCCACTCCATTTTTCGGTTCATCCTTTGACCGTGCTCCTCAATGCAAGAGCTTACCAAGTCACTGTCTATGCTAGCCGGGCTAAGAATTACGTCAATAAAGAGTTTGAATAAATTGATCTAATGCCTTTGATTATAATAGGAAAGACCTGTGCAACCTATTGATAAAGATGCAGTTGTTAGAATTGTGCAGGGTCAAAAATTATTTTTACAATGGCATGGTTCCTATGGTACTATTCATAGTACTAGAACTAGCCTATATCGATGGGCTATATGGCAGCGAGATCTATGTATTTCACGTTACTTCAGCAGCGGTTGATCGCGAGCCTGCGTATGCGGCTGCGCAATGGAGAGATCACGGAACGGAACCTGGCCCGGCAGATCGGGGCTTCGCAGCCTCACATACATAATGTGCTGAAGGGCGAGAGAATTCTCACGCCGAAACTCGCTGACCGTATTTTGCGGCAGCTCGGGATCTCGGTGCTCGATCTGCTGGAGGAGGCCGAACTTGCAGGGCGGCCCGCTAGCGCGCTCCCTTCCGGGACGCGGCCACCCGCCGATACGTCTCAAGAACCTCCCGAGCGGTCCGATCCCAACTGAAGCGGTTCACCTGCTCTTGCGCCAGCGTGACAAGCCGCGTGCGAAGCTCCTGGTCGAGCAGCACATCCCGAATGCCGCGGGCGATGTCGAAGACGTTCTCCGGATTGACGATCAGTGCCGCGTCGCCGACCACCTCGGGAAGCGAACTCACATTCGACGTGACAACCGGCGTCCCCGAGGCCATCGCCTCAAGCGGCGGGAGGCCGAAGCCCTCGTACAGCGATGGGAAGACGAACGCGGAAGCCGATTCGTAGAAGACGCGCAGCGTATCGAGCGGAATAAAGCCCAGAAACCGGACGACCTGCTCGACGCGGGTCTGAATCACGGCCCGGCGCACCGAGGGGTAGCGGGAGATCTCGTCGCCAATGATGACCAGACGGAGATCCTTGTACACCGGGTGGTTCTCCAGGTCGCCCCGCAGCACGGCAAACGCCTCGACCAGCCGCGGAATGTTCTTCTGTGGCCGGATGTTGCCGGCGTAGAGGAGGAACGGGTAGTTGATCTGATAACGGTCGAGGATTCTGCGCTTCTCGGCCAGGTATTCCTCGTCGGTACGCCGCTCCATGAAGCGCGGATCGGGAGCGTTATAAATCTGGCGAATCCGTTCGTCGGGAATCCCGAGCAGCAGCTCGATATCGCGACGGGTGGCGCCGGAAACAGCAATCACCTGGTCGGCCCGCAGGAGCCCGCGACGGAATCGATACAACTGAAAGGTGTTCTCCCAGCCCTTGGCCTTCCGTTCATAGACAAGGCTGCTCATGTCGTGCACTGTTACGATGTACGGCTTCGGCATGAAGACCGGAACGGCGTTCAGGGGAATGTGGTACAGGTCGGCCGCGAAGTTGCCGAGAAACATCGGTAGACCGATATGGTCGAAGTATTCCGAGTCGGGCCGGTTGTAGATGGCGGTATCGAAGTTGCCAGGCAGCTTACTGAAGTGGTGCACATTCTCTTCGCTCACCACCAGGGAGTAATGGTTCTCCGGGTCCACCCGCGACAGACCGCCGATCAGGTTGCGAATGTACGTACCGATGCCGAAGTCGTTGATGTGACGGGCATCGATGACGATTCGCAGGCCCATGCATCAGGCGCCGACGGTAGACAGCTTCCAGCCGTACAGCGGGAACTTCTCCGTAAGGACTCCGACCCTCTGCCGCACGGCCGCAATCGTGTCTTCCGAATCATGCCGGGTGAGGACCTCGGCGATCATCGAGGCCACCTCGCGCATCTCGGCCTCGCCGAAGCCGCGCGTCGTGACGGCCGGGCTGCCAAGCCGGATGCCGCTCGGGTTGAGCGGCGGATTCACATCGAACGGAATGGCGTTCTTGTTAACCGTAATGTAGGCCCTGTCGAGCGCCGTCTCGGCCTCGCGGCCCCGGATGCCTTTGGCAAAGACGTCGACGAGCAGCAGGTGAGAATCGGTCCCGCCGGAAACCACGCGGTAGCCGGCCTCCGAGAGTCCCTGCGCCATCGCCTGGGCGTTGGCGATCACCCGCTTCTGGTAGGTGACGAACTCGGGCTGGAGCGCTTCGAGAAAGCAGACGGCCTTGGCGGCGATCACATGGACCAGCGGCCCGCCCTGCACGCCGGGAAAGACGGTCTTATCGATGGCGGCGGCGTACTGCGCGCGTGATAGGATCAGCCCGGAGCGCGGCCCGCGCAGCGTCTTATGGGTCGTCGATGTGACGATGTCGGCGTACTCGCAGGGGTTCGGGTAGAGCCCGGCGGCGACTAGGCCGGAAAAGTGTGCCATGTCGACCAGCATTACGGCGCCCACGGAATCGGCGATCTGGCGGATGCGGGCGAAGTCGATGATCCGCGGGTAGGCGCTGCCGCCCGCGATGATCATCTTGGGGCGGTGCTCCTCGGCCTGGCGCACCATCTCGTCGTAGTCGATCCGCTCGTCGTCCTTGCGCACCCCGTACGGGATGACCTTGTAGAGTTTGCCGGAGAAGTTCAGGTGGTGGCCGTGGGTGAGGTGCCCGCCATGGGCCAGGTTCATGCCCAGGATTGTGTCGCCGGGCTGCAGGACGGCGCCGTAGGCGGCCTCATTGGCCTGCGATCCCGAGTGCGGCTGCACGTTGGCGTGCTCGGCCTTGAACAGTTGCCTGGCGCGGTCGCGCGCCAGGTTCTCGACGATGTCGGCGTACTCGCACCCTCCGTAGTAGCGCTTACCGGGGTAGCCCTCGGCGTACTTGTTGGTGAAGACGCTTCCGGTCGCCTCCAGAACGGCCTCGGAGGTAAAGTTCTCGCTTGCGATCAGCTCCAGGCGCGACTGCTGCCGTTCGAGTTCGTGCCGGATCGCCCGGTAGACTTCCGGATCGGCTTCGGCCAACGGCCGCGACATCGTTTTCTGTTCCATCGAATTATTCCTTTGACTCACGCGCGGCGCGTCTCTCCAGGTCGGCGATTTTCGCCACCCGCCGCGCGTGGCGCCCGCCCTCGAAGGCCGTATTGAGGAAAAGTTCGATCATCCGGTCCACGGTTTCCGGGTCAGTAAACCTGGCGCCCACCGCGAGGACATTGGCATCGTTGTGCCCCCGCGCCAGCCGGACCTCTTCGGAGTCGACGGCCAGGGCGGCACGGACCCCCGGCACCTTGTTCGCCGCAATCACCATCCCCGTCCCGGTCGAGCAGAACAGCAGCCCGCGATCGCACTCGCCCTCGGCCACCTTGCGGGCGACGGCCGCCGCGAAATCCGGGTAGTCGGTCGACTCGTCGCTTGTCGTTCCCAAGTCCACCAGTTCGTGGCCCCGCTCCCGCAACTTCTCGCGAAAACGCTCCTTCATCGCATACCCTGCGTGGTCGGCCCCGATAGCGATTTTCATTGGGGAATAACCCTCATCTTACCATGCTACAATGACAGGTTCGTTCCTCCCATCGAGAGATTCCATGCAGTGGAGCAAACTTTTCATCCCTACCTTGCGGGAGATCCCCGCCGAAGCGGAAGTCGTGAGCCATCAGCTCCTTTTGCGGGCCGGCTACATCCGCCAACTCGCCTCCGGCGTCTATAGCTACCTGTTCCTGGCGCAGCGGTCGCTGCTAAAGGTCATCCAGATCGTCCGTGAGGAGATGGACGCCATCGGCGCTCAGGAGATGCTGCTGCCCGCGCTGAACCCTGCCGAACTCTGGCAGGAGTCCGGCCGCTGGGAAGTGATGGGCGACAACATGTTTCGCCTGAAGGACCGCTGGGGGCGCGACCTCTGCCTGGCCATGACTCACGAGGAGGTCATGACGGCCATCGCCCGGGGCGAACTCCGCAGCTACAAGCAACTCCCCCAGATCTGGTACCAGATTCAGACCAAGTTCCGGGATGAGCCCCGGCCCAAATCCGGGCTGCTGCGCGTGCGTCAGTTCACCATGAAGGACTCCTACTCCTTCGATATCGACGCCGCCGCCCTGGACGTTTCCTACGAAAAGCATCGCGAAGCCTACTGCCGCATCTTCGACCGCTGCGGCCTGCAGTACATCGCCGTCGAAGCGCACTCCGGAGCGATGGGTGGCAGCCAGTCGCATGAGTTTATGGTGGTGTCGGAGGCCGGTGAGGATTACGTCGTCCGCTGCCCGGCCACCGGCTACGCGGCAAACATGGAAAAGGCCGTCTCGCGTCCGACGCCCCCCGCCGCTCCCGACCCTGAAGGCGATCTCGATCCCGAGGAGTTCCACACCCCCGGCCGCAAGACAATCGCCGAAGTCGCCGAGTTCACCAACCTGCCCGAGACCTCCCAGATGAAAAGCCTGGTGATGGTCGCCGACGGCAAGCCCGTTCTGGCGCTGCTTCGCGGCGACCACCAGCTCAGCGAAACCAAATTCGCCTCGGCCGTCGGGGCCGTCGAGATCCGGCCGGCGCACCCGGCCGAAATTCGCGACTGGTTTGGCGCCGATGCCGGCTCGCTCGGCCCGGTCGGCGTCAAATCCATGAAGATTGTCGCGGACCTGGCGCTGCAAGGGCGGCGCAACATGATCGCCGGCGCCAACAAAGACGATTACCACCTCCGCAACGTCACGCCGGGCGAGGACTTCCAGGCCGAGTTTCACGACCTGCGACAGGTGGCCGAGGGGGACACCGAGATCGAAACCGGTGCGCCGCTTGAGATCGTGAAAACCGTCGAGGTCGGCCACATCTTCAAGCTCGGGTACAAGTATTCCGAGTCGATGGGCCTTCGGGTGCTGAACGAGGACGGCAAGGAGATCACGGTCATTATGGGCTCCTACGGTATCGGCGTGGAGCGCATTTTGAGCGCCGCCATCGAGCTCTACCACGATGCCGACGGCATGGCGCTTCCGCCCTCGATCGCCCCCTTCACTGTCGTCGTGACTCCTGTCAACTATTCGGATGCGGCGCAGCGCAAAGCCGCCGAGGAGATCTACCAGCAGTGCCGTGGCGCGGGACTCGATGCGCTGCTCGACGACCGCGACGAGCGGCCCGGCGTGAAGTTCAAGGACGCCGACCTGATCGGGATTCCCTACCGCATTACCGTCGGCAAGAAGCTCGCCCAGGGGCAGGTGGAGGTCGTCGAGCGCCGGGGCAAGAAGTCCTGCGATGTTCCGGTGAGCGAGGCGGCCCGATTCGTCGCGACGCAGGCGGGTTCCTAAGCCGGCGTGCGCTTCACCCGCCGGCCCTCGATCGTGTAAGCGCCGCTCAGGATCCACCGGATTGCTTCGCTGTAGATCCGGTGCTCTTCGGTGAGGATCCGCTTCGACAGGCTCTCCACCGTATCGTCGTCATGGACCGGGGCTGCGGCCTGCAGGATGATCGGCCCGGAGTCCAAGCCTTCGTCGACAAAGTGCACCGTGCATCCGCTTACCTTAACGCCGTGCTCCAAAGCCTGACGCTGCGCGTCCAGTCCGGGAAACGACGGCAGCAGCGACGGGTGGATGTTCACGACCTTCTGTGGGAACGCGCGGATGAACTCCGGACTGAGCAGGCGCATGTAGCCGGCCAGGCAGATCAGATCGACGCCGTGTTGCCTGATCTCGCGAATCAGTGAGCGGTCGTACTCCTCCCGCGCGACGCCCTTCGATGGCAGCGAAACCGCATGGAGTCCCCGGCGCCGGGCCGATTCGAGTCCGGGCGCGTCGGGGCGGTTGGAGATCACTAACGCAATCGACGCCTGAATCCGGCCGTTTGCGATGCTGTCCGCGATCGCCTCGAAATTCGAGCCCCTGCCCGAAAGCAGAATCGCGATCCGTTTCATTCGTAGACCACTCTCGCCTTGGCGCCGCGCGAAAGCTTGACGACGCTGCCAATGCGCCGCCACGGCTCCTTGAGCTTGTCCAGCAGCTTCCCGGCTTTGGCCAGCTCCCGCTTGCCCACGACCAGAATCATCCCGATTCCCAGGTTGAGGGTCCGGCGATAGTCGTCCTCCGGGATGTTGCCGATGCGGCGTAGCAGCTCAAAGACGGGCAGCACCCGCCATGCCGAGGTGTCGACCTTTACGCCCAGGCCCTTGGGCAGAACGCGAGGTGTGTTCTCTGTGATGCCGCCGCCGGTGATGTGGGCGGCCGCCTTGAGGAGCTTGCCCCTGCTCAACTCGCGGATCGGCTTGAGATAGCTCCGGTGTACTTTGAGCAGCTCTTCGCCGACCGTGCAGTCCAACTCCGGAACGAAGCTCTTGACCTTATAACCGGCGACGTCGAACAACAGCTTCCGCGCCAACGAGTAGCCGTTCGTGTGCAGGCCGGTGGAAGGGAGCCCGAGCAGGAAATCGCCGGCCTGCACCGACGCTCCGGTCAGCATCCGGTCCTGCTCGGCGGCTCCGACAATGAAACCCGCCAGATCGTATTCGCCCGCAGCGTAAAGTCCCGGCATCTCTGCGGTCTCGCCGCCGATCAGCGCGCAACCGTTGGCTTTGCAGCCGCGGGCGATGCCGGCGACCACTTGCCCTGCGACCTCGGCCTCCAGTTTGCCGACGGCAAAGTAATCTAAAAAGAACAGCGGTACGGCGCCCTGCACGGCGATGTCGTTGACGCAGTGGTTCACCAAGTCCTCGCCGATGGTGTCGTGCTTGCCCGTCAGGAAGGCGATTTTCAGTTTGGTGCCCACTCCGTCAGCCGAGCTGATGAGAACGGGCTTGCGGAAGCCTGAGAGCCGGAAGCCCGCACCGAAGGCGCCGATGTCAGTGAGGACCGCTTTGGTGAAGGTTTTTCGGGCCGACTTCTTAATCAGGTCAACGGCGCGGTCGGCCTCGTCAATGTTGACGCCGGCGTCGCGGTAGCGGATAGGTCGTTGGGTTGGCATTTCCAGTCGGGAAACTCTTACTATAGCGACTCGCCCGAATGGAAAGCTATGGAGCAGTTGCTAATCGAGAGCCTGTCCGATATTACGGCAAATTGGGCCGGCCGCGATGGCGGAGGGCGTGAAACGGCTCTGTGCAGCAGAATGGGTCGTGGAGTGATGGCCGGGGAGTGAGTTGGAGCCGCCGCTCGACGCACAGCGAACACACCTCCGGCCAAGCTACCCGCGGCGGACTGTCAGAAATTTCTGAGGTTCAGCTTGCTATGCGCAGCGCACTCGATCCGCGCTTGGGCAGGCCGGCCAGCAGCCACAGATTGTGCGTCAGCACGTTCCAGGCC
>JBKBWD010000039.1:0-44673 GCA_046289265.1 Bryobacteraceae bacterium | reverse complement strand
CTCCCCGTCCGTCGCAAATCCCGTTAATGCTTGAGCTTGTGCCCAGAATCGTGGTGCGTCATTGGGGTGAACATCCGCTGCATACTCGCCTTCGACAATGCTCGACACCTCGAGCTCGATCACCGGGATCGTTTTCCAGCCGAGGATGTCCCGCATGGCCCGGAAGCGGCGTTCCCCGCAGACGAGCAAGCCGTCCTTGCTCACCACGGGCGGATGGAGCAGGCCGACGGAGGAGATACTCGCCGCCAGCACCTCCAGATCTCCCAGGTCTTTGCGGTGCCTGTCGCCAAGGCGGATCTGATCGCATGGCACCTGGGCGATGGTTAGCGTCCGGTTCATCGCGCACCTCCCCGGCCGCCCAGAACAGCCGGAGTGAGTCCGGCTGAGCGGAACGCGCGGCGGAGTTCGGCGATCCACCGGTAGATGCACGATCGTGATCGGCCCGACTCCCGGCACACCTCGGCCGCACTCATCTCCGTTAACTGAATGGCGAGGATACGAAGATGCTCGGGCAGGCGCGAAAGAACGGCCTGGACATCGATGCGGAGATGAAGCTCGGCCTCCAAACGTGCGGTCACGCAAGCGCACGGATCAGGCGGGGCGTCCGGCAGTTTGCTGGCGGCCCTTGCCCTGTTGCCCGCTGTCGCGAGTTTCGCGGCGTGGTTGCGAAGAACTCCGAAGACGAAACCGCGCTGGTCCCCGCGCGCGGGATCGAACCTGGGCTGGCGTTTCATGTAGTCGAGGAGCAGTTCCTGCCGGAGGTCCTCCCAGTCCTCGCGCGTGAAACCGTAACTGCCCACCATGCGGCTGGCGCGGATCTCGGCCTGCTGGAGGACAAAGGGATCGATTGCGGCAGCGCTCATGACTCCACCTCCGCGGGCACCGCCTCGATCACCATGCGGAAGGGGAGTCCGTGGCGCACCTCGATGCGCTCCACCGTGCCATCCTTCAGTCGCCCGACCTGCTCGATGAACCGCTCGACCTGGCTCCGCAGTTCAAACCGGTCGAGCCGGCTTTCAGGGCGTGGACCATCGGCTGCGTCGAGTTTCAGTTCGAGGAAAACACGCGGCTCCGGACTGAATACAGGCTCGCCGTTGCGGATTTCCAGCTCCTCGACGCGGCCGAAGTTGATGGTCTGGAACAGACGCAGCAGGCGCCGCCAGGATGGAGAGAGATCGGTGAACTGCAAGGCCTACTCCCCCATCCCGGCACGGTTGCGGACGAGGAACTCGTCCACGGCGGCGTGAATGCGCGGAGGTCGCGCTCCACTTGGTTCATACTCCTCGCGTGGCGCGAGACCTTTGAGTTCGCGGAGCAGCCGGACGCGAATGCGATCCAACCGCTTCATCACCGTCCACACCAGATCGTCATCGAGCTGGTGCAGGGCGGCGGCGCTGCCGATGACGAGCGCGACGTCGGCCAGCGCTTCGCGGACGAGGGATTCCACGTTGGCAGGAGGGCCGGCGTTGGGCGGTGCGGCCGCCGGCGGGGCCGTTGGGTTGGTAGCAGAGGGTAGCGTACTCATCGATTGCCTCTGCTCCGATCCGTGGAAAATTCCACGGAACAGCGATTTTCCGTCAGCGCGTGATGCTATGTGGTTGGAAACAAGGGGAATTTAGTTTTGAAGAATTTTCGACGCGGGCGTTTGTGGCCGTGGAAAATTCCACGGCGGCCCGCTCATGAGCCTATCGGCGGCCGTCGGAGGCACAGTCGAAGGCCGCGATCCAGGTTTCCGTTGCTTCACTGAACTGGAGAGGATCGCCGGCCAGGCCGGTCCGGTCACGAAGCCACTGGTTGAGTTTCAGGATGGCCATGTCATCCCCCGGCCGTGCGAGTCTCCCGCCTGCACGCAGCAGGTCAATCAAGGCTTGGCCCTCCGGCAGAACCCGGTCCACGTCCCGCGCAAGCCCCAGATCCACCAAGGAATAGTCCTGCCAGAGCGATTCCTGATGTTCGGCTGGGCCGGTCTCTGCATCCCGGGCGCGTCGAATCTGATTCGCTTTGACGCCCACGGCAATGCGGCTATCGCGGCGCTCCATCAACTCAAGGCTCATCCACGAACCATCAGCGGGTTGCGGCAGTGTCACCTCTCCACTCCGCTGGATTCTGAAATGGCACGTGTAGGCTTCCTCTCCCGAATCCCAGAGGATGGACTCCCCCTCGGCAGGAATCAGACTGCTGAGCCGCTTTCTCAGGTTGCTGATCTGCCGTCGAAAGCCGTCCGGGTTGTTCTTGCGCCGCTTGACTTCGGCGAGTGCCAGGCAGCCGCGACGCAGAGCGAACAGGCTGAGGATCTGGAAGAGCTGGTCCACCTCTCCCGACTTCCGTCTGGTGTCAGCGAATCCTGCTTCTTCCAGATCGACATCCCAGGATTGGCCCCGCGCAAGGACTCGCAGCGACGACTCGCCAACCTCCAGAGTGACCTCCGGCCATGGAATCCCTTCCGGGATGGGCAGGCTGCGGATCTTATCCTCTTTGATGGCCCGGTCTCTGGGCAGGGCATCCTCGATGTAATCGAGATCTACCGTCAGTCCGTCCGCGCCGAGTTCGACCACTTCGGCCAAGTCGAAGACGGTGAGCCGGTCCAGACGTTCTTCTTTGTGGAACGGTTGTCCTGAGAGCAGAACCCCATCCCTGGCGGTCAGATGGCGCGCGGCTGCGTCCGCTATCCTCGCCTGCTCGCCGGCCGCGGCCATCGACAGGAACACGTCCCGGAACCGGCCTGCCAGGCGGCGCCGCCCGAGTTTCCACACCTTGCCAGCCAGAACCTGCTCAATCGTTCCTGATAGAACCATCGCGGCGGCCAGTCTCTCGGCCATGACGCCGCCATCGATCACCCACTGCCGTAGGCGGAATTCGGGGACATGCACGGGACCCTCATCCTCACAGCGGATGTAGGCTCGCTTGCCCAACGCGTCCCGAACACTCGGCTCCCAGAGAACATCCGCCCGGTGCATCTTTCCGCAGGCATCACACACCACCGAAGCGGCGAGTGGACCTTCTTGCAGGATGCCCAACTTGACCAAGTGCTCGAAGTCTGCCCGCGGCCACTCTCGCACTTCGTCGAAACAGAACGCCCGCTCCCCCGAACCGCATCGGCGCACCACCGCGCGCCAGAGTTCAGCCGGCGACCTCAATCGTCCACTCCTTGAGGTATCCCCGAAGGATGTCGGCCTCTTCCGAGTCGTCCAGATTGCAGTGTGTCGGCGTGATCTCAAAGGTCACCGTGCGCTTGCGCTTGCCAGGCGGCTCGAACACCGCCTGCAAGCTCACCTCGCGGATGGTGACGTTCGCCAGCGTTGCCGTCTGTTCGGCCAAGTGCGCCCGGATCAACTCGTAGACGGGCTTCTGGGATCGCCCGGTATCAACTGTGATCGTCCCGCTGTCGGCCCCGTGCACTTCGAAGCGGAGCGCCTTCACGCGGACAGACGTGATGTGGTGCTCGGGCTTGGTCGGCAGTACGACGCCGGAGTTCTTGAACAGATCGAGATTGTACGGCGCCGGTTTCCACGGCTCGGATTCCTGCGCTTCGCCGAATGCGATCTCCGTGAAGATGCCCGTCAACTCGTCGCGGACCGCCCGGCCGCCCTGCGCGTAGAGGTCGATAGTCGCCGCCGTTCCGTCATAGATGAAGACCACTTCGAAGGCCTTGCTCCAGGGCCTCCGGCCCAACTCGCCCGAGTCGTCATAGCCGAGAACCTCGTCCTCGTAATCCGCTGGGTAGGCGAAGAACCAGTGGCTGCCGTTGCTGCGCTTCTGGTGCTCGACCTTGCACGGCGCGCCGCGTCCATCGCGCGCGCGGTAATAGTCTCCGATGCGCGGGCCAAGCTGCGCCTTCATCGCTTCCGGCTCAGCGAGATCCTGCTTCGGAAAGCCGTTGCGCTTCTCCCAGGATGTTCGCCGCAACCCTTCGATGTGGTCGAGAATTCGCGCCGCCGAGAAAACCTCCGGATGATCGAGCGAGCAGGCAAGTGCGCGCTCGTGGGCATTGCCGAGCGCGGCGAGTTCTTCCACGAGGTCCAGCCCCTGATCCCGCCCGGCCTCGATCAGCGCCCGCGTGCCGCGCGGCGTGGCCAGGCAATGCGCCTGGCGCAGGACGCGCCCCACGGCGCGAATTTCGCCGTCCTCCATCGTTTGCCAGCGCTCGAAGATGCGGTCTGTGCTTCCTTTGGAGCCCGCACCCCAGTCGAAGTCCGCAAAGACAGGGTAGGGAGCAAACAGCCGGGCCAGTGTTTCGTTGGGGATAAGCCGGAGGACGGTCTTGGCGTTGTACTGCATCACACGGATACCTCGCTGTTGGTCAAGGCTCCGCGCGATCCGTACAGCGGTCAGCAGCCGGGGACGACGGCAAGACGAGGCGAGGCCCCAAGGTGCCGGAGCCAGGAAAACGCTCTACACAAACGCCACTGACTCCACGATTCTACCATGGCGAAGATTAAGCGAAACAAGTCACAATGTATCAGCTTGACCGGTCGGCAAATCTCAGGCTTGACAGCTTCTGGCCTGTGGATTGTTGTGGAAATCGGACGCCGGCTTCGGACAGCCCGTAAGCCGTCGCCATTCCAGGCTGTGTACGACCGTAACTGCTTATGCTGATCTTCCGAGAAACCTCCGTAGCGTGCGCCGCAAGCACTCCTGGTCCTTGATCTCACATTCCCACACCACTAGGCTCTTCCATCCCAAACGTTGCAGCTCGGACTGCGCATTCCTGTCACGCTCCACATTCCGCGCCACCTTCAGCGTCCAATAGTCGCGATTCTGCACGGGTACGCGCGCGCCCCGGGCGCAATCATGCCCGTGCCAAAAGCAGCCATGCACGAAGATCACCTTGCGCAGTCTCGGAAACGTCAAATCCGGCTTCCCTGGCAGGTCCTTCCGATGAAGCCGGAAGCGGAAACCCATGCCGTGCGCCACGCGCCGCACCGCCAGTTCGGGCGTCGTATCGGCGCCCTTGACCGCCCGCATGATGCGACTCCGCTGCTCCGGAGTCTCCTTCATCGCCGCAATTCGATCCTCAAGCTGGGATCGGTCTCGAACTCGTCGACGATTTCGTTGTATCGCTCTACCAGGTCCGCAACGGCCGTCTTGCGTCCTTCGGCGCCGAACTTTCCCCACTCATAGAGATTAAGTGCGACGAACTGCTCGACCTCAAAGATGTCGATCCGATCTGCGAGCCCGGCATTGCCAGCAAGGCCCTCGGCAACCGTGAGGCCGCGTTGGAGCGTCACCAACATCGGCCGATAGCCGTCGTTCAGGTTCTCGCGGCACTTCTCGATTACCGCTTCGCCCGGCGATGTCGTGACGTGAATGGCCACATCCCCAATCAGGAAATCACCTGCGCGGGAGCCGGGCGCATCCGCCGTCGAAAAACTGTTGTGCTCGACGGTTCCCTTTCCTAGCGCGCAATCGAGCTTCGCGCCGACCAAGTGCTGAAGCACCGCGCCCGCATAGTACATGCCTGGAGTGGTCTTCTGACGATCTACAGCCTGGGCGATCACATCGCGAACGACCATGCGTAGGCTGCGCGCTGCGTCCAACTTGATCTTGAACGGTTTCCCCGCGAAGAATTCATGGACGCGCTCGATCCAAAACGCCTCCACAGCGTCCAGATCGACCTCGCCTACCCTGGACAGGTTGTTCAGAAAGGCGACGTACTCCCGCATGTTCTTCAGACTGCCGCGTGACGTGCGCCCCCCTTCGTCAGCCAGGACCCGCGTGACGCCATGCCGCTTCAGAACCGCCTGAACAGCCCCCTTCCCAAGGCCGAGGACTTGGCCGCCGCCTTCCGTGAGAAGTCGATCCGGGTCCAAGGGGAGTCCCATCGACTTCGCGTGTTGTGTCACCACTAAGGCGACGCAGAGCGGGCCTTTTCCCCGGAAACGTTTTTCGGCCGCGAATGCGGCCAGCTCCTGTTGGTGCGCGCCTGCCATCTCAGGCCGCTTCCTTCTGGGCGCTCTCCGCTCCTCCGGCAAGCAGCGGCTCCAGCAGGTGCGCCGCAAGGAACCGGACCACCGGGACGACGACGCCGTCGCCGGCGAGGTGGTAGGCGTCATTGTAGTTCGCCGGCAACTTGTAGGTTTCGGGCAGCCCCATCAGCCGGGCTGCCTCGCGCGGCGCCAGCAGCCGGGACCGAACCTTCCTGCCTTCGACGATCATGATGATTTGCCGGCTCGACCCGCCAACTGGCGTTCGCAGGCATCCCGAGACGTCGTCGAAGCGGATTTCCGCTCGTTGTACTCGGCTTCCATTCTCATCTTGGCGAGTGCGTTTGTAGATTCCGCCGACCATCCGCTTCCCCATTCTCATGGCCTGCTCAACTTTCTTGCGGTTGATCGGGCTCATCAGGCTGATGAGGCGTTCGGTCTCCGCCGCCGTGTGCCAGGACACTCCTTGCGGTTCCTCTTGGATTACGTCCGCGAATCTCAACTTGCGCGCAGGAGGCGCCGGCAAGCTCCACCACACCCAAGCGTCCTTCGACCGCTCGGATAACTTCTCGTAGGCGCTCACCAGATTCTCGGGATGCCAAAGAGGGCCGGCCTCGGGCAATGCGAGGTTTGCGGGGATTACTTTCTCTTTGCGCATCGCCACGACGAACAATCGGGGCCGGGACTGCGGCACAAATCGCACCGCGTCCATCACCAGCGCGCCGAAACGATAGCCGCCACCCGCAAGCGCGGCGCCAATCGCCGCGAAGTCCTTTCCTCCATGAGAGGTGAGTGCGCCGCAGACGTTTTCAAGAACGACCATCGTCGGCGCCCTGCCCTCTTCCACCAGCGCCTCCATGAGCCGCCAGAAGGGCCAGAATGTCCCCGAGCGCTCGCCTTTCAGCCCGGCGTAATCTCCTGCCAGAGACAGATCCTGGCAGGGAAACGACGCCCATGCCAGATCGGCGTGGCCCGGAAGGTCCGCCGTGGTCAGTTTGCCCACGTCCTCGATCTTGAGGCGCTCGCGCCCCCAGTTCGCCTCGTAGCTCGCGCCTTTCTTCGTGTCGATATCGTTGGCGAACAGGCACTCCCATCCATCGCCGAGCCCGGCTCTCGCCAGGCCGCCGCCCGCGAAGAACTCATAGAAGGTCGGCATGCGCTCTACCCCTGCCCCTTGAACAGTGGCCACTTCTGCGCGAGATACTGTTCCGCCGCCTCCCGCACAACCCACGCCAACGAGACTTTCTTTTCCTTGGCGATGCCCTCGAGCACCTTGTAGACGTCGGGCGGGAAGCTGATCGACGCACGCACGGCGGCGTTGCTCGTAGGCTTCTCTTTCCGCCGCGCTCCCTCTTTGTTTTTCATATCCGAACCTAGCGGTTATCGTTCTTCACCACATTACACCATATCGGTGAATCCGGGAAGTGGCTGTAGGGTTTTTGTGGCCAACTGACGTTCGCCCGCCAAGCCAGTTTATCATGGCGAACAGTTAGCGAAACATGTCGCGGGATGATGGCTTGATCCGCCCGCAAATCTCAGGCTTGACAGTTTTCGGCCTGTGGATCGCTGTGGAAATCGGCGGACGGCTCCGGACAGCCCGCAAGCCTTTGCCACTCCAGCCTTTGTTCGTCCCAACGCACGATCTTGGCGATCCTCCGCAACGCCCCTTCACTGAATGGCGCGCGCCCAGAGGGCGGCAAACGCAGCACGGTCTTCTGGATATCCGGCGCGAGCCAGACAAGCATCATGATCTGGCTGATCCGTTCACGGCTCACGCATCCCAGGCGCGCCAGGTCCGCGTAGTCGCGCACCTCGCCGCGGTCGATCATCTCCTGAAACTGAAGCGCCAGCGCCAGCACCTGCGCCGCACGCGGGTAGCGCCCGGTCGGCCGCACAGCCCTCACCGCGGGTTCCGTTGCCTGCTCCGCGCGTTGGATTTCCCGCACGGTGGGCCTCAGCTTGAACCTCACCTCGAACAGGCTGCTCGCTGCCATCACTTTCCTGTGGCCTCCATGCAAAGTTGTTTGATCGCCGCCGTCCGGAAGCCCACCGTCACCTCGCCGCTCCGGCCGTCGTAGGTCACCTGCTCGACCAGCGTCTTGACGAACTTCTCCTGCTCGCGCGGCGTCATCTCGGTCCACAACCGGTCGAACTCACGCAGAGTCTTCCGCACGTCGGCCACGTCCACGGTCTGCCCCTCCCATGCGGCCAGTTCCTCGCGAACCTCGCGCAGTTTTCGTTCAAGCACTGCCGCGCGCTCCTGCACCTCGGCCATGCGGTCCACGGCCAGTTTGCCGCCCGCCCGCACGAGCCCGGCGAGTTCCTGGCTCAGGCGTTCGAGCTCGCGCTCGATCAACCGCTTCTCGCGTTCGAGGGTCTCGATGTCTGCCACGCGCTGCTCGCCCAACAACTCAACAACCCGATCCACCACATTGGGGTTGGCGGCGATGCCACGGATCTGTGCGATGACCGCCTGTTCGATCGCGGGCGCCGAGACCGACCGCGTCGGGCACTGGTTGTAGCCTTTCTGGTGAGCGTTGACGCAGACGTAGTAGCGGTAGAGCTTGTTCGGCGTCTTCTGCGTGTAGGTGTGGACCATCCCCGCATCGCAACTCGCGCAGCGCAGGATGCCCTTGAGAACCGCGCCGTACTTGTTGCGCACCTGGCGTCCGCCGGTCCTGCCGTTGTAGCGGAGGCGATCCTGCACACGCTGCCAGATTTCGGGATCGACAATGGCCTCGTGCTCGCCGTCGTAGATCTGGCCGCCGTATTTCACCTTGCCCACGTAGACCATGTTCGTCAGCAGGTTGTAGAGCCTGTTCTTGGCAAACGGCTGGCCGCCGGCAACCGACCCTTTGCGCGTGGTCCATTCCTTCATCCGCCAGCCGCGCCAGCTCAGTTCCTGCACCACCGGGATCAGCGAGCCGTGCTCGAGATAGAGATCGAAAATGGCCCGCACGCGCGCGGCTTCGTCTTCGTTCACCACCAGTGCGCCACCGCGATCGCTCAAGTCGTAGCCGAGCATCGGAATCCCGCCCACCCAGCGGCCTTTACGGCGCGCCGCCGACATCTTGTCCCTGGTGCGCTCGGCGATCATCTCGCGCTCGAACTGGGCGAAGGACAGCAGGATGTTGAGCGTCAGCCGGCCCAGCGAGCTCGTTGTATTGAACTGCTGGGTGACCGAGACGAAACTGACGCCGTGCTTGTCGAGCACCTCCATGATGCGCGCGAAGTCGAGCAGGGATCGCGTCAGGCGGTCCACCTTGTAGACCATCACGCAATCGACCAGCCCGTCGCGCACGTCCTGAAGGAGCTTCTGCAACGCGGGCCGGTCCATGTTCGCGCCCGTGAACCCGCCGTCGTCGTAGTGATCGGGCAGCGCCACCCATCCTTCCCCGCGCTGGCTGCGGATGAAGGACTCGGCCGCATCGCGCTGCGCGTCCAGCGTGTTGAACTCCTGCTCCAGTCCTTCCTCGGTCGACTTGCGCGTGTAAATCGCGCAGCGCACTGTCGAGCGCCGGGGAGTTGCAAGCGAACCGTTACCGTCGGCCATTCTTCTTCTCCGTCAGCCCAAAGAAGAGCAGGCCATTCCACTTGGTGCCCGTGATCTCCTGGGCGATCGCGCTCAGCGACATGTACCGCCGGTCGTCATATGCGAAGCGCCCGTCGTCGAGGACCTGCACGACGTGGGTCCTGCCCTTGTATTGCTTCACGATCACCCCGCCTGGCATGGGCAGCCGCGGATCGTGATCCGGCTCGATCGTCGCCACGGCGGTCTGCTCGGGCGGGAGGCCGGCGCGGCGCTTGCCCGCGTTGGCGAGGACGCGGTTCCGTAAAGGCGTGTCGCGCGCGATGGCGCGTGCCAGTTCGCGGACCTCGTCAGGCTGCCAGCCCTCTTCTTCGGCCTGCAATCGCCATGCGATCTTACGGAACAGGAACTGCCGGTGCGCGCTCACCGGCTCCTTGCCGAAGACCCTGCGATGCTCTTCGCGCAGCGCCGGCACGTTCATCGTTGCGAGCGCTGCGATCCGGTCCCGGAGCGTCTTCTTCATGCGTCAACCTCATTGACATGAGGGCTCTCCGCGCGCGGGTTATCAAGTTCTCCGTTGACGGATTCGGACGCGTCTTGGGCGGCAGTTTCATTGCGCCGCGCGCGCCGGTAGCGCTGGTAAGCGGTGGCGAGGAGTTGGGCAATCTCGGCGACAGCATCGCGAGTTTGGCGGTCTCGGAAATCCATGGGTGCCGGTCCTTCCGGCCCACAACGGCTTCCGCTTCGCGGCCACGCCCGCTGTCATGCGCTGTCAATAGATACTCACGCGAGTTCGAAAGTGTCCAACCGGCCTACGCTCTCAACCGGCCTGTCAACAAACGCGGACCTGTCAACGGAGAAAACGGAGAGTTTGGAGGGTTCAGAGAGGCCAACGAACCGAACCATGATGGTTGAGGGCGTTGCCCGCTCGGAGGCGTTTCCAACCGGAGAACCGCGCCGAAACGCAAATTCCCGCGAATGTTTGGGATAACGCGCGGCCGCAGACGGCGCTGGCGTCAAGCAAAACGGGGTGGCGGGAAGTTACGGTTTTTGGGTATGGCTCCCCGGCATGGATTCGAACCACGATTCACGGCTCCAAAGGCCGCTGTCCTACCGTTAGACGACCGGGGAGTATTGCAAGAGGATCCGTTCCGGGCGGGACGGATGTGTTTTCATCTTAACCTACCCGCCCCCGCGCTCACCACTCCGAGTAGGGCGTGCCCTCCAGGCTGATCTTGTCCGAGCCGCTGAAAACGTTGTATACCCCAGGCTCCATCTGGTTCACCGTTGTCAGCGAGTCCTCCATCACGACCCGCCAGCTCTGGTCCGTCCCCGTGATCGGGTCCACCGGAATCTGCCGCAGATACCCTTCGTTCACCAGGTCCTGCAGCGTCTGCGGAGCCTTCTGCTTGTCGTAGGTGTACTCGTCGATCACCGTCCGCATCGTGAACAGGTTGCTCTTGAGCACGCTCTCCTTGGCCCGCAGAATCGACTTCTGATACAGCGGCACCGCAATCGAAACCAGGATCGTCACGATCGCCATCACGATCATGATCTCGATCAGCGTGAATCCGCTCCTACCACTCCGAATACGGCGTGCCATCGGGCGCCCTCTCCATCGTCCGCGTGTAGACGTCAAAGACATGCTCGCCTCCCCAACTCAACGAGTTCGGATCCTCCCGCATGTTCCGCTTCCCCCACTCGGTCGAATTCGTCATCGGATCCTTCGGAATCCGGCGCAGAAACCGGATCTTCTTGTCATCCGCCGTCGGAAGCTTTACGCCCTCCACCAGAATCTCCAGGCTCTCCGGATACCCCTCGGTCCCGAGCTTAATCGGGCCGAGTTCCCCACGATCCGCCATGTCCTTGTACTTGTCGATGGCCGTGCGGATCTCCCGCAGCGCCCATCGCAGCTCGCGCTCTTTATCGCGCCGCACCTTGTAGCGCGCCAGCGGAACCGCCATCGCCGAAAGCATCGAAAGGATCGTAAAGGCGACGATCAGCTCCACCAGCGTCAATCCGCGCTGTCGTCTACGCCTCATAGCCTCACTTACTGAATATTGACCGTCAGCATCGGCGCCGCCACGCTGATCGGCCGCAGTTGCGAATCCCGCAGGCCCAACTCGGAGAGTGTCACCTGCGTACTCCCTTGCGCCAGCGGCTGCAGCGTGAGGGTCAGGAGCGTCCCCGAGCCGCTGATGCCGCCCGAACCCGGATACCGGTTCAGCGTCACCACGGCCTCGCCCGCGTCGTTCAGCGTGTTCTCCGAGAACGTCACCCGCTGTCCGTCGCCGGAAAGGAACGGCCCCAGCTTCACCTCGGTCAGCCGCACCATCTTCGGATCGAACTTCAGCCGCAGCGGAGCCGTGAAAATATCGGTCACGTTCTCCACCTGCAGCGACACCGTAATCGGCATCCCCATCTGCGCCTGCGCCGTCGCCGGACTGAATGCCAGCCGCGCCGCCGCCTGCGCCGGCTTTGGATCCTCGGCCGCCGGGACCGCCCCGCCCGGAGCTGTCGGCGCCTCCGCCGGCTTCGGTTCGGCCGGCTGCGGCGTGCTCTCCTCCGGCGGAGCGTAGGTCAGCTTCACCACCTGGTCGTTACCGGCCGCGATCCCGCGAATGTTCACCGGTGAGATGTCCATCGACCGGACCACGTGCGGCACCAGCGCCACAAGGAGTTCACCCTGGTTCCGCTCGATGTTCTCACCGCTGAAGAACCGTCCCAGAATCGGTACGTTCGCCAGCCCCGGTACACCGCTCACGTTTCGCGTGTCCTGATTCTGCATCAGCCCGCCGAGCAGCGTCAGCTCGCCCTCCCGGATGCGGATGTCATGAATCACCTTGCGCTGCCCGATGACCGGCTGCGAAAGCCCGCCGATGTCGATCCGGTCCCGCACCGCCGAAATCTCCAGCTCGACGTGCAGACTGACTTCGCCGTTGGTATGAATTCTCGGGACTACGTCCACGTTCACACCGACATCGGCGAACTGAAACTGCGTGCTGACCAGAGGGCTGATGCCGCCGCCCACACCGCCGATGCCCGGCTGGAAGCTGCCCGTCGCATACGGAAACCGGTCGCCGATGCGCAGCGAGGATTTCATCCCGTCGGAGGCCCGCACCTGCGGGCTCTGCAGCAGCTTGGTCGTGCGATCCGTCATGAGCGCCTGGAGGAACCCTCCGGGCAGCGTCAGCGACCAGTCATTCTTTGTGAGGCTTCCCAACTGTCCCAACGGCACCGCCGTGGATGTCCCACTGCCGCCATTGCCATTCGCTGTCCCCGCCGCGCCGCGCCCGAATGAGATCGGAATTCGGATGCCGTTCTGCTCGCCCGACAAAAATGTCGCCGCCAAGTCCCGCGTCCGCGTCCGGTTGGCCTCCATCACGAGCACATCGAGCACCACCTCGGACTTCGGCTTATCCATGTCCTGGATCAGCTTTTCGGCCAGCGCCACCTGGTCGGCCGTGCCCCGGATCAGAATCGCGTTCAGCGAGTTGTACGGGAACATGCGCCGGATGTCGGTTAGAGTTCGAACGGCCGTGTGGATTTCCTGCAGTTCCTGCGGCGTCGTCACGTTGGTGAGGTAGAAGACCTTCACCACCTGCTCCTCGTAATCGCGCCGCTTGGTCGGGTTGTCGTTGGTGACGAAGATTGTGTTCTGCGAAAGCGGCTTCCAGTAGGTCTTGGTCAGGATCGAGAGGTGGTCGAGCGCCTCCTCGAGCGTCGTGTTGCTGAGGTCGATGCTGAAGTTCCGCTGAGGTCCCGGCTGGTACTCGGCATCCATCATGATGTTGATTCCGGCCAGCTTCCCCACGGTTTCATACAGAACGCGCACCGGCTGATTATTCATTTTCAGGCTGGTGATCTGCCGCGAGATTGGCTTCAGCGTCGGGACGGACATGAAGCCGGCCACCCGCTCTTCGGCCTCCTTGCGGGCGCGCTCGGTCGGCGTGAGACCCTTTTCCTGCGGGCTCATCGCCTGGCCCGCCTCGGACTTCTTCGTCGCCTGCTCGATCATCTCCACGGTCCGGCGGATCTCCTGCCGGGCGATCGACGACGACGGGTCGATGGCATAGGCCCGTTGGAACGCAAGCAGCGCCTCGTTGAGCTGCCCTTCGCTCCGGAGCTGATGCCCCTCGTGGACCTGCTGCTGAGCGGCCTGGAATCGCACGCGCCGGACAGCGATCTGGTAGTTGGCGTCCTCCGGGTCGGTGAGCAGCGCCTCTTCGTACAGCTCCAGCGCCCGGTCGTACTCCTGCCGGACCTCGGCCTTCCGGCCCTCCTTGAGAAATTTGTCGCCCTTCCGCGTCCGGGCCGACATGCTGCCGCCCAGGCTCAGGAGCAGTGTCAGGACCAGTGCGATCCTGCCTAACCGATTGGAGATACGCATCTTAACTCGTTCTGTATGGTAAGATAGAGCATTGACGGCGCTCTGGCTCACGCTATATAGAACTGACGTGAACTGGCCCGAGTGCGTTGAGGTCAAAGTTGAAGGCACCCGATTCCGGCGTCAAGATCGTGGCCGATAACCGGTCCGCAGCCCACAATTACCACCTGATGGAGCGATTCGAGGCCGGAATGGTCCTGTCCGGAACCGAGGTGAAGGCTGCGCGCGCGGGCAAGGTCCAGCTCAAGGATGCCTACGCCGAGATCGTGGGCAACGAAGCCTGGCTCCAGAACGCCCACATCAGCCCTTACAGCCACGGAACCTACGCCAATCACGAACCCGTGCACAAGCGCAAACTGCTGCTGCACCGGGTCGAAATCGACAAGCTGCTCGGCAAGACTCGCGAGAAGGGCCTGACGCTCATCCCGACCAAGATCTACCTGAAAAAGGGCCGGCTGAAGGTCGAACTCGCCCTGGCGAAGGGCAAGAAGCTGCACGACAAGCGCGAAACCGAGCGCAAACGCGAGCAGGAGGCCGAGGCGCGGGCCGCCGTCGGCCGCCTCCGATCCGATGACTAAGCCACTCATGGACATCAAATTCGTTACTACTCCCGTTGACCAGATTGAAGCCGAAACCCTCGTGGTGCTCGCTTTTGAGAAGGAGAAGGACTCGCCGCCGGCGCCTGATTCCGCGCGTCTGGCCGATGAGAAGACGCAGGGTTGGATCAGCGACCTGTACGCGAGCGGCGAGTTTTCGGGCAAGCTGCTCGAACTCGCCGTCCTGCACCGGCCGGCGGATCTCAAAGCCAAGCGGCTGGCGGTGGCCGGGTGCGGTCCGCAGGCCAAGTTCGGCTCGGCGGAACTGCGGAAGGTTGCGGGAGCCGCGCTCCGGAATCTGAAAGGACGATCGGCCCGGGAGATCGCCTTCCTGCTCGATCCGGCCCTGGCTTCCGCCGATAACGCCGCGGCCGTCGTCGAAGGGGCGGTGCTCGGCGACTTCGAACCCGACGCCTACAAGACCGATCCCAAGAAGAACGAGAGAGCCGTCGAACGATTTTCGATCGCCGTCCCGGGCGGGGCTGCCGATCTCGAAGCGGCATTGCATCGCGGGCGCGTTCTCGCCGAAGCCCAGAACTTCACCCGTTCGCTTGTCAATGAGCCCGGCAACCGCCTCACCCCGACCGTCCTGGCCGAGCGCGCACGGCAGACCGCGGCCGAGCTCGGGCTCGACTGCGATGTGCTAGACCGCGACCGCATGGCTCAGCTTGGCATGGGCGCGCTGCTTGGCGTGGCCCAAGGGAGCGCCGAACCTCCGGCCCTGATCGTGCTCCGCTACGAGCCTCCGGCCGGCGCGGCGCGCGAGGGGCATCTTGGCCTGGTCGGCAAAGGCGTGACCTTCGACACGGGCGGCGTCTCGATCAAGCCGGCGGACGGCATGGAGAAAATGAAGTACGACATGGCCGGAGCGGGGGCAGTCCTGGGAGCGATGCGCGCCATCGCGCAACTGAAACCGCCGGTCCGTGTTACAGCCTTGATCCCGACGGTGGAGAACATGGTCGGAAGCCGCGCGCAGCGCCCCGGCGACATCGTGACGTCGCTTTCGGGAAAGACGATCGAGGTTCTCAATACCGACGCGGAGGGCCGCCTGATTCTGGCCGACGCAATCACCTACGCGATTCGGCTCGGCTGCACCCATCTGGTCGACGCCGCGACGTTGACGGGCGCCATCGTGGTCGCGCTCGGCCACGTCAATGTCGGGGCGTTCACGAACAACGATGATTTTTCACGCCGGGTGCTCGATGCCGCGCGGGCGGAAGGCGAGAAGATGTGGCCCATGCCGCTCGATGACGACTACAAGGAGTACCTCCGCAGCGCCTTCGCCGACATCCCCAACATCGGAGGACGCTGGGGTGGCGCGGTCACGGCCGCCATGTTCCTGAAGGAGTTCGTCGAGGACAAGCCCTGGGTTCACCTCGACATCGCGGGCACGGCCTGGCTGGACGACGGCAAGCCGTTCCTGGCGAAAGGTCCGTCAGGAGTCGCCGTCAGGACCTTCGCGAAGCTGGCCGAGAGTTGGTAGGGCGAGGGGCGCTACCGCCCCTCTTTCAACTCGATCACAAGCGTCCGATACGGCTTCGACCCGACGTTGACGAGCACCGGGGCATCCTCGCTCCGGTCATGCCAGATCACTTCGCCCGACTTCCGCTCGCGAACGGCTTTCTCGCCGGTCTGCGAGTCCGTGCGCTCGTACTTGCTGTCGTCCAGGAAGACGATCACCTGGTCGGTAGGGCGGATATACCGCGGGCGGGGCACTCCGGGCAGGTACGTCACTTCCCGCACCCGCACTTTGGGATTTTCGAGCACGGTCCTGGTCGGGAGCGGCGTTGAACCGAGCCCGTAGACCGCCAGCAGCGTCAGCGCCGAAGAGAGCAAAGCCGTAATACAGATCTTTCTCATCGCAAACTCCTGAACTTAAATCTTGGGAACATACTTCTTCTGAACCAGTAACGTATAGGAGAGCGCTCCGAGGATCAGAAGTCCGAAGATGACCAGCATCGGGGCATCGTAGCTCTGCGTTTTCTCCTTGAGCGCACCCGTCACGAGCGAGGCCGCAATACCGGAAAGGTTCGAGGCGAAGTTCTGGATACCGGCGATGCGGCCGATCGCCGCGCCCGGCACCAGCGTCTGGGTGAGCGCCCAGTAGTTCGCCGTCGCCAGTCCGAGGCCGGAGAGCGAAAGCATCGCGAAGAAGAGTGCGACGTTCGGCGACTCGGTCATGATGCCGAAGACCTGCGTCGATGCGACCATGAAGCCCGCGACCGTAAAGCGCCGGCGGATTTTGACCGGGTCAGCGCCCCGCGCGATCAGGCGGTCAGCCACGGCGCCGGCCAGCGTCGCAACAATCGCCATCCCGCCGAAGCTGAAGGCCGTGAACCACCCGGTCTCCTTGAGCGAAACGCCGTATTTGTCGACGAAGTAGGAGGGCAGCCAGGTCACGCCGAAATAATTGAAGTAGTTGTAGCAGAACGTACCGACGACCACGCCCCAGATCATCGGCGTTTTGAAGACCGCGCTGAACGGCACCGGCGGCGCCCCCGAGATCTCCTGCGCTTTCGCCTCCAGCGCCCGGTCGTCATTGCGCACCAGCAACATCCACGGGACCAGCCAGAACAGACACCCCAGCCCGAGGACGATGAACATGGTCTGCCATCCCAGATGGTAAAGCAGCAACGCCGCCAGCGGCGCCCCGATGGCCGGCCCAACCTTGGCTCCAGCAAACAACAATCCCACGGCCAGCCCACGCTGTTTTTCGTCGACGTTAAACCGGATCCACCGCAAGCTCGCCGGAGTCACCACAGCCTCACCGACGCCCAGCACCAGCCGCAGCGCGAAAAGCTGCTGCACCGAGGTCGCAAAGGCCGTGCCCGCCGACACCAGGCTCCACAGCAGAAAGCCGATCGCATAGGGAATCTTGACCCCCATCCGGTCGACCAGGTATCCCGCCGGGATCTGCAGAAAGGCATACGACCAGAAGAAGGCCGAGTTCAGGGTGCCCCGATCGAGATGGCTGAGGTTGAAATACTGCTGGAAGTCCTCATCCGCGATCGCGACCGAGAGGTTCGTCCGGTCAACATAGGCGATGATCATGCCCAGGCACAGCATCCCGACCACGGACCAACGTCTCACTGGCGTCATGGCGAATTTGTTTTGCATAGTATTCTCTGCCGGTCCTCGGACCGCACAGCCTATGCAAAATATCACACTCGCCCGGCGCGGTGCCCAGAGTGGATGTTGTATGCGAAACGTTGTTGATTCCGGCCGGTCCTGTTGACACAATAGGGCAAGCAGGTAAAACAGATTGCCGCCGTTGATCAAGTCAGGAGCTGAGAATGGAGCTGCGCGTCCTTGCATTTGTGCTGGCCGGTGGAAAAGGCACCAGGCTGTATCCGCTGACGAAGGAGCGGGCGAAACCGGCTGTACCCTTCGGAGGTCGATACCGCATCGTCGATTTCGTGCTTAGCAACCTGATCAATTCCGGAATTTACTCCACCTACGTTCTCATTCAGTTCAAAAGCCAGTCGCTGCTGCAGCACCTTCGCGACGGCTGGGAGTTCAGCGGGATCCTCAAGAACCATTTCATCATTCCGGTGCCCGCGCAGATGCGCTCGGCCGGGGAGACCTGGTATCGCGGAACCGCCGACGCTATCTTCCAGAACGTCAACCTGATCGAGCAGGCCGACCCGCACCTGGTCGTCGTTTTCGGAGCCGACCACATCTATCGGATGAACATCCGCGAGATGATCGAGTTTCACGAACAGAAGCGCGCCGACGCCACGGTCGCAGCCATCCCGGTCGATAAAAAGGAGGCGCGGGAGTTTGGCGTCATTGAGGCGTCGGCGGAGGGCCGTATTCTCGGCTTCCACGAGAAACGCGCCGATGCCCCGACGATGCCGGGCGATCCCGACCGCGTCTATGCCTCGATGGGGAACTACGTCTTCAGTACGGGTCCGCTCCTCAAGGCTTTGTATGAGGACGCCGCCGATGAAGAGAGCGCGCACGACTTCGGCCGCAACATCCTGCCCAAGATGATCGGGCGGAGCGAACTGTTCGCCTACGACTACCAGACCAACCGCATCCCCGGCGATCCTCCCGGCATGACCGCCTACTGGCGCGACGTCGGCACCATCGATGCCTACTACGACGCGAGCATGGATCTCCGCGCCGTGTCGCCGGCCTTGAATCTCTACAACCGCCAATGGCCGCTTCGCACGGCCGGGTATCTCGATCCTCCGGCCAAGTTCACCTTCGACCAGGAGGGGCGGCGCGGCCAGGCAATCGACTCGGTCGTCTCGGGCGGCAGCATCCTTTCAGGCGGGCTGGTCCGCAACTCCGTGCTCGGCCGCGGCGTGCGCGTGCATACCGGGGCCGTCGTCGAGGACTCGATCATCTTTGACGGCTGCGACATCGGTCGCCGCGCCAAGGTCCGGCGGGCGATTCTCGACAAGAACGTCCGGGTCCCGGAAGACGCTCAGATCGGCTACGATCTCGATCACGACCGCAAGTACCACCACGTCACCGAAAGCGGTATCGTCGTGGTCGAAGGTCACCGCTCCAACGTCGAGATCTCCTCGATTCAGATTTAAACAGCCCGTGGCAGAAGTCCCGCGGGCCGCGCGGCAAGGGCTTGCGAGCGCAGGGCGCGAAGAGCCGACCGAACCAGTGCGGGACACTTGGAGGGAGGCTCGCCAAAGCCGTGGGCCGCAACCCCTTGTCGCCCTTCGGGTTCGGGCGGCGCCGGGCCGCTGGCTTCGTTGCGGCTCCTCTCCGATGGCTCGCATCGCCATCTGCGCCGGCGGCGCTCCGAGCGCGGCCGCGCGACTTCTGCCGCAGGCTGTTAAGAAACGCGCCGCCAGGTGGCCGGGTTCCGCAAGCGCGGAATCCAGGCCGGCCGGCGGTGACACCGCATCTTGGAAGACTTCCGCAAAAAAATTGTTTTGTGCCGTTACGAATTCCAACTTCCGTGCGAATTCCTGATTGATTCGCGGCGCCGCGGAGAAAATCAAATTTAATTTTGAGGAGAATTCCATGAAAACAATCCTGCGAGGACTGCCGGTGCTTGCTGTATCTCTGCTCGCGGTTCCGACGATGATGGCCCAGGGGTTCGTTCGCCCCATCAGCATTCAGACCGTGATCGACACCCCTGGATCCTACGTACTGAACCGGGATATCTCGTACAACTGGGACCGTGGCGCCGGCATCACGATAACGGCCAGCGGTGTCACGCTCGACCTGAACGGGCACGAAATCCTGGGGCCGGGGGCGCTGCGCGGCGTTGCCATCCGCATCGCAAACGCCCGCGGCGTGACCGTGAAAAACGGGGCCGTTGCCAATAATGCCTTCGGGGTCGTCATCGAAGGCAGCGCCAATGTCCGGCTGAAGCATCTGAACATCCGGGGCCAAGGCCTCGCCGTCAGTGCGCCACCGCCCGAAGTCGGCATCATGATCGTCCAGTCACGCAATGTAGTGGTGGAGGACAATGCGATCTACAACACGGGATTGGGCGTTTTCGTGCGAGGAGGCCAGAGTTGGGGGAACCGCATCGTCAACAACACGATCACGGCCGGCACGAACGGCTTGCTCGGTATCTGCTACAACCCCGCACCCGGCGATCCCCAGGGGCCGTTCGGCGACCTGATTACGGGAAATCTGATCACGAATTTCGGCGTTGGGCTGCAATTTTTTGCCACCAGCCGCTATAACGTGGCCCGGGAGAATACGGTCATCTTCACCGGCGAAGCCTACGACATCCAAAACCCCTCCAACATCGTCGAGGCCAATACGGTGGCGCAATTGCAGTAAGCCCCGGATGAGGGCTCCTGCGCGGTGGGCCGTTATGCCCACCGCCGCCGCTGGCGAGCCGACACTACCGCCCGAGACGCCACCCGATCAGGAACCCTGCAATGATAGCGACCAGAATCGCCCCCCCGTGCGAGGTGACATGGTGCGTGGCGTTCTGGTCCGGGCAGGAAACCTGAAGCACGGTCGCGGCACTCAAGACTGCAAGAGCCCCGACCACGGCTCCGGCAAGCGCTGTTCGCAAGACATACCCTCGCCGCACCAGCAGCCCCACCAGTAACGCACCGGGGACACTCAGCAGCAATCCTTTCGTGAAGCAAGCAACGCCCGTCCCGGAGGAGGGCTCGGCGGAGGAGAACAACAGCAGCGCCACTCCGGCGAATCCACTAGCCAGTACGCCCACACCGGCGGCTGCGAGCGCCGGCCGCTGCCGCACAGGATGCATCAAGTTCGCGAGGCCGAAGGCGAGTAGAATTGCCGCGAGGACGCCGACTCCGGCGAAGGCGTAGACCTGCACCCCCGACATGCGCTGGAGCCCCGCTGTCCCGGCGAATGTCGCCAGGCCGAACGCCAGCGCGCTCACCACGAACAGAACTGCCGCCGCGGTCTGATAAGCGGGCGGCTGGGGCCGCACCGGCTTTAAATCGGCTAGGATCGTCCGGGCAATCGACTCTTTCAAGGACGAGCTTGGCTCGCCCGGACCCAGAAAGGCACTCCAATCGCCATAGAGCACCCGGCATCGCTTGCAGCCTCTCATGTGATGCGCCGCGCCGGGGTCTGACGCGAGCTTGTCCGGCGCCAGTTGATCCACCAGTCTGTCAATATCGGCGCACTGCATCCTGTCTCTCACCTTCTTTGGCTCCGTCCTGTTTCCGGAAGTGCCGGCGCAGATTCTCGTAAGCCCGCCAGGCTTTTTGCTTCACCGCCGATGCCGTTGAACCCGTTGCGCGGGCCGCCTCCTCGGTGCTCATCCCAGATACTTTCAGCATGAAAAGGATCTCCCTCTGGCTATCCGGCAGGCGGCGTAACAGATCCACGAGCACGCGGCTATCGAGCGCCGCATCCAGCCGCTGCCGCGGATCGTGAACTAACGTCTCGGCAGCCTGCTCGATGCCGGACTCGCGTGCGCTGCCACGCGCGGTCCGGCGATAGTAGTCCACACGCGCGTGGCGGGCGATCGAGAAGACCCAGGGCAGCACGGGCTCGCCCGGTCGATAGCTGTGCCGCGCCCGATGAATGCGGAGCCAACACTCTTGAAGCAGGTCGTCCAGATTCGGGGATGTGTTTGGCAATGCGAGGAGGAATCGGCTCAGGATGGGGTGGACCAGCCGGACGAACTCTTCGGCGGCGTCCCGGTCCGCCTCTTGATACGCGCGCATCGCAACCTCGATACGTTCGGACAGGGACTGCTGAGCGGTATCTGCGTCGTGCATGGGAGCGAACAGGTTCTCCTTGCGGACTGGGGGCTTCCGGCCGAAATGACAGTTTCCCCCGATTCAATTGCGGAACGCAACGCAGGCTCTCTTTGTAACCGGAGGGCCGCGGCGGCTCCAGGCCGGGTATCATAGCAGTTTGCGTTATCCGGTCCTGCTGATCATTGCCGTCGTCCTGTTGATCCGCCTGCCATTTCTCAACCAGGCGATCCAGGGCGATGACGTGTACTATCTCGCTGGGGCACAGCACGCCCAGATCGACCCGTTCCACCCGAATCACGCACAATATGTCTTTCTCGGCCAAGTCGTCGATATGCGCGGCCATCCACACCCGCCCTTGAACGTCTGGGTGCTGGGTGGGCTGCTGGCCGTCATCGGCGATATTCGCGAAGTCCCGTTCCATGCGGCCTACATGGGGTTCTCACTGCTGGCTGCATTGGCGATGTGGTCGCTCGCCCGCCGCTTCGCACCCGAGCGCGCCCTTGGGGCGACGCTGCTCTTCCTCGCGACCCCGGCCTTCGTAGTCAACGGCAACTCGTTCGAGTCCGATGTGCCGTTGCTTGCCTTCTGGCTCGCGGGCATTGCGGCGTTCATACGGGCCTTGGACCGGTCCTGCGTCGGATGGCTCGCCCTTGCGGCCCTGGCGCTGGCGGCCGCGGGGTTGGCAGCCTACCAGGCCGTCGTGGCGATCCCGATCCTCTGGTTCTATCTCTGGCTGAAACGGCCGCGCTGGACCGCGGCCTGGATCGCATCGCTGTCCCCCGCCCTGATCCTGGCGGCCTGGCACCTGTTTGAACATGTCTCGACCGGAGCGCTGCCGGCCCGGGTCCTCGCCGGACACATGGACGCGTTCCAGACGTTGCAAGCCAAGCTCCGCAGCGCCGCCGCGTTGACCAGCCATCTCGGCTGGATCGTCTTCCCCGGTCTCGTCTGGATTGCGCTTCGCCCGCGCCGGGTGGAGCTAATCGCGGTTCTCGCGGCGGCCGGCGGCGCCGCTCTGATTGATCCGCATCCGCTCTTCTGGTTCTGCTTCGCGACGGGGGTCCTGGTGGTCATCGCCGCGCTGCACCGCGCGCTGGGTCCGCAAATCGATGAGCGCTTCCTCGCCGCCTGGCTCCTGCTGTTTTTCGCGGCGGCTCTTGTGCTGTTCTTCGCCGGATCGGCCCGCTATCTCCTCCCGCTCGCCGCGCCCGTTGCGATCCTCATCGCCCGATCCGCGCGCCCGGCGTGGATCGGCGCCGCTTTCGCGCTGCAACTTTTGCTCGGGCTCGCCTTGAGCTGGGTCAACTACCAGCACTGGAACGGGTACCGCGAGTTTGTGGCCGATCTCGCCCCGGACCTCGCCCAGCGCCGCGTCTGGATCAACGGCGAGTGGGGCCTGCGCTACTACGCCGAATCCGAGGGAGGGCTCGCGCTCGAGCGCGGCCAGCCGGTCCGCCCCGGCGATGTCGTGCTATCGAGCGCTCTCGGGTTTCCAATCCCGTTCGCCACAGGCGGTGGACAGCTTATCCCCTACGCCGAGCGTGACATCAACCCGACACTGCCGCTGCGGCTCATAGGGCTCGGCACCCGTTCGGGCTACTCAGCCGTAACCTTCGGCCTGCGGCCATTTGACCTCTCCGCCGGGCCCCTTGACCACGTCCGCGCCGGGATCGTGATCGAACGGAGCCCTGAGCGCGAATATCTGACCATGGACGATTCCGATGCGGCGGCGCACATCGTTAGCGGAGTCCACGAGTTGGAGCAGGGCTGGCGGTGGATTTCGGATCGCGCGGTGTTTCTGTTGAAGCGCCCCTCGGCGCCGCGGCGGGTCCGCGCTGCGATTTACATCCCCGGACAGTCTCCGACCCGCGCCGTACGCCTACTGGTAAACGGAGCGGCCGTGGCGGCGGCCCAGTACGCCGGGGAAGGCAGCTACACGCTGGAGAGCCCGGCCGCGGTTCCCGTAGAAGCCGATCCGGTGAATGTCGCGATCGAAGTCGACGCGACCTTTACGGTTCCCGGCGATCACCGCCGCCTGAGCCTCATCCTCTCCTCGATCGGCTTCGCTCCTTAGGGCGCCGGCGCGCCGCGCCGCTCGGCGAGCGCTCTGGCGGCGTCGAAGTCCGGGTTGAGTTGCGGGATCTCTTCGCCGCAGGAACGAATCCAGGCGTGCAGCTTTTCCGTCATGCGCCGCGTGCGCCTGGGGTCGGCCTCGGCAAGGTTTTTGCGCTCACCGATATCGGACCGTAGATTGTAGAGTTCGACGCGGCGGCCGGTGACGTATTCCCCGCCCCTCTCGGTTTCGATAAAGTCGCCGAAGTACTCGATTAGTTTGTAGTCGCCTTCGCGAACGACGGCGCTCGGCGTGTGGGCCCAGCGGATGTCGTAGAAGGGCATGTACCAGTAAAGCGGCCGGGCGGCGATCTTTCCGCCCTTAAAGAGCGGAAGGATGCTGACGCCGTCGACGGGGTAGCCGGCGGGAGGCTTGGCTCCGGCGATCTCAAGCAGCGTGGGGAGCAGGTCGACGCCGTGGACAGGGGTTTGGCAGACCGATCCCGGTCGGGCCACGCCAGGCCATCGGACAATCATCGGGACTCGGATTCCACCCTCATAGGACGAGCCCTTGCCTGCCCGGAGCGGTGGGTTTTCGAACTCTCCGGCTTCGTGCCTCAGGCGCACGCTACCGCCGGGCTGCGTCTCGGGAATCCACTTTTCGACAACGCCGCCGTTATCCGTGAGAAACCAGACGAGTGTATTGCCGGCCAGGCCGAGGTCGTCGATGCGCTTCAGGAGCCGGCCGATGGCGGTGTCCATGTGCTCGATGGCCGCCAGATACGTGGCATTCTGCAGGCCGGACTCGGGAGATCCCTTTTCGCGGTATTTGCGGATGAGATCGGGCGGGGCGGCGACGACGCCGTGGATCGAGTGGTGCGGAATGTAGCAGAAGAACGGGCGGTCACGGTTTGCTTCGATAAATTGGATCGCCTCATCGGTGATGCGATTGACGGCCTTGTCACCTCCGATGCCGAGTTCATTGGGGATGCGCGAGGGCGTGAGCGTCGCGTCGAAGCCGTAGTAGCGGCTGGCTTCGGGGCGCAGCGAAGTGTAGTTGCCATCCTCGTTGGCCGTGAGGTGCCACTTGCCGATGCAGGCGGTGGCGTAGCCGGCCGACTGCAAGCCCTTGGCGAGCGTGTAGGCTTCGCGCGGGAAGTTGACCCGGAACCTGGGCTCGGTGACGCGCGCCCACGGATAACCGTAACCGGGGATGACGTGCCACATCTTGTTCCTCGCGGTGTACTGGCCCGTCAGCAGAGTGGCGCGGGTGGGCGTGCACTGGGGCGTGACATAGGCGTCGGTGAACTTCATGCCATCGCGCGCGAGGCGGTCGAGGTTCGGGGTCGGCACGTGCGGATTGCCGTAGCAGGAGAGCGCCCGCTGTGCCATGTCGTCCATCAGGATGAAGACAATGCTGGGACGCGTCCGTTGGGCTCCCGAGGCACGCGCGGCGATCGGCGCGGCGGCAAGAGAGAGGAACTGGCGTCTTCCGAGTCGGCGAACCATGGCGATGATCCATTGTATCCGCGCCGGCGCTTGTTCGGGTCAGGTGTTGCGGCCTATATTGGATCGCAAGGAGCCATCGTGGGGCGCGTATATCGGATCGTGTTGGCGGCGCTGGCGGCGCAGATCGCCTGGGGGCAGAGCCAGGCTCGCGTGGACTTCGGCAGAGAGGTTGAACCGCTCTTTCAAACGCGGTGCCGTGTCTGCCATACGGGCGAGCAGGCGCAGGGCGGGCTGCGGCTCGAAAGCCGGGAGGCACTGCTTAAGGGCGGCGCAAGCGGCGCGGGCGTTGTGCCGGGCACGAGCGCCGAGAGTTTGCTGGTCCATCGGATTACAGGCGAGCGAGGGCAGCGGATGCCTCCGACCGGCCCGCCACTGACGCCGGCGCAGATCGCGGTGATCCGGAACTGGATCGATCAGGGAGCAGAGTGGACGCCGGCGGACGAGGGACTCGCGCCGCTGGCGCCAAGGCAGCCCGCGCTTCCCGCCGCACAGGCCGCGCATCCGGTCGATGCGTTCGTCGCGGCCTATTTCGAGCGCAACGGCGCGGCGACGGGGGAACCGGTGTCGGACCGCCTCTTCGCCCGGCGCGCCTATCTGGACCTGTGGGGCTTACCGCCCTCACCGGAAGAGATGGACTCCTTCGTGAAGGATTCGAGCCCGAGCAAGCGCGAGGCGCTCATCGACCGGCTGCTCGCGAATCGAGCCAACTACGCCGAGCACTGGATCAGCTTCTGGAATGACCTGCTGCGCAACGACGAGGGCGTGGTCTATCACGGCGAGCGTAAGTCGATCACGGACTGGCTGTTGCAGGCGCTCCAGACCAACTTGCCGTATGACCGGATGGTGCGGTCGCTGCTAAACCCGGCGGAGAAAGACGATCCGGAGGGCTTCCTGATCGGCGTCAACTGGCGCGGCGTGGTGAGCGCGAGCCAGACGCCTCCGATGCAGGCGGCGCAGAACAGTGCGCAGGTCTTCCTGGGAATCAATCTGAAGTGCGCAGCCTGCCACGACAGCTTCGTGAACCGGTGGAAGCTGCGCGACACATTCGGACTGGCGGCGATGTTCTCAGACGACAAGCTGGAGCTGGTGCGCTGCGACGTGCCGCTCGGCACGCAGGCGGAGGCGCGGTTCCCGATCCCCGAATTGAAGGTTCCGTTCGGGCCGTCGCTCGAAGCGCGGCGCGCTGCGGCGGCCGAGTGGTTCACACATGCCGAAAACGGCCGCTTCGCGCGGACGCTGGTCAACCGCTACTGGCGGCAGTTGTTCGGCCGCGGGCTGATCGAGCCGGTGGACGACATGGACGCAAAGGCGTGGGACGCGGACCTGCTCGACTGGCTCGCCTCCGACTTCGCCGCGCACGGCTATGACCTGCAGCACCTGCTGCGCCGCATCATGACGTCCCGCGCCTACCAATTGCCGGCGGTGCTGGAGACCGGGCCCGCCAGGGAATTCGTCTTCCGCGGGCCGAGGCTGCGGCGCCTGAGCGCCGAACAGTTCCAGGATACGATCTCGCTAATGAGCGGCGATTGGCGGCTGCGCGTACGGAACAACTCGGATCTTGCACTGCCCACGCGCGAGTGGAGGCTGAAGTCCGACGCGCTCAGCCGCGTGCTCGGGCGGCCGATCCGCGATCAGGTTTACACGGAGCGAAGCACGGAGGCGACGACGCTGCAGGCTCTGGAGCTGACGAACGGACCGCTGCTTTCGAAGCGGCTGGAACGGGCGTCGCTGGCGCTGCTCGGAGAACTGCCGCCGACTCCGGCGAATCTGTTCGACAGCAAGATGATGCGTTCCGGAACCGCGGAGGTCGATATCGACATCGCTGGCGCCAAGGAGTTGTGGCTGCTGGTGGAGGATGTGGATTCCTATGATCCGACGCGTGTGATCGCGGGATGGGCCCGCGCGGAGTTGATCGGGCCGGAGGGCGCGGTGCGGCTGGAGGATGTGCCGGGTCGGCAAACGGTGGCGCGGCACGAGTTCACTCTGAAGGAGGGCGACATCGCAGGGTTCACCGCAAGCCTCTCGCAGCCGATGTCCTGGGACCTTCGCGGGAAGCGGTTCACGCGATTCCGTGCGACGGCCGTGATCGACGATAAGTCGCGGCAGAGTGACATCAATCCGACGGTGCGGTTCTTCGTCTTCCCGCGGCAGCCCGATCGGGACCGGCTGGTGCGCGTCACCGAGACGGAGACGGCGCAGAAGCCGAGGAGATGGACGGCCGCTAAGCTGACCGAGTATCTCTATATGCATTTGCTGGCGCGGCGACCGGAGCCGGGCGAGCGGAAGGCGGCGGCCGCGATCTTGAAGGGCACGGGAGCGGCCGGCGTCGAGGACCTGCTCTGGGCGCTTCTCATGAGCCCGGAGTTCCAGTACATTCATTGAGGAGCCGTCACATGATCGCGGATCTGTATCGGGGTTTGAGCCGGCGCGAATACATGCGCCAGAGCATCGGGGCCGCGTTGGCGGCATTGACGGGACCGGCGCCAAAGCTCCTGGCGCAGCAGAAGCCAGACGCAAAGGCCGACACCGTCATCCTGTTATGGATGGCAGGCGGGATGGCGCAGACCGAGACCTTCGATCCAAAGCAGTACACTCCGTACGAGCACGGGCTCGAAAGCAACCGCGTCCTCAGCACGTTTCCTTCGATCCCGACCGTTGTCGACGGCATCCGGCTCTCGCAGGGGCTGGAGGAGATCGCCAAGGTGCTCGATCGAGGGACGCTGCTGCGCTCGCACCGGGTGGGCGATCTTGGCTTCATCCTGCATTCGCGCCACCAGTATCACTGGCACACCGGCTATGAGCCGCCGCAGCCGCTGGCGATGCCGCACATGGGGGCGTGGATCGCGCATCAGCTCGGACCGAAGCATCCGGATGTGCCGCCGTTTATCGTAGTCGGACAGAACATGGAGATCGGGGCCGAGAGCGATGCGTTGAAGTCGTTCCACACGGCAGGGTTTCTGGGGACCGAGCACGGGCCGTTCCTGATCGCCGATCCGCGGGATGCGATCGCGAGCGTGCAGCCTCCGCCGAAGATGGGGGGCGGGCGCTTCGCGCGGCGCTACGAGCAGTATCGCAAGCTCACGGCCGAGAGCCCGGTCTTTCGCGAAGGCTCCGATTATCAGCGCGAATCGCTGCTGCGCGCTATGGAGAATGCCAACCGGCTGCTGCAATCGCCGGCGGCGAAGGCGTTCGACCTGACGCTGGAACCGCAGGCGTCCTACGACATCTACAACACCGGACGCTTCGGCCTGGGCTGCCTGCTGGCGCGGCGGCTGGCCGAGGCAGGCGCGCGGTTCATCGAGGTTACATCCGAGTACATTCCGTTCCGCCACTGGGACACGCATGAGAACGGACACGAGCGCGCGGCCCGGATGAAGGCGGCGATTGACCGTCCGGTGGCGCAACTTGTGCGGGACCTCGAAGAGCGCGGGCTGCTGTCACGGACGCTGGTGGTGCTGGCGAGCGAGTTCGGCCGCGACATGATGACCGAAGGCAAGCCGGGCAACGAGGTGCGCGACCAGGTGAAGCAGCCCGAGGTGATGACCTCGCCGCAGCATTACGGCATGCACCGGCACTTCACCGAGGCGGGCAGCGTGCTGCTGTTCGGCGGCGGCTTCAAGCGCGGCTTCCTCTACGGCGAAACGGCCGACGAGCGGCCGTGCAGCATCGTTCGCGATCCGGTGACCATCATGGATTTACACGCGACCATCTATTCGGCCATGGGCATCGCGCCGAATGCGGGCGTGGTGATCGAAAAGAGGCCGGTGTACGTGACCAAGGACGGCAAGGGCAAGGTGGTCACCGGACTGCTGGCCTGAGCCGCGCGCTGCGTCGGGTTACTGCCTTACGAATCCGCGCGACGACCCGGTGGATGCGTCGATGTAAGAGCCAGCGACTACGCCGTCGTCGTTGGCGGCGTTCACAAAGGTCGCCGATGCTCCGGGGGCATCGAACGTCGAGACCACGCCTCGCTGGTTGCGTACGAAACCTCGGGCCACGTTGCCGGTATCGAAAAAGTATCCGGCAACGGTTCCATTCGAGCGGATGGTTTGCGGGAACGTCCCGAAAGTCGATTGAGGGGCCACGTTCAGTTCCACGATCTCGCCCGTGCGCGCGCGGAGGAAGCCGCGGAAGCTGCCACCGGCGTTGAAGAACCCTACAACCGCCCCTCGCTGGTTCACACTCATCGACTGAGCACCCAAGGAGTTGGGCAAATCGAAGATGGTGAAGTGGCCTTTCGCGTCGCGAAGGAAGGCGCGCTGCACGCTACCGATCCAGCAGGTGCCGGCGATCTCCCCGCGATTGTTGATGGAGCGGGGCCTTGTGCTTGTCGCTCCGGGCGCATCGAAGATCGTGATCGCGCCCGCCGCGCTCCGCAGGAATCCGTGCGTGATGTAGGAAGCATCGGTCCACACTCCTGTCACGGCGCCACCGTCGTTGATGCTCTGCGCCGTTACGACGCCACTACCAGGCACATCGATGGCCTCGATGCTGCCGTCCGCATTCCGTACGAAACCCTTGGCCGCGAGTCCAACAACATAGCCGCCTCCAACGACGGCCCCCTCGATGTTGACGCCCCAAACGGTCGTCACGAAGCCGGAGCTGAATCCCGGAGCCTCGAACGTGGTGATGTTGCCCACGGCGTCTCGGAGGAAGCCGCGCGAATTGCCTCCGGGGTCGACGTAGTAGCCGGCGACGACGCCGTCGATGTTGATTGTGGTGGGATAGACATCCTTGCCGCCGGCGATCTCGAACGTCGTGATCTGGGCGGCTGCATGGGATGCCCCCACGACAGCCGTGGTCACGAGCAGAGCGAGAGAGAACGTGTATTTAAATTTCGTCATGGTTAAGAGTTTCCTTATCGATCCATGATCGAGTGGAGGCGGCGCACCGGCAACTATCAATTGATAGGTGCGAGGAGGAGAGTTCAGCCGATGGAAAGCGCGGTGAGGATGATCCGGATCAGCTCGCTCTGGCGGCGCGTCCCGGTCTTCTCGAAGATCGTCGCCAGACGTGCCCGGGCCGTTCCATACGTGATGCCGAGGGCTGCGGCGGCGGAGCGGAGATCCTCGCCGGCCGCGAGTCGGCCGGCCAACCGGGCCTCGGCTGAAGTGAGGCCGAATGCCAATTCGAGGCGCTGCACGGAGAAGGATCGCTCAGCGTCGGGATCGACGATCACGACGCAGACGGCCGGACGGAGAGCCGCGAGTGCAGGACATCGACGGGAGACAGGCGCGACGAGGATCGAATACGGTCGCCGGCCGGACTGGCGCGGCAGCCGCATCGCGCCGCCCCCTGGAACCATTGACGAGGATTCCGATCCCAGAGCCCGGCCGATGAGAGCTTGTAGCCTGTCATGGTCCTGCTTGCGCGAAGCAGCGAGGCCTGCGTCTGAAAGCGTGATCCCGTCGCCGGCCGCATGGAGGGCCATCGCGCTGCGGTTCGCGTAGACGACTCGGCTGCGCTCATCCAGAAGCACGATTGCCGCCGGGTTCCGGTCCAGAATTTCGGTCGCGGCCTGTTGCATTGCACTGATGGAGCCGAGCCGAAAGGCGATGGAGAGCGCCTGCCGAAGGTGCGGGTAAAGGGCCGAGAACCGCTCGAGGTCTTCGGACTCATACCGGCCTGCCCTCCCCGTGCGATGAAGGGCGACGCCTCCCTGGACCATCGGGGCGGCTTGCACCTGACACACCATGCGGAAACGCGTCTCACTATGACGGCCGTGCCAGTCGTAGTAAGGGTGCCGGTCCTTCTCCCTCTCGCTGATGACGAGCCCGTCGTGAACGATGGGCTGGTTCGGGTGCTTGACCAGATACCGGACCGTAGGGTCGAGCGCGGCCATTCCATCGAGGTACTCCGCTATGAAGCCCGGATCGAAATTGATGTAGCTGAAGGTGGGGAGCAGAGACTGCTCGGAACGGTCGAGGATCCAGAAGGTGGCGGCCTCGCTGCGGGTGTAATCGGAGAGAGCGGCCAGCGCCTCAGGCCAACGCGCCTCTTCCAGCACGGTATCGTAGAGTGTCTGAATGACCGCGAGCAACCGCTCATCGAGCGACATGGGAGTCTTTGCCGGACTGGGGAATTATCGCACAAACCCCCTCGCCGGCAGCGAAGCGGGCGTGGTGATCGCAAGGGCAAGGTGGTCTCCGGCCTGCTTGCCTGATATATTGGCTCGGCGATGGCGCTCGATCTGACGCGGGATATGGTGATCCGGTGGGAGGCCCCTGAGCCTTCGCACGCCGCGCTGCTGCGGCAGGCGGGCGTGAAGGCGGTGCTGCCTTCGAGCGCGAATGCGGCGTTCTCGGAGGCTTGCGCTTCGGTTGGGATCGCCGTAATTGCTCCCGGTGAGATCGAGTTCCGCAAACTGAGCGAATTGAGTGCGCCGGGTGCGCAGGTGGCGCTCGCCCAAGGGCTGTGGCCGGGGATCCGGCGTCCTCCGGCAGTGGAAGGCCGCGGGGATGAGACCGCCAGCGCAAGCCGCGAGCCGTGGGTGGACTCCAACGGCTCCTGGATCGCGTACCTGCGAGCGCTTTACCCCGAGCGTGCTCCGGTGCTTGGCTATCTCCCGGACGGCCTTGGCGACCGAATCGTTCCCTATGACACGCTCGAACTGGCGCTGGTGGAAGCGTGGTCGGCCGGGGGCAATTATGTGCTCGCGGTGGAGCAAACCTTTCGCGAGGCGCTGCTTCGCAAGGATCCGAAGGCGCTTTCCGCATGGGAACAGCTTGGCCGGACGGCGCGCTGGCTCGGAGAGAATCAGGCGCTTTTCCGGCAGGCCGCGCTCCCGATCGTGACGGCACTGGTGGAGCCGGGGGCGGCGACCGGCGAGATTGTGAACCTTCTCTACCGGCGGAACGTGTCGCCGTCCGTGATCAGCGCGGAGTCGCTGGGGCCGCCCGATCCGAGGCGGGTACTGGCGCTGGTAGCGGCGAATCTGCGACAACCTGAACCGGCCGTGGCGAGCCGGATTCTGGCGCATGCGCGGGCCGGGACGACGGTCATCGCGGCGGCACCGGCGAGCCGGCGGTGGTGGCGGAGCGCGCCGTTACGTTCGACCCGAACCGAGGAAGACCGCGACGTCTACGCGCTCGGCCGGGGGCAGGTGGTCGCCTATCGGGGTGCGATCGCAGATCCGAGCGAGTTCGCCCTGGACGTGATCGACCTGATCGGACACAAGGAGCGCGCCGTGCGGCTCTGGAACGCTCCGGCGGTGATTGCGCTGGCGACCGATGCGCCGCGCGCGGGGGGGCGACTGGTGCACCTGGTGAACTACGGCTCACCGATCGACCAGGAGATACAGGTGCGGGTTCAGGGGCATTTCAATCGGGCGACGCTGCTGCGGCCCGACGGCTCTCCGCTGTCCCTCGAGACGGCCCGGCGCGGGAGCACCACCGAGGTCTTCGTGCCGGAGTTGACCCGGCTGGGCGTTTTGACCTTCCAATAGCGGGCGGTTTCCAGTAGACTGTTGGCAAGATATTGGACCGGAGGGGCACCTATGCTCACACGCCGCGATCTCGTACGAACAGGCGCCTTCGCCGCGGCCGGCGCCGCCGCGGGTCTGCCTGTAACGGCCGCGCCATCCCGCCTGCCGCAACCCTATTTCGGACTCCACCCCTTCATCGAGCAGAATCCGAAGGCGGTCTTCATCCGGCGCACGAAGGTGCCGCACAAGATGCACGAGGAGTCGAAGCTGCGCGAAGGGCTCACGCTGGCACGCGAGATCTTCGTCCCGAAGGAGGAGGCAGGCATCCCGGTTTCGCACCGAATCGTGCTGAAGCCGAACGTGTGCAGCGTCCGCAGCAAGGACCGGCCGCACGTGGAGAACTGGGGCACCGGCACGGACCCGCAGTTCTACGAAGGCATCGTGATGGGCCTCAAGGAGATTGGGCTCAAGAAGTTCCACTTCGTCGAGGCCAACAACTTTCATGCCTGGAACTACCGCGGCTTCGTCGACATCAATGAGCGGCACGGCATCGAGATGAACGAGCCGTCGCGGCGCATCCGGAACTTCCGCGAAGGCTACGAGATGACGTGGAGCAAGGTGCCGGGCGGCGTGGTCTACACCAGCATCCCGCACTATGCGCCCGTAAATGAGCCGGACACCTGGCTGCTGAACATCGCCAAGTGGAAGGCGCACGGGATGTGCCTGACGCAGTCCGTGAAGAACGAGCAGGGACTGGTGGTGCTTCCGTATGTACGGTTCTGTCCGGGATGGAGCATGGTAACGGGCGCGCCGGATTTCATGCAGCCGAACATCAACCGGAACGCCGAGCCGGTGATCAACAAGCTGTTCGAGAGCCACCGCCGCATGGGCTACGCGCGCTATGATAGTCCCGCAAAGCTCAGCCCGATGCACCAGGAGATCTGGGCGCACAAGACGTGCGACAACCAGAGCGTCCTGAAGACCGGGCTCTCCATGATCGAGGGGATCTATGGCCGGGACGGCAACGGCTTCGGGATCGGCAATGATTACCTGACCAACCTGGTGATGTTCAGTAAGGACAAGTTCCGCCTGGACCTGATCGGGCTTTACCTGGGCGGGCACGAGCCCGGCAACATCAACCTCTACCGGATCGCCAAGGAGCGGGGCCTGAGCGATACCTTCAATCCGTGGGACGTCCCGGTCTATGAATGGATCGACGGGCAGGCGGTTCCGAGGAAGCTGACGGACTTCCCGCGTACGCCGCTCAAGACCTATTACCTCCAGAAGGAAGGCGAGCCGGAGTACCACTTAGTCGACGAGCCGTTCGACTACGATAAGTACAAACTCTGACTTAGTTGCGAGGCAGCGGCAGGAACTCCTCCGGCGCGAGCGCCCGGCGTGTCATCCGCGCCTGCCGGATCGCGCCTTTGAAGTAGTCGCGCAGGTTGATCCGCACGCCGGCGGAGGAGCGTCCGGGGCCCTGGGGTGTAAAGCGTAGTTCGGCGGCCTGCTGTAACTCCCGATTCACGTAGTGCCGGAACTCTCGGCCGTCGTAGACCATCGCGATGTGATGCCACCTGTCGAGCGGATACTGGCGTTGGGGGTCGATCAGGGCCTTCGAGCCGGCCGGCGTGGAGACGAAGCTGTCAAGGTACCAGTTGTTCCCGGTGAGGCGCGTCTCAAAGAGGAGGCGTGTTTGTGTATCGGCTCCGGTGTTGGCATCGCGTTCCTGGAGGTGGAAGAAGCGCTGCTCTGGATTGCCGCCGGAGGCTGGCCGGAAGATGACCTCCCAGGTGAAGGTCTCGGCCCCGGCGAGCGGGTGGACGTCGACGAAGATCGCGTCGTTGAGGCCGTTGAACTCCACGGCTTTTCCGTCGGGTGTGTCGATGATTCGCGGGCTGCCGAGGATTTTCGTCGGGTGTCCCCCGAGGCGGTCGAGGCGATCGAAGTTCCAGACCTCGGCTTCGGGTGAGTTCTGAGCCGCGAAAGCGACGGCGGCGAAGATGGCGAACAGGCGGAGCGGTCGAGTCACAGAGCAAATATATACCGGATTGCGGTTCGGGCGAAGCGGGCCACGGATGCAGACGGATGTTCATCCGTTTGCACGGTAGAGGACGGGCGGGGCGGCCTGGCCGTGGCAGCGCTTGTATTTTCGGCCGGAGCCGCAAGGGCATGGACCGTTGCGCGGCGTGGTTTCTCCGGTTTCCTTTCTCAGCCGGTCGGAGTCTTCGGTCTCCTCGATGAGCCGATGGAGTTCGCCTTCCACCTGGCGCAGCGTGGGCTGGTTGGAAGGGTTGGAGAGTGGTTCGATCGGCACGGGGATGTTCCAGTCCTTGTGCTCGAAGTGGGAGCGGCGCAGGACGGCGAGGGCGGCCCGGAGCCGGATGGCTGGCGGGGTGTCCGGGTCTTCGAGGAGCTGTTGGAGCGTCGCTACGGCAAGCTGCGCGAGAGTGGCGAGTTGGTCGTGGAGGCGGGCTTCGCAGGCTGACTTCGCCTGGATGACAGCCTGGGCGAAGGCGGGTTTGGAGCGGCGCCATTCGTAGATGGTGTCGCGGTGAACCTCGGCCGCTTCGGCGGCGGCGGTGACGGTTGCTCCGGCGGCCAGGGCATGGACGGCGCGGAGTTGGGCGGGGGTGAGATCGGGAAAGTGCGTCGGATCTGTCGGAATCTGTCGGGTTGACGGCTCGGGCATGGGTGCTCCCTTCCGGTTTCAGGATAGGGGGTGGTGTCAAGGAAAACGGCGGCGGCGGGGAGGGGTTGATGTTTGGAATGAGAGGGTTAGAGGAAATGGTTCGCTCGTGACGGCCCATGGCGGGCTGCCACAAAGCGGGCTGAGAACCGGCAGGCCTGCGTGATCCTAAGGCGTGAGCGATCAGCGAAGCATCAGTTGACGGGAGATGCGGTCCGAAGTCTCTGGCCGAACCTGCCAGCAGACCACTGCGCCGGGCAACTCCGGAGTTGCGGCGCACCCTCCGCTTTCGCCTCAACGAGCGCCACGGCAGGTTTTCGGCGAACTGCCTGGCGATCCGAATGCGATCAATGCCAAGCTTCTGCGGGTTGAACATGAGATCGTCTCTCGCTGAAGCCATACAGGGACTGATCGATCGCCTTTGCACCGTCCCAGAGGCGATGTCATCGCCGCCAGGACGATCCTCGCCAAAATTGGCTCGGATATTGGCTCCCACGGCCAATTCATTCTGGAGGAAGTGCGCGATTCTTAAGAGCGCCCGCGGAGCCGATTGAGGATGCGGCGGTCGCGCTTGGACGGCCTTGCTTCGGGCAGCGCCTCGACCTCCCGCATCGCGCGGCGCTCTTCTTCCCGCCGACGGCGTGCCTCACGACTCGCCTCCGTCTCCCGGTAGAGCGCCTGAGCGACCGCGGCCGGACCCCGGATTTCGCTCAGGGCCGCCACTTCGATCTCGTACTCACCAGCCTCGGTCCGTATTCGAAGCTTGTCCCCCACCCGAACCTCTCGCGCAGGCTTCGCCGCCTGGCCGTTCGATTCGATCCGCCCAAGGTCGCAGGCCCGTGCAGCCAGCGAGCGCGTCTTGAAGAATCGGGCCGCCCAGAGCCACTTGTCAACTCTCATAGACACTATTGTCCCGCCCGGCGGCTTCTCATAAACAGCGCGCAGGCCCGAGAGTATGCCGGGGTTTGGAAGTTGCTAGAATGGACCGGAAGGCGACACAGATGACCGCAGTCTCGAAAAGCCTGCCGACATTATTGGATGGTTTCCGGCGCGGCGACAGGGTCAGCACGGGGCAGCTGATGGAACAGCTCTACCCCGAGCTTCGCCGCTTGGCCGCGGCGAAGATGCGCCGCGAGAAGAGCTGTCATTCGTGGCAGCCCACTGTCCTGGTGAACGAGCTCTATCTGGAACTTGTGCGGCGCAAGGCGCTGGGTGGCGAGACCGGATCCAGCGAGGAAGAACGGGCTGCGTTTCTGAGCCTGGCGGGCTTTTTGATGCACCGCCTGCTCATCCTTCACAGCCGCCCGCTGCGCAAGCGCGTCGAACATGCAGAACTTGATCCCACCCACCTGCCGGCGGGCGCTTCGAATGTCGAAACCGTTCAGACGGTCGAGCAGTTGCTGACGCGGCTGGAGGAAATAGACCCGAAGCTCCGCACCGTGTTGGAGATGCGGGTATTCGAGGGTATGACCCACGAAGAGATCGCCGCCCAGCTCGGCTGCACTTCGCGCACCGTGGGGACTTACTGGACCTTCGCAAGGCGCTGGCTACGGGGCGCAGATGGGCGGCGAATCCGAGTGATCGCCGGCCGGAGCCCTTATCTTCTGAAGTGAAACTCCGCTATTTGCCTAAGCGGATCTCCAGCCGCCGGCAACTCCTGGACCACGCCTTCTCAGTCTTCCAGACATACGTGTAGATCTGGCTCACCGGACCGTCGGAGAGCTTGCTGTTGCGGGCCGCGACCACTTGCCCCGCAGTTGTCACGTTCTGCGCTAACTCTGCTCGAAGGCTGGATGCGCCATAACGCGCCCGTTCGCCGGGAAGAGCGTACCAGTACCACTCGGCAAAAGCCCGAGTCCGCGAGCTCGAAAAAAATTCACATCCAGGTTTCCTGTTTTCGAGGTCTCCTCACACCTTCTCCATTGAGAACCTGATCGGAGCCCAACTCGGGCGAGCAGCCGGCGTGGAATTTCAACCCGGTGCGATTCGCGTGAGCGAAGGAACCAGGCATCTGCCGCACGATAGCGGCGAAAGACACGGCGAAAAGCCTATATCCGTTTGACAACAATGTCACAAAACGCTTTACCCAACCTCCACCAGTCACCGCGCCGTTCCATGATGTACGGTGCACTCTACTTTCGCCCGCTGGCGTTGGCGCTAATGTTTCTGTTGATGCCGAAGATGCCGGGTGTCCCGCTTCCGAGCGTTGTTTCCACGGCGGCGGCACAGACCATTCCGGCATCGACCTGCGACCCGCAGACCCAGATCATCCACTCCTGCGATCCGGATTGGGTCGAGTTTGAGAAGCAGGTGGTGGAGTCGTACCTTCTGGCGCACCGCATGCCTCTCTCCGACAAAGCGCTGTTGTACCAATACGGCAGGACAGACCTGCGCAATGCGATCCGGGCGCTGATGATTGCCCGCATGTTCGAGATCATCCGGAGTCCGTCGCGAACGCCGATGGAAGAGAGACTGCACACGGCATTTCGAAGTCAGATTTGGGCTCTGGAAAAAGCCCACTACACCAAGGCAGTTCAAGATTACCATGCCTGGACCAACAATCCGTGTGAATGGCGGCCGGACCCGCTGATCGCCGAAGCCAACAACCTGTACTACGATGCTGCAGCGTTCTGCGGGCATGGCGGCCTGTACTCTCTGTTCACGAAGCCGAAAGTACCCACTCGTAACTACTTTCTGAATGCAGCACTGAAGTCGGCCTACCAGGCGGAATACGCGGATGCCTCGAATGCCCGCCTTCTTGCGGATACATCGATGCAGGTGCCTGTCGCCACCGGAATAGCCGCCGCGGCGGGGGCTCTGGTAGCCGGTACATGGGTCGCTATCACGACCGCCACCGGAAACACCATCGCTAAGCTGATCTTTCCCTTTGCCTTCAAGACGGCCAAAGCAATTGCCGCGAAAGCCGCTTCTGCGGCATTCTCCACGGCGGCCGGCCCCGCGATGATCATCGGCATCGCCATGATCATCGGCATCACCGTCGGGATGGAGGTCTTTGAGCAGGAAGAGCACATCAAGCGCTTACAGGCGCTAGAGGCAGAAGCCGCCTCGATGTCGGCCAGCGCACCCGACCTGAGAGCTTTGATGAACGACAGCACCGGGTATTTGAAGCTGTCCACGACATTCGTTGCACTGACTCTTCCCGAGATGGCCAGCACCGCGGCGCTCCCGACACATGCCGCGGACGACGTGAAGTTCCTGATCACGAATGTGTCACAACCGGCTTTTTCCTTCACGTACAAGGACTGGGACGGAGCGAACTGGACGGCGACCGGCGTCGGGAACTGGCTGGTGCATACGAAAGCCGGCATCGGCGAAGTTCGCTTCAACCCGTCGTTCCGGGCTCTCTCCGGCAGCGGGGCGCAGATCCATGTTTCGCGCGCCGGCGGTACGTGGTACATCATCAAGGCCGATCCGGCGGACGGCGATGTGGATTGCCCGGCGAGCTTAACGATTGGTTACACACCCCTGAACGTGAATTCGGGCAATTGCCGCAGCTACGTCAGAGAAAGCGTCCCGATCCGCGACGCAGACAACCAGACAGTCAGCATCAACATGTCGCAGAAGCCTGTATTCACCAGCACGCAAATTTCGACCTGGCGTTCACTGTGGGTGAGGCTGAACGGACCGTGAACTTCGAGGCGTCAGGTGCTCCGCTCCCGAGCATCACGGCGACGAGCAGTGTTCGGTCCGGTTTCACGTTCGAAAGCAGCAGCGCCGCCGGTATCGGCAAGGCGCGCTTAAAGTACACGAACGCCGCTCAGGGTGAATACTCCCTCACCTTGAAGGCCGAGAACGCCGCGGGGAGCATCACACAGACGGTCAGGATCCGAGTGATGACCGCGGTGTCCATTCTGTCGTCGAGCACGATCACGCTGCCCCTATATCAACCCACGACCTTTACGGTCATCAAATCAGGGTGGCCCGCGACGATCACGACAGACATTGCGTGGCAGAACCTGGGCATGACTTTCAAAGGTAACGGCGACGGAACGGCGACCCTCAGCGGCATCCCGAATCCGCAGGCGAACGGAAGCTTATTCATCCCGTCCTGCTTTGTGGAGATCGGTCAGGAGCCGCCAGCCTGCGGTTTTACCGTCAGCAATGCGGTCTCGACTGTGAAGCAAACGATCACGCTCAGCTATGTGCACCCGCCGAGTCCGGGCCTCCACACCTCTTCGGCGACGTTCGTGGCAGGGGTCCAGAATTCTTTTCAGTTGTTTACCAGTGGGTGGAGTCTGCCTCCCAAGATCTTCGACGCGTGTCCGGTCCCTGATACATCCGGCCTGCCGCCGGGCGTCAAGCCGGTATTTCCTCCTTCGGAGTACATCATGCCAGATTGGCTCACGCTCATAGACCGCGGGGACGGCACGGCAGAGCTCCGGGGCACGCCGCCGTTCGCCGACGCGGACTACACAGCACAGCTCAAGCTCAAGGCTTACTGGAGCGATCTGTGGACGTTGTGCGACAACGAACCGGTAACCTTCACCGTGAAGGTCTCCACGGCTCCGCAATTCACGAGTGATAGCTCCACCTTCGGAGTCTTAACAGACCCCACCATCGTCCCGGCCCCCCATCACCGAATCAGAACCAATACGCCGTCGGCCCCGATCACGTTCCAGGGGCTTCTTCCCGAGGGAGTCTTTTTTCATGACAACGGGGACGGAACAGCGCGGTTCAGCGGAACTCCTGGCAGTGGCGGACTTTTTCCCGTGACCCTTAAGGTAACGAACGGGACGCAGTCGGCATCCCAAACTTTCAACCTCTATGCCCTGCAGCGACCCACATATGAGGGGCTCAAAGAGGTCATGTTCCACACGGGCGTATCCAACAGCTTCACGCTCACCCCGAGCGGGTTCCCGACGGTGCCCACTCCGGAGCTGATCGCCGCAATTTCGAAGCCTGTATGGCTCGGCATCGAGTGGGGTCTCGGGGGCTCGTCTAGCTTTCCGCAAGGAATCACGTTCAACTACTTGTCACCGGAAGGAGAGCGTACCGGGACCGCCGTTCTCAGCGGCACTCCGGCGGAGGCCGTGATCGGCCAGCATTCAGTCCAGATCGGAGTTACGAACGGGTATCACAGTTCCGATACCGGCATGTACGTGTTCCCCTTCAAGCTTCACGTTACCAAAGCAGGCGACGTCAACCAAGACGGCGTCGTCAACTGCCATGACTACAACCTTATGGCCAGCGCGCTCGGCGGACTACGCGGAACCGACAACTACAACTTCCGAGCGGATACGAATAATGACGGCTTCGTGAACGAGGTGGACAGGCAATTCGTCCTGCAGCGCGTACAAGACTTCTCGTGCGCCGGCGCACCGCCCACGATGACCCTGACGGCGAACCCCGGCGGTGGGCCGCCCGGATGGCCCATCACGTTCGGAGGAACCCTGGTGCCGGGATCGCCGATTGATTTCACTGTCAGCGAGAAACAACTCCTTGTCGAGTGCGACCTGTCGCCGATCGGAGGTCCGAACAATGCACAGTATGCCGGAATCTCTGCCACCTGGACGATTTCCGCAACGGTCGGGCAGTCTACTTCTCCGGGCACAAAGAACATCGTCTGCCGGGTGCGTGACAAGTGGAACCGCATGACTCAGAAAACAACGCAAGTACTCATCGGCGACAACAACGGCTCACCGAAGACTCTCATCAGTGCGATCCAGGGCGTCGGTTCCGCGACCACCATGGCCGGCGAGACGGTCGAAGTCGAAGGAGTGGTGAGCGCCGCGTTCCAAGGTACCGGAAAATCGAACGGCTATTTCATTCAGGACGTACCGGGGGACGGGAATTGGCTGACGTCGGATGGCATCTTCATTGATGAATCGCCAAGCTCGCGCGGACAGGTTCAGCCTGGACAAAAAGTCCGGGTCCGAGGCATCGTGGCTGAGAAAGACAACATGACTGTGATCGGCAACGTGTCCGCCCAGCTCGCTTGCGGCCTGGCGCCGGCGCTGGTGGCGCCCGTGGACGTCACCTTCCCGCTGATGAGCACGGACGTGCTTGAGAGGTTCGAAGGCATGCTGGTCCGAATCCCGCAGCCACTGTATGTGACCGATACGTCCAACCTCGGGCGTTTCAACGAGGTCGGACTGGCGGCGCCGCCGCAGACCCTTATGGGCCAGACACTCACGCGGCTTTATGCCCCGACTCAAGTAACGATACGAGGGGCCAACGCAAATTCGCTGCAGTCGCTGAACGACCGGTCGAGGATTATCCTCGATGACGGCAGTAATCTCGCCTACGGCCAACTCCCGCCAGAGCTGACCTATCCGATACCGTTATCGGCTGCGAATTCGCTGCGGCTTGGCGTACGCGTGAACGTCAACAGTCAAGGCGTGTACACCCCGCTGGTTGGGGTGCTGACCCAGGGAAACGACGGCCGGTATCGTGTACAACCCACTGCCCCGGTGACGTTCCGCCTTGCGGATAACCCGCGTCCTGCCGGACCGCCGCAAGTTCCCGGCCGCGTTCGGGTCGCGAGCGTTCCATCATTGAATTACTTCTCCACCGTGAATACTGGAGGGGCAGAATCCGCCGCGGAACTCGAGCGGCAGCGCGACAAGATCGTCAACGGGCTGCTGGCCATGGATCCTGCGGTCATCGCCGTAACTGGAGTCGAGAACAACAACAGCGCAGCACTCGCTGAACTGAAGAACTCCTTGAATGGCAAGAGCACGCCTCCAGGCAAGTTCGAATACGTCAACACAGGCATGCTCGGGATGTCGCCTGTCGCCAGCGCTCTGCTATATCAGCCTGCGCTGGTGCAACCGGTGGGCAGCGCGAAGGCGCTCAACTCGGGGGTCGATCCAAGAGCGCTGACGGAGCGCAACGTGCCCGCGATCGCTCAAACGTTCCGTTTGCTGGTTGGAGCCCGGCCGAATGCCCAGCACTTCACGGTTGCGGTGACTCACCTCAAGGATCGTGTCACTTCGTGCGCGCTGGATGCACCCTTGGGCGATATCGACCTTCAGGACGGCCAGGGCAACTGTAACTACACACGGCTCAGCATGGCCCGGGCTATGCTCGATTGGCTGGCCGGAAATCCTACAGATGATCCGACTCCTGCAGCGGACCGGCGAGTTCTGATCGTCGGCGACTTCAATGCGTACCCGTTGGAATACCCGATCCAGGCGATGACGAACCGCGCATTCAGCCTGCCCGCGTCGAGTTTCTTTCCCGAAGGTTTGCCTGCGACGAGCCGGGCAAACTACCTGAACCTCGTAGAAACGATTCTCGGGCTGTCCAGTTACTCGCACGTTCTGAACGGCCAGTCCGGCTCCCTGGACCACGCGCTGGCTAATCCCGCGCTCTACCGTGCGATCAACGACGCTGCCCGGTGGAACATCAACGCGGATGAACCGTTGGCTCTCGATTACAAGCTGGATTTCAGAGCCAACGGAGTTTCCGGCATTGAGAAGGCTCAGACCCAAAAGACGGGCTACTACTCAACTGATCCGGTTCGGATGTCGGATTACGATCCACTCGTGATCGGCTTCAATCCGCTCTGCGGCGATCTGAACGATGACGGGGTCGTGGACGCTGCTGATCAGGCAATCCTGGTCAATGCCATGAACAAAACTCCCGTGAACCGCAGACACGACTTCGATCTGGATGGCCGTATCACTACCAACGATCTGCGCCTCTGGGGGGCTTGCGCCGCTCAGGCCAGATAACGGAGAACTCTATGACGAAACAACTGACTGCTCTGATACTGTTTATGGTGTCGCTGCCGGCCGCGGCAGCGACCATCAACCTGACCACCCCAAGCGTAATCGTCTCGGCGGGCCAGACGTTCAGCGTCGAAGTGGAGCTTACCGGGAACTTGGATGACGAATGGCTGGTCGCGTTCGGCTTCGATGTCCTAATCGATGAGCCGAGCCGCCTGTCTCTCGTCGAGGTAACAGTGAACGCGGATTACTTCACGCCTCTCCTGTCAATCGACAACCGGGTGATCGCATTCTCCACCGCGCTGTTCGAGCCCGTTGGATCGCCGATCAAGCTTGCCAGCCTCATCTTACTTGCCGGGCCGGCGCTGGGTCCCGTAACCCTCCAGGTCTCTGGCTCGCCCGCTGATCCCGAATTGGGTCTGCAAATCGTGAATCTCTCGGATTTCGACTCCTACGCGAAGAGTTTGCAGGGTTCCGTTACAGTCACCGTCACTCCAGAACCTGGGACATCAACGATGGGGCTTTGCGGCGGACTGCTACTCCTTGCCGGGAGCGGGTGGTTGCGCAATCGCGCATGAAGTCGCCGCGCGTATTGCTGGGACGAACCGATGAAAACGGCAGCCCTCGGCGAGACGGGTTATACGCTGGAACGCGACCCGTGGGAATTCCAGCTATTCAACTCTCTCCAGGAACAGGATGTCGCTCAGCGTGAGGTCGTCCTGAGCGTACACGATGGTTTGGCCGTCCGGGGATACCGCCAGGCCGTGCGGCCCCTGCGCGATACGAGGCGGAATCCGGGCGATGGTTCGCACGCGTCCGGTCGCGGGGACCACCAGCCGGAGATGGAGCTGCGCCGCACCGTCGATAATATAGACGCCGTCGCGATGCGGCAGCCAGTGCCTGGTGCGAACGCCCTCCGTGCCGGGCAGCAACTCCTCGGGCCCGCCCGAGACGAGGCGGCGCCAGATTCCCTGCGCCCCGTAAGGCTTCGTGTAATAGAGCCAGCGGCCGTCCTGAGATTCCACTGGCTCCCATTCCGGCCCTTCACTAACGCGCACAGGAGGGCCTCCGTCCACGGGGACCTTCCACAACTCCGAACGCGGATCGTCGGTACTGTAGTAGACCCACTTGCTATCGTGCGACCAGCCAGGCACGATCGCGCCTTCCCCCGCATCAGTGAGCCGGCGGACCGCTCCGCCGTCGGACGGGATCAAATAGATTCCCGTATTCTGCGATCCCGGAAATCCGCTGCCGTCGAAGGTGATGAACCCTCCGTCCGGAGACCAGGAGGCGCTGCCGACATGACCGCCCATCGATGTGAGGCGGACCGGATTCGATCCGTCCGCCGCCGAGACCCAAAGCTCGTAGGCACCGTCCCGAAGCGAGCGGAAGAGAAGCTTTGTTCCGTCGGGCGAGAAAATGCCGGCTCGGAATCTTCCGCGCTCGAGTTGACAATCTTATGCGCATCGCTGACCGCCGCATCCATTCGCCAAAGGTTCAGGTCAGAGAACGTACGAGTGAAAGCCAGCCTGTCGCTTTTGGGATCGCCGGCCAAGCCGCTAAAAGATCCTTCCATGATCTTAACGGCGGGCCTCGCGCGCCGGCCGTCGAACGCTATGAACCACAGCGCGGCGTAGCCGCAACCAAACACTGACGGCGTTTCCGATCTCGTAGGATATTGGTTTTCCACGACCATCC
>JBKBWD010000038.1:0-44919 GCA_046289265.1 Bryobacteraceae bacterium | reverse complement strand
CCATCCGGGAGTCCGGGCTGCCGCCGAGCGCCTCCTCGTGCATGGCAAAGAGTACCTCTGCGTGGTGAAGTATTCGGCGTCATTTGCCGGCGAGCAGATGCAGAGCCTGGCCAACACGCTCAGCAAAGCGCTCCAGTCGATGCGGCGCTTGTCGGTCGAATTGGCCAAACCAGGGGGGCGTTTCACCGAAGCGGGTATTCGCAAGCGGATCACTCGCTGGCTCTCGGGCGCCTTGGTCTCCGAACTGGTCCGCTACCAACTGGAAAAGCTCGACGGTCGCTGGCGTCTGCAGTTCGACTTCGACAACGCGGCCTTCGAGGGTCTGTTGGCCCGTCGCTTGGGCCGGACCACTCTGTTGACCAACCGCCTGGACTGGACCGCCGAGCAAGTGGTGGAAGGGTACTCCGGACAGCAGCAGATCGAGCGTGTGTTCCGCGGGCTGAAGGACGGCGATTGGCTCGGCTGGGGACCGATGTATCACTGGACCGACAGCAAAATTCGCGTGCATGCGTTTTACTGCATGTTGGGGATCTCGCTGCTGCAGTACATCCATAAGAAATCCCAAGCCGCCTGGGCGGGCTTGTCCGTCGAACAGCTGTTGGAGGAACTCCGCCAGATCCACCAGTTCGCCCTGCTCTATCCTCCACAAGGCGAGAAGGGACCCAACCGGGTGGCCACGGTTCTATCGAAGCAAACACTGCCTCAGCAGAGCTTAGCCGAAGTACTGGGTCTGGATGCGCTGCGTAGTACCCAATTTCGGTAATACGCCCCATCACTTTAAACGGTCTTTCACATCAGCGACTTGCCTGTGTGTCGTCCGGCCTTCGAGTAAACTCCCGCTAGGGGATTGCAATTTCCATTTTTTCGCCATATACTCCTAATCGCTTAGCTATCCAGCTAACCGATTAGACGTGTGGGGGGGAAATCTTGATGCAACGAATCGCTCTGCTGCTCCTCGCCGCCACCGCCGCGGCGCTCGCTCAATCCAACGTAGCCATACTGACCGGCATCGTGACCGACACTTCCGGGGCCGTCATTCCTGCTGCCGAACTGACGATCAGCAATGAGCGCACCGGCATCGTCACGCGCGTGCAGACGAATCAGGCCGGCGTGTACTCGGCGCCGTCGCTGGATTCGGGCCGCTACTCGGTCGAGATTGGGGCAGCCGGTTTCAAGTCGCACCGCGTCCAGAACCTCTTGATCGAGACCGGCGAGCGCCGCCGTCTCGATGTCACGCTCGATGTCGGCACGCTCGCCGAGGTCGTAGAAGTCCAGGCCACGGCGACCCCGCTCATGCAGGAGTCCGCCGAGATCAGCGAAACCATCAGTTCCTCCGAAATGCAGCAACTCCCGCTCACCAGCAGGTCTCCATACCAGTTGATGGTGCTGGCGGCAGGTGTCTCGGCGCGCGGCGGCGACCCGAGCAGCCTCGCCTATGACAGCCAGGTGAGCATCAATGGAAGCCGGGCGCAGGGGACCGCCTACGTGGTCGACGGCGCCTCCACCACGCACATCGGTGGCATCGGCGAGCGAATTGGCTCGATCGAAGCCATCCACGAGTTCCGTATTCTGTCGAGCACCTACTCGGCCGAGTTCGGCCGCACCTCGGGCGGCGTCGTCTCCTTCCAGGTGAAATCGGGCACCACCGAGTATCACGGTGTCCTTTACGAGTACCACCGCAACAACGCGCTCAATGCCAACAACTGGGAGAACAATGCCCGCGGCATCGCACCCGCCACATTATTGCGAAACGAATTCGGCGGCACCCTGGGCGGCCCCGTGCCGGGCATGAACAAAAAGATGTTCTTCTTCGGCAGCTACGAAGGGTTGCGCGATCGCATCCCGGTCAACCGCACCCGCACCATCCCGGACCCGGCCATCCGGGCGGGTAACTTCAGCGGCATGCCTGTGCGCATCAACGACCCCTCCAACGGCCAGCCCTTCCCGAACAACATCGTTCCGCAGAGCCGCCTCGACCCGGCCGCGATCAAATTCCTGCAGCTCTTCCCCCAACCCAACACCCAGGGCTCCTTCAACCCGACCTTCGGGATCCACACCAATAACTGGACCCGGCCCGGCCCGCAGAACGACGGGAAGAACTTCGGCGTCGGCCGCATTGACTATAACCCCACCGACAAGGACAAGCTCTTCGGCACGTTCTCCCACGTCAACGAAGGACCGCGCGACCTGGTCATCGACTTCGATAACGCACTGAACACAACCATCGGGCCCCGCTTCCGCGACATCCGCCGGATCACGATCGGCTACACCCGCGTGATGCGGCCCAACCTGACAAACGAGTTTCTCGCATCGGCCCAGCGCGATCCACGCAAGATCGCCCCGTGGTTCCCCGATTTTGACGCCCGCCGTGAACTCGGTATTCAGCGTGTCGCGGCGCCCGGCATGCCGCGCATCGATATTCAGGGCGGCTTCGGAGCCTATGGCAATACGCAGGTGCAGGACTGGGTGCACCAACCCTCCAGCCTGAGTAACATCACCAGCTGGCTCCGCGGGCGCCACTCGCTCCGTTTCGGCGCGCAGCTTTACCAGAACCAGTTCTGGTACGTCAGTTCGCCGCATGTTTCCGGCGAATACGCCTTCAGCGGTGAGGTCACGGGCCTCGGAGCGCCCGGCCGAAACAATCCGGTCAACGCGCTCGCAGACTTGCAACTAGGCTTGGTGAACACCGCGCAGATCCCGATCGCGCAGATCCCGGTCAATCGCGTGAACTACAACCTCGGCATGTTCTTCAACGACGACTGGAAGGTCACCAACAAGCTCACGCTCAATCTGGGGCTTCGCTACGAGTTCGAGACCCGCCAGATCGTAAAGAACAACGTCTACTCCCGCGTGGATCTCAATAATGGCAACCTGCTCATTGCGGGCCAGAACGCCTCCCGCAATCTCAACTTGCAGAACGACTGGGTGAACTTCTCGCCCCGTCTCGGCATCGCCTACTCGCTCGATCCAAAGACCGTCATCCGTTCGGGTTTTGCGGTCTTCCATGCGAACTTCTGGGTGGATAACGGCGAGATGGTCGCTTATCCGGGCTGGACCGGCACACAGGTCTTCGTTGACCAGGGGCTCGGCCGCGCACAGCCGTTCCGCTTCTCCGAGGGATTCCCGGTTGAGATCGTTCCACCGGTCACCAATCCGTCGGAGCTGTATGCGGGCGCAACCACGGCCCGGCCGCTGCCCGTCGGCGCAGTCACCTATAACGACAATGACCGCCTGCCTTATAACATCCAATGGAACCTGAGTGTCCAGCGGCAGGTCGGCTTCAACACCGTACTCGACGTGGCCTATGTCGCCAGCCGCAGCGTCAATCTGGCCCGCACCATCGCGGCGAACAATCCGAGACTTGAGCTGGCGCCACGCGTTGTAATCGATCGCGCGCCAATTCAGCAGGTCCGCCCCTTCAACAACCTTTCGGGATTCAACGCCGTCTTCTACGATGCCATGTCGTGGTACAACTCGCTCCAGGTCAAGGCGACGCGGCGCTACAGCAACGGCTTCAGCCTCGACGGCAACTATACCTTCTCGAAGAACCTTGACACGGCCTCGCGATTCGCAGACTCCTTCCAGATCCCATGGCAGTTCGCCAACATCGAAAAGGGCTTCTCAAGCCTCGACCGCACGCATGTCTTTACGGTCGGCTCAGTCTACGAGCTGCCCTTCGGCAAAGGAAAACGGTACGCCAGCAGCGGACTCGCATCGGCTATTCTCGGCGGCTTCCAGTTGAACGGCATTTACAGCGTTTCATCGGGCATTCCATTGACGATCACCCAGGTGAATACAAACCTGATCCTTGCCTCGCAGAGGCCGGACGTGCGCAACCCAGCCAACCTGAGCGGCAGGCTCGATTCGCCGGTTTACCAGGGCTCGGCGCGCCGGTGGCTGGTTGCGCCGAATTCACCGGACTTCCCGTTCATGGGGTCCAACCAGCTCGGCTTCGGCAACCTCGGCCGCAACACCAGCCGCGGGCCGGGATTCACGAACCTCAACTTCTCGATCTTCCGCTACCTGTCCATCACCGAGCGCGTGAAGCTCGCGCTGCGCGCTGAGGCGTTCAACGCCCTGAATAAAGTCAACTTCAACGATCCGGCCAGCACCAACATTAACAACGCCAACTACGGACTGAGCACGGGCGCGGCGCCGGCGCGCAACGTGCAGATCGGGGCCAGATTGCAGTTCTGATGCCACAGAGAGGTCCGGCTGGGGAACGCGATACAATAGCAAGTGCGAATGAGGCTCTGGCTTTCGATCGCGTTCTCCATCGGACTGGCGTTCGGGCAAAGCGAGCCCGAGGCCGCGCCGGCTCCCCCTCCGGGTCTTGTGTTCACCGGTAAGCCGCTCCGTGTGCCCGTCACCTGCGGTGAGGAGGAGATCGCGCAGTTCGGTCTCGCCTGCACCGCCCAGGAGCCCTGCCCGGTCTACCTCGAAATCGCCGCTGTCGAGCCGGTCGGAACCAAAATCTTTCTGACAGGCAACTTCCACACCTCCGATGTGACCCTGGCCTCGATCCTTCTGGTAAGCCAAGATGGCGGCAAGACGTGGACCGAGCCGCACCGCCGTATTCCGGCCGCCGGTCTCGAACAAATTCAGTTTTACGACTTCGAGACCGGATGGATTGCCGGCCAAGGCCTCGGGGCGCTGCCCCGCGATCCGTTCTTCCTCATCACTACCGACGGCGGTAAAACGTGGCGCCGGCGGCCTGTGTTCTCCGAAACCCGCGTCGCCACGGTCGAGCAGTTCTGGTTCAGCTCAAAGACCAGCGGCCAGTTGCTCCTCGGGCTCAGCCAGTCCGGCGAAGGCGGCCGCTACGGTCTTTTCGAATCGATGACCGGCGGCGAGAGCTGGATGGCGCGCGAGGTCAGCCAGTCGCGGCCGGCCCTCAAGGGCGCCAGAGCGCCGCTGGCGGACTGGCGGGTGCGCCCGGATGCCGCAACCGGGTCCTACCGCGTCGAGCGCCGGCAGGGAGAGCAGTGGCAGCTTGTCGCCAGCTTCCTGGTCAACGCCGGCCACTGCCGCGCCGAGGAGATCACGCTGCCCGATGCGCCGCCGTCGAACGAGCCTCCCCCCCTTGAGGCGGTCGAAGAGATCCGCCTGCCTCCCGATCGCGGACCGCGAAGATAGATAGACGCACGTGAAGCGCCCCGCCGCCGATCCCATCGAACTCGAGTTGTTCCGCCACCTGCTGGTCTCGGTTCCCGAGGAGATGGGCGCCGTGCTGCGTAAGACGGCCTACTCGCCTAACATCAAGGAACGCCGCGACTACTCCTGCGCCGTCTACGACGCTGCCGGCGAGACCGTCGCGATGGGCGATCATATGCCCGTCCACCTCGGCGCCATGCCGCTTTCGGTGCGGGAGGCGATCGAGGCACTGCGGCCCGGCCCGGGCGACGTAGCCATCCTGAATGACCCGTTTCGCGGAGGCACGCACCTTCCGGATATCACCGCCGTGGCCGGCGTGTTTCTCGGCCGCGGGTCGAAGCCCACCTTCTATGTCGCCAACCGCGCCCATCACGCCGACGTGGGCGGTATGAGTCCCGGCTCCATGCCGCTAGCGCGCGAAATCTATCAGGAGGGCCTTCGGATACCCCCGATTCTCCTGGTCCGGCGGGGCCGCATCGACCGGGCGCTGCTCGATCTCCTCTTAGCCAACGTCCGGACGCCGGAGGAGCGCGAAGGCGACGTGCTTGCGCAATGGATGTCGCTCCAGCGGGGCGAACGGCGGCTCCGCGAAATTGCGTCCCGCTATGGCCTGGACGCCACACGTCGCAACATGGCCGCCCTGCAGGCGTACAGCGAGCGCATGATGCGGGCCGCGCTCCGGCGCCTCTCCGAGGGACGCTTCGAATTCGAGGACTGGCTCGACGACGACGGAATCACAGGCAGGCCCGTTCGCATCGCTGCGTCGGTAACGATTCGCGAGGGCGCCGCCACGGTCGATTTCACAGGTTCCGATCCCCAATCGGAGGGCCCGGTCAACGCCAATTACGCCATCGCGGTTTCGGCCACCCTTTACGTCTTCCGCTGCCTGCTCGACGAGGACGTCCCCTACACCGCCGGCCTGCTGCGGCCGCTGCGCGTCATCGCGCCGGAAGGGACCGTCATCAACGCCCGCCCGCCCGCGGCCATGGCGGCCGGCAACGTCGAGACCTCCCAGCGCATCACCGACGTGCTCCTAGGCGCACTCGCCCAGGCTGCGCCCGAACGCATCCCCGCCGCCAGTTCCGGGACCATGAACAACCTCACGCTCGGTGGATGGGACCGGTTACGCAATCGCAGCTTCGCCTACTATGAGACGATCGCTGGCGGCATGGGCGCTTCGGCCGCCGCCAGCGGCCAGAGCGCGGTCCACACCCATATGACCAATAGCTGGAACACGCCCGTCGAAGCGTTCGAGCACCAGTATCCGGTCGAGATCCGCTGCTACCGCGTGCGCGCAGGCTCAGGTGGGAAGGGGACGCATCGCGGCGGAGACGGCATCGTGCGCGAGTTCCGGTTCCTTGCCCCGTGCGAAGTCACGCTGCTCTCGGACCGGCGCGCCCGCGGCCCCTACGGACTTCACGGCGGCGAGGCCGGGCAACCCGGCCGCAACGCTCTCGCTCGTCGCGGCAAGCGCATCATGTTGGCGGCGAAAACCACCTTGCGGGTGCAGGAGGACGATCGCCTGACGATCGAGACGCCGGGCGGCGGCGGCTGGGGAACCTCGCCGGCATAGCCGTCCTTTTCCTCTCAGACCACGGCTGCGGCCGCGGCATTGGCCGGTAGCGTGAATCGGAATGTTGCTCCCGCGCCGGGAGACGACTCCACCCAGATGCGTCCCCCGTGGCGTTCGATGACCTTCTTGCAGATCGCCAGTCCGATGCCGTTGCCCGGATAGCGCCGTCCGTGCAGCTTTTTGAAGGGCAGAAAGACGCGGTCGGCGTATTTCGGATCGATGCCGATCCCATTGTCGGCGACGCTGAAGACCCATTCGCTGCCTTCGCGCCGAGCCGAGACGTGGATTCGGGGCGGCTCGGCGCCCCGGTACTTGACCGCGTTGCCGATCAACTGCTGAAGAAGCTGCATCAGGTCTCCGAAATCTCCTGTGACCTCCGGCAGTGGATCGTGTGTCAGGGTGGCGCAATTCTCGTGCAGATGCGGGCCGAGGTTGCTGAGGCAGAAGCCGAGAACGCCGTCCATGGCGACGGTGCCGAACTGCGAAAGCAGGTTCGGGTCGCTCACCTGGGCGTAGCGCAGCAGGTCGCTGATAAGGTCGTGGATGCGCCTCGCGCTCGCGACGATCGTGTCCACGATTTCGCGCGCCTCCGGGCTGCTGCCGGTTTGGTAGCGCGATGCCAGGAGCTGGCTATAGGTAATGACGGTCCGGATCGGCTCCTTCAAGTCATGCGAGGCGACATAGGAGAACTGCCGCAAGTCCTCGTTGGCGCGCTCGAGTGTGCGGTTGGCCTCCTCCAAAGCCTGCTCGGCCTTCTTGCGTTCGGTGATGTCCTGCACGACGGCGACGGCGTATCTCGGAACACCGGAGGTGCCCTTGGACAACGAGATGCTTGTAGCCGTCCAGACTGAACTGCCATCGGGACGGACAAAACGGAACTCGGAGGTCGAGCGCTTGCCGTCGCTCTCCAGCATCGCGAGACGTTTCCGCAACATGGGCGCATCCTCGGGGTGCGCCAGTTCGCAAAGCCCGGAGGAAAGCGCCTGTTCTTTCGTCAGCCCGGCAATCTGGCATATACCCGGATTCACCATGAGGAAGCGGCCGCTCAAATCGGTTTGCGCGATCCCAAGTGCGACATGGCTGAAGATGGCTCGCAGCCGCTCCTCGCTGGCCACCCGCAGAGCCTCGGCGCGTTTGACGCCGCTGATGTCCCGCGTGAAGCACTGGGTGTGGAGGAACCGGCCGTCCTCGATCACCGCGCCGGAGTTAATTAGCACGTCGATAATAGCGTCGTCCTTGCGGCGCAGTTTCGCCTCGAAATCCCGCAGCTTCTCGCCCGCCCGCAGGCGGTTGAGGATCTCCTCGACGACGCGCGGGTCGACGTGAAACTCAGCCACGTTTCGCCCGATGTACTCGTCCTTGCTGTATCCAAGCAGGTCCAGTTCCACCTGATTGGCCCAGAGAATCTTTCCATCCGGACCGGCCCAGTGGATGCCGATCGCGGCGTTCTCCAGGAAGTCGGCCAGCTCATGCCGGCTTTCGGCCAGCGCGCGCTCGGTGTTGATCCGGCTCAGATAGAGACGGAGACGGGTCGTAAGCGAGTGAATCGCGCTCAAGATCTCGACGTCCGGCTCGACGGAAAATCGATAGAAGATTTCAAGAACGCAGAAGATCTCATCGTTCTCGAAAACCGGAATGGCGATGCCGGCGCGCAGCCCGCACTTGGAGGCGGCCGCGTAGCCTGGAAGCCCGGCGTCCCTGGCCAAATCCGTGATGAAGGCCGGAGAGCGGCTCTCCCACACGCGCCCCGGAAGTCCCTCCCCCGGAGCCAGGCTCCAGGACCGGCACTCCCGATGGAACGAGCGGTAAGCCGCCGGAACGCAGGCGTTGTCGAGCAGCAGGCGTCCGGTTGCGCGGTCGTGCCGCCAAAGCTGAGCCATATCGGCATCGAAGCCGTCACGGATCGCACGCAGCACGGGCCCGGCAGCCTGGTCGAAACTTTCGGCCTGCGACAGGTGCCGGGTGATGGTGTGCTCAGTGGCCGGTCTCCGTCGTGCCAGCCTTCGGTCGGTGATGTCGCGGAGGATGGCGAGGTGGCGGCCCGGCAGGAAGTTTGCCTGCATCGCGGCCTCGACGTAGCGCCTCGTGTTGTCGGGCCGCCGAACCAGGTACTCCGTCTTTGACCGATGCCGGATCGACAGCAGCGAGGCGGTCCAGACGTCGGTCACGCTCCGATTGTCCGGGAGCGCAAGGAACTGCTCTATGCCTTGGCCCGTAATGTTATCGTGCCCAAGACCGAAAAGCCTTGTAGCGGCCGGATTGCAATCCAGAATGAGCGCCTTATCGTCCGTGATCAGGACAGCATCCGGAACGCTATCAAACAGGGCCTGAAAGGGTCGCTCGTGTTCGCTCAACGGCCCGCAGCAGCGGCGGGGCGTCTTGCGTCGAAGCTCCAACCCGTTCCGCATACTTTCTCCTTTCGTTCCGGCCGAGCAGGAATTCGCTCGAATGCCGAACGGCGTCAACGGAAGGTCGCGTCGAGCGGCTTGGAACAAAATGCACCCGATCTGTGCGTCTTTCGGACGCTTCCCGGTAAGGATTGTTTCATTTTTTTATACGGGAGCACATCCGGGTCGCCTACGGAGCGCGTTTTCTCGCTTTCGACCTGGTAAAGTTTCGCTTCGATTCGTATTCTCAAATACATTTCGAAGCAATCGTGTGTTGGAGTGTATAAGTGTGGAGGGAAGCTTGGTGGACCTGGAGAGATTCGAACTCTCGACCTCTTCCATGCCATGGAAGCGCGCTCCCAACTGCGCCACAGGCCCACAGGAAGATCTTTCAACACTATACCATACAGAGTGTTGAACCAATTTCGTTGCGAGGAGGCGAATCAGCGGTGGGGATCACACGAGAGGCGGCGTGGGGCATCGTCTGCGAATTCGTTCAGTCGGAAGGTCTGCGCAAGCATGCGCTGGCGGTGGAAGCATGTATGATCGCCTATGCCCGAGGATTCGGTGAGGACGAGGAGAAGTGGGCCGTGACGGCCCTGCTGCACGACTTCGACTGGGAGATCCACCCGCAGGCCCCGGATCACCCGATGAAGGGCGAGCCGATCCTGGCCGCGCGCGGCGTCAGCGAGGAGGTTCGCCGCGCGATCCTTTCGCATGCCAACTATAGCGGCGTGCCGCGCGAAACGCTTATGGAGAAGGCGCTGTTCGCCTGCGACGAACTCGCAGGCTTTCTCACCGCGATCGCCTACGTGAAGCCAGGCCGGTGCATTGCCGAGGTGGATGGCAAGTCGGTACGAAAGAAACTGAAGGACAAGGCGTTCGCGCGGTCGGTGAGCCGCGACGACATCCTCTCGGGCGCCGCTGAGCTCGGTGTCGATCTCGACAAACACATCGACTTCTGCATCGAGGCAATGAAGTCGCGGGCCGCTGTACTGGGGCTCTCCGGAAACGCGCCGGCACGGCCGGATGCTAGAATCGGACCTGGAAGCTAGTCTTGGCCGGTGCTGGGCCTGGTCTTCAAAACCAGCGTGCGGCGCCTACGTGTCGCAGGTGGGTTCGACTCCCACTAGCTTCCGCCAGGCGTCGTTTACTTCCGCGCCGCCTGCTCGCTCTACGAGGTTGTCTTCCTTCCCTAGCGACAGGGCGTCGGCGCCTGTTCGGCGATTCTGCGGTCTGAAATCGAGCGCATAAGGATTCCGGTCAGAGCGCGCACTTGCAAGGCACGTGCTGCCGGATCTGGCGACTCGTCGATCGCCTTGCGAGAGAGCGAAGCGGCTTCTTTCTATTCGCCGCGTCGAGAGGCGGAAACCGCGCTCGCCATCAGCGCTCAGGCGATCCGCGTGTAGGTCAGAATGCGCGGAGGTTCGGCCAGCAATTCCGTGGCGAGTTGACGGAACGCCGTGATATGGGCCGACTGTAAGTGCCGGTCCAGAGCCCCCCGCGAGGTCCAGTTTTCGTAGAAGACAAAGCGGGCCGGCTCATCGGTGCTCTGATGCAAGTCGTATTGAACGCAGCCTTCTTCTCTGCGGGTCGGATCCACCAGGGCCAGCAACTGCCGCTTGAGATCTTCTTCCTTGCCGGGCTTGGCCACAAGATCTGCCACGACGGTGAGGAGTGTTTCGGCCATAATCGATCTATCTTCTCACACGGGCCAAGTCGGGCGCCTCATTCGAGCCTGAGAAAAGTTGCCGGCGACATCTACGGAAATCGAAGGATTGTGTCGATCCAAAGGGCGAGCGCCTCATGCCCCCCGACCTCTCTGCGTATCCGTTCCACTTGCACGAACTGCTGGCCGGCGTGGACGCCGTGATATGGGAGGCGGACGCTGTCACGTGGCGATTCACCTTTGTCAGCCGGTACGCCGAGCAGTTGCTCGGCTATCCGCTCTCGCGCTGGGACGAGGGGTTGAGGTTCTGGATCGAGATCATCCATCCGGAGGATCGTAAGGTGACGGTGGGCACATGCATGCGGGAGATTGCGGCCGGACGCGATCATCGGCTGGAATACCGGATGCGGACTTCGGCCGGACGAATCGTCTGGGTGCGTGACCTGGTCCACCTGGTCCGCAGTGAGAACGGAGAGTTGACCCGCCTGCGAGGAGTGATGATTGAAATCACCCCGCAAAAAGAGGCGGAAGAGGCGCTCGTGCGAAGCGAGCGCCTCTTCCGCTCCCTCATCGAGCATGCACAGGAAATTGTGGTCATCCTGGGGCCGGACGGGGAGATCCGATACCAGAGCCCGTCGGTAGTTCAGCTGTTCGGGTGGACTCCGGAGGAGCTTGCGGGACGGCGCTTCCAGGAGATTCTCGATCCACGGGACGCCCACATCGCCGGCGAGTGGCCCCAGCCCGGCGTCAGCGCCACCCGCGAGATTCTTATACGCCACAAGGATGGGGGAGAGCGGGTCCTGGAGGCGATCGCGACCAATCTCATCCATGATCCCTGTGTCAACGGCATCGTCATCAATGGACGCGACATCACCGAGCGTCGGAATGCCGAAGAGGCGATGCGGCGGAGCGACGATCGTTTCCGTGTGGCAACCACCGCGGCAAACGTTCTGGTTTACGACTGGGCCGTGGGGGTGGAGGGAATCGAGTGGATCGGCGATGTGGACTCGGCTTTGGGCTACGCACCCGGTGGATTTCCAAGGACTATCGAGGGATGGAAGAAGGCCCTGCATCCGGCCGACCGCGAGCGCGTCATCGCAGCGATCCAGCGAGCTCTCGAATCGGCAGGAGTGTTTCACGAAGAGTACCGGATTCAAACCGCGGCCGGGACGTGGCGTTACTGGCTCGACCATGGCTCGGTTTTGAAGGATGGGAAAGGCGTGCCCAGCCGCATCATAGGGGCCTGTCTCGATATCACCGACCAACGGCAGCTTGAGGAGCAACTCCGTGAGGGCCAGAGAATGGAAGCGATCGGGCGTCTGGCCGGAGGCATTGCCCACGACTTCAACAATTTGCTGACGATTATCAACGGCTACAGCCAGCAGATTCTGCGGCGCCTCTCCCCGCACGATCCGCTCCGAAAGAGCGTCGCCGAGATCGCACGCGCCGGGGAGCGGTCGGCTGCCCTGACGCAACAGCTCCTGGCTTTCAGCCGCAAACAATTGCTGCACCCGCAGAGCCTCGATCTCAATCGCATTATCGGCGACATGCAGGAGCTGATCGGCTCTCTGATCGGCCAGGGCATCACGCTCCAGATCTCACTCGATCCACTGCTTGGCCGCGTCCGGGCCGACTCTTCGCAACTCGAACAGATCATCATGAACCTGGTCGTGAACGCTCGGGACGCCATGCCCTCGGGCGGCAGCCTGTTGATCGAGACCGGGAATATCGCGATCGACGAGAACTGGGCGAAGCTCCGAGAGACGCCGCCCGGCGCCTACGCGCTTCTTGCGGTCACGGATACCGGGGTGGGGATGGACGACCAGACGCGGGCCCGCATCTTCGAGCCCTTTTTCACGACGAAGGAACTGGGGCGCGGGACAGGCCTGGGCCTCGCCACGGTTTACGGGATTGTTCGGCAGAGCGGAGGCTACATTTCGGTCTACTCCAAACCGGGACAGGGAGCGACGTTCCGTGTGCATCTGCCCATCTCCGGGAAGGCGGGCCCGGCTCCGTATCGCACGGAGAGGCGGATTGTCGCGGCGGCCGAACCTGCGACGATTCTGCTTGTCGAGGACGAGCCTGGAGTCCGGGAACTCGTCCACCTCGCGCTGACGCAAGCCGGACACGTCGTCCTGGCCGCCTCGAACGCAGCCGATGCACTCCGACTGGTCGAGTCGCGTTCTCCATCCGCCGACCTTCTGGTGACCGATGTCGTCATGCCTGGCCTGAGCGGGCCGGAGCTTGCCGCGCGCCTGCGCCGAACCATGCCGAAGCTCGGCGTTCTCTACATGTCGGGATTTACGGATAAGGCGCTGTCGAACGCCGGCCTACTGGAGCCCGACACGCGCCTTTTGCGGAAGCCGTTCACGATGGATCAGCTATTGGCCCAAACCAACGAACTCCTTCGGGTACGTTAGCAGCCGAAGTCTCAACGCCGGGCGCCGGCAGCACCCGGACCCGGTCGCGGGCCTCCTCCGAAGCCACCAACGCCGGCTGGCCGGCCCTGCAGACTGGGACCCGTTGGGAGGTCAAGGAGCCCTAACATCGCGGCCTGACGGATTTTCGGCATCAGCTTCGCGGCATCTTCGAGTTCCTGGAGCTTCTCCTGCTGCGATGCCGTCAAGACCCCTCGTACGGATTTCCTCGTGCTCGCCCGCGCCTCTCCAATCTGTTTGCGCAGCCGCTCTGCTTCCAGCGTGAGCCGACCGATTTCGGCCGGATCGGTCGTCCCGCTCGAAAGCTTCTCCCGCAGAATCCGCTCGGTTTCGCGAAGCTGTGTTGCAGTGCCGCGGATACTCTCCATCGCCTGCTGTTGAATTTGGCGGATCTGCTCGACCTGGCCATCGCCGAGGCTCAGGTACTCTTTGATCTCCGCCAGTGGTTCGGGCCGATTCCCAGGCCCCATCGGCCCTGTCGGCCCTTGGGCGAGCGCGGCCCCGGCCAGTACGAACGGCAACGTCCATCGCAATCTCATCGCTTGATCTCCTCTTGTTTCACGTTTCGATCGGGCTCTTGCCTTCACACTCATTCAAACGCAATTCCGGGCAATTCGTTGCTTAAGGCTTTGGAAAATCGGGGCTTAACATTCTTAACGAACTCTTGCCGTCCTCTTAACCCGGCACACTGATTCGCCCGAGGGCGGCCGGGACGATAATAAGACTCATGCCGACGCGCCTCACGGCCGACTCGCGTCTCTGGACCGCCGTGCTGATTCTCGTCGCCCTGGTCCTCGTGCCGCTGGCTGCGCTCCAGTACCGCTGGATCGGCGAGATCGCGCAGGCCGAGCGGGAACGCCGGCAGGCTCACCTGCGCGCTGCCGTCGAGGGTGTCGCGCGCGAGTTCGATGAGCAGATGGGCCGGATCTTCCGTACCCTGGTCTCCGAACCCCAGTACCCGGTGCAGCCGTCACTTCTCATGGACCCGATGATTGACGCCCGGCTGGTCCGGAACTTTTATCTCGCGGAGGCAGACTCGGAAGGCGGCTACGACCTGTTCGCCTACGAGTCAGGTACCGGCCGCCTCCTGCCGGCCGCTTGGCCTAAGGAATTCGAGCCGCTTCGGGAGCGCATGCGAGCGCCAGTCCCGGTCAACACGCTGATGCCAGGCCGGGGTGGCGTGCCCGTTGACGACAGCATCCCTGCTCTCATCGCTCCGCGCATGCGCTATGCGCCCAGCCGGTTCGACGGACCATTCATGAGCGCCTGGGCCGTGGCTGAGATCGATCGCGCGTCTCTGACCGATCAGTTCCTCCCGGCGCTCGTCAAACGGCACTTCGCCTCCGGGGATGACGCCGGCTTCGCCCTTCGGATCGTAAGCGCTCGCGACGGCGCCCCGGCCACCTACGCCACTGATCCTGGACTGCCTGACGACTTCTTCGTCCAACCCGACGCCGAAATCAGCCTCTTCGAGCTTCGGTTCGGGCCCCCGCCCGGTGTGCGGGGCGGACCGCCTCCGCGCGCCTGGGAGCGGCCGCCCGGCCCCTGGCGCCTCCAGGCCAGGCACCGGGCCGGCTCGCTCGAGCAGGCCGTGGCCCAGACCCGTCTCCGGAATCTCGCGGTTAGCTTTGGAGTCCTTCTCCTCATGGCTGTGAGCCTGGCGGCGCTGCTGCTCTCCACTCGCCGCGCCCAACGGTTGGTGAGGCTCCAGATGGAGTTCGTCGCGGGCGTCTCCCACGAACTGAAGACCCCGTTGAGCGTCATTTGTTCGGCCGGCGACAATCTCGCCGAAGGCGTCGTGCACGCGGACGATCAGGTCCGCCGGTACGGCGCGGTGATTCGCGGCGAGGGCCGCCGGCTGTCCCGGATGATCGAACAGATTTTGCGCTTTGCCGGACTTCAGAGCGGCCAGGTGCGGCTGAATCCGGAGCCGGTCGAGGTCGCCGAACTGCTCCATCGCGCCGCCGAAACGTGCGATCCGGAAATTCGAGCCGCCGGCTGCACCCTCGAGACGAGGATCGATGATGGATTGCCCCGCGTCACAGCCGATCCGGCGCTTCTGGCGCACGCCCTCCGTAACCTGCTCGACAACGCGGCAACGCACGGCGCGCGAGGCCAGTGGATCGGGCTGACCGCGCGTCTCATCCCAGCCAACGGAGCCGGGGTGGTCGAAGTCGTGGTGGAAGACCGCGGCCCCGGCCTTCCGGCCTCCGAATTGAATCGGGTCTTTGAACCTTTCTACCGAGGACGGCGAGCGATCGAGGACCAGACGCGCGGCTTCGGTCTGGGACTCGCGCTGGCCCGCCGGATCGTTGAAGCCCACTCCGGTTCTCTGACGGTCGAGAGCGCTCTGGGGCAGGGTACGCGCTTCACACTCCGGCTCCCGGTATCGGATCATGTAGCCGATGGATAGTCGCATTCTGCTGGTCGAAGACGAACCCGGGCTGGTTATGACCCTGACAGACCGCCTGCGCAACGAAGGCTATGCCGTCGACAACTGCTCCGACGGCGAAAGCGGCTTCGAGCAGGCTCGGACCGGCGCATACGACTTGATCCTCCTCGATGTCATGCTGCCGCGCCGCAGCGGCCTCGACGTCTGCCGCCGCCTTCGTCAGACCGGCATTCAGACGCCGATCCTGATGCTGACCGCGCGAAGCCAGGTCCTCGACAAGGTGGTTGGGCTCCAGACCGGCGCGGACGATTACCTGACCAAGCCCTTCGAAATGATGGAACTGCTGGCGCGTATCGAAGCGCTCCTGCGGCGCTCCCGTAGCACGGCCGCCCCGGCAGGCTGCCTGCGCTTCGGCAAGATCACGGTCAACCTCAAGAGCGCCGAGGTCACGCGCGGCGGATCGCCAGTAACGCTCTCGGCTCGCGAGTTCCACCTCCTGCGCTACCTGGTCGAGCGTCCCGGCGTCCTCGTTACCCGCGAGGAACTCCTCCGCGAAGTCTGGGGCTATTCAGCTCTTCCTTCAACCCGCACGGTGGACGTTCACGTCACTTGGCTTCGCCAGAAACTCGAAGAAAATCCTAAGTTTCCGGAGCATTTTCTGACGATCCGCGGGCTCGGTTATAAGTTTTCACAGTAAGATAGAGTCGCCATGACCCGCGAACAACGCCTCGCACAGATTGCCGAAGCCGCCGTAGAGGTCGAGCGCCGCCTCGGCTATCCTGCCGCCCTGATCGTCGCCCAGTGGGCCGCCGAGTCCGCCTGGGGAACGAAGGAGACCGGCAAGCATAACTTCTTCGGCATGACCAAGGCCGCCCGCCACAAGGACTTCCGCTGGTGCGCGACCCGCGAAGTTCTGACCGACGCCCAACTGGCCCGTCTCGACCCCGAGGAGGCCGCCACCGTCACAGAGAAGACACGCCGCCCCGACGGACGGTGGGACGTGCGTCTGTCCCGCCGCTTCGCCTCCTACGAATCGCTCGAAGCCGCCATCGAGGACAAGGTCCGGCTGCTCATGGACGGCCGGCCCTATCGTGAAGCCTATGAGCAATACCGGCAGGACGGCGACCTCGATGCGTTCGTCGAACGCGTTGCTCCGATCTATGCGACCGACCCGGGCTACGCCACGCTCGTCAAAACGATTTCCAGGCAGCGAAACGTCCTGACCGCGCTGGCGGCCTTCCGCCGGGACACAATCGAGGCCTGACCCCTGGGGATTGCCGGGGGCGCACCCGCGGCTTAAAATCAAGCAGGACATGCTATTCGCGCGCCGGTTGGTTCCAATCCTTCTCCTGGCTGCCATGGCCCTTCCGGCTCAGCGCCGGATCGACTTCGCCCGCGATGTCGAGCCCGTCTTCCGCACTAAGTGCGTCGCCTGCCATGGCGCCGCGCAGCAGATCAGCGGACTCCGCCTCGACCGCAGGGATGAGGCGCTCAAGGGCGGCTATTCCGGTCCGGTCATCCGGCCCGGCGCAAGCGCCGACAGCAAGCTCGTTCACCGCCTCCTCGGTGAAAACGGCCTTATGGCAATGCCGCCCGCCGGCCCGCGGCTCACCGCCGGGGAGATCGAGGCTGTCCGCACGTGGATCGACCAGGGAGCAGTCTGGCCGGATCAGGCGCCTGCGGAGGAACACAGACCCGCCGGCCATCCCCACTGGGCCTTCCAGCCGATCCGCCGTCCCGCCGAGCCCTCGATTACAAATGCCGGCCCTGCCCGCTCTCCAGTCGATCGCTTTATCCTGTCGCGGCTCGAGCGGGAGAAGATTGCGCCCTCACCCGAGGCGGAGAAACGAGTGCTCCTTCGGCGCCTCTCGCTCGACCTGATCGGGCTTCCTCCGACGCCCGACGAAGTCGCGGCCTTCGTGCAAGACCCACGCCCTGACGCCTACGATCGCGCCATCGACCGCCTCCTCGCTTCGCCCCACTTCGGTGAACGCTGGGCCCGCCCGTGGCTTGACCGCGCCCGTTACGCTGACAGCGACGGATACGAGAAGGACTGGAGCCGGCCTTACGCGTGGCGCTACCGCCACTGGGTTATCGACACCCTCAACCGCGACATGCCGTTCGATCAATTCACTATCGAACAGATCGCGGGCGACCTGCTGCCGGGCGCAGGCATCGAACAGCGCGTCGCCACGGGCTTCCATCGGAACACTCTGACCAACCGCGAAGGCGGCATCGACAACCGCCAGTTCCAATTCGAGACCGCTGTCGACCGCGCCAACACCGTCGCCACTGCCTGGCTTGGCATCACAATGGGCTGCGCGCAATGCCACGATCATAAATACGACCCGATCAGCCAGCGCGATTACTACCAGCTCTATGCCTTCTTCGAGAACCTTGACGAGGTCTACATCGATGCCCCGATGCCCGGCGAACTCGGCCCGTACCTGCGGACGCGCGACGAATATCAGGCCAGGCGCGAAGCTCTGCTCGCCGAGTATCGCGTCCCTGAACTCCAGCCCGAGTGGGAGCGCCGCCTGCTTGAGGCCTCGGCCAACCCCGGCAAGTGGACCGATTGGGACCTCGCCTGGGACTGCCTGCTGAAGCTCACTGAGTTCGGTGACGGCGAAAACATCCTTCGAACTCCGCCCGAACGGCGCTCCGCGCGCGAGCGTGACGTCCTCATCGATCACTTCGTGAGGAATTATCACTTCGCCGTAGGCCCCACGGTCTACGAGAAGGTGAAGTTCAAAGAACTCGACCGCAAGCTCCGCGAGCTGAAACAGAGTTATCCGCAGCTCACGCAGGCCATGGCCGTGGCCGAAGGCCCGGCGCCCGGTCCATCCCATCTGCGCGTCCGCGGCGACTACCGCACGCTCGGCATCGAAGTGAAGCCGGACACCCCCGCCGTCCTGCCTCCGTTGAAGGCCAATGGAAGAGCGACACGCCTCGATTTGGCCCGCTGGATCGTCGCGCCTGGGAACCCGCTGACGGCCCGCGTCACCGTCAACTGGGTCTGGCAAGAGTTGTTCGGCCGCGGACTGGTCCGTACACCCGACGACTTCGGCACGCGCGCCGAGAAGCCTACGCACCCTGAGCTCCTCGACTGGCTCGCTGCGGAGTTTGTGGAGGACGGCTGGAGCCTGAAGCGCCTCATCCGGACCATCGTCACCTCGGCGACCTACCGTCAGTCGTCTGCTGTGCGTCCGGACCTGCGTGAGGTGGACCCGGACAATTCCCTGCTCGCCCGCCAGTCCCGGCTCCGGCTGCCCGCCGAGCTGATCCGTGACTCGGCGCTGTTTGCGGCCGGTTTGCTCTCCACCGAGGTCGGAGGCAAGAGCGTCTTCCCGCCACAGCCGGCCGGCGTCGCCGAACTGGGCTACGGCAACCGCAGCGAAGCCTGGCCTGAGAGCCAGGGCGCCGACCGCTATCGCCGCGGTCTATACATTCACTTCCAGCGCAGCACGCCCTATCCGATGCTCATGAACTTCGACGCGCCGAAGGCCAGCGTCGCAGCGTGCAGCCGCGAGCGCTCCAACAGCGCGCTGCAGGCGCTCAACCTGCTGAACGACCCGGCCTTCATGGAGGCCGCCGAGTCGCTCGCCTACCGCGCCCTCATGGAATCGGAAGCCTCGCCCGCGGCCCGTCTCAACGCGCTATGCCTGCGCACGCTCGGGCGCGAGCCGAACGACCGCGAACAGCGGCGCTTTTACGCGTTCCTGGAGAAGCAGCGCGGAATCTTCGACGCCGATCCCGAGGCCGCCGCACAACTGGCGCCGTCCGGTCTGCCGGAAATGTCGCGCTCCGAAATTGCCGCCTGGGTCAGCCTCGCAAGCGTGCTGCTGAATCTCGACGAGTTCATTACAAGGGAGTAGCCCGATGCGCCCTGAAGACTTCATCGCCATCCATTCCCGACGCAACTTTCTGCGTGACTGCGCCGGCGGCATCGGAACCATCGCGCTCGCGCACCTGCTCGGCATCGAAGGCCGCGCGGCCGAGCCGGTCAATCCGATGGCCCCGAAGAAGCCTCACTTTGCACCGCGCGCGAAGAATGTGATCTTCCTGTTCATGGAAGGCGCGCCGAGCCAGATGGATCTGTTCGATCCCAAGCCCAAGCTCCGCGAATGGCACGGCAAGCCGCTGCCGCCCTCGATGACCAGGGACCTTAAACTGGCCTTCATCAAGCCGACCGCTTCGGTGCTCGGCAGCCCATTCGAGTTCCGCAGGCACGGGCAGAGCGGCATGGAACTGTCGGAATTGCTGCCGCACACGGCGACCTGCGCCGACGACATCTGCCTCGTTCGCTCCATGTACAGCGAGGCATTCAACCACCATCCCGGCCAGCTCTTCCTATTCACCGGCCACATGATCGGCGGGCGCCCGACCATGGGCGCCTGGGTGACTTACGGGCTGGGTAGCGAAAACCAGAACCTCCCCGGCTTCGTCGTGCTCGCCTCCGGCGTGGGAACCAGCGCCGGTTCGGACAACTTCACCAACGGCTTTCTCCCGTCGAGCTACGCCGGCACGGTCTTCCGTTCCAAGGGCGACCCGATCCTCTATCTTTCCAATCCCAAGGGCATCGACGACGCCTCGCAGCGCGCGCGGCTCGACCTGATCCGAGAGCTCAACGAAGAGCACATGGAGCGCACGGGCGACCTGGAGATCGCCTCGCGCATACACTCCTATGAACTCGCCTACAAGCTCCAGATGTCGGCGCCGGAGCTTCTGGACTTCTCCAAAGAATCGCCCTCAACGCTCGACGCCTACGGCGTAAATGAGGAGAAAACCCGCGCCTTCGGAACGAACTGCCTGCTGGCGCGCCGGATGGTCGAGCGCGGCGTGCGTTTCGTCCTGCTGATGCACGCCAGTTGGGACCACCACAGCAGCATCGAGTCCGGTTTGAAGCGAACCTGCGGCGCCACCGACCAGCCGGCCGCGGCGCTCGTCAAGGACCTCAAGCAGCGCGGGCTGCTCGATGAAACCCTCGTCGTCTGGGGCGGGGAATTTGGACGCACCGCGATCTCCGAACTACGCCGTCCGGACGACCCGGCCAACATCGGCCGCGACCACCATCCGAACGGCTACAGCATCTGGCTCGCCGGAGGCGGCCTCCGGGGAGGTCAGACGATCGGCGCCACTGACGAGTTCGGCTTGAGCATCGTCGAAGACCAGATTCACGTGCATGACCTTCAGGCGACGCTTCTGCACTGCCTCGGGCTCGACCACACTCGCCTGACCTATCGTCACATGGGCCGCGATTTCCGGCTCACCGACGTCGGCGGCCATGTGGTGCAAAAGCTTCTGGCTTAGAGTCTATCGGCTGGGGGGCTTATAGCCGGAGGCCGCGGCTTTCTTCATCGCTTCCATGCCCTCCTGAACGGTAAGGAGCGGCGTCGTGATGATGCTTTTGCAGACGCCGCCGGCGAGCACCGCAAGCTCAAGCGCCGCGGCGCTGACCGGATCGGGCATCTGAACGACAACGGCTGTGTCATATTTTCCAAGCGAAATCCAAAAGTGATCGAGCTTGCCGCCCAGCTTTTCAATGGATGGGCGGATTGCTTCGGATCGGTCCTGCGGATTGTTGACGAGGGCGGCAGCAGCCTCCGGCGTGTACTCAACCTGGACCAGATATAGGGCCATGCTTTCCTCCTTCGTTGCCATGCTACGCGCACGGCGGCCGGAGTCAAGCCGGCCGATCCTATTCTTCGCGAGGCGGCCTGGTCCTCCTGGGTTTCGCGCGCGTCAATTCCATCGTGGCGTCCTTCTGGCGTTGCGCGACCTCGCTGAGGAACCCGATCAGCATCTCCATCTGATCGTTGCCGTACCGCTCGTACAACTCATCCAATCTTGCGAGCAGCCCGCCGAAGTATTTGGAGAAGTCCCGCGTGGCCGCCCGATGTTGCATCGTCACCACCACACGCCGTCGATCCTCCGGGTCCCGCCCGCGCCGGATCCAGCCGCGCCGTTCAAGCCGGTCCAGAATCCCCGTGATGGAAGCGGGCGCCAGGCCGGATCGCTCTGAGAGATCGCCCGCTGTCTGCGGCCCGTAGCGCTCGAGCAGGCCGAGCGTCTTCCATTCCCCCGCGCTCAGGCCGAGCTTCTCTGCAAGGACGGAGTGGAACACAACAGCGGCATCGCTCATGTCCCGGCCGGCCATAGCCAGGCGGCGCAGAAGTTCTTCCCGCCCGCGTTTCTGTTCTTCTGGGTTTGACAAGCTGGGTCCTCCGGCTGCTATTATTTCGTTCATGCGAAAGAAATACAAAAGCTGGATACAAATCGAAGAACTTCAGGAGGTGGCTTCATGAAAGCGATTATAATCGGCGGCGGCATCGGAGGCGTCGTTGCAGCAGCGGCACTGCAAAAAGCAGGGTGGCAATCGACGATCTACGAGGCCCGCCCGGGCCCAGTCGAATTCCAGGGGCTCTTCCTCGGTCTGGGCATCAACGGCATGCGCGTGCTGCGAGACCTGGACCTGCTGAATCCTCTCCTGCGTGCCGAAACGATCGCGACTCCGGTCATGGCCTTTTCCAGTTGGACGGGCCGGCGGCTTGGCGAAGTAGCGAATGGATGGCTGGACGCTGAAACGCCCAGCATCACGCTGATGCGGGGAACACTGCAAAGAGTCCTGGCGAAGGAGGTTGCAGCGCGCGGCGTCGAGATCCGCTACGGCAGGCGCTTTGTCGGCTACACGGCAGGAAACGGTTCAGTGACGGCGCGCTTCGAAGACGGGAGCGAGGCCGAGGGCGATATCCTGATCGGCGCCGACGGCATCCACTCGCGCGTCCGTAAGGCTATGGACCCCGATGCGCCCGAGCCGAGCTACACGGGCCTGCTGAACGCTGGCGGTATCGTACACGGCGCCGGCCTGCCGCCGACCCCCAACGCGATGCACATGGTGTGGGGACGCCGGGCGTTCTTCGGCTACACGGTTCGCGAGGACGGAACTGCGTGGTGGTTCGCCAACATCGGCGAGCCGCGGGAGCCTGGCCGCGATGAACTTTCCGCTACTTCGACGGCGGAGTGGAAACGCAGGCTTCGGGAAATGTTCGCCGGCGACCCCGCCTTCATCACTCGGCTGATCGATGCCACCAGGGAGGCGCCGGTCTACCCGATTTACGATATGCCCTCGCTCCCGCGCTGGCACAGCGGGCGTGCCGGACTGCTCGGGGACGCCGCCCACGCCGTTTCGCCAAGCTCCGGGCAGGGGGCGTCCCTGGCGATGGAAGATGCCCTCATGATTGCGAAGTGCCTGCGGGACATCGAGGACCCACAGGCTGCTCTCGCGCGATACGAACAACTGCGCCGCGATCGCGCGGAGAAGATTGTGAAGACTGGCCGCCGGCGTGGCAGCTATAAGGCTCTGGAGAGCCGCATGGCCGTCTTTCTCCGAGACCTGTTCATGCCGCTGGCCCTCCGCTTCTTCGCCGATGAGAAAGCGATGTCCTGGATTTACGACTACTCCATTCCGTGGGATGTCCCCGTGAACGGCGCCGCCTGATTATCGCGGTTATCGCGAAAACACCATCGTGTCCAGGAACTCGTTGCGGAACTTGCCTTTCGGATCGTATTCGGCTGCAAGCCGGCGGAAATCCTCCAGCCGCTCGTAACGGGACCGCAGCTCCGCCGGAGCCATCGTGAACAGCTTGCCCCAGTGCGGCCGTGGCTTGTAGGGCGCCAGCTCTTTCTCGATCAACGGAAGCACCCGCCGCACTGCCGGCCAGTCCGGCTTCCACGTGAAGTGAATCGCGATGCAGGACTCGGCATAGCACGGGCTCATCCACAGGTCGTCGGCTGCAATCGCGCGGATCTCCGAAATCAGCAGGTGCGGTGAGATGCGGTCACGCAGCCGCTCCACCGCCAGGATCGCGTCGACGGCATTGCGCCGGGGCACAAAGTATTCGGCCTGCAACTCCTCGCCCGCGCTCGGCGTGAAGCCCATGCGGAAGTGAGGCAGCCGCTCGTGCCAGGGTCCGGGCACGCCCATCTGATCGGTGCAGTTTTCGGCGGAAAGCTCGGCGATCGGATGCAGGTTCCGCCTTGCCAGCTTTCCGCCGTAAAACTCCGGCTCCGCGGGGAAGGGCGCGCCGTCTCCCACGCGGCTCTTGATCCAGACCTCGTTGATGCGCTTATCGCGCCAATCCGTAAACAGGCTGACGCTATATGCGCTCGCCTGGATCTTATCGAAGTGGTCGCGCATCTGGCCGAGCGGGAGGTTCTCATAGACGTACTGCCGGACCGAATACGTCGGCTCGATATCGACAGTAATGCTCGTCAACACGCCAAGCGCGCCGAGTCCCACGGCGGCTCCGCGGAACGTCTCGCCGTCTCCACGCGAGAGTTCGACAACCTCGCCCGACGCCGTCATCAACTCCAAAGCAGAGACCGCGCTCGACAGATTTCCAAGCTTCTCACCCGAGCCGTGCGTGGCCGTGCTCGATGCGCCCACCACCGAGATATGCGGAAGCGACGCCAGGTTGTGCAGGGCGAATCCTTGGCTCTCGAGCGCCAGTGCGAGATCGCCGTATCGCACGCCGGGCTCGACCTTCGCTGTCCGTTGCTTTGTGTCAATCGAGAGTATCTTGTTCATCCCCCGCAGCGAGAGCAGCTGGTGGCGGCTGTCGGCGATCGTGTTGAAGCAGTGCCGGGTGCCCTGGACCTTCAATCGCTCACTCGATCGGACGGCCGAGCGGATCTCGTTGATCGAAGCCGCTTCCTGCACCCGATGCGTGCTGTAGGTCAGGTTGCCGGCCCAGTTCGACAGTCTCCGTTGCGCCTGGGGCGGCATGGCGAACATGGAAGGCTTCGCCATGGCCACCGAAAGTAATTGCAAAAAACTTCTTTTCTTCACTTCGATCCTATGGAGCCCCGCCGGCCCGAACCGGCGGGGCGATCAGACTTCAGGCCTGCCCCGCGGCCGCCGCCGGAGCCTTATAGCCGCATTCGCCGGCCTTCTTCAGGGCCTCTAATCCCTCGCTGATGCTCAGCAGGGGCGTGATCAAGACGCTCTTGCATGCGCCGCCTGCCTTAGCAGCGATTTCAAACGCGGCAGCGCTTACGTTGTCAGACATCTCGACGATGCCTACAATGTCATACTCGCCGAACGAGAACCAGAAATGCTGAGGTTTACCACCGAGCTTTTCGATTGGGGCGCGCACGGCTTCGGAACGGTCCTGAGGGTTGGCGACGAGGGCAGCGATGCCGCCCGAGGTATAAGCGACTTGGAGCATGTACAGCGCCATGGTTTCTCCTTCGGCTGTATTTATACTACGGTCCGCCCTGCGTTGCCCAGTACGCCGGCCGCGCCCGGATCGTATACGTGCCGGGGCGGGTGATCTTCACCTCGAGGCGATGATAGCCAGGTTCGGCCAGCTCAGGTGTGAAACTGAGGACGTACTGGCTGTGGAGTTCCACCCCCAGCGCCTGCACGGCCTCCTCGAGCGCCCGCTGCCGCGCGAAGGAGTAGGCCACCCCTCCCGTCATTCCGGCCAGGACCTCGGCGGCATTCACCTTGCCGAGCCGGAACAATTCGCCGAATGCCCCGAGGATATCCAGCCGCTGCGCCTCAGGCGGCACCGTCGGCGGATAGCGGCTCGCCGTTACGTCCGGCGCCCTCCCTGGCTCCGGAGGTCGGAGGAGCGGGCCGTCCGACGGTTTTGTCAGCAGCCCGGTCTTGAAGGCCGAGTAAGTTGCCGTGTAGACCGTCACGCCTGCGCTCTGCGCAGCTAAAACGACGGTCTCAACATCCGTTTCGCTGCCGCGGTCGCGCGATTCTGAGATGACAAGCAATACCCGCCGCACATCGGCCCTACCGGCCAGCCGCTGCGTGGCCTCATAGACCGCATCCAGCATCCGCCCTTTCTTGGCCGCCTGGCTCGGCCGCAGGGCGCCGTAGGCGCGGCGGAGCGCCTCGGAGTCGTGCGTGCAGTCCTCCAGCCACCGGACGCGGTCGTCGAACGACACCAGGCCGGAGCAGCCCCGCTCTCCGGTTACCAGGACCTGAATCATCCCGCCGATCCTCCGCACCTTAGCTAGCGCCGGCGCCGAGATACCGGAGGACTGCACCGCCACCATCAGTGCAATCGGAGCCACACCTGTGCCGAACGTGTCGGCAGTTGCGCGTTGCGGACGGCCGTTATCGAGTACAACAAACTCCGAACCGTCGAGGCCGTCGACGAACCGGCCTTTGCCATCGGTAACCGTCACGGGAACAAGGACCAGGCGTGTCCGGACCGTGAATTCCACATCCTGTGCGGCCAGCGGAATCGAAAGCAATAGCAGGGATATAAGTGCTCTCACCCGGTTCCTGCCTGCATTCGTACAGCCAGCGGCTCTCGTTACCAGTTCGCGCGCGTCCCGTCGGGCAGGCACATCGCTTCGTCGCGCCAGATCACCTTGTCCCGCGACGCCCGCACCGCTTCCTCCCAGTTGATGCGCACGCCAAGTCCCGGCCCCTCGGGGATCGACAGATGTCCGGTTTCGTCGACGTCGAACTGCGGCCAGTCGGACTCGTCGATGTAGCGCATCCACGGATCGACTTCCAGGGTCGACTGCGAGGCGTTGTAGTGAATGCCCTTCGACCACTCCAGAATCCAGCCCGCGCGCGACTGCGCCACCACGTGCAGGCAGGCCATGAAGGCAATCGGCGACAGCGGGCAATGTGGCGCAAGCGCGATGCCGTTGGCTTCGGCCAGGCCCGCGACCTCGGCCGCGTTGCTGATGCCTCCCACGTGCACTAGGTCCGGTTGGAGAATATGCGCGCCGCGGTTCGCAACCACGTCGGAAAATTCCGCCACGGTGCACATGCGCTCGCCCGTAGCGATCGGCACATGCGTAAGAGAGGCGATCTCCGGCAGCCAGCGATTGTAGTCCGGCCGCACCGGTTCTTCATAAAAAAGCGGATCGGCGAACTCCAACTCCCTGGCCAGCCGCCGCGCCATCGGGACATTGCAGCGCCCGTGGAAGTCAAAGGCGACGTCGATGTACGGCCCAACGGCGGCGCGCACTGCCCTGGCTCGCTCGACCGCGGCCCGGATGCCCCCGTACGTGTCGACGGCGGCCAGCGGCGGGCAGGCGTTCATCTTGATCGCGCGGGCGCCCTCTGCAACGACGCGAGCCGCCTCCTCGGCGGCCATCTGCGGTGCGTTGTTATTGCCGCCCGCCCAACGGTAGACTTTCACCTTATCGCGCACCTTGCCGCCGAGCAGGCGGTAGACCGGCTGCCCCGTGAGCTTCCCGGCGATGTCCCACAGCGCGATCTCGATCCCGCCGAGCGCGCTCATATAGTGCGCGCCGCCGTGATAGAAGCTGCGGTCATAGCAGCCGCGAACCAGACGCTTCACGTCGCGCGGGTCCTGACCGATGAACTGCTCGGCCAGCTCCCGGACGCAGCCCTCGGCCGCGTCCAACTGCCCCTCCACCGTAAACTCTCCGTAGCCGGTCAGCCCTCCGCTGACCACGATGCGCAGCAGGCCCCACCGCGGAGGAACCTGCAAGGTTTCAATTCGTTCGATACGTTCCGGCATGAATTTTCTATTGTCCCATGTACCCGCTATTGCGTTCCCGGACCTTCGACGGTAGCCTTGGGATTAGGGATTCCAGGCGCTTGAAGACTCTCTCGAAAAAGGCCAAGTACGGACTCCGGGCGCTCTACGTCCTCACGCGCGAGTACGGCCGCGGACCCGTCCTCATCGCCACGCTTGCCGAACAGGAGGGCATCCCCAAGAAGTTTCTCGAAGCGATTCTGCTCGAGCTTCGCAACCACGGCATCGTGACCAGTAAGAAGGGCCGGGGTGGCGGCTATCACCTCAGCAAACCTCCGGACCAGGTCACCATCGGCGCTGTGGTCCGTGTGATCGACGGCCCGCTGGCGCCGCTGGCCTGCGCGAGCGAAAGCGCCTTCCGCAAGTGTGACGAGTGCGCCGATATCGAAACCTGCGAGACCCGCGTCGTCATGAAGCAGGTGCGCGACGCCATGGCCGCGATCCTGGACCGCACCACGCTGGCCGAGATCTGCCGGGCCGTCGATGAGATCAAAGATCAGCGCTTGGCGGGCGAGCCCCTGATGTACCACATTTAGTCGCGATTCGCGGCTAGGCCCTGGTAGAGATCGTGCACCCGGATGATGCCCAGGCAGCGCCCGTCCGGCTCGACAACGGGAAGCAGCGAGATCTGCGAGGGCCGGTCCTCCATCAGCCGGAGTGCCTCGTGCAGCAGCGCTTCCGGGCCGATCGTAATGGGCGAGGCGGTCATCACTTGGCCGGCCCGTAGTCCGCGGATGTCGTCGTGCGACTCCAACACGCGGCGCAGGTCGCCGTCGGTGATCAGGCCCAACAGCTTCCGGTCCTCGGTCACGACGCATGCGGCGCCCAGCGGATGCCGCGTCATCGCGATGACAACGGCCTTTACCGAATCGGCGGGACTCGCCCAGGCGACCTCTTCATCCCGATGCATTGCCTCCCGCACTGTCGTCCGCAGAATACGGCCCAACTGCCCGGCCGGATGCAGTGCATAGAATTGTTCAGGCGTGAAGCCGCGCGCCTCCATGAGGGCCACGGCAAGCGCGTGCCCGAGGGCGAGCGCGACGGCCGCGCTGGCAGTCGGCGCAAGATTGTGCGGATCGGCTTCCCGCTGCACCGAGGCGTCCAGCACCACATTCATTCCGGCGCCGAGGGGCGAACACGGATTGCCCAGAATGCCGATGCGCGGGCAGTCGCTGCGCCGCAAGGGCTCGATCAGTCCCAGGAGTTCGCCCGTCGATCCGCTCTTGGAGATCATGATCACCGGATCGCGCGGCTGGCAAAGGCCGAAGTCGCCGTGCAGCGCCTCGGCCGGATGCAGGAAGGCCGCCGGTGTTCCCGTGCTCTGCAGCGTGGCCGCCAGCTTGCGCGCCACGTGCCCGGATTTCCCCATCCCCGTCACAATGACCTTGCCGGCGTGATCGAGAATCAGATCGACCGCATCGAGGAGATTATCATTCAGCCGGCGCGCCGCCGTCGCAATCGCCTCCGATTCCCGCTCCATCGCGGCGCGGGCGCACTCGATCCACCGCGATGATCTCCTGACCGCTTTCATTTCCCTATCAGTCTGGCACGAGAGACGCGAGACCCGCCATTCACAACGGCTGCGCCCCCGTCCGGGGCTGAGGCTCCGGATGATAGAGCACGCCGACGATGCCGCCGTAGACAACGTGTACGAGGACGAAAAGAAAGACCGCGCCAAGGCCAAGATTTGAGAAGAAGGGCCCCGGCGGGGGAACCGGAGCGGGCGTCCGAGGCGCCAGTTCCGGCAGCACTCCGACGATGATTCCCGCGAAGGCGATATGAAAGAGGGAAAAGCCCATGCCGATCAGCGCACCGGCGCGATGCGTCACGCCTTCGAAGCCGGCCGCGTAAATGACTCCGATGGTAGCCGAAATCGCCAGATGGAACGCGAACCCAAGCAGCCACGTGCGGAAGCCGGCGTCCAGGCCCGCCATTGTCCCCAACAGCATCTCCATATTGACGGGCATGCCCAGAATTCGGGCCAGCGCCAGGATCACGCTCATGACCGCGCCTGCCGTCATCCCGGCGACCAACGCCTTGCCGACATCCATCCGAGATTCGCTCCCGTCTATATAGACCGGGCCCCGCAGAGGGCGTTTCACGCCCACATCGCAAAGCCCCACCCATTGACGACAGGAGCTCCCGACGGGTATAAAGGAAGCAAGGTGAGTCGTTCGCGCAAAGCAACGCTCCGTGTCTCGCTGAATTCGGCTTCCACACTCGCTCCTGACTGTTGCACCTGCTCGTGACGGCATAGTCCGATCTCACCTTCGCGCGTTGAACCGATCTGCTGAACCGCCCGTCTGGCGTGGTTTCTTATGAAACGCTTCGGTCCGATCGACGCGAATTCCAGGAGCTGCGGCACCCCTTCTGCATGTTGCTCCGGTCTCCGACTCTACAACCCGATCCTTTTACCGGTGACGTCCCCTGATCTCCTCAGTGCGGCCAGCGCCGGTCAACCGATGAAGTGTAACAAGCGGCGCCGGGTCTGCGGCGGAACTCGTCGGCGGCCGGCCCGCGGAGCTGAGAGAAAGCATGAAGATAAATAATAGAAATCTCTCCGGCCTCCTCATCGGGCTGCTTTTCGCCGGCAGCGTCTTCGGCCAGGGCCAGGAATGCGCCACCTTCCTGCCCGACGGCATTACGCTGTCGATTACTCCCGATGAGCCGATCATCGCCGGCACGACTTTCGGGCCGATGCTTTTCACCGTCAACGATAATGTACGGATCGGCCCGTACGGCCCCTTGCTGATTCCCAAGTACAGCAAGATCAAGGGCCAGGTGGTGACCTCCAAGCAGGCGGGACGCTTCGTCGGCCGCGCCGCCTTCCAGGTCGCCTTCGAGCAGCTCATCACGCCAAACTGGTGCGTCTTCCCGCTGAACGCGGAACTCGTCTCCGCGCAGGTAGGACGCCGCAACTCGCGCAAGACCAAACATTTCAAGGTGAAGGACAGGACCATCGTCGGCCGGGGGCACGCCAAGCGCGATGCCTTCTTCCTCACCTTTCCTCCGACCGCGCCGTTCCAGGTACTGATGCTGCCGGCGCGCGGTCCGAAGATGAATATCCCCGAGGCCCGTCTGCTGATCAAAATCATGGAGCCGGTCATGATCGGAGAGAAGGCTCCCGTCACGACCGCCGATCTGGCCGGCGGCCTGCGTCCGCGTTAGCTGCAATGGATCACACTGGGCGGCAGCAAAGCCGCCCAGCCTGGAGTCTATTTTAGATACCGCGGCCGCTCGGTCCGGGAGATCAGCACGGCCGTCAGAACCACCACCACCGCGCCGATCACGTTGTACCAGAGAAACGAGATCGGCGTGAAGAATCGGGCCGCGAAGATCGCCGCCTCGCCCACGATCACGCCGGTGAAAGCGCCCCGGGCGCCGACCCTCGGAAAGTAGAAGGCCAGCGCGAAAACTCCCAGCAGCCCGCCGTAGAACAGGGAACCAACCATATTGACGGCCTCGATCAGCGATCCCAGGTTCTTCCCAAACTGCGCCGTGAAGACCGCATAGAAGCCCCAGAACGCCGTCGCGACACGCGAGACGTTCAAATAGTGGCGGTCGGTCGCTCCCCGCCGGACGTGCCGCTGGTAGATGTCGATCACCGACACCGTAGCGAGAGAATTGATCTCGGCCGAGATCGTCGACATCGCCGCCGCAAAGATGGCCGCCAGGATCAGCCCCACCACGCCCACAGGCATGTAGCGCGTTACGAATGAAAGGAAGATGTAGTTGGTGTCGTTGAAGCCGGGTGCGCCGTTTGCCTTTTCCACCAGGCGCGCCCCATCCGTCCGGGCGGCGTCGATGCCCGCCTGCGCCGTGCGGTAGCTCTCGGCTCCTTCGTTCCAGGCTGCCGCATCGCCGCTGCGCCGCGCGTCGATCAGCCGGTAGGCGGCCTCGCGGCGCGCTGTGAAGGCTTCCGAGAAGCGCTGCTCCACCGGCGCATACTCCGTCCGAAACTCCGGCGCCTGAATCTTCTCCAGTTCGCCCCGTTGAAACAACAGCGGCGGCTGCACAAAGATATGGAAGACGAAGACCATCGCCCCGATGAAGAGGATGAAGAACTGCATCGGAATCTTCGCGACCGCGTTGAACAGCAGGCTCAGACGGCTCTGCGCGATCGACTTGCCGGTCAGATAGCGCTGCACCTGGGATTGGTCCGTGCCGAAGTAAGCCAGCGCCAGGAACATCCCGCCGATGATGCCGCTCCAGATGTTGTACCGGTCATGGAAGTCGAAGCTTGTCACCACCGCATTCAGGCGCCCTGCTGCGCCCGCCAGCGAGACTGCGTCCAAAAAGCTGACTTCTGCCGGCAGCAGCGATACCGCGACGAAGAGTGCAACGAACAGGCCGACGAACATGATCAACATCTGCTGGACATCCGTCCATGTGACGGCTTTGATCCCGCCGGCCGCGGTATACAGAATCACCAGCAGGCCCATGATCATGGTCGTGATGTGATCGGGCCAGCCCAGAATTACCGTCAGGACCACGGCCGGCGCATACAGCGCCAGTCCTACGGCCAGCCCGCGCTGGATCAGAAAAATCGCGCTGACCAGCGCGCGCGTTTTGGCGTCGAAGCGCTGCTCCAGATACTCGTAGGCCGTGTAAACGTTCGCCTTATGGAAGATTGGCGCCGCGGTCGCCGAGATCACGATCATTGCCAGCGGGAGGCCGAAGTAAAACTGCACGAAGCGCATCCCGTCAACGTAAGCCTGTCCCGTGGTCGAAACGAAGGTGATGGCGCTGGCTTGCGTCGCCATGATGGACAATGCCATGGCGTACCAGGGCATCGTCTTCCCGGCCAGCAGAAACTGATTGGTGCTGTCGCTGCCGCGCCCGCGCCATAATCCGTAAGCGACGATGCATACGAGCGAGCCGACCAGCACCCACCAGTCCAGCATCCTCATGGCGCGTACGCCCTGGTGAAAAGATAAAAGAGCAGGATGATCGCCGCAAGGTAGATGACCACAGCGACATAGATGCGGCGCCATGTGCCGAGAAACGGGGGCGGCTCGTCGGGAACGCGGCGGACGGACTCCGGCGGCCGGTTGCTCATCGGAGCGCTTTCCCCGCGCTGATCAGGTTCGCGAAGATCCGGTAGGCGCCGGGCACCCCCGCCGGCAACTGCCGGAACCAGGCATACCCCGTGAACATGTAGACGCCGTCGCCATATCGCGTGTACAGCATCCCGCCGGGAAGCGGATTCTCGCCGGCGTCATGCGATGAAAATAAAGGCTGGTAGCGCGGATCCCATTCGCTGGCGAAGTAGAGTCCCCGCTCCTGCACCCAGCCCTCGAAGTCCGCCTGCCGGATCGGGTTCGGCTTCTGGAGCACCGGATGCGCCGGGTCTGGGATCACCACCGGAGCGTCTTCCTCAACCACCCGCTGCCGCCCCACCTTCAACGGATACGGTCCAATCCGCGCCAGAGCGCCGGTTTCGGGCGAGAAGAAGCCGCCCTCGGCGACGTTGTATTGCACCACGAGCGTCCCGCCGGCCTTCACGTATTCCATCAGCCTCTCGTGATTAGCCCGCAGATCCGCGCGTTGGTTGTAGGCGCGGACGCCGGTCACGATCGCGTCGAAGCGGCTGAGATCGCCGTGCGCCAGGGCGTCGGCATCGAGCAGCGTCACCTCCGACCCGATCTGCCGCAGGGCATCCGGCACCGCGTCGCCCGCGCCCATGACATAGCCGACTCGGGCCGCCAGATTCTTCACGTCGGTCCGGACCAGTGCGACCGAGGAGGGCGGGAAGGTCGTCTGCGGGTCGATGTGCGGATACTCGATCACGTGCATCGACGACCGGATCTCCCGGCCACCCACCGTTACGACGGCGATTGCGTCGCATCGCGTCTCCCCTGCCGGCGGAGTAACCCGGAACGTCACGCTTCGCTGTTCGCCCGCCGATCCGATCTCGAAGCTATGCGCGGCGGGCTCGGTACGCCAGCCATGCGGCGCCTCGATTCGCACCGTCCCCTTGGCGGCCGGCGCATTCGCCCGGATCTCGACTTCCAGGTTCCGTGGCGCCGTAGTCGGAAACAGGATCGGAGTATCGGAGATGCGCACCGCCACCGGAGGAGCAATTTCCATCGGCCGTGTCAACTCGCCGAGCGCCCGGTCGACATACCGCCGCCGCACCGGCCGCCGGAACTCGACCGTTTCGCCCTGGACCCCAACCCGGAAGTGCGCTTCGAGCACGGGAGGTCCCTCGGGCAGCCCCAGCAGCTCCCGGTCGGTTACCGTGTACAGATCGCCGCGGCGCGGCGCGCGTAGCCAATACGGCTGCGAATACGGATGGTCGTCCGGGATCTGCACCTTGGACCCGCCCCGATAACGGTCGTTGTAAGGAAGAGGCCGGTTGACCCGTACCGTGGAGGCCGGGATCCGGGCGCCTTCGATCCGGATCTCCTCCAGCCGCATCGGGATGCCGGAACGGTTCACGGCGTCGAGCGATATCGCGACGGTCCCGCCGGGAAAGGCCATTGCCTGGTCGGCGGCCGCATCGAGCCACAATCCGGTGCAGGCGGCGATCGCCTCGTCGATCTCGGCCAGTTTCCGCTCCGGCCAGTATCCTTGCAGCCGCGCCATCTCGGCCCGCGCTTTGAGCAGCGCCGGCACGGCGTTCTCAGGCCTGTGGTCGGCGAAGGCGCGCATCGCCTCAACAAGGTGCAAGCTCGCCATCTGCCCGCCGCCGACGCGCTTCCATGTCGTATCGATGCCGTCGAACAGATCCGTCTGGGCCGGCTCGCCAGCCACGTGGACAAACCGCTGCTTCACCGAACCCCGGCGGCCGGCCGAACCCATCGCCTGGCTCCGGTGCAGGCTCCGGCTCACGGCGGCCAGCTCTTCGTAGGAGTATCCGAGCAGGGGATTGAACTCGCCGGTATCGATTTCCACCTGGCCGGCCGGTACCGAGGCCTCCCGCTCCTGCTCTCGCGAGAACGAGAAGACGTTCCACACGACACGCCTGGCCCGCCACGGCTGAACCCACTGGAGCTGCTCCGGAAATCGCTTCGGATCCGCCGCCGCTTCAAAAGCGTCCTTGCCGAGCATCGCCGAGGCCTGGTGATGGCCGTGGCCGTCGCGCGGCGTTCCCGAGAACCGCAGAATGATCACGTCGGGACGGAAGCGCCGGATCGTCCAGACGACGTCGGCCAGCACCTCCTCCCGGCCCCACTTCGACAGCGTCTCGGCGGCTGACTTTGAGAAGCCGAAATCGACCGCTCTGGTGAAGTACTGCTCCGCCCCGTCGATGCGCCGGGCGGCCAGCAACTCCTGTGTGCGGATCAGTCCGATCTTTTCGCCCAGCTCGGACCCGATCAGGTTCTGCCCGCCTTCGCCGCGCGTGAGCGACAGGTAGCCCGTCCGCACGTGCCGGCCGCGGGCGAAATAGGCCAGCACAGCGGTCGACTCGTCATCCGGGTGCGCCGCGATCATCAGGACGCTGCCGGCAACGTTCAGCCGCTCGATGGCAGCCTTGGCGCGCGCGGCCCCCGCCGGTTCCGACTGAGCGCCGGCCGGCCGGACCGCGATCGCCAGCAGCAGAACAAGAATCACTCGCCGCATCGAAACCACCCCTCGCGACCGCCGCGCGGCGTCCTTAGTGCCCTTCGCCTTCGCCAAGCTGCTGGGCCAGGTAGTTCTCGTAGCCGATCTCCTGGATCAGGTGAAGCTGGGCTTCAAGGAAGTCCACGTGGTGTTCCTCGTCCTTCAGAATCCGTTCGAACAGTTCGCGGGAGCCGTTATCGCCGACTTCGGTTGCGGTCTTGATGGCGTTGTTCAGGCGGGGCAGCGCCTCCAGTTCCAGCGCCAGATCGGCTTCGAGTTGCGCCTTCACATTGGCCCCGACGCGGATCGGAAACAGCTCGCTCAGGTTCGGCAGGCCGTCCAGGAACAAAATCCGCTCGATCAGGGCCTCGGCGTGCTTCATCTCGTCGATCGACTCCTTCCGGCCCGCTTTGGCCAGAGCCATGTAGCCCCAGTTTTCGCACATCTCGGCGTGTAGAAAATACTGGTTGATGGCAGTCAGTTCGGCCTTGAGCACCTCCTGAAGGTGGGCGAGCACTTTTTCGTTTCCGCGCATACAGAGTTTCTCCTTGAGTCAGCACTGGTCCGCTTCGCTCAACCGGACCGCGCCAACCAAGAATTGTATCAGGATGTTGCGGGAACAGCCGGACTCGTATACGGAACCTGCAACGGACAGACTCGGAAAAATCAACACTCGATTTATAAGAAATATCGCCCATCCGCGTTCGCCAGTCGGCTACAATGTGGACTAGATGGGAAATTACTCGTCCTCCATCACTAAGGTGCTGGTAGTTGACGACGAAGAGAACCAACGCGCAGGGCTCGCGAGCATGATCTCTTCCTGGGGCTTCTCCACCGAAACGGCCGCTGACGGCCAGGAGGCCCTGGATAAGATGTCCCTCTCACCTGTACACGTCATCATAACGGACTTGATGATGCCGCGAATGGATGGCTTCGAGCTCCTGCGGCGCCTCTCTTCGCAAGGGTCTGTTCCGCCAGCCATTGTCCTGACCGCCTTCGGCAATATTGAAACGGCGGTCGCAACCATTCACGACCTCGGCGCGTTCTGGTTTCTGGAGAAGCCGATCCAGCCGGCCGCGCTTCGTATATTGCTGGAGCGAGCGGCCTCGCAGAGCAAGCTCACCGAGGAGACCGAGCGGCTCCAGCGGCAGCTAAGCTATCAAGGGCTGCTGGGGGATCTGGTCTCGAACTCGGCCGCCATGCAGCAGGTCTTCTCCCTTATCCGCCAGGTGGCGCCCAGCAAGGCCGCCGTGCTGATTACAGGGGAGAGCGGAACCGGAAAAGAACTGGTCGCCCGCGCCATCCACGAGTTGAGCCCGCGCCGCAGCGGCCCCTTTTTCGCCATTAACTGCGCGGCGATGCCGGAGACGCTCATGGAAAGCGAACTGTTCGGCCACGAAAAAGGCGCCTTCACCGGAGCCGTGGAGCGCCGCGCGGGCTGCTTCGAACTGGCACAGCATGGTACGCTGCTGCTCGATGAGATCGGCGACATGCCGGTTGCTACCCAGGCCAAGCTTCTGCGGGTTCTCGAAGATTCCCGCGTTCGCCGGCTCGGCGGCAAGAGCGAAATCGTCGTCGATGTCCGTGTCATCGCTTCGACCAACAAAGTGCTTGAGGAGGCGCTGCGGAAGGGCGAACTCCGTGACGACCTCTACTATCGTCTGAATGTCTTCCACATCTCGCTCCCGCCGCTGCGCCAGCGATTGGAGGACATCCCGGTCCTTGCCGAAGCGTTGCTCTCCGATCTGAACCGGAAGCATACCTGCCGGGTCACGGATCTGGACCCTTCCGTCCTTGACATCTTCCGGCGCCATACTTGGCCCGGCAATGTCCGCGAACTCAGGAACGTGCTGGAGCGCGCCGTGATTCTTGCCGGGGAGGGCACCATCATGCCGGTGCACCTGCCGCACGATTTCGGCGCTGTCGCCGGACAGCAGGGCCGCCACCCGGTCAACGATCTGGACTCTGTCAAGCTTCCAGTCGGTTCCACAGTGAATGATGCGGAGAAGGCTTTGATTCTTCTGACGCTGCAGCACACAAAGAACAACAAGACGCGCGCGGCCGAAATTCTCGGGATCAGCCTGAAAACGCTGTTCAATAAGCTCAAGGAGTACGGCGCCGCGGAGAACGAAGCGACATCCTCCTGAGGGAGGCGCACGGCCGGCCCGGCCGTGTGGATGTGGGCTGCACGATGTCTCTCAAGTCACGCTTGCTGGTCTCCATCGTTGCGCTGGTCGCAGCGGTCGTGGCGGCCCTTTCCGCCTTCCACCTTTATGCTCTCGCCGAGTCGCAGTTCGACGATGCCCACGAACGGGCCAGCATCAGTCTACAGCAGATACAAGAGCTGGTAGTGCAACGCGTTGATGAGCGCGCCGCCGCCCATCTCCCCCCCAACAACGATCCCGAATCCACCCGCGCCGTCTGGACCGAGGTCATCTCGACCGACCCCGTACTGCATTCGCTGATTGAGTCCATTCGGGCCCACTCCAAAACCGTCGTGGACATCCTGATCACGGATGCTTCGGACCGGATTCTGGCTTCCGCCGATCCACAGCGCATCGGCCAATTCGCCGAGCCCCTCCCTGAACTCGAAGCCTGGAAGCGACTGGATCTCTGGCGCAACCTGGCGCGCATCCTTTCCCACAGCTCCGATTACCAGGTCTCGGCCACACTCTCGGCGCTCCCGGACGACCCGCCCTTCTTCGACGTGCGCGTGGTCGTCTCCTCCGTCATCTTCCGCAATGAAATCGTCCCGCACCTGCGCCGGCTGCTGACTCTCTCGCTCATGGCTCTGCTTGCCGCCGTCGGCCTCTCCGCCCTGATCGCCAACGTGATGCTCCGGCCTCTGGCCCGCCTCAGCGAGGCGATCGACCGGATCAGCGCGGGACAGTCCTCCCTGGACTCCCTCTCCCGGTACGAAGCCGAAGAGTTTGCCGCCGTCCAGGTAAAACTGAACCTCCTCGGCAAGCAGATGCTGCTGGCGCGCGAGGACGTGAGCAAGCTGCGGGGCAACATCGAGCGGATGCTCCAGCGGCTGGATGAGGCCGTGCTGCTGTTCGATCCCGACGACCGGCTTGTGCTCGCCGGCCGGCCGGCCGAGCGCCTGCTTGGCCGCGACCAGGCCGATCTGCTCGGCCGGAAGCTGACGGAGGTCTTTCCCCCTGACAGCCCTATCGGCAGTGCCGTGCAGCGGGCCGTCGAGTTTCATCAGCCGTTGCACGATTACCCGATGGAAATCCCGGTCGGCGAGGGTGGAACGGCCAGGCTTCTGCTGAATGTCGAGCTGCTCGACCATCAGAGCGGCGCCGGACGACTGGCGACCCTGGTCACATTGCGAGACGCCGAAACCCGCACCCAGCTCCAGACCCAGCTCGACGTCTCCACCCGCCTGGCCGCCATCAGCCGCCTCACCGGCGGCGTCGCCCACGAGATCAAGAACCCACTCAATGCCATCGCACTCCACCTGGAAATCCTGCGCTCGAAAGTTGGTAAGGATAACGCTTCGGCCGAAGGCGAAATCGAGGTGATCGGCCGGGAGGTGGCGCGGCTGGACCGTGTCGTCAAGACCTTCATCGAATTTACCCGCCCGGTCGAACTCGAAATGCGCCCGGTCAACCTCGCCGCGATCGTCAACGAAGTGATGCAGTTGCTTTCCAGCGAGATGTCCCGGCGCAGGATCGTGGGCGAAGTCCGGCTGCCCAGGGAGCCGGCCGTTGTGCTCGGTGACCCGGAGATGCTGAAACAGGCGCTCCTGAACGTGATCGTCAATGGGATCGAGGCGATGCGCGAAGGCGGAAGACTGGAACTCGAGATCCAGCGCTCCTATTCCGACTACCTGGTGACGGTTGCCGACGAGGGCGTGGGCATGCCGGCCGATGTGCAGGATCGCGTCTTTCACCTTTTCTTCACGACGAAAAAGAGCGGCTCCGGCGTCGGCCTCGCCGTAGCCTTCCAGGTCGTCCAACTGCACAACGGGACCATCGACTTCACCAGCCGGCCGGGGCAGGGAACTACCTTCCGCCTGTGCTTCCCCGTGCTCGATGATAAGTCGCGGGTCACGGCCTGATACATACCTAAACACGCCAATCTGCGAGCGGCCGCCGACGATGCAGTGGCCGGCCAAAGATACAAAAGGCCGGGCGCGAACGCCCGGCCTGAGTCGGCCCAACGCAGGAGGGCTTCTTTTACAGTCCGGCCTTGGCCGAGGGAGTAGCCTGCACTCCCGTGCTGCGAACGTCGGTGCCTTCCGGCGCGAAGACCTTCAGCTCCACGCGACGGCTCTGCCGCCGCGCTTCGGCTGACCGCGCCGGCTCCTCCACCATCCCGACGCCCAGCACGTGAATGCGGCGCAGCGGAACCTGGTGTGCAGTCGTGAGATAACGAACCACGGCGTTGGCGCGCCGCCGGCTCAGTTCAAGGTTGTATTCGGACGAGCCCGTGCGGTCGGTGTAGCCCTGCACCTCGATGATGTAGTTCGGAACTCCGCTCAGCGAGCGGACGGCCTCGTCGATCTGCTGCTTGGCTTCCGGCGTCAACCGGCTCCGGTCGAAGCCAAACAGAACGTTCTCATTCATGACAAGCTGATAGCGGTGCACGTCGACCACGCGCTCAAGGTCGCCAATGCGCCGGATCCCTTTATCTGCCACCTCGCGGGCGGCATCGGCCCGCTCGCCGGCCTGCATTGCGGTCTGCTGGGCGCGGCTGGCTTCCTGGCCCGCCGCCACGGCCTTCTGGTCGGCCGCCATCGCCTTCCGGTCGGCCGCCATCGCGTGCTCGTCGGCCTGGGCGACTTCCCGCTCCAACTGGCTTAGCGTTGAGGCGTGCTCGGCGGACTTCGTCTCGAGGTCGCCTACGCGGGCTTCCACCGGCGCCACCACGGAACGCACGTGCTTCTTGGTTGCGCACCCCGTCGTGGCAAACATCAGTACCGCTCCCGCGCCGACCGCCATCATTGTTTTGTAAATCATGGGAGTTTTCATAACGCTTTCCTCTCTCTACTGGCTGAGTTCTCCTCCGTCCGGCACCCCGGAGCCGATGATTCGGCTGCTCCCAAGGTGCTTACGAGCCCAGTGTAAGGCCTTATGGAAATGGGAGTTGTAAAAAACCTGCAAACATTTCTACAAAGTTTTACAGCGCATTTTTAAGGTAGCTGCAGTGTGTCTTCGAACTGTTGGATCGGTGTCGGAACGGTGATTGACACGCTTCCGAACCGCCTGTTAGATTGAGGGTTTCCCATGGGACAATCCGCCTCGCTCCGCGCGACTCCGCTCAATGAAACCCATCGCCGAATGGGGGCGAAGATGGTCGACTTCGGCGGGTGGGACTTGCCAGTGCAGTACTCCGGCATCATCGAGGAGCACCGGGCGGTCCGCAACGACGCCGGCCTGTTCGATGTCAGCCACATGGGCGAAATCGAGGTTCAGGGACCGGAAGCCCTCGATCTCGTCAATTACGTTGCCACGAACGATGCCTCGCGGTTGAGTCGCGGTCAGGCCCAGTATTCGGGGCTGCTCTATGAGCACGGCGGCTTCGTCGATGACATCCTGGTTCACAAGGTGGCCGACGATCATTACTTCCTCTGCGTCAACGCCTCGAACCAGGAGAAGGATTACAAGCACATCCGCGACTACAACCGGTTCCAGGCCAAAGTGGAACTGGCGAGCGACCGTTACGCGCAGTTGGCCCTCCAGGGCCCCAAGGCCACCCGGATCCTACAGCCGTTCACGCCGGCCGATCTCACCTCGATCCGCTATTACTGGTTCGTCGACGACGAAGTGATGGGCGTGCCGGCCCGCATCGCGCGCACCGGCTACACCGGCGAGGACGGCTTCGAAATTTACATTCCACCCCATCAGGCCGGGCGTATTTGGAACGGCATTCTTGAAGCCGGCGCCCCGGAGGGACTCAAACCCTGCGGCCTCGGCGCGCGCAATACCCTGCGCGTGGAAGCGAAATTGGCCCTTTATGGCCACGAGATCGACGCTTCCACCTACCCCTTTGAGGCGGATCTCGGCTGGATCGTTAAAATGGAGAAAGGCGACTTCATCGGACGATCCGCTCTGGCGAAAGTACAGCAGGGCGGCCTGCGGCGAAAGCTCATCGGGTTCGAGATGCGGGGCCGCGGCATCGCCCGCGACGGCTACGAGGTCCTCGTGGACGGCTCTCCCGCGGGCTGGGTGACCAGCGGCGGGCCATCGCCGACGCTCAATAAGAACATCGGACTGTGTTATCTTCCGGTCGATCGGGCTGAGATCGGCCGGACCATCCATGCCGTGATCCGGAACCAGCCGGTGGAAGCCGTGACCGTGCCCACACCCTTTTACAAGAGAGCGAGATAAGATGACGTACCCCGACAACTACCGATACACCAAGGAACACGAGTGGGTTCTCGCGGAAGGAGATACCGGCACCGTCGGCATCACGTTCCACGCGCAGCAGGAGCTGGGCGATATCGTCTACGTCGATCTCCCGAAGGTCGGCGCCATGATCGAGCAGGGCAAGTCGTTCGGCTCCGTCGAGTCGGTCAAGGCGGTCTCTGATCTCTATGCACCCGTCTCCGGCGAGGTCATTGAAGTAAATGAGAGCCTCGCGGAGGCGCCCGAAAAGTTGAACGAAGATCCGCACGGCGCGGCGTGGCTGGTTAAGGTGCGGATGAGCGTGCCGGAAGAAGCGAACAAGCTTCTCAACGCCGTGGAGTACCAGGACTACATCAGCGAGTAATCGCCGCCGGCAGCTTGCCGGCCCCTCTTAGAATTTCACTGAGCTAGGAATAATTGCTTTGCGCTACTTACCGAAGTCAGATTCCGAGCGGCGCGAAATGCTGTCCGCCTGCGGATTGGAAAAACCGGAAGACCTCTTCGCCCAACTGCCCGAAGAGGTCCGGATGCGTCGTCCGCTGGCGCTTGCGCCCGGGAAATCGGAGTACGAGATTGTCGAGTACTTCCGCGCCCGCGGGGCCGAGAACGCCAACGGCTATCCCTCCTTCCTCGGGGCCGGCGTCTATAGCCACTATCGCCCGGTGCTGGTCGATACCGTCGTCTCGCGCGGCGAGTTCCTGACCTCCTACACCCCCTACCAGGCCGAAATCGCGCAGGGCACCCTGACGACGATCTTTGAGTTCCAGACCATGATCTGCCAGCTCACCGGCATGGACGTGGCAAACGCGTCGATGTACGACGGCTCCTCCGCCGTACCGGAAGCCGCCATGATGGCCGCCCGCATCACCGGCCGCAACCGTATCGTCATCTCGCGCGGCGTCCACCCGGAGTACCGCGAAGTCCTGAAAACCTACGCGCAGCATCAGGGCCTGCCCATCGCCGAGTTCGACTACCATGCCGAAACCGGCGCCTCCGATCTCGAGAATCTGGAGAAACAGATCAACGGCGACACCGCGGCCGTCATCATCCAGAGTCCGAACTTCTTCGGCGTCGTCGAGTCCGTGAAAGCGGCGGCCGATCTCGCCCACAAGCATGGCGCCTTGCTGGTAGTGGTCTTCGCCGAGGCCATCTCGCTCGGTCTGCTCGAACCGCCCGCCGAGGCCGATATCGTCGCCGGAGAGTTGCAGTCGTTCGCCATCTCCCCCAGCTACGGCGGACCCTTCGCCGGCATCCTCGCGACCAAGGAAAAGTTTATCCGCCAGATCCCCGGCCGCCTGGTCGGTGAGACCAAAGACGCGCGAGGCAATCGCGCCTTCTGCCTGACGCTCTCCACCCGCGAGCAGCACATCCGCCGCGAGAAGGCGACCTCCAACATCTGCACCAACCAGGCGCTCATCGCCCTGATGGCCACCGTCTTCATGTCGCTCTACGGCAAGCAGGGACTCCGCGAACTCGCTGAGCAGAACCTCTCGAAGGCGCACTACCTCGCCGGCGGCATAAACCTGCGCTTCCGAGGGCCGTTCTTCAACGAGTTCGTCGCACGCACCAACGGCCGCACTCCGGAGGCCGTCAATCAGCGTCTGCTGGAGAAAAATATCGTCGGCGGGCTGGCGCTCGGCCGCTTCTATCCCGAGCTGAGCGATTGCATGCTTTTGTGCGCCACCGAAATGTCGCGCCGCGAGCACATGGATGTCGTCCGGGAGGTCTTCGAAGGCAAATGATTCGCAAAGTCACGCCGCACATCACGCAGAACGAACTGCTGCTGTTTGAAATGAGCTCGCCCGGCAAGAAAGGCTACCAGTTGCCGGAGCTCGACGTGCCAGCGGTCGATCCCGCCGCTGCGCTCGGCCGGGATCTGGTCCGCGACGAGATCAAGGACTTCCCCGAGGTCAGCGAAGTCGAAGTCATCCGCCACTTCACACGCCTTTCGACGTGGAATTACGGCATCGATCTCGGCCTATTCCCACTCGGCTCCTGCACCATGAAGTACAACCCGCGCGTGAACGAAGCGGTCGCGCGCATTGAAGGCCTTGCCTGGGCGCACCCCTATCAGCCCGAGTCGCTCTCGCAGGGCGCCATGGAGATCATGGCGCAGCTCGAAGCCGCGCTCGCGGAAATCACCGGCATGGACGCGGTTACGCTCCAGCCCGCCGCCGGCGCGCACGGAGAACTGACGGGCATCCTGCTCATCCGGGCGCTGCTCGAATCCCAGGGCAATCCGCGCAAGAAAATTCTCATCCCGGATTCGGCCCACGGCACCAATCCCGCCACCGCGCGCATGGTCGGCTACGACGTCGTCAACATCAAGTCCAACGACCGCGGCATGGTAGACGTCGAACAGCTTGCCCGCCTTGTCGACGAGGACGTCGCGGCCCTGATGGTGACCAACCCCAACACCGTCGGCGTCTTCGAGCAGGACATCACGCGCATCGCCGAGATTCTTCACGCCAAGGGCGCCCAGATCTACATGGATGGCGCCAACATGAACGCGCTGGTCGGCATCGCCCGCCCCGGTGACTTCGGCGTCGACGTGATGCACCTGAACCTCCACAAGACCTTCTCGACGCCGCACGGCGGAGGCGGCCCCGGCTCGGGCGCCGTAGCGGTCCGGAAGCACCTGGAGCCCTTCCTCCCGACCCCGCGCATGCGCAAGAAGGACGGAAGCTGGGCGTTCGACTATGACCTGCCCCAGACCATCGGCCGCGTCCGCGCCTTCTACGGCAACTTCGGCGTGCTGGTCCGCGCGCTGGCCTACATCATGGCCCACGGCGGCAACGGCCTCCGGCAGGCGACCATCGACGCCCTGATGAACGCCAACTACATTCGCGCCCTGATCGAGCCCTACTACCAGATCGCCTACCAGGCCCCGAGCATGCACGAGTGCGTTTTCTCCGACGCCCGACAGGCCAAGCTCGGCGTGCGCACCGGCGACATCGCCAAGCGCCTGATCGACTACGGCTTCCACCCCTACACCGTCAGCTTCCCGCTGATCGTGCCCGGCGCCCTCATGATCGAGCCGACCGAGACCGAAAGCAAACAGGAACTCGACCTGTTCGCCGACGCCCTCATCTCCATCGCCAAGGAGATCGAGCAGGACCCGCAAATCGTGCTCAAGGCGCCGCACTCCACCCGCACCGCCCGAGTCGACGAAGTCACCGCCGCGCGCAAGCCCATCCTCCGCTGGACCCCCAAGGCCCCGGCCAGCCGGGCCGCGGACTAGTGTCCTGTCTCACATAATGATTTACATAGGGCGGCACCTGCTCTATACTGAGGCATGTTCACCCCAGCGCCAGCGCTGGCCCTGAGTGATGACCAGGTATCGGAACTCAAAGCGCGGCTTCGTAACGGCAATACCCCACAAAAAGTGGCCTTGCGGTGTCGTATTGTGCTGCTTGCCCACGAGGGTGTCGCCAACCAGTCCATTGCCCAGCAATTGAACGTGTCGCGCCCGACCGTCGTGGCGCTCCGCTCGGCCTTCGCCAAAGCTGGGATGGCCGCTGTCACCGGAGTACGTAAACGCAAGCGGCAAGCTAAAGTGCTGACGCCGGAACTCGAGGAGAAGATTTTGGATACCACGTTGAAGACTCGTCCGGCCGATGGCAGCACCCACTGGAGTGTGCGGATGCTGGCCAGCCACCTGGGCGTCTCCCGCACCATCGTGCACCGGGTCTGGCAGCGTCATGACGTGCAACCGCACCGAGTAGAGCGGTTCAAACTCTCCAACGATCCGCAATTCGAGGAGAAGGTGCGCGACATCGTAGGCTTGTACCTAAATCCTCCCGACCGGGCTCTGGTGTTGTGCGTGGACGACAAGAGCCAGATTCAAGCGCTGGATCGCACG
>JBKBWD010000037.1:0-45046 GCA_046289265.1 Bryobacteraceae bacterium | reverse complement strand
TGGGCGGCTGGCAGTTGAATACGCTGACCAGCTTCATGACCGGCACGCCGATGAACATCACCTCCGACGGCGGATCGCTGCGGTTGCCGGGATCGACCCAGCGGGCCGACCAGGTGAAACCGAACGTTGAGAGGCTGGGCGGCATCGGGCGCGGGGTGGCCTACTTCGATCCGTTCGCCTACGAGCGGGTGCTTGAGCCGCGGTTCGGCACGGCCGGCTTCATGAGCCTGCGCGGTCCGAACTTCTTCAACACGGACCTGGGTCTGTTCCGGTCGTTCCAGATCAAGGAGAAGATGGACCTGCAGCTTCGGGCCGAGTACTTCAACTGGACCAATACGCCGAAGTTCAACAATCCGTCGAGCGCCATCAACAACCGCCTGCTGCACCCGGATGGATCGTTCCGGGGCGGAGTCTTCGAGATCACGGGGACCAACTCCGGCGGGCGTGAGCCGAATGGAGACCGCATTCTCCGGCTCGGACTGCGCTTGAGCTTCTAACCCAACCTGCCTGTGGCGGTCCCGGTCGGGGCCGCCACTCCCTTGCATTCTCCCTCCCCGATTCGATAGCATCCTCAGCCATGTACCGGCGTCAATTCCTGCACGCAGCAGCGCTCTCCGTATTCGCGCCCTCCTCGAGGGCCGCCTGGGAGGCGGGTCCTGCGGTTCACATTCTGCCGACCGTGAGCGATCGGAGGATGCTGCTGAAGATTGGCTTTCGGTCCGCTCCGATGCAGCCGCCCTTGCTACGGGTCGGTAAGGGAGTCGTGGAGGGCGCGCGCGGCGATTCGGCGGGGCTGTTCTGGAGCTTTGACGCGCCTGGCCTGGCGCCGGCGACCCCGTACGAGCTCCAGATTCTCGACGCCAAGCGAAAGCCGCTTTCCGATGTCTGGACGCTCAAGACCTTTCCCGATCCTTCCGAGCCGGTGCGAAGCCTGCGACTCCTGATCTACACCTGCGCGGGAGGCCACGAGGTTTCGAGCCATCCGGACGGCCGCAAGGTCTTCCTGTCGCTCGAACGCCGGAGACGGATGCTTGACCGCGCCCTGTCGTTTGAGCCCAATGCCTTGATTGCCAACGGCGACCATGTTTACTGGGATCTCCGCACGATTACGGCGCAGACGCTGGGCGCCTCACCGGAAGGCATCGCCTACGCCGGGCAGTTTGTCCGCACGCTGCCGGTGTTCGGGACGGAGAACGAAGGGGTACTGCTGCGCGCCGCGGGGCCGCAGATCGCGATGCTGTATGAGACCCGGTTCCGCAGCGTGCCCGTCTTCTTCATCACCGACGATCATGACCATTACGACGACGACCGGGCCGACGACCACTTCGTCAGCTTTCCGCCCGATGCCTTCATGCTGCGGCTGGCCCGGGCGACGCGCCGCCTTTACTTCCCCGAGTTCCTTCCCGATGCGAACCGTCCGGCGGGGCTGGCCGGCTCCTCGGCGCCCGACACGCCGCCCGGAGTTGCCGAGTGCTACGGCACGCTCCGCTACGGCTCGCTGGCGGAACTGCTGCTCTACGACTGCCGGCGCTACATGACCCTTGCGGGGCCAAGCGCCGTCTTTGTTCCGCCGGAGACCGAGCAGTGGATCACTACCCGCATGGCGGCGCGCGGCGTTCGTCACGTGGTCAACGTGCCGTCGCTGCCGATCGGCTGGAGCGCCGGGAAATGGGGCGACTGGTATCCGGACGTCATCGGCGAGGACGGCCGCCTGGGGACTTCGCGTCCGAAGCCCTATTGGCAGGAGGGATGGGGCCGGCAGCACAGTCGCCTGCTCGCGGCGGCGTCGGCGATGCGGGAGCGGGTCCCGCTGTTTCTTTGCGGAGACCTGCACGCGCTGGGCGACGGCCGGATCCATCGGGCCGGGGAGAATGACTTGTCGCGCAACCCCGTTACCGCGCTGCTGACCGGTCCGATCAGCACTTTGACGGGATGGCCGTCGGCGGCGCGCGGCACGCCGCCTCTGCCTCCGGCGCGCCTCGAGATGGACGAGCGGCTGAAGGCCACCGAGCAGAACGGTTTTACGATTGTCGATTTTACGCCCGACAAGATCACGGCGCGGCTCTTCCGCTGGACCCCTGTGGAACCCGACGAGGCCATCGACCGCATGGAGCCTTTTTACACGGCCGAGTTCGTACGCTAGCCGCCCCAATTTCCGATTCCGTGAGAATGCGTGCATAATAGGTGAAGACGGGAGTAGCACGTTGCCCGTTGTATGCCGTGGACCTGACTCGCGAGCTCCAGTCCACTTTGCACGCGTTCGGCGAAGGTCAGTCCCCCGTGTAGGTTTCCAACGCGGCCTCGTAGCCGCCAGCCATCAGCAATGTTCTATCGACCGCTGGAGTCCTGCGGTCGCCGGCAGCCGAGATTCATTGATCGGATCGATATGAAAGATTTGTCCGATTGTAAAACATATCACGGTAAAAATGTTCGGCACTTTGTTACACTACAGGAAGCAGCAGTTCAGCAAGGAAACACCAGCAATGCCTAAGAAACGCACCCCCGAAATGGAAGTTCTCTCCCCTGTATCCGACGGAGCCGCCAGTGCGCCCTCCGTCGCGCGCACAACGAAAACCACCCGCGCACGGACCGCGGCGGCGACGCACAAGTCGACAGCTCCGAAGCGCGACGTAAAGCGTGCGGCAGGCCCCGTTGCCGAGTCTACGGAGCCGGTCGCGGCTACGCCCGCAGCGGTCAGTGAAGAAGAGATCGCGCGCCTCGCCTATTCCTACTGGGAGGCTCGCGGCTACACTGGAGGTTCGCCGGAGGAGGATTGGTATCGGGCCGAGCGGGAACTGCGTTTGCAGATCCGCGGTTAATCGGCTGCCATTATTTATATTTCCGGAGGACGGCCAGTACGCGGCCCTGGATTTGCAGACTCTGCAACGGGATCCGAATCGGCTCCATCGCCGAGTTCGCGGGCTGCAGGCGGGCCACTCCTCCGGTTTCCAGATAGAATCGCTTGAGCGTGGTTTCAGTTCCGTCCACCAGGGCGACGACAATATCTCCGTCCCGTACCTGGTTCACTCGCTCGACCAGCACATAGTCGCCGCTGCAGATGTGGTCCTCGATCATGGAATCGCCACGCACCTGAAGCGCGAAGGTGCTCTCATTCCCCACGAAGTCTGAGAACTGAAGCATCTCTTCGCCCGCGACGGACTCCACGGGCGCGCCCGCGGCGATGCGGCCCACCAGCGGGACCCCGGGCGATGCCGGCGCCGATTCCGCCAGTTGCCGGGTTTCCTGGAGATATCGGCCTGTGACTTCGAGCGACCGGCTCTGGTTATAGCTGCGGCGCAGGTAGTTCTTGGCTTCCAGGCTCGATATATGCTTGTGCACGGTGGCGAGCGAGGCGAGTTGGAGGCCCTCGGCCAGCTCCTCATAGCTCGGGCTGTAGCCGTTCTTGCGGATGAAGCCGTAAATGAAGTCGAGGACTTCCTTCTGTCGTTTGGTGAGTGCCAAGTTCTGATCCCTCAGTCAGATTCTGGGCGAATAAACAGGGAAAGTCAAGCGAATTCGACGTTTACAGCACAAGCACGCGCCGGCCGCGACAGATGGTCGCGCGGCTGACAATGCGCCGCTTCACACGCATGGTGTTTCGCTGGGAGTCGATCAGTTGGAAGTCGCCCTCCTCGATGGCCAGCAGGGCGACGTCGGCGGGGCTGCCAGCGGCAAGCGTGCCCATCCCCTCCAGACGGTTCACAATCCGAGCGGGCGCGAATGTCGACCGCTCGAGAACGTCGTCGAAGCTCATGCCGAGCGCGAGCATTTTGGACATCGTTGTCGGCATATCGTAGACCGGACCATTGACATTCAGGCTATAGACGTCGGTCGAGATGGTATCCGGCGGGAAGCCGTCGCCGAGCGCCTTCCGCGCCACCTCGAAATTGAAGCTGCCCGATCCATGGCCGATGTCGAAGCGGACGCCGCGGCTGCGCGCGTCGCGGACGCTCGACCGCACCTTGCCCGAGGCATCCAGGATTCCGAGCGTGTGGGTATTGTAGCAGTGCGTCACGACATCGCCCGGCCGCATCTGCTCCATGACGCGATCCGTCTCCGGAGGTGCAAAGCTGATGTGGGCCATCAGCGGGAGCTTGAACTCGTCACAGAGTTCGCGTGCGATCTGGAAGATCTCGGGTGAGTACCGGCCGCTCATGTTCGAGCCGACCTGGACCTTCACGCCGAGCAGAATATCGCGGTTCCGGACGGCCGTCTCTCCGGTGGCCTTCATTTGACGGCGGATGTAGCGGGTGGCGTCATCGTCGGGATTGCGATTGTCCATGTAGAGATAGACAAAGCCGTAGATCCGGACCTGCGCCGGGTTGACGATCCAGCGGCGAAAGCCGGGAGTCTGGGCGTAGCCGAAGGTCCCGGCATCGACCCATGTGGTGACGCCGGATCGTGCCGCGATCGGGTCGGCCTCGATTCCGATGGTGGTGGCGCTGTGGTAGCAGTGCGTGTGGAGATCGACGAGCCCGGGTGTGACGTAAAGCCCTGCTGCGTCGATGACCTCGAGTCCGCGTTCGGGCGGGATTGCATTCTCAATCGCGGCGATGCGGCCGTCGCGGATGCCCACGTCGGCCTTCCCCCGGAATTTGCGGGCGGGATCGCGGACCTCGCCGTTGCGGATGACGATGTCGAAAGGGCGCTCCTGCGCGGCGGCGACGCCGGCGGCGAGCGTTGCGAGAAAGCCTCGTCGCAGGATGGATTCAGGCATAGGGGTCACCTTACGTTGTTGGTTGCGGGGAGGTCCTCCTGTATGAGGGAATCCCAGATCATCCAGGCCGCGCCGGCGGCGATCAGCGCGAAGATTAAGCCCTCGCGCAAGGGTCTGGTCCGGCGGGTGCCTGGCGCGCCGGGGTCCCAGGCCCGGTCGCGATTGTAAAGCAGAAAGGCTTCGGCGAAGCGCGGATTGAAGAGTGTGTAGGCGTGGCGGCGCGTGCGGTGCGCCAGGGTGAGGTTCGCGCCGAAGTCGAAGGAGCGCGTTATCGAGGTTTGGGGCGGAACGGCGAAGCGCCGGGTCTCACTCCAGGCAACCCGGAAGCAGCCCGCTGCGAGCAGCAGGAACAGGAGCACGATGGCGCCGAAGATCGCGGCGCCGGTCCAGTCGGCGCGCGTCAGCCGACCGAGCGCCTCGGGCAGAAAGAGCGCGCCCAGGAAGATCGCTCCGAGGACACCCAGCATGACGGCAGAGCGAAAACACATTAGCACGCGCTTCCAGGAGGTGACGCGCCGGACCTCGCGCTCATGCTGCGCGGCGCACCTCGGACAGAACGGGACGGCGGCGCCGACGATTTCGTGATCGAGGTGGTCGCGGTGCGTGGTGGAAAAGACTTTCTCGATGAGGATGCGGCCGCTTGCGGCGTGGCCGCAATGCGCGCAGATCAGAGGAAAGCGCAACAGCCCGGGAAGCCCGGTGAGTTCGACGCCGCGGGTTTCAGAACCCGGCCCCATGGCAGACGATTATATTGCAGACCGCGCCGGGCCGGGAAGACCGAATGATCAGTTGCGGCCGCAGATGTTCGGCGTCCGACACATTCCGGCCGGACAGCCGCCGCCAAAGGCGGGCTCGGCGGAGCCGCCGCCGTTGCTATGCGCCGCGAACGTCGAGAGCTCCATGCGCAGATGGTTCTGACCGCAGGAGGGGCACTCCGGCCCCGAAGTGTCGGAGCCGCGCACCAGCTTCTCGAACTTCGTCCCACAGTCTTCACATCGGTATTCGTAAATCGGCATTCGACTCTACTCCTCGACGAGCAATGACATAGCTATTTTATCAATTGCGAGGCGAATTTCCGAGGCCGGCGCCCGAAAGTTGTTCGCCAGAATCGAGAAGGCCACGATCCGGCCGGAGCCGGTCTCCGCGTAGCCCGACAGGGCGCTCACCCCGGTCAGGGTGCCTGTCTTGGCGCGGATGCGGCGGGCCTCCGGCGCTCCCGCGAACCGCCCGTTCAGTGTGCCTTCCTCCCCGGCGACGGGGAAGAGTCCCAGCCATGCCTCCCTGTGCTCCGAGCCGTACATAAAAACGAGCACGCGTGTGAGGACCGAGGGCGTCAGCAGCGTCAGGCGCGACAGGCCGGATCCGTCTTCGATCCGGTAGTCGGATTCCGGGACCCCGGCCTGCGCCAGAAAGGCCTTTAGCTCTTCGAGTCCTGCCTCGCGGCTTCCGATGCCCCGGCGGATGCGGCCCACCTCGCGTAACGCCATCTCGGCGTGGAGGTTCTGGCTCAACTTGTTCACGACCGTCAGGGTTTCGACCAGCGGCGGCGAGACCCGTTCGGCCAGCACGACGCCCGCCGGCTGGGGATCCGCCGCAGTGGATCCCCGCCGAAGGTCCGGGACCTCGTTGGCGTAGCGGTGCCTTGCCGTTGGCGGCGCGTGGATGGCGATTCCGCGCCGGACCAGGGCCTCGTGGAGCGCGCGGGCCGCGAAAAGCGCGGGGTCATCGACGGCCAGAAGCTTAATGGAAGCGCCGTTGCGGATGGAAACCGTACCCCACAGGCGGAGCTGCCGGCTCCCTGGAGCGCGCTCGACCTCCACGCGCGTCTCGCCCTGCGTGACCGTTCGGACGCGGTTATCGACCGTGAAATAGTCGATCGCGGGCCGGAGCTGAACCGAAGCCGCTTCGCCCGTCCTCCGGCCGGGACGCACCGTGAGGGTTACGGCATTGTCGTTGACGGCCAAGGACGAGACCGGGGCGCCATATTCCCAGGTGCCGTCGCTTTCGGCCCAGCCCTCCGGATGCGGCGCCCAGACGTAGGCGGTGTCGTCGCCCACGATGCCCCCGACGATCCGCTTGAGCCCGCGGGCGACGAGTGTGTCGGCCATCTCCTCGATCGGCTGGAGCGGGTCGCCGTTGCGGGCGCCGCGCTGGTAGGGGACCGGGCGACCCGACAGCGTCGGGTCGCCTCCGCCGATCAGCCGCAGGTCGCCGCGAACTGTTCCTTGCGGATCGGGTTCGGCGTCGGCGGCCACTCGCGTCCTGAAGCGGTGATCCGGGCCGAGGCGGTCCAGCGCAAGCGCCACCGTGAGAACCTTGGCGTTGGAGGCCGGAACGAAGAAGCGCTCGCCGTTGCGGTCGAGCAGCAGGGCGCCGGTGGCCGCATCGACGACGCGAATGCCCCAGACCGCACGGCAGGCCGCCGGAGATTCCGCCAGGATCTGCTCGATCCGCTCGCCCAGGGTGCCCGCTGCGGCGCACCAGGCCAGCAGAAGCAGGGAAACAGCGGCGCGACGCATCTCGCTATGATTGTAGCGCCCTGACGTTCATTCGGCCTTGGCGGCCTTGTGGATCGAGAGTTTGCTTTCGATCCAGATCAGCACCAACAGCACGAAGACCATGCAGGTTCCGAGCAGCGGCAGCGCCATCACTACCTGGACTCCCGCGAAGCTGGCGATCACGCCAAGCGCCGCCGGGGCAAGCATGCCCCCGAGGAAGGCCAGGCAGAAGATGCCGTTGAAAAAGCCCGGATGGTAGTAAGGGAAGCGGTTGCCGATTTTCTCGACCATCAGGGGATAGATCGAGGCGAAGCCGCCGCCGACGAAGAGGATGGCCGTGGCGGCGCCGAATAGATTATTCGTAAACGTGAGGATGCTGCAGCCGAACAGCGCCGCTAGCACGCTGCCCATCAGCAGCTTTGCGTGGCTGACCCTCGACATGATCGCCTGTGCGCCCAGCCGGCCGAGCAGCAGCGCGAGCCAGTAGAGTGCCAGCATCATAATCGACGTCTCCGGGCTGATTCCCAGCCGCTGGATTAGGAACAGCGGCAGCCATCCGGCCAGCGCCCATTCGTTGCCGAACTGGAAAAAGAGCAGGGAAGCAAACAGCACGCTCGCCGGACTGCGAAATTCCGCCAGGACCTGGCGCAGAGCGGGTGGCTTGGGTATGGGCGTGTCCGCAAACCGGGTCCGCGCATAGCGTAGGGCAAAGAAGGCCGGGATCACCGCGAGTACGAATATGATGCTTCCCACCGTGTAAACGTAGTAGACGCCGGCGACCAGGAGCGCGGTCACCAGGCAACCCAGCCCGAAGATAACCCCGGCCAGGTTCACGGTCGCGGCCGAATCGTGCTCATAGAGCGGTGTGATCGCGTGAAACGCGGCTGTATTGAGTAGCCCGGCGCTCGCGCCGACAATGAGTAGGCCCCCCATTCGCCAGACGTCCGATACCGGGGGCGAGCACGCCGACAGGAAGGCCAAGCCGCCAAAGGCCAGGCAGCAGCCCAGGATCAGGACTCGCATGTTGCCGTGCTTTTCAAGCAGCGGCTCGGCCGCGCGCACGGCCAACACGATCCCCGCCGCTAGGCAGAGGAAGTAGCCGCTGACGGTCAGGTAGTCGAATCGGATGTGGTGGCCCCAGGCCGGCAGAATCGCTCCGGGGAAGGACAGCAGTAGTCCGGAAAGAAAAAACACGGAGAGCCCCCTCCGCGCCAGCGAGGCCGCCGATGCATTTTCCGCCTGGGAGAGCACCACCGTATTGTAGCGCCTTTACATCCCGTGCCACTGTAAGATGTATTGCATTCAGCTTCCGAAAGCCATATCGCCGCAAGTTCCATATATTGAAATCGGGAATTGCGGGGCAGGGGACCTCAAATTTTACAACACCTTAACGGTGGCACTCTGTTTGCAGTGGATTTGGCGGGTCACAAGAGGTTCTTAGTATTTGGTGTGGTTGCCTCTCCAGACTACACTGTCCCCGCCCCGCAGAGATGCGGGGCTTCTTTTATGTGTAGGCGCGATTCGGTCTGCTACACTGTTCTGTTCTCATGTTCGGGCTCTATGGCAGGTGGATCGACAGGTGGGAGACGAAGCTGGCGACGCGGGATACGAATCGCGTCGTTCGCGAGTTTGACTGGGGTCTCGATTGGCTGTCGTCCTGCGGCTGGAACGGTGATCCGGCGCGGGAGTTGCGGGAGTACGTCCGGTGCGCCGTGGAGCGCTCCGACGAGTTCTATTCCTACAAGACGCCGGAACGGTTTCAACTCGGCGGGAATCGGCTGACTTTCCAGAGCGCTGTCGCCTCCCCATTCCCGGAGAACGACACGGTGCACGCAGCCTTCTTCCCGGCCCCGGGCGGATCGAGGCGCGCCGTCCTGGTGCTGCCGCAGTGGAATGCGGATGCGGGCAGCCACCTGGGCCTGTGCAAGCTGCTCAACCATTTCGGTCTTACGGCTCTGCGGATGAGCATGGCCTACCACGATTACCGGATGCCGCCGGAACTCGAGCGCGCCGACTATCATATGTCGAGCAACATCGGCAGGACGATCCACGCGATGCGCCAGTCGGTGGTGGATGCGCGCTCGTGTCTGGACTGGCTCGAGCAGCAGGGCTATCGGGACCTGGCGATCCTGGGAACAAGCCTTGGCTCCTGCGTGGCCTTCATCACGGCCGCCCACGAGAAGCGGCTGAAGGCAGGTGTATTCAACCACGTCTCGATGAACGTCTCCGACGTCGTCTGGACCGGCCTTTCGACCCGGCACATTAAGGCGGCGCTTGAAAAGCGAGTCAGCGCCGATGAGCTGCGGGAATACTGGTCTGTGATCAGCCCGTCAGCGTACCTGGCGAGGATGGCCGGGCGGGACCTTCGGAGCCTGCTGGTCTGGGCCCGTTACGACACTACCTTTCTGCCGGTCTTCTCCCGCCAGGTGCTTGATACATTTCGGGGGCTCGGGTTGCAGCACGAGGTCTTCGCGCTGCCCTGCGCGCACTACACCACGGGCAAGTTCCCGTTCAATCTTCTGGACGGGCTGGTGATGTGCCGGTTTCTGCACAGGAACTTGTAGTCGGTCCGGAAGTGTGCACCATTCCTTGTATGCCGGTTGATTCATCGTTGACTTCCATTCGGCCTGTGATAATCTGGAGGCATCACTGAGGAAGGAGGTGGTCCAGTCTAATATGAGTACTGGTAGTAAATCGCCGCGCGAGGTGGCCGACTGTTGAGTCGACCGTTCTAACGCTGCTGGCTTCGTGTCAGTGACGGGCCTACGTTCCTGTGGACCGGCCGCCACGCGCAAAACCAGACAGAGCCGGAAGATTCTAATCCTCCGGGTTACCTTGTATGAAGAACCCCGCCGACCGGGAGGCCTGCGGGGTTTTTCGCTTTTGCGGGCCGCGATGGTATACTAAACCCGATAACGACGGAAAGGAATCATTTTGCAATGAAGGCTGGAATTCACCCTGCGTACCAGGAATGCCAAGTGATCTGTGCGTGCGGGAACACGTTTCGTACGCGGTCGACCAAGGGAGGCGAGATGCGCGTCGAGATCTGCTCGAGCTGCCACCCGTTCTTCACCGGAAGGCAGAAGCTGATCGATACCGAAGGCCGTGTGGATCGATTCCAGAAGCGGTTGCAGAGGTCGAAGGAACTGCGCGACAAGCGCGCCATTCAGTAGCAGAATTTTGGCGGGCGGGTTTTGGCCCGCCCCGAGCCCACCTGTTGTAAACCCTCTTAACAGCCAGGTTCGCGTTTGGTCCGGCGCTCGCGCTCCTCGCGCATATTGTCGTACTCCAGGCGCTGCTCTTCCGACAGAATGGACTTGATTTGGCGGACCTGGTCGTCCTGGATCTCCTTCATTTCCGGACGGTAGCGCTCCTTCACCTCGTGGAAGCGGACCCGTGTCTCATCCAGGATGACGTGCAGCGACTGTACCTGCTCTTCGTCAAGGTGCAGCCGGGATCGCATCTCATCCACGTAGCGCTGGCGGTACTCTTCCGGAGTGGTCGGGGCGGTGCTGGCGTCAACCGAGGCGACCGAGTAGAGGCGATGTCCGAAGCCTCCCACCAGCACGCCGCTGGCGAACACGATCGTCAGATACAGAGCTACGCTTGCCGTTGATCTCTTCATGGCGTGATCTCATCCCATTCCAGTTGCGGCACATCGACATAGGCCAGATTCTCCGGAGGATTGTTGTCCGCGAGAACCTCAAGGTAGGTGGCGCTGTACAGCGGGGAGGTGTGGCGGGTCGGAGCCGTCAGAAGCAGTGCGAGAAGGATGCAGATTGCCGCCGCTCCGGTGACGAAGACCTGGGTGAGGCGCCGAAAGGTCAGGGTGAAGCTTCGGCGCGCTTCGATCCTTTCCCAGAGCCGGGGCATAAAGGCCGGGCCCGGATCGCGATCCGGAAGCGCGGCGCGATACGCCTGGAACAACGCGTTTAGCTGATGGTCGTACGAGTTGTTTTCCCGAGACATAGGCTGCCCTACGATTCTCACTTCTTCGGCTTCTCGCCCTCTTCCTGCTGCGAAGCGGCGTAGGCCTTCAAAACTCTCTGACGCGCCCGAAACAGGCGCACCTTGAGAGCATTTTCGTTCACGTGGTAGACCTTTTCAAGCTCCTTGAGCGAAAGGCCCTCCACTTCCTTTAAGGTTAGCAGGAGGCGGTCCTCCTCCGACACATTGCCGAGCAGGTGCTGGACGAAGTCCCGCAGTTTGGTCCGCCGCTCCAGTTCCTCCTGTTCGCGGCCCCCCGCAGCGGCGTCGGCCATCATGACGTGCTGTTCGGACAGGTCGGCCATGCGCGACTCGTTTCTGCGTCGCTGGCGCCGGAGGTAGTCGTAGGCGGCGTTCACTGTCAGCCTGTAAACCCAGGGCTCGAAGACCTCGGGGGTCCGAAGTTGATCGAGCGAAAAATAAAGGCGCAGAAATACTTCCTGCCCCACATCTTCCACGTCCTCCGGGCGACCGATCAGCCTGGCGATCGTCCCCAGAATCCGCTTGCGATAGGCCAGAACGACTTGGTTAAATGCAGCGTCGTCGCCGCTCTGTGCCCTGCGGATGAGCTCGAAATCGACAAGCATGCCGCCTCGACGGAGCCGGCGCACTCGCCCCCGAACTCAGCCTGTTGTTGAGGCGTCCCGGCAAACTGCTAGGTTACAAAGCTACACGGGAAAAGGCAAAGTGATCTCTTAGCGATAGATTCCACGGCCCCGCGGCGGGAGGCCGGAATTCTCGGCGGGCTACGACGCCAGTGTTTGTTCCCACAACTCCGGGGCCGCCTGTTCACGTCCGGTGGACTGCTTGGGCCACGCGGGAGATTCCATGTACTCTTCCATACTGCGGATCAGATCGTCCACAGCGGCCTTGCGCCGGTACAGAATCTCGAGCTCGGCCCGAATCGACTGCTCTCGTGTGATAAGGGTATCGCGCGACTGCATGGATATAGGTCTATCAGTACTAGATAAATTTAACAAATACTCTTATGGATGGTTGGGCAATCTCCGTTGCGGGTGTGCGGCAAACCCCAATGGGGGTATCCGGGACGGGACGTTTTGGGCGCAGCTCCGTGGTAAAATAATGCATTCGTTGACTTTCCATGAAATTCCTTGAGGGTCTGAATCCGGAGCAACGCAAGGCGGTCGCTCACGTTGAAGGTCCGCTCCTGATTCTGGCCGGGGCGGGAAGCGGTAAGACGCGGGTCATCACGCATCGGATCAGTCACCTGATCCATGCGCAGGGGGTGCCCGGGCCGGCGATTCTGGCCGTGACTTTCACCAACAAAGCTGCCGACGAGATGCGCCAGCGCGTTTCCCACCTGCTGAGCGGCACCCATTACGGTCCCGGACCGGGGGTCTCCACCTTCCATTCTTTCTGCGTCCGCCTGCTGCGCCGCGACGGCGACTCGCTCGCCGACCTGAGGCCGGGCTTCACCCGCACTTTCAATATCTACGACGCCGACGAGCAGCTTGCGCTTGTCAAGTCGCTGTACAAGCAGATCGGACTCGATGAGAAGTTCATGCAGTACCGCGCCCTGATCTCGCGAATCAGCCACGCCAAGAGCCAGAAGCAGACACCGGCCGAGATCGCCTCTTCGGCGGCCGACCCGGTTACGGCGCGCTTCGCGGTGGTTTACGAGCAGTACGAGGGCGCCCTGCGCAAGGCCAACGCGCTCGACTTCGACGACCTGCTGCTTGAATCCGTGCGCCTGCTCCGCCACGACGACCGCGTCCGCCGCGCCTGCAACGAGCAGATCGAGTTCCTGATGATCGACGAGTATCAGGACACCAACCGCAGCCAGTACGAGTTGATGCGGCTGCTCTCGCAGATGCGCAACAACGTCTGCGTGGTGGGCGATGAGGATCAGTCAATTTACGGCTGGCGCGGTGCGGATATCCGAAACATCCTCGATTTTGAGCGCGACTACCCCGGCGCCGTGACAATCCGGCTGGAGCGCAACTACCGCTCGTCGAAGAACATTCTCGAGGCCGCCAGCGCCGTCGTCGCCAACAACAAAGAGCGCAAAGGCAAGTGGCTCTGGACCGAGGCCGCTCCGGGACCGCGCATCGGGCTCTATGAGGCGCCCGACGGCGAGAACGAGGCGCTCTTCATCGCCGACACAATCGAGACGCTGCTGGCCGAGAACCCATCCGACCGGGTCGCGGTGCTCTACCGGACGAACTTCCAGTCGCGTCAGATCGAGGAGGCGCTGCGTCGCTACGGGCGCAAGTACCTGGTGGTCGGCGGTTTCAGCTTCTACCAGCGCGCCGAGGTCAAGGACGTCCTCGCCTACCTGAAGGCGCTGGTGAGTCCGAACGACACGATCAACCTGCTGCGCATCATCAATACGCCGGCGCGCGGCATCGGCAAGAGCACGGTCGAGCAGATCGAGCGTTTCTCGATCGAGCACGACCTCAGCCTGTGGGGCGCGATGGTGCGGATGCTCAACGAGAGGCTCTTCCCGACGCGCGCCGAGGCCGCCCTGAGCGTCTTCCGCCGGCTGGTCGAGGAGATGTCGGAGGGGCTTGCGACGCGTCCGGTGGATCAAACCCTGCGGATGATTCTGGACAAGACCGGCTACCGCAAGATGCTTGAGAATGACACTTCGCCCGAGGCCGAGTCGCGGATCGGCAACGTCGAGGAGTTGGTGAACGCGGCGGCCGAGGCGGTCGAGCGCGGGGAGACGATTTCGGATTTCCTCGACCACGCGGCACTGGTTTCCGACAGCGATGCGCTCGATGAAAGCGCGCAGGTCTCGCTCCTGACGATGCACAACGCCAAGGGATTGGAGTTTCCGATTGTTTTCATCGCGGGGATGGAGGAGGGGCTGTTTCCGCACAGCCGCTCGCTCGACTCCGAGTCGCAGATGGAAGAGGAGCGGCGTTTGTGCTACGTTGGCATGACGCGCGCCGAAAAGCGTCTGTATCTTACGTGGGCGCGCTATCGCCGGCGCTTCGGCGGAGGGCAGGCGGAGCCGTGCATTCCGTCGCGATTTCTTCAGGAGGTGCCGCGCGGGCTGACCGAGAAGATTCGCGGTGGCGCGGATGTGCCGCAGGTCGATCTGTTCGTCGAGCGGCACGAGGTGCGGGAGAGCGTCCGCCGGAACACCTATACCGGCAAGACGTACAACTCGCTGGAGAATATCGCGCAGTTCTTTCAGGAGCGGGGTGTCGAGCCGCCGCCGCAGCCCAAGCGAATTGAGACGCCGGCGGCGCCCAGGCCGGCTGCGGTTCCGTCGGTGGGACAGCGCAAGGCGGCCGCGCCTGCCAAGGGTGTCCGGGCCGGCAGCACGATCGAGCACGCCAAGTATGGGCGGGGCACGGTGGTGCGGGTGGAGGGCGAGGGCGACGACGCCAAGCTCACGATCAGTTTTCCGGGCTACGGCCTGAAGAAGTTAATAGCCAAATACGCAGGATTGAACAGAAACGAATGAACACCAAAGCCATCACAAATCGCGAAGAACGCAAGAAGGCGAAGCGGACGGCCCGCAAGGCGGCGCCCCCGAAGGCCAAGCGCCCGGCTGGAGTTGCGCGGGGCTCGAACAAGAAGAAGATCCAGCACGCGGCCAGGGGCCAGCGCAGACGCTAAAAATTCGGGACAGGCAGGAATTTCCCCATTTTCGGAAATTCGATAATTCCTGCCTGTCCCGAATTTCATCCTGGCATGGGGCAGTTTTTCCGTACCAAGAGCATCGATGCGCTTCTGAAGGCTTCCGAGGAGCCTGACCGGCGGCTGAGCAAGACGCTTGGCCCCTGGAGCCTGGTCGCCCTGGGCATCGGAGCCGTGATCGGTTCGGGCATTTTCATTCTGACCGGGACGGCCGCGGCCGGCGAGACGCTCAGCTTCCACTCGGTGCTCCATGCGCCCGTGCTCGATCTGCTGACCCACGGCCCCGACGCCATCTCCACCATCGGACGGCCCGGCGCCGGCCCGGGCATCTCGCTCTCCTTCCTGCTGGTTGCAATCGCCTGCGGCTTCGCCGCGCTCTGCTACGCCGAACTGGCCTCCATGATCCCGGTCGCCGGGAGCGCTTACACCTACTCCTACGCAACCCTCGGCGAGGTCTTCGCCTGGATCATCGGCTGGGACCTCATCCTCGAATACGCAGTCTCTAACATGGCCGTGGCCGTCGGCTTTTCGGCCTACTTCAACGACATCCTCGACAGCCTGTTCGGCGTCCAACTCCCCGCGCAGCTCTCCGAGCCGATGATCGCAGGCGGCCAGTTCACCGGAAGCTGGTTCAATCTGCCCGCGCTGCTGATCATCCTGTTCCTCACCTGGATTCTTGCCAGCGGCGTCAGGGAGAGTTCCCGGGCCAATAACATCATGGTGGTCGTCAAGGTGGCGGCCATCCTCGTCTTCATTTTCGGAGCCGCGCGCGCCGTCGACCCCGCCAACTGGCGCCCCTTCCTCCCGAACGGCTACCAGGGCGTGCTCACCGGCGCTGCCATCGTTTTCTTCGCCTATATCGGCTTCGACTCCGTCTCGACCGCTGCCGAGGAGTGCCGCCGGCCGCAGCGCGACATGCCGATCGGCATCATCGGCACGCTGGTCGTCTGCACCCTGCTCTATGTCGCGGTCGCCGTGGTTCTGACGGGCGTCGTCAACTGGCGTTCGCTCGGCAACGCCGCGCCAGTGGCGAATGCCCTGCGCGAACTGGGATACGACAACATCCGGCGGCTGGTGAGCGTTGGGGCGGTCGTCGGGATGATCTCCTCGCTCATGGTCTTCCAGTACGGCCAGGCGCGCATCTGGTTCGCGATGTCGCGCGACCGCCTGCTGCCCCCAGTGCTCTCGCGCGTCCATCCGGTCCACCGAACGCCGCACATCAGCACCTGGGTGGCGGGCTTTACGGTCGGGATCGGAGCCGGCATCTGGGACATCGGGACGCTCGCCGACCTTTCAAACATCGGAACACTGTTCGCCTTCGCGCTGGTCTCGGCCGGTGTCCTGATGCTCCGCCGCCGCCAACCCGAGCGCCCGCGCGGCTTCCGCGTTCCATTCTCTCCCGTCATTCCGCTGCTCGCCATCCTCTGCTGCGCCGTCCTGATGCTTAGCCTTCCGCTGCAGACCTGGTTCCGCTTCCTTTTCTGGCTCGCCATCGGGCTCCTGATCTACTTCCTCTACGGGAAAAAACGGAGCGAGCTGGCCGAAAGTTAACAGCCGTTTTTACGAAAATCAGCCGAAAACTTGCACGCAGGGTGTAAGATGTTGGCGCCGGCATGCCGCGCCGGACCGACAGGAGCACCACTGTGGCGACACCGGGCCAACCGCGATTCACCAGACGTTTCGAACTCGACCAGTCCCTGCTCGCGCCGGGCAGTGCAACGGCGATCACAATCGGGGGTGGGACCTCTTTTGACATCCTTTCAGCGCTCGACCAGGGCTCGCCGCTGCCGCCACGCGAGTTGAATTTCGGCCAGTTTTCGGTCGAAGCGGAGGGCGCCGTTCACCTCAATGGAAGAAATATTCCGGTCGCCTTCGATTACGGTGGTTCCAACTGGATGAGGTTGAGCGTAGTTGACAGCGCCGCGCGCGTGCGGGAACTACTCGAAAACCAGGGCCTGCCGCTTACGGAGGAGGGCGGAACGCGCTACCTGGTTCTCAACGCCGGCTATCGTTTGGGCGCGTCCGCTTCGGGCCTGCATCCGGTCGGGCTGCTCGGGTCTGCGGACTTCGCGTTCGGCGCAAATCGCCGGAAGCTCGCGGCCGTTGTGCATCGTTTTCCGGAGGATAAACCCGCCGGCGAGGTCTTCGCCGACTGCTTCCACAGCTTCCGCCTACCCGTGCAAGTGAACGACGCGGAGGATCTGAAACCAGGGACCATGCTCACCTACGAGTTGGACGGCGCGGCCTCGCTCCGGCTTGGTGCACAGTTCGGCTACGATTTCACGTTTCTGCGGCAGGCGCGGCTCCTGGGCCTCACCGGCGACATCGGTCTGCGGATCGAGGCCGGGCTGCGGGCAACGCTCGGCCTGAGCGTCAGCGATCGTTTTCAGGTGACGCTCGACCGCCCCGCGACGGACGGCGTGGTTCGGCTGCGACTCCAGCGCGCCGCTGGAAGAGGATGGAACTTCGGCCTCGACCTCGCGGCCGTCGTCCAGGGCCGTCCCGATATTCTGCCCGACCGGGTCGATGACCTGATCCGGGCGGCGTTCAGCGTTCACGGGATGCAGGTTTTGCGGGACTTGCAGACCGTCATGGGCCGGTGGCTCGGTCCGGGTATCGACCTTTCCCGGACGGTAGCGGGCCTCGATCCGGCCTCCGCACGTTCGCTGCTCGCCCAGGTGACAGGTATCGATCCGATGGGAGCCTTCGATCAGGCCCGGCAGTCGCTGGTCACGGCCCTGACGCTGTGGAATGAGCTGCCGGAGCGTGTCTCGGGTCCGGTGTGGTCGCTTCTTCCGGACCTGCCGGCCGTTCGGACGGCGCTCGGACTGCTCGGCTCGGAGACGGAGTCCGACCAGATCGGGGAATTGCGCCGGTTTTTCGAATCGCCCGGATACGCCGCGACGCCGATCGGAAGGCTGCTCGATGCGCTCAGCGGAGGAAGGCCGCTCACGCTGCTCGATCGCCTCGCCGAGGTGCGGCAGGTCGCCGGAACCGTCTCTCGCATCCTGGACGGCGGTGAGATCGCACGGCTGCAGCGCTTCGTCAACGAACGGCTTGACCTGGAGCGGCTCCGCGCGGCCGCGAGCGAGTCCGACCTCCGCGGCCTGGACGCCTGGCTCGTTAACCGGCTTTCGACGCTCTGGCGCGGGCAGCCGAACATCGATGGACTTTGCGAAGTGCAGCAAGCTCTGGGAGCGTTGCTCGCGCAGCGCCAAAGCATCTACGAGCAGGGCCGGAACGCGCTCGCCCGCCGGTACGATTTCGCCTTCGCCTACGCCTACCAGCGATCGGACGAGCGAACTGCGCTTCTTGACGCCTCCTTCGATCTGGATCGGCCGCCTGCCCGCGAACTCTTCGGCCGCCTCCTGCGCGACGGCGACGTCGACGCGATCCTCACCACCGAAGCGGCAGGAGTCACGCTGCACGAAGGCGTCCTGACGCATCACATCGCACGCTCCGCCCGCATCGCGGTCAGCCTCCCGAGCTTCGATTTCCAATCGGAGACAATCAACAAGAGCTTCGCCCGCGTCACCGCCCGCGAGGAGGGCGGCCGCGTGCTCCTCTATGACTTCGAAGCAACCGAAGAAACGCGTGTCCGCAACCGCTTTCGCAGCCAGTTGGCTGCGGCCGGAAGCGTGCTGGTGCCTGTTGGCAGCAGCGTTCGAATCTATGAAGAGCCGTCGGGTTCGTGGTCGTATCAGTACCGGCTGGCCCGGGAGAAAATGGGACGCCAGGAGTTGGAGCGCCAGCTTGCCCCGCTCACAAAACTCTACTTCCCCGAGCACTTTACCAGTCTGCGTCTTTCGGACTGGCTCGATGATATCGACAGGCGCGTTGGCATCCACGACGTGCTCCTCTCCCTGGAAGTCTCGGTCGGCCCCAAGGCCTTGGGCGCCTGGCTCCGGCCTCGCGGCCGGGACGAATTACGGAGCGCCAAGGCCGCGGTCTCCCGCGCCCTGCAGCGCGCGTTGAAGCGGCTCCTGCCGTTCTACTACCTTGAGGATTTGGCTCGCCTGCATCGCGACCAGTCGTGCGCGGGGATGCTGGTCTACGCCTCCATCCCGCCCTCGGTCAATATCCGGCTGCGCAACGGAAAGCTCACGATCGACGCGGACGACCGGAAACCATACTGGGACTCGATCGACCCGGATAAACGTCAGGCGATGGCAAACAATCCGCTGACGCTTTCAGGGCTTCGTGAGGCTCTGGACGAAATTCGGCTGCGCCTGGAGGCCGCCGGCCGCGACGCGAAATTCTTTCAGTCCGGCGAAGAGACAGAGTTTTTGAAGGCGGCGGAACCCAGGAATCCGAATGGCGCGCTGGCGAGCCTGCTGCGCCTGGAGAGTGTCATTGTGGATGGCGCGTCGAAGGCGCTCGAAGATCTCAGCAAGTTCCAGGAGACAGCCGATCGCAAACCCACGGCCGCCATCGATCGCCTCGCCCGATTCGGCGCCGAAGTGACCAAGACCTTCCACGAACGGATCGAGAGCCGGTTCGGCCGGGGTCCGCTCCGCGCGCTGGGATCGATGTTGTTTGTTGAAGCCTCGCACGTCCTCGATCCGAAGCTTTCCAATGCGCCCCCGAACGCGCTTCTGAGCCTGACGATTCTCAAGCAGAATCGGACGTTCCAGGTGGCTGACTACCTCGCGGGCCAGGAGCCGGAGGCCGGTGAGATCGCGCTCGCTGAACGGCTGCTGCACGCCTCGGCATAGGCGCGTGCGCCAGGCTCGCTCTCTCACCGCCACGGCCCGATGCTATGTTGGAGCCATTCGCGCGTGTGGGAAGCGGGCTTAACGGAAACCGCAGGCTGAGACAGGCTGGGAGTCGCGCCTTGAAGAACCATGATTGACATGTGTTAATATTACCGGTCATGTCAGAGAAGACTCAGTTCAGGCCGGAATGCCTCGTCGTCTGCGTCCTCATTGGAGGGATGTTCCTGTTGGCAGGCTGCTTTGCTCCCTCCAGGCGAGCACCGCGATGCACAACACCTTTGGCGTGGGGAGTTCATTTTCAACAAGCTATTGGGAACTCGATGATTGGTTCGCAACCGCCTACGCCGTTCTGTTCGTTCCCAGCGAGAGCTTCGTGCTGCAGCAGGTGGACGTCGCAGTCAGCCGGATCGCCGGCTCGACCACGATAGACGCAGCCATTATGCAGGCCACACACGACGAGCCGGACGTAACGATCGTCGCCTGGAGCATCATGATGGGAAATGATCCCTCGGTGGTCCCCAGTAGCCTCGCATCGCATCCGACGTTGAACGCGGGAGAGGAGTATTGGCTCGTCCTGTCTGTGGAGAACTACTCCGGCACTCGAGCCGCTTGGTACCACAACGATCAGAGTCTTGTCGGTTCAGTTCTGTACTACAATTCCGTTCAGCACTTTTGGGTGCCGGCAGGCTTTGCCGGAGCACCGGTGTCGCTGCCGGCCTACCGCATCTTTGCGGCCGGCGGGAACGAGATCCCGGAACCGGCGACGCTCGGCCTGATGGCTCTGGGACTCGGAGCGCTCGCGTGCGTGCGCCGCTAGACCGCCTTTACCCCTGTCCGGAGTGGTCAGCGGACTGCCGCTTCTCACCGTCCCCGTCCCGCAACTCCTGGACGACCTCGCGGATGAGCTTCTTCAGCTCCTCGCGGTTGCTCTCATTTTGAATCTGGAAGGGCTTGCTCGCCTCGCCGAAGTAGAGCGTGCGGTGCGGGAACGGGATTTCAATCCCAAGCTCGTCGAAGCGCATTTTGATCCGGCGGTTCATCTCGCGTCCGACCACCCACTGCCGGATCGGGTGCGTTTTGATTCGCGCCCGGATATTCACGGCCGAATCCTGAAAGCTGTCCACGCCGAGCACCTCGAGCGGCTCCAGAATGAAGTCCTTGAAGTTCTCATCTGCCTGCATTTCCGCTCCGATCTCTTTCAGCACTTCGGTGACGCGGTCGGTGTTCTCCTTGTACGCTACCCCGACATTGAAGACGTAGAAAGAGAACTCCCGCGTCATGTTGGAGAGCGAAGTAATGGCGCCGTTCGGGAAGATGTGGACCGTTCCGTCCTGGCTGCGCAGAACCGTTGTCCGGAGGTTGATCTCCTCCACCAACCCACCGGTGCCGTTGATGATGGCGACATCGTGGACTCGGATCTGGTTCTCCACCAGCATGAACATGCCGCTGATGACGTCACGCACCAGGTTCTGCGCGCCGAAGCCGACCGCGAGGCCGACCACGCCGGCGCCGGCGAGCAGAGGCGCGATGTCGAATCCGATCTCCTTGAGCGACATCACGATTGCGATCGCGATGATCAGGGTTGACGTCGTTCGGCTGATGATCATCGTGATGGTGTTGGTGCGCTTCTCCAATTCGCCGATCGATTGCCCGTCGGCATGCTGCAGCATCACTTGGAGCGTATACTCGCGCAGTCCGCGAACGAACTTTCGCACGACCACGTTCACGATGAAGGCGCCGATGAAAATCGCGAGCACCCGGATCAGGTGTCTCAGGAGCGGATAGTACGTTTCGAGCGGAGGGAACGAAAACTCCATATCGTTCTATGGTAAACCGTGAAGACTACGACTGTTCCGGAGCGTACTCCAAGATTACGCAAGTGACATCATCGTCCTGGATCGCCCCGGCGCTGAACTCTTCCAGAGCCTGTAGCAGCCGCCCCAGAAGCTCTTTGCAACTGGAGTCGCGGCCCGAAGCCAGAATCGCACGGATGCGTGAAACGTCGAAGTACTCGCCGCCGGGATCGAGCGCCTCCGAGAGGCCGTCGCTATAAATGACCAGGCGGTCGCCCGGGCCGAGCATCGCCTCGTCGGTCTCGTAAGTCGCGATATCGAGCAGCCCGACCGGCATGCTGTTCGGCGCCAGCGTTTCGAAGCTCCCGTCCGCGCGCAGCAGAATCGGGGCGCAGTGTCCGGCGTTCACCCAGAACATGTGTCCGAATCGGTCGATGGTGCAGAAGAAGATCGTGGCGTACTTCTCGCCGCCGGTGCGATCCAGCAGAAACTCGTTCAGCCTGTGCATCATCTCGGCCGTCTCTTCGCGGCCTTGACGCGCGTGCAGAAAAACGCCTTGCAGCAGTGAGGCCAGCAGCGCCGAGCTGACGCCCTTGCCCGAGACGTCGGCCACGACGGCCTCCCAGCAGTCCGGGTTGAGCGGTCGGACATCGAAGTAGTCACCGCCGACGTGATGCGAGGGAATGCTGGAGCCGGCGGCGCGGAACCAGCCTGAGTCGGGCAGCCGCTTCGGCAGGAGGCTCTTTTGGATGCTCCGCGCGATGCTGAGTTCCTCTTCGAGATGCCGGTGCTGCCGCTCGGATTCGAGCAGCCGTGCATTTTCAAGAATCGTCGAGGCCTCAAGCGCCAGTGTCTGGAGCAGCTCCCGATTGCCGGTCGACAGATCGGCGCGGCCGGCCCGCGAGTCCATGTAGAGCACCCCGACAGTGTCTTGCGCCGCCGACAGCACCGAGGTCTCCTCGGTCGTCGCGCTCCGGACCCGCACCAGAGGCACGCAAACGACGCTGCGCAGTTCCAGGGCCGCGACCGTGCGTTCGGGCTGCATCGCCAGTTCCCCGGCCGGATCGAAGTTCATCGACAGCAGCTCGCGCCGCTGCTGGAGGGCGCGATGAATCAACCGCGTGGGAACCTGGAGGTCGCTGGCCGGCAGCGGCTCTCCCTTTTGGCTGCGTGCGGTCCGCACCTCGAGGTCGTCGCCGCGCAGCAGCAGGAGGAAGCCGCGCTCGGCGCCCGTGATCGTCAGGGCGGCGTCCACGACCGAGGCCAGGACGTCCTCGACCGATAGCGAGCTTTGGACCGCGCGCGCAACCTCCACGATCGCCCTCAGCTTCGCGAGATTGCCCGCGGCGCCGCCCGCCGGCACCGCAAGCTGTTCGGCGAGGCGTCCCAGTCCGCCCTCCTCGTGCGTGAAGATCAACTGGTAGGAGTCAGCGAGGCCGAACTCGACGCGGTCGGCGTTGCGCAGCTTCTTCCGCCGGATGCGCGCGCCATTGACCAGCACGCCGTGCCGGCTGTCGAGGTCTTCCACGAAGTATTCGCCGTTCTCGGCGACGATACGGGCGTGGCTGCGCGAGATCCGGTTATCGCGCAGGACCAGGTGGTTCTCCTGCGCCCGGCCGATTTGAAAGGGAAGGGGATCGATATCGACCCGGTTGCGGTTCCCGGAGGGGTTCACCACGACCAGTGCGGCCGGCCGCGGCTTCTCGGGCGAAGGCGCCGGCGTGGAGATCATTTGCGCGCGCTGCGACGGGTCTCCTCGACCGCCGGCTTAGAGCCGGCGTCCGCCGCTTCTTCCATCTCGCGGGCGCGCAGGACCTGGCAGTGCGAGCAGTAGCCGCCAATCTCCGTCCGCGCGAGCAGGATCTGGAATCCGAAGTGCGACTCCACCTGCCGCCGCAGCTTATGGAGCGGCTCGCCGAAGAACTCCTCAACCTTGCCGCAGCGCAGGCAGATCACGTGCGCGTGCTCCTGCTTCATGCGCGTCTCGTAGTAGTGCTGGTCTCCGCCGTAGTGCATCAGATCCAGCTCATCTACCAGGCCGCCCAATTTGAGAAGCTTCAACGTGCGGTAGACCGTGACGCGGTTGAGCTTGGGGTCGATCTCGTTGGCCATCCGGTAAAGCCGCTCGGCATCCAGATGCTCGCCCGACTTATCGATCAGGTCCAGGAGAATCTGCCGCTGCCGCGTGAGCCGGATGCCCCGCTGCTTCAGCGACCCCTTCATTGTCTCAACGGCCATTCCCGATTGCCTCCAACTCGCCGCGCTGCGGGCCGTGGCCCCGCAACTTCGGCTAACACTATGACTTTACCACGTACCGAGCTCTGATTCTCCCGCAATTTTCGGATGCCATGCGCCATATGCGAAGGAGAATCCGTACGAAACCGGATGATTTGTCGAGGCTGCGCGAAAGGATCATCGCCTTCGCGGCATCCCGTCATTCAAGAGAGTTCGCAGAGGACCTCGCCCAGGACGTCCTGATTGTGCTGCACGAGAAGTACGCGCACGTCACGCGGATCGAGCAGCTCGTGCCGCTCTCGCTGCGGATCCTGCGCTTCAAGATGAAGGCCCACTGGCGCAAGGCGGCTCGCCGGGGAGAGGATGCGCAGGTCTCGGTCGCCGACCTGCCGCTTGCCGATTCTTCGCCCGATCCGTCCGTCTATGCCGAGCGCAAGGAGATGCTCGGGCGCCTGACGGCGGCCCTTGGCGGGCTCGGGGCGCGCTGCCGCGAAATCTTTCGACTGAAGATCGAGGGCAAGGGCTTCGAGGAGATCCGGGCGGTCCTCGGGGCGGAGTCAATCAACACGGTCTACACCTGGGACCACCGCTGCCGCAAGCAACTGCTTGAACGCATGGGCGGAAGCTGGGAGAAGAGACGATGAACGGGCACGAGATGGAAAAACTGCTCAGCGGCTACGCAACCGGAACCCTCACGGACCGGGAGCGCGAGGCCCTCTTTGCTGCGGCGCTCGAAAACCAGGCGCTCTTCGACGCACTCGCCGACGAGGAGACGCTCCGCGAGCTGCTGGCCGATCCGCACGATCCGCAGGCCCGCAGGCATCTGCTGGCCGCGCTCGAAGCCCCCGAATCGGCGCTTCCGTTCTGGCGCCGCCGGCCGCTGGTCTGGACGCTGGCCGGAAGTCTCGCCGGCTTCGCACTCCTGATTGGCGTCGTGCGATTCACCGGCCGCGAAAGCGCGAGGCAGGAATTGGCAATGGCCACGGAGGGAGCGGGCCGCCGCCGCCGTTCCTCCAGGAACCGCCCTCCCTAACCCAGGAACCGTCCGTAATTCCTGGGCCGCCCCCACCCCCGCCTCCAGCCGCACCGCCGCCGCCGGTCGCGCGGGAATAGAAGTCGCTTGATCTGGCGACTCCGGTCCCGCCTCCCGAGGCCGTGGGCCCGCACCGGCACCGGCCGGCCGGCCCGCGCCAAGCGCCGGGGATACCGTACTCTCGTTGTGCTCCGCCATCCCCGCTCCATTCCTCCGATATCGTGTGGAACGCCGTACCGCCTCGGGTGATTACGAAGCCGCGCCTGCGCCGGGCCGACCCATCGCACCAGGCGAATCGATCCGGATCACGGTCGAGAGCGCTCCGGAAAGCCGCGTCGCTCTCACGATTCCGGTCTCACCGGACCGCCAGGAGGTGCACGAAGGGCGCGGCTCCCTCACATACACCTTCGTGGTGACCGAGGCCGCCATCGAGCGCGGAGTCGAGGCGCGCCTCCTGGGTGAAGCGCCTCTGCTCGAGCGAATCGATCTGCGATAACCGGCCGGTCTCGCAATCGGCGGCGAAACTTTCTCTGAAAGGATCTCTTCCCGAGCGGCATTTCCCGTGTGTCATGCACACTTCCGCTACCAGAGGAGACTCCATGAAACTCCGATCCAAGTGGATGCCGTATCTGTCGCTGGCGGCGATCGCCTCCGCCGGCCCCTTCACCCCCGGCGCGCGCTCCTGCGCCTTGACCGCGACGGCGCACCCGCTCCCTGCCCGCTGCGCCGAACCGATGTCAAGGCAGAGATCGCCGGCGGTATGGCGCGCGTCTCCGTCACCCAGGAGTTCGTCAATCCGATCAACGAGAAGATCGAGGCCGTCTATACCTTCCCGCTCTCGCACACCGGCGCCGTCGACGACATGACCATGCGGATCGGCGACCGCACCGTGCGCGGCAGCATCCGCAGCCGGGACGAGGCGCAGCGTATCTACGACGCCGCGCGCGCCCGCGGGCAGCTTGCTTCGCTGCTGCGCCAGGAACGGCCCAATATCTTCACTCAGGCCGTTGCGAACATCCCGCCGCGGGAAACCGTGAAGGTCACAATCACCTACGTCGAAGTTGTGCGGTACGACGAGGGCGCCTATGAGTTTGTATTCCCGATGGTGGTCGGTCCGCAGTACACGGCGGGCGTCCCGGATGCCGGGCACATTTCGCCGCCGGTCACGCCGCCCGGCACACGCGCCGGCCACAATGTCTCAATTGAGGTGCATCTTGATGCAGGCGTCACGATCGAGGGCCTCGCCTCCCCGACGCACGCAATCGCCACCGAGCGCCGCTCCCCGCGCGAGGCCGTCATTCAGCTCCAGCGCAAAACCGAAATCCCCAATAAGGATTTCCTCCTGCGCTATGCCGTCGCCGGCAAGACCTTCAAGGATGCCGTGCTGGCGCATCGCTCCTCGCGCGGCGGCTACTTCTCCCTGCTCCTGCAGCCGCCGCGTGAGGTCACGCCCGAAGACGTTACGCCCAAGGAACTGGTCTTCGCTCTGGATACCTCAGGTTCGATGCGCGGCTTCCCGATTGAGAAGGCGAAGGAGACGATGCGCCTGGCCCTGGCGGGTCTCTATCCGCGCGACACGTTCCACCTCATCACCTTCTCGGGCGACACCCGTATTCTGTTCCCCGAGCCTGTTCCCGCCACGCCGGAGAACCTGGAGCAAGCCCAGCGCTTCCTCGTCGGCCGCTGCGGCTCGGGCGGGACCGAGATGATGAAGGCGATTCGCGCGGCGCTGAAGCCCTCCGAACGCTCCGAGGGAGTTCGCATCGTCTGCTTCATAACGGACGGCTATGTCGGCAATGAGCGGGAGATCATCGAGGAGGTCCGACGTCACTCGAACGCCCGCGTCTTCTCCTTCGGCATCGGCAGCTCGGTCAACCGGTTTTTGCTCGACGGCATGGCTGCGGCGGGCCGGGGCGAGGTGGAGTATGTCGGGCTCAACGACGACGGCTCGGCCGCTGCGCGCCGCTTCCACGAGCGCGTCCGCAACCCGCTCCTGACCGACGTCTCGATCGAATTTACCGGGCTGCCCGTCTCCGACGTCTACCCCAAGCGGATCCCGGACCTGTTCAGCGCCAAGCCGACTGTCGTGCATGGCCGCTACGCGCATCCCGCCAGGGGCACAATCCGGATCCGCGGCAGGATGTCAGGCCGCGAGTATGTTCGTGAGATCCCGGTCGAATTGCCGGCCCGCGAGCCGGCCCGCGATGTGCTCGCGACGCTTTGGGCTCGTGCCCGCGTCGAAGACCTGATGTCAGGCCAGAACCACGAGGATATGCGCGAGGAGGTGACCAGGCTCGGGCTCAAGTACCGGCTTTTGACGCGGTACACTGCCTTCGTCGCGGTCGAGGAGACTGTCACGGCCGAGGGGGGCACGCTGGTTCGGATCGAGGTGCCGGTCGAAATGCCCGAGGGCGTAAGCTACGAGGGCGTGTTCGGAGATCTCGTCGCTGCTCCGCTCGCACGAGGGATGATCGCGACGGCCGGGTCCGCTCACGATTCGCCACTGCGCTATCTACGACCCCCGCCTCCGCCTGCCCCCGCGCCGCGTTCGGAGGCGCACGGAAAGCTCGACCCCAGGCTCGGCGCCAGGATCGCGGATTGGCGCAAGGGCGCGCTTGTCGGGGCAACCATGATGCAAGTTGAAATCTGGCTGACCGACGCCACTCCTGAAATTCTGTCCCGCCTCGCTGCGCTCGGCTTTCGTGAATCCGGGCGCCCGAAGGTGGCCAACATCCGAGTGGGAACCCTCTCGGTCGAGAGCCTCGCGAAGCTCCTCGCCGACCCCACCGTTCGATATGTCGCACTTCGGGGCTCCGCACCGGCGGAGCCCTAACAGCCCTGTGACGGAAACGGCTTATGTCGGGCGGCTCACGTTTCGGAGTTACCTGATGGACTCCCGCAAAATGTCAAACTGCTACTGCCACTTGGGCAAACCAGGGGGACCTTCCTTTCAGAAGTTCGTAGAACTCTCGACGGCGTTTGCAAGAATGGCTGGGAACTCCACCCGGAGAAAGCGCGGTTGATCGAGTTCGGGCGTTACGCGGAGGGCAACCGGAAGTGGCGAGACGAGGGCGAATCCAAGACTAGCCAGGCCAAAGCGCCGCGTAGTAGCATCGTTTTCATCGATACAGAGTTCCAGGAGGGAACGATGAAAATGGCAATGAGGTGTTTCGTGTTTGCGCTCAGCGCGGTGGCGCTGTTCGCGCAGGGGCAGGCGCAGCAGCAGCGCGCGCCCATGACGTTTTTCATTACGAGTGTGGGCGTGGGAGATGGCGCCAACCTCGGCGGACTGGCCGGAGCCGATGCACACTGTCAGAAACTGGCGGCCGCCGCCGGCGCCGGTGACAGGACCTGGCGGGCTTATCTGAGCGCTTCGGCCGCCGACGGGAAACCGGCCGTCAACGCGCGCGACCGCATCGGCACGGGTCCGTGGCACAACTTCCGCGGCACGATGGTGGCTCGCGACCTGGAGCACCTGCACGGCGACACGGTGGAACTGGCGCGCACCGGCAATCTGATCACGAAGAACAACGGCCTGACCGAGAAGGGCGAACTGGTGAACGGCGTGGGCGACAGCCCGAACCGGCATGACATCCTGACCGGCACCCAGCCGGACGGTCGTGCCTACACTGACGGCGCCGACCACACCTGTTCGAATTGGACGAGCAACGGACAGGGCTCGGCGCAGGTGGGCCACCACGACCGCAACGGTGGAGGCATCTCCTGGAACTCGGTGCACGCCTCGCGCGGCTGCAGCCAGGAAAATTTGGTGGGCACCGGCGGCGCCGGCCTGTTCTACTGCTTCGCGGTGACGGGGAATTAGCGTCGACTCGCTGGCCTGACCTCGCTATTCCACGATCTTCAGACTCACCGGAACGATCACTTCGGGGCCTCCTAACAGGTAGAACCTGACGGAGGCCTTGTAAGTGCCGGGTGCGAGATTCGCCGGGTTTACCTCAACTTCGAGATCGAAGGGCGTCTGGGAACTTCCGGAGTATCTCAAGGAAAGCCAGCCGCGCTGCTCACCCTCATAGAAAACCAAGCTGTTCGGGCGGAACGATGCTCCTTCTTTCGTCACGTGTAGCCGCTGGGCCGCCCGCTCTGCGCCCGCCTTCAGTCGGAAAATCAGGGATTCGGGTTCGGCAACCAGGGGCCGGAAATTCCCGCCCGGCCCGGCTCGGATTTCGGCTTGCCGCCAAGCACCTGCCCTTCCACTTCCGTCAGCAACCGCGTCGCCTGTTCGATTTTCGCGTGCATCGCATTAAGCACTTCAGCCAGCTTTTTCGCCTCGACGTTGGCTTCCTGAATCCGCTTGCGCTCCATCGCTTCGCGAATCCCGGGAAGCGTCTTCGCTCCGTAGCCGGTGTACAGGCCCGGTGCGTAAATGAGATGGCGGTACCAGTCCCGGCCCGGCAAACCGGCATCATGGAGCAGCGCCCGTTCAGACCCGTAGAGCGCCCGGTTCAACTCCGCCAGTCGCTCGGGCGGCTGGTTGGCAAGCTTCGGAAGCAGGCGGGCCAACTGGATCTCATAGGCGCGCTCGGCGGTGCTCAGACGGTTCAACTCGACAATGACCTGGGTCAGGTCCAGGCGGGCGCCGTCCTTGCCCGCCTCGTTGACGATGTCTTTCAGGTACGTGGTCACGGTGCGGGTGAAGCGGCCGAATTCGAACGGCAGGACCGGCGCATCGGCGAGCCGCGAAAGCGCCGTCGCCATCACCTGCGTGAGGGCCCGTCCGAAGACGAACCCACCGTCCGAAAAGTTCGTGTACCAGCGGTAGGTGTCATAGATGGAGTGGTAGATGCCCCCAGGGTCGGCCCCCGTGAACCCCAGGTTCAGGCTGGCGATACCGGCATGGTGAACGAAGGCAACATAATCGCTCCCGGCCCCCAGCGGAGTCAATCTGTAATTCCCGTCCGAACGCCCGCGCTCCCGCGCCGCGTCCAGCAGGTTCTTCCCGGTCTCCGGATCGGCGTTATCCCGCATCACTTCGAGTACGAAGTGCTCCAGCGTGTGGGACCCGCCGGCATGAAGCGACCCCTTACCGTTGCTGTCCGAATTGATATAAGCCACCAGTTTGCGGCGAAGCTCCTCCCGGTGCTTCTCCACCCACTCGGTGGAGCCCACCAGGCCGAACTCCTCGGCATCCCACAGGGCGAACTTCAACGTGCGCTTCGGACGCCATCCCTGCTTCTGCATTTCCGCCAGCGTCCGTGCGGTTTCAAGTACGACGGCGGCGCCGCTGGCCGGATCGTGCGCTCCGTGCACCCACGCATCGTGGTGGTTTCCGTACAGGATCCACTCGTCGGGCCAGACGGCGCCGGGGATCGTCGCGACCACGTTGTAGACCGGGCGCTGGCTCCAATCGGATTCCACCTTCAACCGGACGGTCGCCGGCCCGGGACCCAGGTGATAGGTAATCGGCAGCGACCCTCTCCAGGGCTCGGGCGCCACCGGTCCGTCCAGTTCGGCCAGCAGCGGTTCGGCATCGGCGTAGGAGATCGGCAGGACCGGGATCTTCATGATCGACGGAGCCTCCTCGCGGCTGAGACGCCGTGCCCCTTTCTCGGAAGCCCAGCCTGGAGTGAGTGGATCGCCGGGCGCCAGCGGCATATCGAGGACGCTCCCACGCTGGACACCGTGCGGCGGCCGGAAGGGACCCTTCGGATACACGTCGCCGCGGAAGTATCCGTCGTCCCGCGGATCGGAATAAATCAGGCAGCCGGCGGCGCCGTGCTCGGCCGCAAGCTTGGCTTTCGTCCCCCTCCATCCGCCGCCGTACCGGACGATTACTATCTTTCCCTTCACGTCGATGCCGTGGCGGCTGAGCACTTCGTAGTCCGCTGGCATCCCGTAGTTCGCGTAGACGAGCGGCGCGGTCACATCGCCCGATCCGGAATAGGCGTTGTAGGCCGGGATCTGGTTGCGATGACCCGTGTCTTTGTCTTCATTCAGGCGCGGCTCCTTCAAGCTCGCCTTGAACTTCCGTGGCGAGACCAGTTCTACGATCCGCTCGCCGGGGTAGGGAAGAAGTGCTTCGAACTCCTCAATTTCCGCTTCGAGGCCCCACTCCCGAAACAGAGCACGCGCGTACTCCGCTACCGCCCGGGAGGCCGGCGAACCGGCGTGGTGCGGTTCCGAGGCCATGCGCTGAATGTGCCGGCCGATCCGCTGGGACTCGGGAATTGCGCGCAGCTTCTCCTCGAACGCGTGCCGTGCTGCCCATTCCTGCTCGGGAAAACCGCGCAACGGGGCCTGGGCGTATCCTGCCGCCGCAAGGACGAACACGAGCGGGATCAGTCTCTTAGCGAATGAGGTTTGAGGAGCCACCTCTTAGTTTCCTACTCCTCCAGTGGGTGTGCCCTTCGAAAGAAATTGAAGGAATTCCTGAGAATTCTTGGTGAGGCCCGCGAAAGTCGCGACGGTGGTCTCGTTCGGATCGACGATGGCGTAGTAGGGAATCGCCACCGTCGCGAACTTCGTCTCCTGAAGCGACTGGTTCGCCTCCGAGTCCGCATCGGTTCCGTCAGTATAGAGTTCGACCAGGACGAAGTTCCCAAGCGCATCGCGAATCTCCGGCCGGGTGAACATGTTAGCCTTCATCCAATGACAATTGGTGCAAGCATAGCCTGTGAAGCTGATGAAAACAAGCTTGTTCTGCTCGCGGGCCGTGTCGAGCGCCTCGCGGTACCGGTTCTTCATCCATACTGGGCCGCCACTATCCGAGCTGCCGAACCCGGCGAATCCGAACCCCTCTTTCGGTAGCGGAACATAGGCGTCGAGCTCACCCAGGCGTCCGCCGAACATCCCGGGGATCAGGCTGATCGCGAAGATCAGGAAGATTGCACCCGTGAGCGCGCGGGCCGGACCGACCGACTCCTCCGCCTTAATGCCGTCCATCCGGAGGAAGCCCAGCAGGTAGAGCCCGGGAAGCGCGAACAGGACCACCCAGGCAGCCAGGAAGCGCTCCCTATTTAACAGATCCCATTGCATTACCTGATCTATGTTGCTGATGTACTTCAACATCACGGCCAGCAGGATGAATCCCATCACCACCTTGACCCGGACCATCCAGCCGCCACTCCGGGGCAGCCGCTGGAGGTAGGACGGGAAAAGCGCGAGGAAGAAGAATGGCGAGGCCAGCCCTCCGGCGAATGAAACCATGCCCAGGACCGGCTGCACTCCGCCGCCCTGGACCGAGGCCGCCAGGAGCGGGCCGACGAAGGGGCCAACGCAGGCGAACGACGTCAGGGAGAAGGTAAGGCCCATAAGCATGGTGCCGAATATGCCTCCCTTCTGCGACGCGCTGCTCAGTTTCGTCAGCATTCCCGCCGGGAGCGCGATCTCGAAAGCACCTAACAGACTCAGGGCGAAGGTAAAGAAAACTAAAGAGATGAATCCGTTGACCCAGGGGTTGGCGCCCATCTGCACGACGCCGAATGGCCCGAGGATCGCGGTAATCGCAACCCCAAGTAGCGTGAACAGGACGACGATCCCGATACAGAAGATCGACGCCTGGAAGATGCTATCCGCCCTGGAACCGGCCTTCCGGTCCAGAAAGAACGACATCGTGATCGGGATCATCGGAAAGACGCACGGGGTAAAGATCGCGGCGAGTCCGAACCCAAAGGCGATCAGGAGGAAGCGGGCAAGGCCCGAATCGGACCCTGTAGCTGCCGGGGCTGGAGGTGTGCTGGCGCTCGGGTTGTCTCGATCGACCTCGAAGTAGCCTGCCGGGATGACGACGGTGTGGGCGGGCGCCGCAGGGTCGATCCTGACGACGGCCTCGGCTGTCTTGCGGCGTGGCGGCAGGCACTGGCGGTCATCGCAGACGGCATAGCGGACCTGCGCGGCCAGCGCAACCGGGCCGGCCGAAGCCTCCTCGGTGAGCTCGACTGCCAGGATATATGTGACTTCTTTTTCAAAGGTTTCCGTCTCGGAGTTGAAGAACTGGTCGAATTTGCGAACCGGCTGCGGCTGGTACAATCTGAAGCTCTTGACCGCAGGGTTTTCGGCGAGTTCAATCGTCGTGGCGATCGGACCGGGCGGCGTCGTAGCCGAATAGAGATGCCAGCCGGGTTCGAGCGTACCGGTCAGCCTGAGCGTAACGGTCGACCCGGGCGGGGCCGCCTCGGCGTCAGCGGCCAGGCTCCACTGCAAGGGGTCGAGGCGCTGGCTGAAGGCCGGAAGGGTAGTGAGCAGGAGAAGGAGAACGAGTGCGGCGACGGAACTCCTATGCGCCACTTCAATCCGCCCCTGCCGCCAGGGAGCGGCTGAGTTCGGCCTCGATCCGGCGGTTCCCGTGTCCTTCGGCGAACTCATGGGCTACCCGGACCGCGTTTTTGATGGCGTTGGCGTTGGAGCGGCCATGGCAGATGATACAAATCCCCTTGACGCCCAGAAGCGGCGCGCCGCCGTACTCGGAGTAGTCGATGCGTTTCTTGAAGTCGCGGAACGCCGCGCGCGCCAGCAGATAACCGAGCTTGCGCGTGAGGGTCGCCGTAATCGACTCCTGGAGCATGTGTTTGAGCGCGTCGGCCAGCCCTTCACTAACTTTGAGGACGACGTTCCCGACGAAGCCGTCGCAGACAATCACGTCGATCTCGCCGGGATACATGTCGCGGCCCTCGACGTTGCCGACGAAGTTGATCGGCAATTCCTTGAGCAGCGCGCTGGCGCTCCGAGTGAGTTCGTTGCCCTTGTGGTCCTCTTCGCCGATCGACAGGAGACCCACTTTGGGGCTCTCGCGATGGAAAGAGAGGCGGGAATAGATCTCACCCATAACGGCAAACTGGGCCAGCATCCGGGGTGTCGAATCCACATTCGCTCCCACGTCCATCAGGATCACCGGCTTGCCTTTCAGCGTCGGGAACGCGGTGGCAAGCGCCGGGCGTTCGACTCCTGGGAGCATCCCGAGCGTCGTCTTGGCGATCGCCATCGCGGCTCCGGTATTGCCGGCCGTGACCACAGCCTGTGCCGTCCCCTCTTTCACAAGCCGGGTCGCTACCCGCACGGAGCTGTCGCGTTTCCCGCGCAGCGCTTTGGAGGCGCTGTCGTCCATGGTGACGACTTCGGTCGCGTTGACGATTTTGATGGGCAGCTTTTCCGAGCCGGGATGGCGTGCAAGTTCCTGGCGGACAACCTCTTCCCGGCCCACGAGGATGACTTCGACCGGGTAGGATCGTACGGCCTGAACGGCGCCTTCAACTTCCGGTTTGGGCGCATAGTCGCCGCCCATTGCGTCTATCGCGATGGTGACCATGAAGTGGAACCGGCTCGGGGAGACGGCGGTTATTCGGCTGCGACTTCGATCACCTCGCGCCCTTTGTAGTGGCCGCAATGGGGGCAGGCGCGGTGAGGTATCTTCGGTTCGTGGCAGTTGGGGCACTCGGAGAGGCCCTGGGGCCGCAGGAAGTCATGCGCGCGGCGCGTGGAGGTCCGTCTCTTGGAGTGTCTGCGTTTTGGGTTCGGCATTGCTAGTTCCTCTTGTCAAACAAAATACCAACTAATTGTACTACGGCTGGCTGGCGCCTGTGGCGGCTTGCCGTGCGCATCCGCTTGATTTATTGCAAGTTACGTAGGGCGGCCCAGCGTTCGTCGAACCGCTGAACCTCGCAGGCGCAGTCGGCAATATTGCGGTTTGCGCCGCAGACCGGACAGATCCCCTTACAGGTCTCCCGACAAATGGTCTGCATCGGAAGCTCCAGCAGAATCTTCTCGCGCAGGACCTCTCTCAATTCCAGCCCGCCACCCTCATAGAAACCGATCTCGCTTTCGCCCTCATCGATCCGAACCTCTTCCTTGGCCGGCTCGTAATCGCTCGGGCGGTAAAAGAGGTCGAACTCAGTATCCACAGAATGGGGCGATGTCTCCAGGCAGCGGTCGCACTCGGCCTCCATCGCGACGTCGAGATGGCCCCTGACCCGGATCTCGCCCAGCGTGTCACTCAGGAGTTCGGCCGTCCCGACCGCGTGCAGCGGGCCGGTCTGCCGGATTTTGCTGTCCTCGAAGTGTACCTCGCCGGCCTGGTAGACCAGGTCGAAGTGGATCTTCTTCTGTTCCAGCTCCTTAATACTGAGATACACGCACACACCTCCGCCTTTGTCGATTGGGCGTCAGTCTGTCCAATTATAGCGCGCCGCGAGCCGCAGGTGGGAACGGATACAACCCTCGTATTCAATCCGTGCCCATCTGTGTGCATCCGTGGCGTTGCAATCTTCCTGGCCGCGAAGGGAGCCTACTTCCGTGATGCGCTAAGCCTTTGGCAGATAACGGCGAATTCCCCAGTCGTAGACCCCCGCCCCGATCACGCCGCCGAGCAGCGGGCCGAATATCGGGACCAGGAACGTGTAGCCGCCGTCCGTCAGGCCGTTGTTGCGGAACCCCGCCAAAACGGTGAACAGACGCGGTCCGAAGTCTCGCGCCGGATTGATCGCATACCCGTGCATGCTCCCGAAGGACATGCCGATCGCGACCACCACCAGCCCGATGAGCACTGGCGCTAACGGAGCCGCCGCTGGCTGGTTCCGTTCGTCCGTGATCGCCAGAATCATGAGCAGCAGGAGCGCCGTTCCGATCACCTGGTCCAGAAAGCCAGCCGTCGGAGCGTCCGGAAACGCCGGAAAGGTCGTGAAGATCCCGGCGGTTTCTGAGAGGCTCGGGTCCACCCGAAGGAATGCCGGGTAGTAGTTCCAGAAGACAAGGGCCGCGGCCGTCAGCGCCCCGGCGGTCTGGGCGATCGAGTATGGAACCACCTTGCGCCAGGGGAACCCGCGGAACACCGCGAGCGCTAGGGTCACGGCCGGGTTCAGATGCGCGCCGCTGGTGCGTCCGGCAACGTAGATGCCCATCGTCACGCCCAGTCCCCAGGCGAGCGTGATGTTCGTATATCCGCCGTTCACCAGTCCCGTCGGGGCATCCCTGCCAAACAGGACCACCATGGCGACGACCCCGCATCCGAACAAAAGGAGAACCATCGTGCCGAGATATTCGGCGACCAGCTCCGGCAGCAGCGGCTTTGTCTTCATGGGGGTGGATTGTATCATGCGCCGTCAGGCGCCGGCGGACTGGCCCTCCGCCGGCTTCGCCCCGGCCATCCCTACCATCGGGATGATCTCGTAGAACCTGTCGATCTCCGCTTGCAAGGGCGGCCACTCAAAGCCGTGGCCATCGTGCGCGCGGATTGCGTCGATAATCGCCGGCTCGGCCGTTCCGCTCAGCCCGGCGGCCCGCGCCGGAAGGGCCGGATCGAGGTAGTGCAGCGCGGACAAGGCGACGAGCGTCGATTCGCGCATCCCGGCCTCGGAGAACTCCTCTTCGAGGGGCTGCGCTGTCCCTTTCCGCTGCAGCAATCCGGAGAACCATGATTCGCGCGGCTCGGGAGGCATCTGGTGCATCGCCATGTATCGGACGCGGTTCATAAAGCGCTTCAGCGATCGCGGCGTGTTCTGCCGCAGGCGCACGACGTCGCACCAGGCGTCGATGGTGCGCGTGAACTCCTCGGAATCGTGCACCACCAGCCCCATCGGCTCGCGCAGCTTCCAAATCCCGAACCCTCCGAGCATCAGGAACCCGGCCGCAATCAGCCACTTCGCCGCATCGATAGGCGGGCGCGGCGGGGTCAGCTTCGGGGCCTGCGAGGGTGGAATGTTCCGGAGATCGTCTGCTGCGCCGGGCGCGGAATCGGCTTGCGCGGACGCCGGCGCGGTCTGCCGAGCCGCCGGAGCCTGTGTGGCAATGAAATCCGCTTCGGACCGCCACTGGTTCACCTGGTAGCCGATCCCGAGTCCCACGAGCACGCTGGCTGCCGCGAGGACGGCCGGCGCGAATCGACGCGCGGCGCTGGCGAACTGCTCGGCAGGCGTCGGCTCGGCAGCCTCCCTCCGGCGTTCGAGCAGCAGGCGCCGCGCCTGATCGTCGGTCGGTTGCGGCAGGGGAATCTCGATGTTGATCAATTTGTCGAGGTACTGGCGCGCGAAGCGCAGGCGGCGCTCCCGGCGCTGCTCCGGTGTAGCTTCGCCGGTCTCGTCGCCCAACTCCTCGACCACCGGGGCGAACTGGAGCGCCACGGCCCGCTCGACAATGTCCCGTGCCATCCCGATCACAATGAAGCACCCGCCCGAGCTGACAAGGAAACTGACGGACTCGAGCACCGTCAGCATGTTCTCCGGCGTGCAGCGGTCGATATCGTCGATAAAAATAATGAGGCTGCGCGGGCCGAGTGCATCGGTGACGTCGCGGAACTCGCGCGCGAAGGTTTCGCGGAAGCTGGTCTGCATCTGGAGATCTCGCGGGCGGGACTTCGCCGAAACGCTGGCGAGCAGCTTCGCGGGATCGACCCCGAATGCCGTAAGCCCCTTCCAGAAGGCCGCGGCGCCGCTGATCGCCGCCGCGAGGAAGGCGAGGGCGGCGGTATTCTTCGCGAACTCCGTCCAGGAGAACTTTTCAAGATCCTCGAGCGGCAGCGTGACCGCCAGGCCGGACAGTACCCCAAGCAGCAGCAGGGCGGCAACCCAGTGGCGCCTCCCTCGAATGTCCAAAAGGCGCGCCCGGAAGGCCCAGTTATCCGGACGCCACCAGGGCGGTGCGGCATGCGAACGGATGCTGTCGAGCAGGGACGCCAGCAGGTGCTCCTCCCGCTGGTGATGCCAGGCATTGAACCAGATTGGGCGGAAGCCGTACCGCTCGAGGTCCGCGCGCAGCAGGTTCATCAGTGAACTCTTCCCGCTGCCCCAGGGCCCGTCGATGGAAATCGTGAGGGGCGGCAGCGTTCTCTCGTGGCGCAGGAACCGCGAGATGCCCTGCGCCATGCGTCCGAACCCCATGACATCCGGAGCGGTCTCGTCGATTGGCGCGTCCGAGGTCAGGACGCCCTCAACGAGTGAATGCTCCCGGCGCGGAGGCAGCGGTTGGCTCGCCTTGCGGACGAGCAGGAAGATCGTCGGGAAGGTCACGAGGTAGTACCAGGGAGCAGGGAGTCGCGCGGGTGGGGAGCCGGCATTCTGGGGGAGCAGAGTCTGCGCGGTCCAGGTTCCGCCGCCGTCCCTGGTGTGGAGAATGAGGCCCTGCGTTCCTGCTAACCATCCTCTCTGCCGGCCAGGCTCGAAGTGGATGGCGCGGATCTGTGTGTCATCCGGGATCGGGATGACCACGCTGCCCGGCAGCCGCAGCCCGGACGCGTCCGCCGCCCAGACCGACTGTTCGTCGCACCAGACCGCGAAAATTTCGCCGGAAATCCCGCAGTCGGCGGCGGCCTCGTTAGCGCTTGCGTAGAGCCTGGCGCGGGCTCGTGTCCGCGCCGCGCCCCAATACCGCCTCGTACGCTGCTGGTTTCCGCCGAGGGCAGGGTCGAAACTCCACGTTGCGCCGCCATCGGCGGTGGCAAGAACCGTGCCGTACCGCCCATAGGCGCGGCCCCGGCGGGCATCGTCGAACTGAACGTCGATCAGGTCGTCAGTAAGTTCACCCAGGACAGGCTCCGCCGGTTTGGGAGTGACCACGGGCCGTGGAGGTACCCGAATCGGCGGAGAAGTCGACGGCAGTTTCTTGGGAGGCTCCGTGTCCTCGGCCTGGTTTGGCGGGGGCGTGTACAACTGCTGCTGTTGTTGCTGTTGCTGCTGTTCCGGCGGCGCGGCCTGCGCGGCCGCGTGCACCACCGTCGGCCCGAACATCGAGCTTTGCGCCGGTGGCTCGTCCGGCTCCGGCGGATTCTGCTTCACCCAATTCCAGCCCCCGTCTGCGCTGTGCAGGATCAAGCCGCCGTCGCCGACGGCCCAGACCAGGTCCGTTTCCGGTATCGAGGCGATGGCGTTCACGGCGCCTTCGAGCGCCAACCTCCCTGCATCGGCGTTTAGCTGAATCGGGAACAGCCACCGCGCCGGGTGGGACCACGATCGGAACGGCATGGCCGGATCTCCGTCCGGCTGTAAAATCGCGGCCGCCGTAAAGGCCGCAAACAATGCGATGGCCAGCCCGATCGCCGCCGGGCGGGGATTCCCGGGGCTCGACGGCGATTCCCGATGTAATCCCGATGCCGCTTTCGAAGGTGCGCGCAACGGATCTCTCCCTGCGAGCGTGAGGATACACCCTGTGCGCATTTCACGCAAAGGTCAGCAGTTCGGCAGATGGTTAAAATCGATTAATGTACTCTGCCGGAAAGGAGGATCGATTGTGGTTGTTCGAGTTGTGTTGAGCATCGTTGCTCTCTTTTTGAGTCTGATTCTTCTGGTTGGCGGCAACGGCATGCTCGGTACGGTGTGGCGTTGCGGCTGGAAATCGAAGGAATTGAGACCGGAGTCGCGGGCGTGATTCTTGCGCTCTACTCGGTCGGCTTTGTCGTGGGAAGCATTCACGGGATCAAGGTGGCCCGGCGCGTCGGCCATATACGTGCTTTCGCGGCGTTCGGCGCGTTGGCTGCGGCCACCGCGTTGATCCTCCGCTCCATATCTCGGTGGCGGGCTGGATGTTGCTGCGTCTCATCCTCGGTTTCTGCATCGCGGGCCTGATGCTGGTGGTCGAGAGTTGGACGAACGCCCGCGCCACGGTGGAGACGCGCGGCAAGCTGCTGGCGACCTACATGGTGCTCTTTTATCTCGCCTCGTCGATGGGCCAGTTTCTCATCGCGCTCGGCGATCCCGCGCAGCACCAGCTCTTCATTGCGGCGGCGATCTTGGTCTGCTTTTCACTGATTCCTCTCTCCCTCACCAGTTCGACTGCCCCCGAGCTGGAGGACAGTGAACGGTTGGGGGTGCGGCAGCTCTGGCGGGCATCGGAACTGGGCGTTTCGGGCGCGTTTCTGAGTGGGATCGCGATGAGTGCGTTTTCGGCCGTCGGCCCGATTTATGCCTTCAAGTTGGGGCTGGCAATCGAACAGATCGGCGCATTCATGGGCATCTCGATCCTGGCGGCCATGCTGCTGCAGTGGCCGATGGGCTATCTTTCCGACTATCTGCCGCGCCGCGTGGTGCTGGTGGGCGTGACCTTGGCGACGATCGGGGCCGGCCTGCTGGCTGCCACCGCCGCGGGCCGGTCCGTGTTTCTGCTCTATGCGACCGCTGCCCTGTTTTACGGACTCGGTACGTGCATCTACCCGATCGCCCTCTCGTTGACCCACGACGTGCTGTCCCAAAAGCAGGTGGTTCCAGCCAGCGCGACGTTTTTGCTCGCCTTCGGGATCGGGACGACCGTCGGACCCATCCTTGGGGGCGCGTCGGTGGGCGTTTTCGGACCGGCGGAACTCTTTTTATTTGTTGCCGCCTCCCTCTCGCCGCTCATCCTTCTCTCGATCCATTCTTTCGCGGCCGAGAAGGCGCCGCCTGTCGCGGAGCAATCCCACTGCATGGGTGTCGCTCCGATTTCGACTCCCGTCCTGATCGAACTCGACCTGCGGAACGAGGAGTTCGAGGAGAATCCGGAGATGCGGATGGAGCAGGTGGTGTAGTCTGGCGGGACATCGCCGCCTGCAGCACAATGGAGGCAGGGCGTGCGATAAGCCATGGAAGAATTCGTTCGGATCTGTCGGCCGGTGCTTTGGGCCTCCTGGGGAGTGTTCATCGGGGTGTTTGTGATGAACTGGCTGCGGATCCAGCGAATCCGGGCCGCGAGCGGCGAGGCTCGGGAGAGGCGAACGCAGGACCGGACCTCCGATCGCGGCCTTGCGATGCAGGGTTTGGCGGTTGCCGTGGTCCTCAGCTTCCGGCAGCCCGATACAGCGGCCGCGCTCGCCATCGCGGCGACCCTGGTCGCGCCGGCTTCCGCAATACTGGCTTGGTGGGCGCTGGCGCACTTGCGGGAGCAGTGGCGGCTTGAAGCCGTCGTCACCGAGGCCCACCGGTTGGTGACTTCGGGGCCGTACGCGATGGTCCGGCACCCGATCTACACGGCGTTCTTGGGGATGGTAGTCGCGACGGGACTGGCGGTGTCACGCTGGGAGGCGTTGATTGCCGGCGTTCTGTTATTTGGCCTCGGCACGGAGATTCGCGTCCGCGCCGAGGAACGGCTGTTGGCGCAGCGATTCGGCCGGGCTCATGCGGAGTACAAGGCGCGGGTTCCGGCTTATGTTCCGTTTGTGCGGTAGCAGGATGGGGCGCCTCTTCTCTCCACGAAGGACGCCGTTACTTCAACCGCTCCAACCGCCCTTTCCGGCGAACGAGGTTCTTGTAGTCCCACTGGACGTCCCGGGCCTTGGCCAACCAGCGCTGCAAGGTCTCCCTGTCAACCTGATCGACCGCGGTGTACCGCGCTTCAGCGGCTTTGAATTTCCCCTCCTTTTTCAGCCGTTCTTCCTCGAAGGACTGACCGCTCCAGAAGAGCAAGCGTACGCAGTCCTTCAGCTTGCTGTACCCGACGACGGGGTTTCCATCGAGAAACCAAACCGGATGGGCGTGCCATATCTTGTTCTCCGCCTCCGGTAGAGCGCGGTCGATCTCCTCTGCCAGGAGCTGACAGACGGCCCGCTCCTCGGGCGCCTGGGCCTCATTGTATTTCTGGGTATCCGCATGCATGGCAAGCTCACATTTTCTAACATCCGGCAGTCGCCCCGGGTGGATCGTCGATTTGAGCCGCGCTTTTCAACAGCCCTGCCAGTCGTCGCGTAAGCTCGCCGGCCGGAATCTCTTCGCATCCGGTCGCATTCTGCCCTGCCCACAGAGGGGAAAAGTCGCCCTTACCCTGGGCTTCGGCCTTGGCCCGCAATGGAGCGATCGCCGCTGCCGCCAAAGGGAAAGGAGGCGTGGCGGCATTCAGCGGACCGAGCTCCCTCATGAGGCGGTTCACAATGCTCCGCGCCGGCCGTCCCGTGAAGAAGTTCGTCAGAGCCGTCACCCGCGCGGCCGCGGATTTCAGGGCCGCTCGATGCACGGCGCTCGTGGTGGCCTCGGGGCACAGCAGATAAGCGGTCCCAACCTGAACGCCGCAGGCGCCCAGCGCCATCGCAGCCGCAACGCCTTTCGCGTCCGCGATACCGCCCGCGGCGATGACTGGAATCTTCACCGCCCGCACGATCTGCGGGACGAGAGCGAATGTGCCGACCTGCGTGTTGAGATCCTCCGAGAGGAAGATCCCGCGGTGGCCGCCAGCCTCGATCCCCTGCGCGATGATGGCATCCACTCCATGCGCTTCGAGCCACCGTGCTTCGTCTACGGTGGTTGCCGAAGACAGGATCTTTGCCCCCCAACTTCGCACACGCGCCACGAGATCGGCTGACGGCAGTCCGAAATGAAAGCTGACGACGGGAGGCTTGTATTCGCTCAACAACTCGGCTGCTTCGCCGCTGAAGGGCGTTCGCCCCGGTCCAGCCCGTATCGTGCCGGGATCGATGCCGAACTCCGCGAAGTACGGTGCGAGCGCGGCCTTCCAGGCGGCTTCGCGTTCGACGCTGGGTCCCGGTTGCGAATGGCAGAAGAAGTTCACATTGTACGGTTGCCTGGTCTGCGCACGGACCGCCTCAAGCTCCCTGCGGAGAGCATCACGATCCAGCATGGCGCACGGGAGAGAGCCCAGGCCGCCCGCATTGGATACCGCCACTGCCAGTGCACTCGCTTGCACGCCGGCCATAGGCGCTTGAATGATTGGGAGAGGTATTCCCAGCAGTGCTTGAAGAGTCATCGCCGGACCTCACCGGCTACTTCGCTTCTGACTTCAACCGATACGTATAGCTGTCAAAGTCGAAATCGTATTCCGTGCGGTCCGGATGCATGGGTGCGCTCGTTTTCGGCAGATACTTCGCAAGCCGGCGTTTCACGCTCTCATGCCTCGCATCTCCTGCTAAGTTGCGCCACTCGTTCGGATCGGCCTCGAAGTCGTAAAGCTCCTCGGTCCCATCGCTATACCGGATGTAGCGCCACCGCTCGTCGCGGACGGCGTGGTTGCCGGGCAGATAGGTGCATACAACCGGATCGCGCGGGGCCTTCGGATTTTGCAGAACCGGAACCAGGCTGGCGCCGTCGATATCCGCGCGCCTGGGCAGCCCGCAGAGCTCCACGAGGGTCGGATACATATCGAGCAAACTCACGGGCTGCTTGCGGGCCTCGCCGATGGCGCGCAGGCCGGGCCCCCGGAAGATCATCGGAACCTGCGTCGAGCGCTGCCACAGCGTCGATTTATGCCAATGGCGTTTCTCGCCAAGATGCCAGCCATTGTCGGACCAGAAGACCACAATCGTGTTGCGGGCATGGGAACTCTCGTCGAGCGCGCGGACCAGGCGTCCGATCATCGCGTCGGCGAACGAGATGCTGGCCAGATACGCGCGCACCGCGTCCTTCCACTTCCCCTCGCGCACGATGCGCTCGTGCTCCTCCCGGCGGAAAGCGGCAAACTTCTGCCCCATGGGCGGAATGTCGTCGAGATCGTTCTCCGGGACCTCGGGCAGCCGCACGTTCTCGGGCGGGTAGAGGTCGAAATAGTTCTGGGGCGCGAACATCGGGATGTGCGGATGCCACAGGCCGACCGCCAGGAAGAACGGGCGGCCGTGGTCGAGCTTGAGGAAGCGCTCGCCGAATTCGACGGCTTTCATGTCGCCGTACTCGGACTCAGGAGTATTGGGCAGCACGCCCCAGTCGAACTCGCCTTGCATCCCCGGCATGCCATTGAAGGGATGACCCTCCGGTGCGGAGACGCGCTTGTTCCACGGATACCACTCGCCGCGGCGGTACCAGGGATCGTCAAAGGCCTGGAGCTGGAAATCGTGCCATTGGTCGGGAGGATTGTTACCCGACGTGTGATGGAAAACTTTCCCCGCGCCGGCGACATAGTAGCCGTTCTGTTTGAAGTACTGAGGCAGCGTGACGGCGTCGGGCAGGGAAGGCCGCCAGAACTGGTCGTTGTTATAAATCCCGGATTTGGAGGGATGCAGGCCCGTGAGCAGAGCCGTGCGCGATGGGTTGCACAGCGGCGAAGGGCAATGCGCGTTGGCGAACAGCACGCCCTGCTCGGCAAGCCGGTCGATATTGGGCGTGTGGACGCCGGGGTAGCCGCGCAGGCAGCCGACCCAGTCGTTCATGTCGTCCACCGAGATAAAGAGAACGTTGGGCCGCGTATCCGCCGCGCGCGCCGTCATCGCCATCGCGGCCAGGCCGCCAAGAAAGTCCCTTCGTGTCATACCGTATCCTCCAGCCCTTCCGTCTCAAGTTCGGCAAAGTCGTAAACCGCGTAGGCGCTCCCGGCGAGCGTTGCCGGCAGGTCGAACCGTTCGGCGAAAGAGATTGTCGCCGGTACGGAATCCTCCGAGAACTCCCCGAGGAAGCGGGCGACATCGGAAAGAGGCTCCACCGGCACCGTGAGTTCCCCGGAACGGCGAACCTCCCTGAGGGTCAGCCCGGTGATGAGATGTTCCTGCCGCCCGAGCCGGATCACGACGCCGTCGTTAGTTGACCGGTACGCCAGGTTGAGGCTCACGACGCCCAGGTCCAGGCACACGCGTCCTTCATAGTTCGGCGCGGTTGCCGGCGCGCCGCAACCGGGCTTGGTGCACCTCTCGTCAAACTCGATGTCGTCTTCCAATACGTCGTAGGTCTCGGTAAGTTCAGGCACCGTGCGCTTCTCCTTCCACTGCCAGGTGTCTTTACGGAACGGGAAGAAACCGCAGGCGTAGAAATCGAACTCGTACTCGCGGACAAGCTGACGGACCGCAAGTTCGTAGCGGCCGCAGCGAGGCGCCTTGCGCTGGAGGGAGATCCTGGTGGTCGTCGCGCGGTTCCACTGTATCTCGTGCCCGAGAATTCCCTTCATCTTCGACTTCAGCTCCGCCAGACCTGTCACCCCGAGGGTGCTTTCGACGGACGCCTCCACGGATTCGCTGGTCTTTTCATCGATTCCCGTGGTCTTGGAAATCTCGATGCTGGCATTCCGGCCGCATCGCAGCGTCACGCCCTGATTGGTGTCAACCCAGCGTTTGAACACCGTGCATCGCACCTGCTCCCTGGTGGACTTCGTTGGTAATGAAAACGGCGAGCCGAGCTGTTCCCGCCCTTCGAAATATTGCGCCATCGGCAGCCTCCGTTTCCGGCCCCGCCATTATAACGTAGCGGCCAGTGATTCCTTAAACCGGTGGGCATCGCCGGGTCCAGGCCATTGATTCGCAGGGCTTTCCTCGGTTGTCGGTGGTTTGGGTCATTTTTGCATTTCTCAGATGAGTCTTGACTTGACGCAGTTCTGACACTAGTATTAGAGTCAGACAAGAACAATGCCCAGCGATCCCGACCTCCAGGCCCGCGGCCGCCTCATCCGCAGTCTCGGCGCCCTTCGCGAAATGCTTCCTGGCTCCTTGGTCGAACGCAGGCGCGCTTGCGGCCGCTCCAACTGCCATTGCTCCGACGGCAAGAGCCTCCATTCGCAGTTTCAGATCTCCGTGCTCGTTGAGGGTAAGCCCAAAACCTTCAACGTCCCCGCCAAGCTGGTCGAACAGGTGCGCCGAAAAATCGAGATGCGCCGCCGCTTCGAGGCCGTCGCTGCCTCCATCT
>JBKBWD010000036.1:0-48418 GCA_046289265.1 Bryobacteraceae bacterium | reverse complement strand
TGGATGGTCGTGGAAAACCAATATCCTACGAGATCGGAAACGCCGTCAGTGTTTGGTTGCGGCTACGCCGCGCTGTGAGTTCGCGGACGCGGCCATTGAGTTTGAGACGTTCGTCCCGGGTGAGATCGGTCTGATCGAGAATCATCAGACGGCGCTGCCCCGCATCGCCCGAAGCCCGGAGTTGACCCGCCTCATCGGATCCCGCGTTTCCGAGATTCCAACCTGCCATAAACTGTACCTGCGCGATTCCCGCCGGATGGACTTCCTTGAGCCGGAGTCTGTTCACCTGGTCGTCACTTCACCACCTTACTGGACACTGAAGGAATACCGGAGAACAGACGGGCAACTCGGATATATCGAAGATTACGAAGCTTTTCTCATCGCGCTGGACGATGTTTGGAGACATTGCTTTCGGGCATTGGTTCCAGGAGGACGGTTGATCATCGTTGTGGGCGACGTCTGCCTTTCGCGGAGGAAGAACAACGGCCGCCATACCGTTGTTCCCTTACACGCCTCGATTCAAGAGCACTGCCGCCTGATGGGGTTTGACAACTTGGCGCCGATCATATGGCACAAGATCGCTAACGCTGCGTATGAAGTCGAGAACGGCTCGGGTTTCCTTGGAAAGCCCTATGAGCCGAACGCAGTGATCAAGAACGACATCGAGTTTATTCTGATGCAGCGCAAGCCAGGCGGTTACCGGAGCCCGTCTTTGGCCAGAAGGATCCTCAGCGTCATCTCCTCCGAGAACTATCAGGCTTGGTTTCAGCAGATATGGACCGGGGTGACCGGAGCTTCAACCAAGTATCATCCTGCTCCCTATCCTGTCGAACTGGCGGAGCGCCTGATACGAATGTTCAGTTTCGTAGGGGATACCGTTCTCGATCCGTTTCTCGGCACCGGCACGACGAGTATGGCTGCGGCTCGTTGGGGACGAAGCAGCATCGGCGTCGAGATTGACCCTCAGTCCTTCGCGCTCGCACGCAAGAGGCTTGATGAACGGGCCTCTGACTTTTTCACCCAGACCTCAATTCAGATTCATGCGACGCCCGAGACCTGCATCGACGCTTAAGGAGCGCTTCGAAAAAGCCATTCAATACTTCTGGAAGGTTCGCGATGCTCAGGAGCAGCGCCAAGGCGCAGGCGGCGGTAAGGACGCTGGTCAGCGAGCTGCGGTGACAGGAGGGGGGCACTGCCGCGGATTCGCGGACCTGTTCTGTCAGCTCCTGGTCGAGAGCGGCATCCCGGATGCACAGATCTACTATCAGCGGGCTAAGCCGGAGATCGGCACAGTACCGCCGAACCGATCGAGAAACCAGAAGGGCACAGAGTTGCCTGGATACTTCCGCGCGACGAAGGATTGGGACTTGATCGAAGTCGCCGGTTCGCATCTGGTCGCCTCGATTGAACTCAAGTCACAAATCGGACCGTCGTTCGGGAACAATTTCAACAACCGTACCGAGGAGGCTCTGGGCAACGCCCTTGACCTATGGGAGGCGTACCGCGTCGGCGCCTTCAAGCCGTCACACCGACCGTGGCTCGGATATTTCATGCTGCTGGAAGATTGCGAGAAAGCGCTGACGCCAGTGCGGGTCAGCGAACCCCACTTTCCGGTCTTCCCTGAATTTCGTGACGCCTCGTACGCAAAGCGCTACGAAATTTTATGCGAGCGCCTGGTACGAGAACGCCTGTATAACGCGGCTTGTTTCGTGCTTTCGTCCCGCGACGGTGGCCGTCGAGGCAAGTATCGAGAGCCAAATCCGGAACTCGGGGTGAACGCTTTCGTATCTTCGCTGATGGGACACTCTATCGCGTTCGCCAAGCTGCGTAGTGACGCCTGAATTAACGCTCGCCCGCCCGCTCAATCGCCCGCTCAAGCTCTCCCTTGCTCATCTCCGTGCTGACGAACAACTCCTGCCTGGCGCCTGAGCTCAGGGCGATGCACTTCCAGCCGTTGGTCGTCGGGACGGTTACCCGCACCCTGATCCGGCCGCGCGCGTCGCGGACCGGACGGATCACCCCGGGGACCACCGACCGGATCGCCGGATTCTGATCGATCAGCCGCTCCAAGACTTCGCGCAGCCCGTCGATGATACTGTGCTCGATCTTGAGCTTTCCCTGGTTCGCCCGCAGCCTCACGGCGCCATTCTACTTGAAGCGCTTCCGGTAGAGGAAGTCGATGCCGAACATGCCGTTCTCGTCCCGCACCGCCACCACCGACCACTGCCGGTTCATGTCCCACTCCAGGCGCACGATCTGCTGCTGGCTGCGCGTGATGTTGGTGATATAGGTGATCGTGATGTCGGGCGAGATCTGCTGCTCCATCGTCAGGCGCGCCTGCGGCGTGTTGTCGACGCCGGTCAGCATCGGATCGATCTTGAGGCGGCTCACTCCGAAGAATCGCTCCAGGCGGCTGGAGACGGGTGCGGTGATCGCCTGCCCGAGCAGCGTGTTGGCCCCGGTCTGGAAGGCGCTCTGATTCTGTGTGCCCCGCTGCGCTGCCGTCCCTACTGTCGGAACCGCGGTGGGAGCGCGCCCCACCGCCAGCAGAGCGATGATCTCGCTCGACTGCAGCGGCGGATCGGAGCGATACGTCACGTTCAGCTTGTTGATCGGCCCCGAAAAGTTGATGTTTACGATCACGCCGCGGATGCGCGTCTCAAGATCCATATCGACGACCGGCTCGATCAGGGCCGTGTTCAGGAACGAGACTTCGCCCCGGTTGATCGTGTACTTGTTGCCGAAGAACTGAATCTCGCCCTGGCTCACCAGCGCCGTGCCAAGCAGCACCGGCTTGTTCGGACCCCCGCGCAGCCGCAGATCCGCCTCCATCTGGATGTCGCGTGTCAGCGCCGTCTGAAACTGCACGTTCGGCGCCGTCTGAATCCGGATATCGAGCTGCATCCCCTGTAGAAAGGGGTTCGGCGTCACCGGCGTCTGAATCGGTTTCGACGACGCGGCGAGGATACTGCCGAGGTCGGTGCGCGGATTGAATCCCGTTCGAAGCACCGTGACGGTCCCGGCGAGCATGCTGCGCTCGGTGGCGCCCGTAAAGTTCAGATCCGCGTTGACGGTCGTGCTGACGCCATCGGGATAGCGCACCCGCACGCGGTCCGCCTTGGCCTGCAGCCGGTAGACGGACTCCGCTCCGAAGCTGACGAACCCGCCGATGCTCAGGTTCCCGCCGCCGGTCTGGGCCGTGAACTTCGAGATGGTGGCCCGGTTGCGATCGAACAGGATCACGCCGTTGGCCTTCTCGATCCCGTTCGGAATCCCGCGCACGTAAAAGGAGGCGTCGCTCAGCTCCATGCGCCCATTGACCTGCGGCTGGGCGAAGTTCCCTCGAATCGAGGTATCGACAGTGGAGATGCCCTCGGCCAGGATGTCCCACCGCAGCACGTCCAGCACAGCCATGTTCATCCGGCCCTTCACCTTGAGGTCCCACGGCGTCCTGCTGCGGAAACCGAACGTGCCCCCGACGCTAAGGTGCGTGTCCTTGGCGACGAACTCGGCCGCTTGAATCCCGATTCCCTGCGAGCTCATGGACATCCGGACCGGCCCGTTGTTGCGCAGCGTCAGTTCGGCCTCGGCGCCCGGACGAATCCGCTCCTGGGCCTTGGGCGTAAGCGAGAGCGCCGTCAAGCGTAGCTGCCCCTCGATCGCGTCAACGTCATCGGCCGGACCCGCGAAGGTCCCCCCTCCCTCGACGTAGCCAAAGAAGGGGAGGTCCCGCGCGAACTCGTCGTCGGCAAACAGCGCCTCGACGTCGCTAAAGTCGAATCGCCCGACCGCGACCTCGGCCTTGACGGGATAATGCTCAGTCAGGTCAACCGCGCCGGTCAGCCGGATGGAGGAGCTCCGGACGTTCATGTTGGCCCGGATCGCCAGTGAATCCTCCCGCGTGTCGGCCTGCGCGAAGACGGCCCCGAGTGTCTTGTTCTCCACGCCCAGATTGCGGATCGCCAGCGTGCCGTCGAGCGCTGTGAGCTGGAAGCGCTTGCCCTCGAGGCGTCCCGCGCCTGCGGCCTTGACCTCGAGCCGCCCCTGAATGCTTGCCAGCCGCTGCCGGATGGTCTGGGAGGCCGAAAGCGGCAGACCCGTCCCGGCAACTTCGAACTGAACCTCACCGCGCGTCCGATCGTCCGGGGCATGGTTGTAGGAGCCCTGAATCCGCAGCCGCGAGGCGCCGATTCGGACAGCCCCATCCGTTACCCTGAGAGACGAGCCGTCGTACTCGATCCGTACATCCAGGCCGTCGACGCGCTCGCCGTAGGCGGACAACTGATCGATCCGCAGACGGCTTTCCCCGCGCGGCTCCCGCACAGTGCCGCTCACCTCCACGGCGCCGGACAGTACGCCGCTGACCGGCAGTTTCTGCCCGGCCTCAGTGAGCAGGTGCTCGATCTCGACACCCTTAACCGAGAAGTTGGCCTCAATTTTCGAGTTCGCCTCGTCGAAGCGCCAGTCGGCCAGGACTGCGCTCGCATCGCCCTCCATCTGCGAACGCTCCTTGGTGAGCGCGAGATTCCGGATCGAGGCCATCCCCCGGCTCAGCTCGATGTCAGCCGAAATCCTCTCGAAGCGCCCTTCGAAACGCTCGTGCCGTGCCTCGAACCGAGTCATCAGCCCCTGCCCGGCAATCCGCGGATCGTCGAGCGGCCCCACGACCTCGCCCTCGAACCGCGCAAAGCCCTGGTGGAGCTTCACCGGCAGTGGCTCAACCGGCTTTTCCGAAATGAGCGCAATCACCGGAAGCGCTTCGTCGAGGTTGCTCGTATAGATGCCCACGCGCAGCCGTTTCCCGAGCGTTCCGTTGAAGTTGACGCGGGTCGCCGGGGTCGCGACGAAGGAATTGGCGAAGTCGATCGTGCCGCCCTGCTGGTTCCAGACAATATGGACCTCGCCCTCGACCGGCTCGCTCCCATCCTGGGGCCGGACGCCCAAATCCAGTGCAGCCGTCGTTCCCGTGAGCGCTCCTTCGGCGACTCGCCCCGCGATCTTCACGTCACCGCCGATCGACGCATTCCAGGGCAGCTTCTGCCGGAGCTGCAATCCGGCGAGCGCGACCAGCGAAAAGCCCTCGATCCTGCCGGTCACCTGAAACTCGCTCATCCCGCGCAGCTCGGCCTGGCCGGCGAAGGAGCCGTCCAGAGCGCGCACGCGCAGCCCGCTGAGGGTAACGGTCTCCGGCGTGACCCGCAAATCTCCGCTCATCCGGATCGGATCCACCAGCGCCTGCGCGTAGCGGTAGGCAAGTCCTTCGCCTGCAACCGCACCGGCCAGAGCGAAGGGAGCGCCGCCGCCGAAGCTCGCTTTTCCTTCGAACCGAACGCTGCCCCTGCGCTCCACCGGCAGCGCGATCGCTCCGGCGAGATCGGCGATCCCCAGCCGTGCTTTGATGTCGAATTCGCCGCGCGGATCGCGGAAGCCTTCGATCGCGCCCGAGGCGTCGATCTGAGTCTCACCGTTCCGGCACATGGCCCTTTCAATCCGTAGCGCATTGCGCTCGATCGCGACCGCTGTATCGAACTCCAGTCGCAGCGGCCCTGCGGTCCCGGAGGCCACTTCGAGCGGCCGGACCGAGACCTCGCCCCGATACCGCGGGTGAGCGGCTTCGTAGGCGAACTTTGCGTGCAGGTTTTCGCCCTTCAGGTCGAGCGGGAAATTCCGGCCGTCGTAGTGGAAGGCGCCCTCCCGCAGTTCGAATCGCCGCACCTCCAGGTTGACGAACTGCTCGACCGGATGCCGCCCTGGCTGCCGCGCGACCTTGGGTTGCGGGAAGTTCGTCCCGCCGTCCGGGAGGACAATCAGGTTGACCTCGGGCCGGTCGATGATGAGTGCCGCGATATTAACGTCGCGCCGCAGCGCGGAGATGACGCGCAGCCCCACGTGGACGCGCTCGGCGCGGAACAGCGGCGCGGAGCCGGCCGGTTCGGTCCCGTGCAGGACGAACGGTCCGACTTCGGCCCATAGCTCGCGGGCGTTGAAGTGGAACGATCCGATCTCGACCCGCCCGCCGGTTGCGGTCTCCACCTCATAGATGATCCGCTCGCGTACGCGCTCCCGGAACCACTCGGTCTGGAACACCACCACCGCCACCAGCACGGCAATCAGCAGAACGGCAGCCCCCGATGAGGCTGCGATCAACGCGGTTTTACGAGGCTGGGTCATCGATGGCCTCCTTGCGAATCCGGATAATCGTCCGCGTCCTGGTCTCGTCGATCCAGCGGTCCAGGGCCGCGTCGACCTCCCGTGCCGTCACGATTTCCTCAATCTGTTCCCGGCTCTCCTCGAACGACGGCGGCGCGCCCCGGCCGCTCTCCTTCCAGCGCGGGAGGAACTCCTGGTTGTAGTAGCTCCTCATTTCGTCTTCGGTGACCTGGACGCCCGGACGGAACCGGAAGTCGATAAATCGGAGAACGCTGAGCTGCCACAGGAGCTGTTCTCGCAAGTCCTCTTCGGTAATCCTGTACTCCGCCAGCGCCCGCTGGAACTCTTCGTCGCCAGCGAACCGGGATTGCTTCAGGCGCTCGATCGTCCGTTCGAGATCGGACATCTCGGCGCCGGGGTAACGGCTGAGCGACATCTCATGCCGAATCAGCGACTGCTCCACCAACCGGTCGGCGGCCGCGCGCTGCTCGTCCGGCGTAAAGACCGGCGACTCTCCGTTCAGAAAGGCGCGGAGCCGGATGTTCAAGTGCAGTTCGCTCCGCGTCACCACCTGGTCTCCCACCGTCGCGACCACCCGGTCGATGATTTCCGCGGGGGCGGCCATCGCGAGTGCGAAGATGAAGCAGCAGAGTCGCATCAGAACGTCTGGCCCAAAGAGAAGTGAAACTGGACGGGGTTGATCCGCTGCGGTACGTTCGGACGGCCCTCTCCGCGCAACAACTGCTCCCTGGTCCCCTCGAACCCGATGAATCGGGGCGAATTGGGTGAAAAGCCAAGGTCGATGCGGATCGGCCCGATCGGGGTTCTGTACCGGACGCCGAAGCCGACCGCGTGCACCATATAGTTGAAATCCGTGCGGTCCCGCTGGCGGAAGCGCAAAGAAAAGTCGCTCAGGTCAGGGTAGACGTTGCCGGCCTCGTGAAAGAGTACGCCGCCGACGTTCCGCCCGATCAGCGGAAAGCGCAACTCCAACGAGTTTACAAGAAAGGCATTGCCGCCGACCGGGAACCCCGTCAGCGAGTCGCGCGGCCCCGCCTGGTTCTCCGGGAAGCCGCGATGCGTCGCGGCGCCGCCGGCGAAGAAGCGCTCGGGCAGGGGGATGTCCGACGCACCGTAGTTGTGGAGCCAGCCGAGATTGAACATCCGCGCCAGCACGATTTCCCGCCCGACGCGATGGTAGGTGGAGTTGCGCCAGACCATCCGGACGTACTGCGTCTGGGACGCAAAGGCGCGGGCGGCGACACCGAGGTCGAAGGTGTTGTAGACGCCGCGGCGGCTCTCGATCGGATCGTCGCGCCGGTCCTGGATGAAGGTGCTCGATATCAGCCCGACGCGCACCGGCTGCGAAAAGATCGGAATCAGCTCGGGACCGATCTTCAGTGTATCCTCATCGACGTTCACGCGGCGATAGGTAACGCGGTACTGCATGGTGTTGGCGCGCGAGAGTCGCTGCCCGATCTGGGCCGAACCCTCCCACCGGCGCGCCGTAAACGTCCGGATGTTGCGCGAATCGTCATAAAGAGCGCTGAACGTGAGGTTCACGTCCTCGTTGCCCTGGAACTGCGGCGCCAGGTAGTTGAACAGCGCGCGCCGCTGGATGTTCGAAAATCGCGTGAGCACCCCGACCGTATGTCCCACGCCGAGAATATTGGAACGGCTGAGCCCGAGCGAGATACGAGGGCTGAATCCCGCCGCGCCCGCCGGAGCGTCGAAACTGAACTGGCCGCCCCCGCCGATCTGGGCAAACTCGGCGCCCACGCCGGCCGTGAGTGAGTACCGGCTCGCCTCTTCGAACTGATACAGGACATACTTGTTGCGCTCCCGCCCGTCCGGGTTCTGGACCGCCATATCGACCTTCGCAAAAATGCCGAGGTCGTAGAGCCGCCGCTGCGTCTCCACCATGTGGCTTTGCGAGAGCGGGTCGCCTGGGTCAAGCGTAATCCGGCTGCTCACAAGCGACCGCTGCGTCGTGTTCAGCCCGCCGATCAGGATGTCGCGTACGAAGTTGCGCCGGTTCTCTTCGACGATATAGCGCAGGTTTACATGATTCGGCCGGTCCGAGGGCAGCACCACGGACTCGAACCCGGCATCCGGATAGCCGTTATTGAAATAGTAATTCAGGATCGCGTCCCGATCGTTGGCAACGTTCAGGCTGCTGAAGGGCTGGCCCTTCACCGAGTGCAGGAGCCCCTCGATGACGGGCAGCAACTTCAGGTCGACTCCGACCAGTTCGAGATCGTCCACGAACCACTGCGGCCCCTCTTTCACTTCAAGAAAGACAGCGACATCGCGCTCCTTGCCCTGGTAGTCGGGGTCAACCCGGGAGTAAACTTCGACGTCTTTGAATCCGTTGGCACGGTAAAGATCGGCAATGGCCTCCTTGTCGCGTTCGAGCAGATGCGCACTGAATCGTCCCTGGCGGAAGCGCAGCAGCGTGGCCGGCGTGATGTACATCCGCTCGCGCAGCGTTTCGGTCCGGAAGTAGCGGTTCCCGGAGATCTCCAAATGGACCAGCTTGAAGCGCGGGCCGCGGTCGATCGCGTATCGGATCACCTGCTCGCCATTTTCGGCTTTCTCGGTGGTGAACTGCGTGCGCGCTTCGAAAAACCCTTCGCTCTGGAAATACTCGGTCACGTTGCGCATGCCTTCGACCAGGAGGTCGCGGTCGACCGACTGCTCTTGGTAAACCGGAATGAGCTGCCGCAGCTTCCCGTTTGACACGCGGGCGCCTTCGGCCCTCACCCGGACCTTCGGGCCGGCCACGACATCGAGTACCGGGATTGCGACGTTCCGCTCCGGGTCGTACTTCATCTCGCGCAGGTGGACCTCGGCCATCAGGTGGTCATTCTTCAAATAGGAGCGGCGAATTTTCTCCAGGCCCTGCTGGACGCGATTTTCAGTGACCGGCTTCCAGCCGGCCAACCCCCACAGCCTCTCCCAGCCGCTCGAACGGATAATCTCGTTCTCGGAGCGCTCGGGGGTGCCATCAATCATGGGCCTGCCGAACCGCGCCCGTACGCCGGGATGAACCGAGAGGAATATGTGAACTTGTCCGGTGGCCCGCTCGAAGCGTTTCTCCGGCTTGACCACGGCCTCGAAGAAGCCGTTGTGCCGAAGAACCTCTTTGAGGTTCTCCATGGCGCGCTCCAGGTGCTCGTCTTCGAACTCCGTCCCCAGCGAGAGTTTTGTGGCGTTGGCCAACTGGCCGCGGCTTGGCGGCTCCTGCATGTTCTGCACCTCCACGCGTCCGATGAACCATGTCGGCGCTGTGCGGAAGCGCACGCGCACGGCGTCCTCGCCTTCGTCCCAGGCCTCGACGACGATGTCCTCGTAGCGACCGGTGGCGTGCAGGCGCTCAATCGCCAGGCGGATGCGAGGGAGTTGCAGCGGCTCGCCGACCTGAATCGGGAGGATCTGCTGCAGGAGCTGATCGGTAGGGTAAGGCTGATCCGCAGGCTCAAACTCGATGGCGGCGATCCGCTTGCCTTCGTAATTCTGAGGGGCGGCCCCGAGATTCCCAGCTAGCGAACCGACCAATGAGGCAAGCACCAGACAAAAACAGATGCCGTTGGTCACCTTTCTGAATGATACCAGCAACGAATTGTTACCATTTGAAGGTATGACGGGCGAGGCGAGAGAGCGATACAGCCGCCAGATCCTGTTCTCGGGACTCGGCGAGGAAGGGCAGGAGCGCTTGCTGGCCTCGCGCGTCGCCGTGGTCGGCTGCGGCGCCCTCGGCAGTTTCCAGGCTGGCGCGCTCGCCCGGGCCGGCGTCGGTTTCCTCCGTTTGATCGACCGCGACTACATTGAGATCAGCAACTTGCAGCGCCAATGGCTCTATGAGGAGTCCGACGCGCGCGAGGCGCTGCCCAAGGCCGTCGCCGCCGCCCGCCGCCTGAACGCCATCAACTCCGGAATCGAAGTGGAGCCGGCCGTCGCCGACCTGACGCCCGCCAACGCCGAGGATCTGCTCGGCGATGTCGACCTGATCCTGGACGGCGCCGACAACTTCGAGGTTCGCTATCTGATCAATGACTTCGCCGTCCACCGCCGCGTGTCCTGGGTCTACGGCGCCGCCGTCGGCAGCTACGGCCTGACGATGCCGGTGATTCCCGGCCGGACATGTTGCCTGCGCTGCCTCTACCCGAATCCGCCCGGCGGCGCGCAACCGACGTGCGAGACCGCGGGCGTCCTCGGCGCCATCACTTCCTTGATCGCTTCGCTGCAGGTGGCCCAGGCGATGCGGCTGTTGGCGGGGGATTCGGAGGGCCCGGCACGCAAACTGACCACCGTCGACGTCTGGACGGGCGCGATCCGGCAGATTGACCAGCCGCCACCCGATCCGGCCTGTCCCTGCTGCGGCGAAAACGATTTCGAGTACCTCGAAGGCGCGCGCCGCGCCCCCATCAGCCTCTGCGGCCGTAACGCCGTACAGATCCATGAGCGCGCCAAGCCGCTGAACCTGGGGGAGTTGCAGGTACGACTGGCCCGGTTGGGCGAGGTCCGCGCCAACGAGTTCGCCCTGCGCTTCTTTCTGTCGCCCTACGAGATGACGATCTTCCCCGACGGCCGCGCCATCATCAAAGGGACAACCGACGTCGGCGTGGCCCGGAGCCTGTACGCCCGATACGTGGGCAACTGATCCGCACTTTCGCCGGATCGCGCAACTGGGATAGACTCGTAGCAGCACCCATACGGGCGGTTAGCTCAGCCGGTTAGAGCGCCTGCCTTACAAGCAGGAGGTCCCCAGTTCGATCCTGGGACCGCCCACCAGTCGCCCATCCCCCTCGGGTTTCCGGGTAAATTCACCCGGCCCATTGATATAATTAGAGTTTAGGATGCCTTTGGGCCCCCCGTTGTCTCCGGACGAACAACTCATCATCGAATCTCAGCCGAGCGCCGAAGAGCCCGGCCTTACGCGGAAGCTGCGCAACTCCTTCATCGCGGGGCTGCTCGTCGTGCTGCCGCTCGCCCTGTCTCTCGCCGTGCTCGGCTGGATTTTCAACCGGCTGACCGGTTGGCTTCCGGCGGCCTACCAGACGCCGTTTAACCGGCTCCTGGCCCTGATCTTCCTGCTGCTGGTCATCACCGTCGCAGGGTGGGTCACCCGCCGTGTGGCCGGGAAGCGCCTGCACGCTGGCCTCGACCAGGTCATTGCGCGCGTCCCCCTACTCAACCGCATCTACGCCTTCTTCCGGGAGATCAGCCTCACGCTGCTCGGAGCCCGAAAGACCGTCTTCAACCGCGTCGTCCTGATCGAGTACCCGCGAGCCGGTATCTACGCGATCGCCTTTGTCACCAACGAGTCCGCCGGCGAAGTGCAGGTCAAAACCGGAGCCGACGTCATCAGTGTCTTCCTGCCCACCGCCCCGAATCCGACCAGCGGCTTTCTGCTCATGGTCCCACGCGACCGGACGATTCCGCTCGAAATGACGGTCGCCGAAGGAATGAAGCTGGTTGTGTCGGGTGGTGCTCTCGCGCCTGTCTACACTCCCAAACAGTAGGCTGCCACCGCCAAACCTCGGGGCCCGCCGTTTAAACCATGTAGCTGATGTCGCCGGCCCGTGTCGGATACGCGTAGATCGTCCGCTTGAGCTCCGCTGCCGGAATGCCGTGGCGGATCGCCAGGGCGAACAGGTTGATCAACTCTTCCGAGTGCTCTCCGAGCAGATGCGCGCCCAGCAACCGGCCGCTCCCCTTCTCGACCAGAACCTTGTATCCGGACACCTCCTCGGCGATTCGCCTTGACGTGTACCAGCTTGTGCTGTCGCCCGAGTGTACCTCGACCTCCAGCTGCTTCTCGCGAGCCTCGGCCTCGCTCATTCCTACGGCCGCCAGCGGTGGAACGGTGAAGACAACGCTCGGAACGGCCGTATAATCCGGCGTTTTGAGGTCGCCCTCGAGAAGGTTGGCGGCCACGGTTCGCCCCTCGATCGCCGCTACGGGTGTGAGCGGCGGACCGGGGCTGGCCGCCGCATCGACGGCGGCGTAGAAGTCCGGATTGGAGACGCTGCGCAGATGCTCATTCACCAGGACGCCGCGCCTGCCTGCCTCGACCCCCGCTACCGCCAGATTGAGATCGTCCAGGTTCGGCGCGCGTCCGGCGCCGTGGACCACGAGATCCGCCTCAACCTCCCCCGCCGCGTGAATTACAAACGAATCGCCGCGCCGCTCGATCGCCTCGACGGGCGACCGCAACCGGACATCCACGCCGAGCCTGCGGGTCGCCTCGACCAGCTGGCCGGTCAGATCCGGGTCGAATTTTGGCAATGGCCGCTCGCCTCGATGCAAAATGGTGACGGACGCCCCGGCCCGGGCGGCCACGTGAGCGAACTCGAACGAAATGTAGCCGCCGCCCACGAAGGCAACCCGGGGCGGCAGCGACGGAAGGTTGAGGAAATTTGTGCTCGTGTGGAGGAACTCCTCGCCTGGAATCCCGAGAGTCATCGGGCGCGCGCCGCTCGCAATCACGAATCGCCGCGCCTCGATCGTCTCGCCGTTGACCACAAGCCGCGAGCGGTCGAGAAACCGCGCCGTCCCGTGAAAGGCGGCAACCCCCTGTTCGGCGTAGCTTTTCTCTTTGCTCTCCGGTACCGGATCGGTGAAGCCCGATTTGAAGCGCATCAGACCGGCCCAGTCGATGCGGCACTCTCCGGAAAGTACATCCCGGCCGTGCATCCGCCGGACCCAGTCGGCCAGTGCCGCGGCGCCCACCAGGACCTTTTTCGGATCACAGCCTCGCAGCGCGCAGGTCCCGCCAAATGGAAGCCCGTCGATGACGGCAACCTCCCAGCCGGCTTCCCGGCATCGGGTTACGGGTGCGTAGCTGGCTGCGCCCGTTCCAATGACAACGAGATCGAATCGCCTGCGCATGAATGTGCCTCCCGGCTGGCGGCGGTCCTGACCCCTTCAGTGTAGCCGTTTGCGAGTACAGCAGCTTACCCTTGGCAGCTCGGTTGCAACTGCGTCAGCACGGAGGAGGTCTGTCATGACAAAACTTCCGATTCTTCCGGTGGCGGCCCTGACGGCCGTATCCTTGTTAGCTGCAAGCGGTTGCGCGCCGAGGCCGGTGGCCCAGACGCCCCCGCCTACGACTCCGACGGTCGCGGCGGCGGCTGCCCCCGGCGTCATTCCTGCCGGTACTGAGCTGGCGATTCTGACGAATGAGCCGATTAGCACCAAGACGGCGACGCCGGGCCGGGCCTATGCGGCGCAAATTGTACGGGATGTGGTCGATTCCCGGGGCAACGTGCTGGTGCCGACGGGCTCTCCGGCGACCCTGACCGTCATCGAAGTCGAAGAGCCTGGCGTCATCGGGCGCGGGAGGCTTGAACTCGCACTCAATACGGTCACCCTAGCCGGAAATACTTACGCGGTCGTCTCCGAACCGGACATCCGGCAGCAGCGCCCAGCCGTCGGCGCTGATCCCGGCACTCTGGCTACCATCGGCGGCGGCGCAGGCCTAGGAGCTCTCATTGGCGCGGCTGCCGCGGGCGGAACCGGAGCCGCCATCGGAGCTGCCATCGGCGCTGTCGGCGGTACGGCGGTCCGCGTCTTCACGCGCGGGAGTGAAATCGAAGTGCCGGCTGAGACGCTGATGACGTTCCGGCTGGAGCAGCCGATCCGCATACAAGGCTTTCAGCCTTAGCAGCCGGAAAATCCGCAGGGCCGGGCTCAAAAGCTCGGCCCGCAGCCTGGAAAGCCCCCCCGCAACCCGCTATCATACAGAAAGGGTCCCCTGCAAATCGCGAGCAGCAGCGGCCGGTCCATGCCAGATCATACAGAACCTACCATGAGCATTAATAGCTGGCTCGAAGATGAGCTTTATCAACAGTATCTCCATGACCGTGGGGCGGTTGACGAGAGTTGGAAGCATCTCTTCGAGACCGACGGCGGTCCTCAAAAACCATCCAGGCCGGACGAGGAAGGGTCTAACGGCGCGCGCACCGCGGCCGAGCCGGCTTCGGTCCCCGCCGTCGTAAGAGCCGCCAAGCCGGCAGCACCCCCGGTCAGCGTCGGCCCGGCCGACCAGTTGGTTCCGTTGCGCGGGGCCGCGGCCCGCATCGCCGAGAACATGGTCGCAAGCCTCTCGGTGCCCGTCGCCACCTCCCAGCGCATCATTCCGGTCAAAGTCATCGACGAGAACCGCCGAATCATCAACCAGCACAACACGCTTGTCGGCAAGCCCAAAATTTCCTACACGCATCTCATCGGGTGGGCCATCGTCGAGGCGCTCAAGGCGGTCCCGGTGATCAATCACGGCTATGCCGAGCAGAACGGGGAAGCCTTCCGCCTGGTCCGGCCCCAGACCAACCTGGGAATCGCGATCGACATCGCGGGCAAAGACGGCGCCCGCTCGCTCATGGTTCCGAACATCAGAAACGCCGGCGAGATGAACTTCGCACAGTTCGTGGCCGCCTTCGACGACATCGTCAAACGGGCCCGCACCTCGAAGCTGACTCCGGACGATTTCCAGGGTACCACCGTCTCGCTCACCAACCCCGGCACCGTCGGCACCATCGGATCCGTGCCCCGGCTGATGCCCGGCCAGGGGGCCATCATCGCGACCGGCGCCATCGACTATCCGCCCGAGTACCACGGGATGAGCGAAGAGATGCGCTCGATGCTGGGGCTCAGCAAGGTCATGATGGTGACCTGCACCTATGATCACCGCGTCATTCAGGGCGCCGAGTCCGGCATGTTCCTGGGGAAGCTCCAGGCGCTGCTCCAGGGCGAGGAGGGTTTCTACGAGCAGATCTTCTCGGATTTGAAACTGCCGCATCACCCCGTCCATTGGGAGTCGGACCGGCCCGTCGGGATACCCGGCATCGCCGTCTCCGGACGCACAGCCGAGATTGCGAAAGAAGCCGCCGTCCTTCAGCTCATCAACGCGTACCGGGTTCGCGGGCATCTGCTCGCCGATCTCGACCCGCTCGGCTCCGAGCCGGGCTACCACCCCGAACTCGATCCGTCCACCTACGGCCTTACCATCTGGGACCTCGACCGCGAGTTTCTCACCGGCAGCCTCGGAGGCGGCGAGAGCCGCATCGCGACCCTGCGCGAGATCCTGGAGACCTTGCGCCGCACCTACTGCGGCAAAGTCGGCTGCGAGTATATGTACATCCAGCATCCGGAGCAGAAGCTCTGGCTGCAGGAGCGCATGGAGCCGACCGCGAACTCCTGGGAACTCGATACCACGCTCCGCCGGCGCGTGCTGGAGCGCCTGCTGGAGGCCGAGGGCTTCGAGCACTTCCTGCACTCCCGCTACGTCGGGCACAAGCGCTTCTCGCTCGAAGGCGGCGAGACGGCCATGGCGATCCTCGACGAGCTGCTCGAACGCGCGGCCGAGAGCAACGTCCATGAGATCGTCATCGGCATGGCCCACCGCGGCCGCCTCACCGTGCTCGCCAACCTGGTTGGCAAGGCGATGACCCAGGTCTTCTCCGAGTTCGAAGGCAATATGCACGACCCGAACCTGATGCAGGGCTCGGGCGACGTCAAGTACCACCTCGGAGCGACCGGTCTGAAGCGGACCAGTTCGGGCCGCGAAATCACCGTCTCCGTCGCGCCCAACCCGAGCCACCTCGAAGCAGTCGATCCCGTGGTTGAGGGCCTCGTCCGGCCCCGCCAGGACCGGCTCGGCGACACCGAGCGGGCCAGGGTCATCCCCGTCCTGGTGCACGGCGATGCAGCCTTTGCCGGCCAGGGCGTGGTGGCCGAGACGCTGCAGCTTTCGCAGTTGGAGGGCTACAGGACCGGAGGCACGATCCACCTGATCATCAACAACCAGATCGGTTTCACGACGCGTCCGGACGAGGCGCGCTCAACCATCTACTCCACCGACGTCGCCCGCATGGTCCAGGCCCCCATCTTCCATGTCAACGGCGACGATCCGGAGGCCTGCATCCGCGCCGCGCAGCTGGCCTTCGACTTCCGCCAGAAGTTCAAGAAGGACGTCGTCATCGACATGATCTGCTACCGGCGCCACGGCCACAACGAAGCCGACGATCCGAGCTACACGCAGCCGGTCATGTACCGGAAAATCCGGCAGCATCCGTCGGTGGCGACGCAGTTCAAAGAGCGGCTGCTCCGCGAGGGGGTGGTTGAGAAGGCCGAGGTCGAGGAGATTCAGACGCGCGTCTCGCGACGGCTCTCGGACGCCTATGAGGCCGCCCAGCGCCGCGCCGAGCAGTTCGAGCGCCAGGATCTTGCAGATATTCCTGAGGCCGAAATTCCGGCATCCTGCCCGCATACGGCCGTCGACAGGGCTCTACTCGAACAGGTGATCGAAGGTCTTTCCACCTTCCCGGCCGACTTCACCGTCCATCCCAAGCTGCGCGGCTTCGTCGACAAACGCCGCAACGCGGTACTGGATGGTGGGCCGATCGACTGGGCCCTCGGCGAGGCCCTCGCCTTCGGTTCCCTGGTGCTCGAAGGCACGCCGGTGCGGCTGAGCGGCCAGGACAGCGGCCGCGGCACCTTCAGCCAGCGCCACCTCGAGTTCTACGATTACGAAAACAGCCGCCTCTACGTGCCCATGAAGCACATCTCGGAGGACCAGGCGCGCTTCGATGTCTACGACAGCTCTCTCAGCGAGTATGCCGTCATGGGCTTCGATTTCGGCTATAGCGTCGGCGATCCCCTGACGCTGGTCCTGTGGGAGGCGCAGTTCGGCGACTTCGCCAACGGCGCCCAGATCATGATCGACCAGTTCATCTCCTCGGCCGAGTCGAAGTGGGGCCAGCCGAGCGGCCTGGTCCTGCTGCTCCCGCACGGCTACGAGGGGCAGGGCCCGGAGCACTCCAGCGCCCGCATTGAACGCTTCCTCCAGCTCTGCGCCGAGTACAATATGCAGGTCGCCAACTGCACCACGCCGGGCAACTACTTCCACCTGCTTCGCCGCCAGATGTACGGCGGCCACGACCGGCGTGGCGTCCGCAAACCGCTGATTGTCTTCACGCCGAAGAGCCTGTTGCGCCACCCGAAGGCTGTCTCCTCGATCGAAGACCTGACGACGGGCAAGTTCCAGAAGGTGATCGGCGACAGCGAAAGTGCGCGGATGAACCGTGTTTCGCGCCTGCTGCTGTGCTCGGGCAAGATCTACTACGAACTCCTGGCCGCCCGCGAGGAACGGAAAGTCGAGGACGTCGCGATTGTCCGGGTCGAAATGCTGTACCCGTTCCCTGAAGAGGAGTTGAACGACATCCTCGCCCGCTACCCGGTCACTTCCGAGGTGATGTGGGTGCAGGAGGAGCCCCGCAACATGGGCGCCTGGCGGTTCATGCAGGAGTGGATGCAGCCGCTGCTCGCGCCCACCGGCCGCACGCTGCTCTACTCGGGCCGTCCCGAAAGCGCCAGCCCCGCAACCGGCGCGCTCAAGCGCCACTTGCAGGAGCAGGCGGCTCTCATCGACGACGCCTTCGCTCCCACGAAGAAGGATACCCCGGTCCGCAGGGCCCGGACGGTGAACCGAAAACGGCGCACCGTCTAGCAGCCAGGTGAGGGTGGACTATCTCTCCACCCTTGCCATGGGGCTATTCTTCCGGCGGCTGCTGCGCGCTCGCGGCGCGGTTCGGCTCCCAGAGCACCTCTTCCACGCCGAGAACCTGGTTTGCCCAGCGGCTCCAGACGAAGAAGGCGTCGCTCAGGCGGTTCAGATAGGCGATCGTCTCCGGCGGAACCGATTCGCTGCGGGCCAGGGCGACCGCGATCCGCTCGGCGCGGCGGCAGATTGTTCGCGCGGCGTGCAGCTCCGTATTCAGCCGGGACCCGCCAGGCAGCACGAACGAGCGCAGCTTCGGCAGTTCCGCGTTCATGGCGTCGATCTCGTGCTCAAGCTGGGCGACTTCGGCCTGCGTGATCCGAGGCTGCCGCGGGTGGACGTCCTCGGGACGCGTCGCCAGAATCGACCCCAGATTGAACAGCTCATGCTGCACGCGTTTGAGAATCCCGGCCAGCGATTGCAGGCGCGGCGCCCGATCTGTCAGCTCTTCGGCGGTGAAGCAGGCCATCCCGGTGAAGGCGTTCAACTCGTCCACGGTCCCGTAGCAGTCGATCCGCAGCGAATCCTTCGGGACGCTCTGGCCGCCCGCCAGGCGCGTATCGCCGGCATCGCCCATTCGCGTGTAAATCCGGTTGAGTACGATGCGCGGCTCGTGAAACGTGGTCTTCTCCATTGCAGGCCCGCCTCTATTGTAAGGCGATACAATGAGGCCATGGGCAAAGCCTCGCGCAGCGAAGCTTCCGGTCTCGAGCGGGCATTCACCACGCTCAGCGGCATCCTGCTGGATCCGGTATACGGCCCCGAACACCTCGAGGGCTTCGATCCCGCGCGCGATCTCGCCGAGCCGGGCGAGTTCCCCTACACCCGCGGCATCCACCGCACCATGTACCGCGGCAGGCTCTGGACCATGCGGCAGTTCTCCGGTTTCGCCACGCCGGAGGAGACCAACCGGCGCTACCGATACCTCCTAGAGCAAGGACAGACCGGCCTCTCGGTCGCTTTCGATCTGCCGACACTCATGGGCTACGACGCTGACCACCCCACGTCGCTCGGCGAGGTCGGCAAGTGCGGCGTCTCAATCTCCTCGCTCGAGGACATGGAGATCCTCTTCGACGGCATCCCGCTCGGCGACGTGAGCGTCTCGATGACGATCAACTCTCCGGCGCCGGTCTTGTGGGCCATGTACCTCGTGCTCGGAGAGAAGCAGGGCGTCCCGGCCGCGCAGCTTTCGGGTACGCTTCAGAACGACATCCTGAAGGAATACATCGCGCAGAAGGAGTATATCTACCCTCCGCGCCCGTCGATGCGGCTGGTCACCGACGTTGTGGAATACGCCACGCGCCACGTGCCCCGCTACCACCCGGTCTCGATCAGTGGTTACCACATCCGCGAGGCGGGCTCGACGGCGGTTCAGGAGCTCGCCTTCACGCTCCGGGACGGAATCGAGTACGTTGAGTGGGCACTCGCGCGCGGCATGGCGGTGGACGAGTTCGCGCCCCGGCTCAGCTTCTTCTTCAACGCGCATAACGATTTCTTTGAGGAGATCGCCAAGTACCGCGCCGCCCGGAGAATGTGGGCTCAAATCATGCGGGACCGCTTCGGCGCCAGGGACGAGCGCAGCCTGAAGCTCCGCTTCCACGCCCAGACCGCCGGATGCTCGCTCACCTGGCAGCAGCCCTATAACAACGTCGTGCGGACGGCGCTGCAGGCGCTGGCGGCCGTGCTCGGTGGAACGCAGTCGCTCCACACCAACTCGCTCGACGAGGCCTACGCGCTCCCCAGCGAGCACGCCGTCACGATCGCGCTCCGGACCCAGCAGGTGATCGCCCATGAGAGCGGAGTGACGGCCGTGCCGGACCCGCTCGGCGGGAGCTACTTCCTCGAGCGCCTCACCCTCGACTTCGAGGAGGCCGCCAACGAATACATCCGCCGCATCGACGCCATGGGCGGTATGATCCCGGCCATTGAGCGCGGCTTCCCGCAGAGCGAAATCGCCGATGCCAGCTACCAATACCAGCGCGCCCAGGAGACCGGCGAGCGGATCACGGTTGGGGTGAACGCCTTCACCGAGGACGGCGCGGAGCAGATCCCGATCCTGCAGATCGACGAGGCGGCCGAGCGCCGGCAGTGCGAGAAGCTTGCGGCGCTGAGGAAGCGGAGGGACCAGGCGCGCGTCACGGCAGCGCTCGACGCCCTCCGGCGCGCTGCCGAAGGCAACGAGAACACGATGCCGGCGATTCTGGAGGCCGTCCGGGCCTATGCGACGGTCGGGGAGATCTGCCAGGCGCTGGGCGATGTTTTCGGTTCCTGGCAGGAAACCGCTGTTCTATAATGGCGTTCTATAATAAAGTAAGCCTTCATGGAAAAGCGGATCCGAGTTCTGGTCGCAAAACCCGGGCTGGATGGTCATGACCGCGGCGCCAAGGTAATTGCGCGAGCATTACGCGACGCGGGCATGGAAGTCATCTATACCGGTTTGCGCCAGACCCCGGAGATGATCGTGAACGCAGCATTGCAGGAGGACGTCCAGGTGATTGGGCTCTCCATTCTGTCTGGAGCGCACAATGCGATTGTGCCTCGTCTGATGCAGTTGCTGCGGGAGAAGGGAATGAGTGACGTCCTGGTCATTGTGGGCGGCATCATTCCGGATGAGGACGCCGAGCGTTTGAAGAAAGAGGGTGTTGCAGCCGTCTTTCAGCCCGGCGCTTCGTTGGACGAGATCGTATCGTTCATCCGCGCTTCCCTGAAGCAACCAGCTTGAGCAACCCCGTGACCGGATTCGAGCGCACAAGAAAAAAGAAAGAACCAATCATGCAAGACAAATTGAACATCGCGGTGTTCGTCGACTACGACAACATCGAGATCGGGGTAAAGTCGACCTTGCGTCGCGAGTTCGACGTCTCCCTGCCGCTGGAGGCGCTGAAAGAGCGCGGCGACATTGTCGCCAAGTTCGCTTACGCCAACTGGGGAAGGCAGGAGGGAGCCACCCGCCAGATGGCGGAGAACGCGGTCCAGATGGTCCAGCGCATTCCGTCGCCGCGCGGCGACAAAAACGGCGCCGACATCAACCTCGCTCTCGACGCCCTGGAGATGGCCTTCACCCACGATCACGTCAACGCCTTCGCCATTGTCAGCGGCGACAGCGACTTTATCCCCCTGGTGAACAAGCTGAAAGAGTTCGGCAAGACCGTCTTCGTGGTAGGCGGCAAGGCCTTCACCAGCACAATTCTTCAACAGAACTGCCACGAGTTCGTCAGCTACGAGTCGCTGCTCGACAGCCGCCCGCAAAGCGACAGGCAACAGCAGCCCTCACAGGGCGGAGACAAACGCAATCAGCAGCGGGCCCGCTCGGCGCCGCTGGATCTCCCGCTCGCGCTGCCCCTGGTGGAGCGCGCGTTGCAGGTCCTCGAACGCCGCGGCGTGCAGCCGCAGCTCGGTCTGCTCAAATCGACCATGCTGCAGCTCGACCCGACCTTCAGCGAGCGTGCCTACGGCGCTAACAGCTTCTCCGACTTCATCGACCGGATGAAGAAGGCGGAGATGATCAACACCACCGGCTCCGGCGGCCGCTACATGATCGAGCGCAAGAGCTCATCCCAGCCCGAAAAGCCCACGCCGAAACCGGAGGAAGCGCTCCCGCTGCTCCGGGACGTGCTCGAGACGCACCGCCTTGAAATCGAAAACGGCTGCCTCGCCGACGAGCTGAACAATTGGATGGTCGAGGAGCACCCCAGCTTCGCTCCGAAGAACTACGGCTTCCAGGAGTTCACCGAGTTCCTCAACTACGCGCAGGACAAGCTCGTTGTGCGCGTGGAGCCGGACGAGGAGAAAGGCTTGCTCGTCTACCTCGGCGCCGAGTTCTATCCGCCCGCGCTGCCTGAGCCCGAGCCGGAGCCTATCGACATCGAGGAAGACGAGAAGCAGCCGATTGTGGCCGGCCAGCCCTCGATGCTGGAGCCGAACCCGCCACCACCCCCTCCTCCGGCGCCTCCGAAGCGGGTCCGCCGCGCCGGGACCTCCACGCGCAAGCGGGCCGCGGCCGCCGGCGAAGGCGTGGCGCCCAAGTCGGCGCGCAAGCGCACCCCGAGCCGCCGCAAGCCGACCGAATAAAGGTTCCTGTACTCGCGTAAACTCAGAAGGGGCCCCGGGCTCGGGGCCCCGTTTCAATTCTCAGAGGCTACACACGATGATCGAGCGCATCTTTCCAGCAGGCGTGCCCGAGGCGCGCGGGCCGTACTCTCCCGCAGTTCGCGCCGGCGACTTTATCTACGTATCGGGGCAGGGCCCGATCGACCCGGAAACCAACCAGTTCTCCTTCGGGGACATCCGCCACGAGACGCGCCTTGTCCTCCAGAACATCCTCCGCATTCTCGAAGGCGCCGGCGCCACCGCGCAGGACGTGGTCAAGTGCTCGGTATTCCTCAGTGACGGACGCGACTTCGCCGCCATGAACGAGGTTTACGCCGAGTTCTTCGGTGAGAACAAGCCCGCCCGCACCACGGTCGAAGCGAAGTTCGCCGTGCCCCAGATGAAGGTGGAGATCGACTGCGTGGCCTACAAGCCGCGCATCTGACGCCCGGCCCGCGCCGCCAGGGCTTCGAACAGCCTTCGGTCGCGGGCGTCCACCTCGACGCGGTCCTCCGGGTGCCATTGCACGGCCAGAACAAAGCGCCGATCCGGTAGTTCGCAGGCCTCGACGATTCCGTCCGGCGCTTGCGCACTGACGACCAACCCGCGCCCGAGCCTCCCAACGCTCTGGTGGTGCCTCGAATTCACTTGGTGGTCGCCCGGCCCGAGGACCGCCTCCAGCAGCGTCCCCGGCACGATGCCGACCGCATGCACCGCCCGGGCGCGCGCTTCCGGGGCGGGCTTGGCTGGATGCGGTGAATCCGGGCCGAGATCCTGAACCAGGTCGCCCCCGAGCGCCACGTTCAGGATTTGCATCCCGCGGCAGATACACAGCATCGGAAGGTCGCGGTTGAGAGCCTGGTTGATCAACCGCATCTCCAGGTCGTCACGCGCCCGGTCGGGCTCGCCCGTGAGCGGATCCCGTTCCTGGCCGTACGAAGCCGGATCCACGTCCGTGCCGCCGGTCACCACCAGCCCGTCCAGGCCGTCGATCTCGCGCGGCGCCTCCGGCGTGATCCGGATCGGCTCCAGACCCGCGGCGCGCAGCGCAGCCTCGTACGGCGGCACCTTTTCCGGGAACCGGAACGTAACCCCGACTCGAGCCGCCATAGCTGGATCATACCAAGGCCGGAAATCAAAACGGTCCGGCCCGCATGCTATCATGGAAAAGTTATGGCTATCCCGAATGTGAAGCGATTCCGCATTTCCAGTCCGGACGGAACGCAGTCTGCCACCCTGATGGCGGTCCTTCCGAAGGATACGGATATCGACGCCTACCTGCGGGAAGCGACCCAGCGGTTCGATTGGAAGGCCTATGCTGAATCCCAGCAGAAGCAATTCAAGATCCGCGTCGGTCAGCAGAAGCAGAAGAAGGCGAAGTAGTCCGCCTTACACGATTGGTGATCGGGGGCAAAACCTTGCCCCCTTTTCCTTTTACAGCCCCCGAAGGGTCTTCAGCGTGCGCGTCGCCCGGAGCGCCTCCTGGGCCACTTCGGCGTCCGCATCGAGCGTCAGCTTGTCCAGCACGGCCAGCGATTCCTGGTCGCCGCTCTTGGCCAGCACCTGCGCCAGCCCGATCTTCTCATCCTTGGTCGCCTCCGGCACCACCGTGTGAAGTGTCTTCCGGATCTCGTCCTTCCGCGCCAACTCCACCAGGAAGGGGTTAGCGATTCCCCTCCAGGACCGTGAGTTCAACGTGTTCACCAGGTAGCGCAGCGGGCTGAATTCGGAGATTTCGGTTTTGCCGAGCGCCACCAGGGCGAACGCCATCGACAGGCGCGGGTTCATCTTCCGCTCCTCGTTGAACGCCTTCTCGATCATCGGAATGTCTTCGGTGTTCCCGAGCCGGGCGAAGCCCTCCGCGGCCGCTGCCCGCAGCCCATCATCCCTGTCGGTGAAGTACGTCGTGTATGTCCTGCGGCTGCTCTCGTCCGGCAGCATCGCAATTGCCGTCAGGGCAGCCCGCTGCACCCGCTTGCTGCGTGACCGCTCCAGCACGTTCCGCAGGTCGGGCAGGGCCTCTTTGTTCTGCAGCAGCCCGGTGGTCTCGATCGCCGCAATCTGCACCTTTTCCTTGAAGTCGCGCAGCAGGAAGGCGATCCGCGGCGCCGCTTCCGGGTCGCGGATCTTCTGCAGGGCGATCAGCGACTCGTAAATCACCTGGTCGTCCTTGGAATGCAGCGCCTCGATCAGGTCCGGGATGGCCGCCTTGCCGCGGAGGACGCCCACGGCACGGGCCGCGTTGGCGCGCGACTCCATCGTCATACCGCCCCGCGCCAGTTTCCCCAGCGCCTCGATCACGTCCGGACGCACTTCGACAAACGCCGGAACGATGGCGTCGTTGTTGTCGGTGAACATTGCTGTGATCCGCGATCCGGCGCGCCGGATGCTTGCCGTGAGCCCGGACTGGACATAGCCGGGCAGATAGAAATTCACCAACCCGTCGGTGGCTCGAATCTGGATTTCCGGATCCACGTCGCGAGTCGCTTCGATCAGCGGCGCCAGGCTGTGCTGCGTACCGATCTCGACCAGAGCCTTAACGGCTTCCAGCCGCACCTCAAGGTGCGTGTCGGAGAGCATCGGCTGCAGTCTTTCGATGGCCGAGGAGCCTTGTCTGCCGAGGTCGCGGGCCATCCGGGCGCGCTGCCTGGGATCATCGTCCTGCGCGGGGACGGGGAGGGACGCCAACGCCACGGCGAGGGCGAGTCTGAGGAGATGCATAGTCCTATTCTACTTCGCTTTTCCGCGCGCTCCCGGAGTGCTAACGCACGAACTCGACCTGAATGCGGTGCGGAATCATCCCGACCTCGTGTCCCAGGTCGAGTAGCTTCTGCGCCGCCGCGGGGATCACGTCCCCGGCATCCACCGTGTAGTGGTTCACGTACATTCCCACGAACTTCTCGGCCAGCGGCGTGTCCATGTCGCGGGCGAACTGCATCGCATAGTTCAACGCCTCGTCGTGATTGTCCAGGGCGAACTGAATGCTCTCCCGCATCGCGCGGCAGCACTCCGTCTTCACCTCGTCCGGCAGCGAACGCAGCAGGGCGTTGGCCCCAAGCGGCAGCGGCAGATCGTAGGTCTTCTTCCACCACCGGCCCAGGTCCAGGATGAAGTGGAATCCGCTTTTGCCATAGGTGAGCTGCGCCTCGTGTATCACCAGCCCGGCATCGACCGAGCGCTCCCGCACGGCGTCCAGGATCTTGTCAAACGGCACCTCGACGGCCTCGAAGTCCGGTTCGAAGATCTTCATTGTAAGAAACGCCGTGGTCATCTTCCCCGGTACGGCGATCCGCTTGCCCTTCAACTCCTCGGGCGCCATCGGAGAGCAACTGACCAGCATCGGTCCGTAACCGTCGCCGACGCTCGATCCGCTCGCCATCAGGGCATACTTATCGGCAACGTACGGGTATGCGTGATAGGAGATCGCCGTGAGTTCGTACGTCCCCTCAAGTGCCTTGCGGTTCAGCGTCTCGATGTCTTCCAGCACATGGCGGAAGGTAACGAGGCGGGAGCGGATCTTTTTCGTGGCCAGCCCGTAGAACATGAATGCGTCATCGGAATCCGGGCTGTGCGCACAAGTGATTGCTTTCTCTGGAATGGAGCTCATATGAGGGAATATTCAAATATAGCAGAGCAGCGCACTCGGCTGTCCGCCGGTCAGGACTCACGCTCGCCGGCTACGTCGGCCAGGGCGAGAACCAGTGCGTCGAGAGCCGACTCCAGGCGCGCGTGGCGCTCCTCAATGCCGTCCAGCGCCTGCGACCGCGCCAGCACCTCGAGATCGAAAGCGGCCTGGAATGCGGCGTTGAGGCCGAAGTTGCCCACCGATCCCTTCAGGCAATGTGCCGCCTCTTCGAGAGTGCGGGCATCGCGATCCCGAACCGAGTCTCCGATCCGCCCCCGCAGTGCCGGCAGTTCGTCCAGGAACAGTCCCGCGATCTCTCGCAGCAGGGCGACATCTCCACCGACGCGCTCCAGGGCGGCACTTCGGTCGAAGACAACCGGCGCTGTATCCATCAGGTCTTCCTTCTTCTTTTACTACATCGGAATCCGTACGATTTTAACAATTTTGCTCTACTCAGTGTGTTCGATCGAACACTCTGGCCGCAGCCTTTTGGTCAGCCTCAATCGCATCGGTGTGTGCGTACCCGGCTCGTGGTGTAGAATAGGACTTACTGGAGGTGGACCTTCCCGAGTTCAAGTCTCGATAGCGTCCCAAGCCTTGTACCTTCCGCAGTTCGAAAATCCCTCGCGTCCCTATTCACCCTCGTCTTCCCCGAAAACTGCCGTATCTGCGAATGTCCGCTGGAACAGGTGACCCGTGTGCCGGTCTGCTCCGGCTGCCTTGCCGAACCGGAGCCGTTCGAGGCCGAGCACGTCTGCGTCGCCTGCCGCACGCCCTTCCGCAACGCCTTCCCTCTTGACGAGGAGGGCCGCTGTGGACTCTGCCGCCGCGGGTTGACGGGGTACGATGCCGCTTACTCCTACGGCGCCTACGAAGGGCGGCTGCGCGGACTGATCCACCTTTACAAATACGGCCGCATCGAAACGCTGGCCGGGCCGCTGGCGAACCTGCTCGCGGCCGCCTACCCACGAGATCAACGATTCGATCTGATCGCCCCCGTGCCACTGCACTGGCGGCGGCGCTGGCAGCGCGGCTTCAATCAGGCCGAGCTGTTGGCTCGCCGGCTCGGCGAGCGCCTCGGAATTCCCGCGCGGGGCGTACTCCGCCGCAGGCGTCCGACCCGCTCCCAGTCCGGGTTGAGCAATGCCGCACGCCGGGCCAACGTCGCCGGAGCCTTCGAACTGAAGGCCCGTACCGGTGTGAGGGGCCTGCGCGTCCTTCTGGTGGATGACGTCCTCACTACGGGCGCTTCCGCGGGGGCATGCGCTCGCGCGCTGAAACAGGCTGGCGCCAGACATGTTGCCGTCCTGACCGTGGCGCGGGCCGATCGCCGCTTTCCAGCCGGGGGAGGCACAACCGTGCCCGGTCCGGACTCTTTTGCTCTGGGAGCTCCTTAGATGCCAAACCGCTTGCAGAAACCGGTCCTGGTGCTGAACGCCAGCTACGAGCCGATCAATATCTGCGCCGCGCGCCGCGCGATCGTCCTTGTCCTGAAGGGCGTCGCCTCGGCTGAAGAACATTCGCTCAGCTTCGTTCAATCCGCGCGGCAGGCTCTCCGGCTGCCGTCGGTGATTCGGCTGCTTGAATATCGCCGGATCCCGCACCAGACGCGGGCCCTCTCCCGAAAGAACATCCTCATGCGGGACCGCTACACCTGCCAGTACTGCCTGAAAACGTTGAACTCGGGTGAGCTTACTTTGGACCACGTGATTCCGCGGTCGCGGGCGGGCGACAGCACATGGGAGAACCTGGTGGCCTGCTGCCACCCCTGTAACAATCGGAAGGGGAACCGCACACCGGAGGAGGCCGGAATGAAGCTAACTCGCCAGCCGCGCCCCTTCAGTCTGCACACCAGCCGCCACCTGATGCGGCTGCTCGCCAAAAGCGACGAGCAGTGGCGCAAATATCTCTTCTACTGACCCCGCAACTGTCGTTGTGGCGGCACGCGCGCGGCCAATCCGCGCGGCAGGGGAGTGCTCTCGGCGCAAACAGCAGCCAGCTATGAATGCTGCGGCTGCGATGGCTGGTCCGCCCGCTCCTGGGGCTTCTCTTTCTCTTTTTCCTTGTCCTTCGGCGACTTCAGCGGGCTGATAATTACGTGCGCGTTGCGCCCCTCCAGACGTGGGTGCCCTTCTACGGCGCCGTAGCTCGCCAGATCTTCGGCAAATCGCAGCAGCAGCCGCTTGCCCAGATCGACGTGGGCGATCTCGCGCCCGCGGAACTGCACGACCGCCTTGACGCGATTGCCTTCCTGAAGGAAGCGGATCGCGTGGTTCTTCTTGAACTCGTAGTCGTGATCGTCAGTGTTCGGGCGGAACTTCAGCTCCTTGACCTGAATGATGTGCTGCTTCTTCTTGGCCTCGTGCTGCTTTTTCTTGTTCTCATACTGCCACTGGCCGTAGTCCATCGCTTTGGCAACGGGGGGCTCGGCTGTGGGAGCGATCAGAATCAGGTCCAGTCCCAACTCCTGCGCCTTGCGAACGGCGGCCGGAGTGGGCATGATTTCGACAGAACCGTCGGGGAAAACTGCGCGGACCTCTCTCGCGCGTATCGCTTCGTTGACGTTTTCCCTGATTCGTGGGCGGCGAGGAAAGTTTCTAGATGGAATCATCGAGTTGTTTTTCGGAAGCGGTTCCTCTTGGGTTGGGCATCTCCCGGCGCGTTGACACACCATGCTCTCGCGAACTCCCTGCGTGAGCAGGCTGTCGTTCGAGCTGTGTCGTGCGGCCTCTTAGCATCGGATGGCGTCGCTGACCGCCTTAACGGCAAAAGGGATGGTAGACATATTTTCGTCTGCCATCCCTCTTAAAAAGATCGGTCGCAATTTGATCAGTGCTAGCCCCTAGTTTAATCACATCGGGCAACTGTGTCCATGCCCCAATGGAACCTGTGCGCGGCCATGGCCGCATGTCCCGATACTAGCAGATTCCCAAAGTAGATGCGGGAACGCTCGTCGCCGGTCCACGCAGCCGATATAATTCTAGGGACGGATCGTGAGTAGATCGCGGTTCTTTGTCTGGAGGAGTTCGATGCGAAGGCTTACGGGAACGTTACTGGTGATGATCGCGCTGAGTTCAAACGGCTTGGCGCAACAGAAGAAACGGGTAGCCGTCTTCGATTTCGATTACGCCACGGTGCAAAACGGTGTTGCCGCCATCTTTGGCGCGAACCTGGATATTGGTAAAGGCATTGCCGATCTGATCGTCGAGCGGCTGGTTTCAAGCGGCGTCTACTCCGTCGTGGAGCGCAAGGCTCTGGAGAAAATTCTGGCTGAGCAGAACTTCTCCAACAGCGATCGCGCCGACGCTACCTCGGCCGCCAAACTCGGCAAGGTGCTCGGCGTGGACGCCATCATCATCGGCAGCATCACGCAGTTCGGCCGCGATGACCGCACTACGAACATCGGCGGCTCGGCGATCGGAGGCATCACGGGCCGCTACGGCCTGGGCGGCGTCGGTAAGCGCGATGCCAAGGCCGTCGTGGGAGTCTCGGCCCGGCTGGTCAGCACCGATACGGCCGAGATCCTGGCTGTGGCGAGCGGCAAGGGCGAGTCCAAGCGCAGCGGCGCCTCGCTCCTCGGCTCCGGCGGCAGCTCGCGCAATGCCGGCTCCGGAATTGTGGATATGAGCAGCGCCAACTTTGCCAATACAGTGCTCGGCGAAGCCGTATCGGAAGCCGTCACGCAGTTATCCGTCCAGCTCGATGACAACGCCGGCCGGCTGCCCACGAAGGTCGTCACCGTCGACGGCCTGGTCGCCGATGTCTCCGGCAACACCATGATCCTGAATGTCGGCACGGAGGCGGGTGTCAGGGCGGGCGACCGGCTCGAGGTGCGCCGGGTCGGGCGCGAAATCCGCGATCCGGCAAGCGGACGTGTCATTCGCCGCGTCGAAGACAAGCTCGGCGAAGTGGTGATCACCGAGGCTGACGCGGCCTCCTCCGTCGGGACCTTCACCGGCGCGACCACGCCCAAAGTTGGGGACTCCGTGAAATCGGCCCAGCAGTAAACCTGCCGGATCTGGCGCGAAGACAGGAGACAACATGGAAATCGGCAACAGAATCGGCGATTACGAAATCGTCCGGATCCTCGGCGCCGGCGGTATGGGGAAGGTGTACAAGGTTCGGAATGTCATCTCCGACCGCATCGAGGCGATGAAGATCCTGCTGCCGAATCTGCAGAGCGATCCGGAACTCGCCGACCGCTTTCTCCGCGAAATCAAGGTGCAGGCCAGCCTCGATCACCCCAATATCGCGGCCCTGCATACGGCGCTCCGCATTGACAACCAACTGGTCATGATCATGGAGTTTGTGGAAGGCGTCACGCTCGACGACCTCCTCCACCAGTTGCCGCCCGAGGAAGCCATCCGGTACGCCTGCGACGTCCTCTCGGCGCTCTCTTATGCCCATGCGCGCGGCGTGGTGCACCGGGATCTGAAGCCGGCGAATATGATGATAACCAGCGCGGGCGTGATCAAGCTGATGGACTTCGGCATCGCGCGCATGACGCAGGACCGCAAGCTCACGCAAACCGGCCGCACAGTCGGGTCGCTTTATTACATGTCCCCCGAGCAGATACAGGGCGCCGTCGATCTCGACGGACGCACCGATCTTTACTCGCTCGGCGTCTCGCTGTACGAACTGATCACGGGCCGCCGTCCCTTCACCGGCGACAGCGACTATTCGATCATGGCCGCGCACCTGCAATCGACGCCCGCGCCGCCGGTGGAACTTGACCCGAGGATTCCGCCCGCCCTCAGCGATGTCATCCTGAAGGCAATTGCTAAGGATCCGGCCCAGCGCTTCCAGAACGCGGACGAGATGCGCGACGCGCTACTCGAAGTCGGCCGGAGTCTGGGCGTTGCTCAGGCTGCCCGTCCCTCGCCGGCCCCCAAACCCGCTGCCGCTCCGGCGCCGCCTCCGCCAGCCCCGCCCGCGGCGGCCGGAAGCCGCCGCGGCCTCTACATGGTGGCCGGGTCGGTCGCCACCGTAGCGGTCCTGGTTCTTGCGGCGACGCAGGCGCCCAAGTGGTTCGGCGCCGAAGCAGGCGCGCCCGTCCTCGAAGAGCAGGTCGCCCCCGCGCCCGAGATCGCCTCTCCGGAGCCGCTGCCCTTCGACCCGTCGCCTCCTCAACCGGCAGCGCTGGAACCCGTGGGTCCGGAGCCCGCTGCGATCCGGCCCGAACCAGCCGCTCCGGTCCAGGCTGCGCCCGCTTCGCGCCCAGCCGCTCCGGCGCCGGTCCCGCAGGCAGCGCCCGCTGTCGCGCAGATACCCGAACCCGCTCCGGCTCCCAGCCCGTCCCCCGCTCCGGCAGCGGCCCAGGCTCCTGCGCCGGCGCCGCACACTGCTGCCGACGACGCGCTACTCAGCGGGCTCCGCGACCGCATGATGCTGCTCGGCACACGAGTCGGCTCGGTGCGCGCCAGCCTAAAGGCGCTGGCGGCCGAACAGAGCCGCGCGGGGCTTGGGCTCCGGGGTGACATGGTGACGGCGAACCAGAGAATGGAATACCAGATGGATGAGGCCGAGGCTGCACTACGGCGCGGTGACGCCGACCGGGCCAAACGCTCCCTCGATTTCGCCGAGCGCGAGTTGGAGAAGCTCGAACGATTTCTCGGGAGATGACGATGATTGCACAATGGATGCTGTCAGCGGCACTGGCGCTTGCGCCGCTTTGCGCCCAGCAGGCTGATGCCGACAGGGCTCTGGCCGAGCAGCGCGCGCAGATCGATACCATTGATGCCAGGCTCGTCGAGCTGTTGAATGAGCGTGCGCGGGTGGTTCAGCGCATCGGCGCAATCAAGAAATCCGCCGGACGCTCGGTTTCGGACTCGCGCCGCGAGGCCGCCGTGCTGCGCAATGCCCGCGAGCGCAGCCGCGGCCCGCTGCCCAACGATTCCATCGAGCGCATACTTCAGGTCATCCTCATCGAGATGAGCGACCTGCAGCGGCGGGAGCAGGGCATCGACTGAGCTCGCGGCAAAGAAAAAGGGGCGCCGGTAAGAGCGCCCCTTCGTCGCGTCGTTCAGATTTGACCCTGGACTTATAACTTCCTGGTCCCCTTCTCATCGGGGCACTCTCCATTATAGGAGAGCGCCCGGCGCTATTTCACCTTCTCTGCAATCGACTTGGCCTGTACGAATTGCAGCAGGTAGTCCGGCCCGCCTGCTTTTGAGTCGGTCCCGGACATGTTGAATCCGCCGAACGGATGCGCCCCGACCATGGCGCCCGTGCACTTGCGGTTGATGTAGAGGTTCCCGACGAAGAAGCGATCCCGCGCCTCTTCCGCCTTCTTCGGATTCTCCGTGTAGACGGCGCCGGTCAGCCCGTACTGCGAGTCGTTGGCGAGTTGGATCGCATGGTCGAAGTTCTTCGCCCGCGTCACCGCCAGAACCGGACCGAAGATCTCCTCCTGGAAAATCCGGTCCTGTGGTTCAATCTCGGCGATCACGGTCGGCTCGATGAAGTAGCCTTCGCCGTCCTTGGCCCTGCCGCCCACGACGAGTCGTCCCTCCTGCCTGCCGACCTCGATGTAGTTGAGAATCGACTGCATGGCGCGCTCGCTGATCACCGGCCCCATGTAGTTGTCCGGTTCCTCGGGCGGCCCCACTTTGAGCGTCTCGACCTTCGCCTTCAGCCTGTCGAGAAACTGGTCATAGATGCGTTCGTGCACGATCGCGCGAGAGCAAGCCGAGCACTTCTGCCCCTGGTAGCCGAAGGCCGAGGCGAGCACGCCGTCCACAGCGCGCTCCAGGTCGGCCTCCTCATCGACGATGATCGCGTCCTTGCCGCCCATCTCCGCCACGACGCGCTTGATCCAGATCTGTCCCTCGCGCGGCTTGGCAGCCAGTTCATTGATCCGCAGCCCGACATCGCGCGACCCGGTGAAGGAGATGAATCGTGTTTTGATATGCTGCACGAGCACGTCGCCGACCTCTGAGCCGCTGCCCACCAGCAGGGAGAAGCACGCCGGCGGGAAGCCGGCATCCAGCAGCAACTGCGCGAACTGCGCCGCGACTGTCGGAGTCTCGCTCGAGGGCTTGATCACCACCGTGTTGCCCGCGACCAGCGCCGCCGTCGCCATGCCCACCAGAATCGCCAGCGGGAAGTTCCACGGCGGAATGATCACCCCGGCGCCCAGCGGCAGGTAGACCATCTGGCTCTTCTCGCCCGGAAGCTGAACCAGCGGCGCAGGACGGCTCAGCGCCAGCATCTGGCGCGCGTAATATTCGCAGAAATCGATCGCCTCGGCGACTTCGGCCTCGGCCTCGGGCCACGTCTTGCCGGCCTCGAAAACCAGCCAGGCGTCGAACTCGAGTTTTCGCCGGCGGATGAGGTCGGCGGCGCGCACCAGCAGACGGGCGCGCTCCTCGACCGACGTCCGGCTCCACGCCGGAAAATGGCGATGCGCCTCTTCGACGGCACGCGCCGCCAGCGCCGCATCGGCCTTGTGGTGCCGCCCGACGATTTCGCGCGGGCGCGCCGGGTTGACCGATTCAAGAAACTTTCCGGTTTTGACGCGTTCGCCAGCAATCAGCAGCTCGTACTCGCGGCCGAGCTGCCCCCGCACTTTGGCGAGCGCCTCTTCCATCTTTCGCCGGTTTTCTGGGACGGAGAAATCCGTGTAGGGTTCATTCCGGAAGGCCGGCAACTCCAGGGCCGGCTCCTGAACATGGATGCCCATTCGTGTGACCGCCTTTCTTGCTGATGAGACGCCTGCTCCGGGCTGGGAAGCGGCCCGGAGCAGGTGCTTCGTGTCAGGGAGATGAAGATCAGCCTTCGACCAGCTTACGGCCGCGCTCGAACAGTTCCGCCGCTTCATCGGCGATCCGCCGACCCTTGTCGTACAGATCATGGCCGCGCTCGTAAATCTCGCGGCCTGTATCGCGGAGCGCCTCCCGGCTCTCGTTCGCCCGCTCGCCGATCTTTCGGCGGGTGTCCGAGCCGGCGGCTGGAGCATACAGTAAGGCGATAGCGGCTCCTACGGCCGCTCCCGCCACAAACCAGACCAAACGACCACCATTGTCTTGAGCCATTTTCGAATGCCTTTCTCCTTCCTATTTTATCGAATACGCCGCGCGCCAAACACCGGCTTTAGCGATATGCTCGAAGTATGGATGACCGAACCGAGATGGTAACCGTGTTTCGCTCTAGCGATTCCGGTGCCCGGCAGGATGCCGAAGCGGTGCTCACGCGGCTGGCCGAAGCCGGACTGAATCCGGCCCTTGCCGATGAGACGCAGCCCGGCGTGATGGCCGGCAGCTACGAAGTCCGTGTGCCCGCCTCCGAGCGCGAACGCGCAGAAGCCCTGCTGGTGCAGCCCGAGGCAGCAGACCGGCGGGAGGGCGATCCCTCGGCTGCCCTCGATATGGTTGCGATCTGGAGCTCTGAAATCCACAGTGCCGAAATGGAGGCGCTCGCGCTCAAGTCCCTGCTCGACGCCAACGGCATCCAGGCATTCGTCGTCGGACCCTCCATGATCCCGAGCCTCGAGTTCGTCGTCCAGGTCCCCCGCGAGCGCGCCGACGAGGCGCGCCGGGTTATCGAGGAGGCCGAAGCCGCCGGAACCAAAGCCGCCGAAGAGGGTGAGCGCGCCTGGGAGGAGTCCCACCCCGAAGGCACGTAGCCGGGTCAGATATTCTGCCGCGGCCGCTCGTAGGGCTCCTTCAGATACTTCGCCGCGACCTCCTGCGCTCCTTGCGTGTTGTCCTTGGTGCGGACCGCCAGGTTGTACTCGTTCACGGCGCGCTCACGCTGCCCGGTCACGTCGAAGATCTTACCCAGCCCGATGTGGGACCAGACCTCGGTCCACGCCGGCTCCAGGTCGCCGTTGAGCGCCTCGCGGAACTCATTGGCCGCCGACTGATAGTTGTTCTGCAGGAAGAAGACCTCGGCCACTCGGTAGTGCGCCAGTGAGCTGTAGCGGTTTACGTCGAGCGCCTTCTGGTACTCGCGCAGGGCCTCGTTGAACTCGCCAATCTCGGCAAACTGCTCTCCGCGGCGGATCGCCACCGCAATCCGCATCTTGTTGCTCATCCGCATTACGCGCTGATCGGGGTCGATGATGACCTGCCGCGGCTTGCCGAACGTCTCGATGACAAACTCCGACGCCGTCCCCACCACCTCGACGCGCTTGAACTCCGGGTTGCCCTCGGTCTCGATCTTCAGATCGACGGGCATCCGGAAGGTGTCCAGGTCCTGCGAAATCTTGCCCATCACGCGGAAGCCGCTCTGCGTGCGAAAGACCGTGTACTCGAGCCGGAACTCGGGCGCGCCGGTCGATTCGATCCACTGGATAAAGAAACCCTGCAGGTTCTGCCCGCTGACCTGTTCGGTCACCCTGCGGAAGTCGTCGGTGGTGATCGGCTTCCAGCTATACTGCTGCGGAATCTCTTTGAGCAGTTGCCGGAACGGCTCGTCGCCGATCACCGATCGCAGCATGTGAAGAACCGACGCGCCCTTGCCGGCCGTCAACGCCACCAGTTCGGGGGAGTAGTCCTCGAGCCGCCCCGCCTGAATCACGGGCGGCTGCTCGACGGTGAGGGCCTCGACGAAAGTGTCTTTGATCTCGCTCTCCATGGCTGCCGGCCCGCTGACGTGCTCGAGATACTGCAGCTCGGCGTAGCGCGCCATGCCGTAGGTGATCCAGAGGTGGTTCCGCGTCGCCGGGGAGAGCAACCCGCCCCACCACTGGCGCGCGATCTGGTTCGAGAGCACCCGGTGGTTTACCGAATTCATAATGGTGCGGGGCGAAAGGAAGAGCATCCCCGGCGCAGCATACCCGTTCGGAGTGCCGTCCTCGGTCTGCACCACCGTGAGATTCGCCTGCGGAGGCAGCCCGTACAGACCGGTGAGGAACGTCATGATCTTCCCGATCTCCTCGCCGTACTCGTTGGCCATGCCCGAGGCCTCGCCGCGAAAATACAGGAAGGTGGTAACGCCGTGCGCGGAGACGCGCGCGGGTTCGCCCCGCACTACGGCCAGGCTGCCGGGGAACGAGGCCTGCGTGAATCGGAACTGGAAGATCTCGCCGCCCGCCGCCGCCGGCTGCGAGGTATCGATGCCGCTCGATACGACGCGGTACCCGGTGGGAACTTTGATCTTCAACTCGGCCGAGTAGCGGTCGGCCGTGTAGTCGTTGATCGGGAACCACCGCGCCGGGTACATCAGGTAGGCATAGTCGTCCTGGATGGCGGCGAACTTGATCCCGTATACGGGCGACTCCTCGGAGCCGGTCAGCCGGCCGCCGTAGGTGAAGCTGATCGTCTGGGGTTCCCCCTTGCGCAGCGGGGTCGGGAAATTTACGCGGAGCGCGTAATCGCCAAACCGCGCGGCCGGAAGCTGCTGCCCGCTTTCGTCGACGACCTTGGACACCTGCATCGCCGTGTGGAGTTCGAGATTCGCGAAGCCAACATTGTCGTCCAGCGGGACAAAGCGCATCTTGACGTTCGCATTCAGCGATTGCGTATGCGGGTTGATCTCGGCTTCGATCGCGTAGTGCTCGACGTCGATCCGGCCGCGGCGATCCTGCGCCTGCGCCTCCGGGAAGTGGAAAGCGGCCGCCGCCATCGCTGCGAGAAGCGTCAAACCGATCCGGTATCTGCCTAACATTTGTCTAGTCCCTTTTCAAAAACTGTTCGACGAAATGAGCCGCGCGCCGCATCGGGTCTTCGACGGAAGCGAGGGAAGCGGCCACGTCCGCAAGCTCCTGCCGCATCCGGCTGCGCGCCGGCTCGTCGTCCAAAAGGCGGCGGGCCTCCTGTGCAAGGTTCTCCGCGTTCATCTCGTCCTGCATCAGCTCCGGAACGATCTTTCGTCCCGCAACCAGGTTCACCATCGAATAGAAGGGAACGTCCACAAGGAACTTGCCCATCAACCAGCTTAACCCAGTGACTTTGTAGTAAGTTACCATAGGCGTCCCGAGCAGGGCCGCCTCCACCGTTACGGTTCCGCTGGCCGCCAGGGCCAGATCCGCGGAAGCCAGAACGTCCCAGGTCTGTCCTTCCACGACTTTGACCGGTGAACGCGCCAGACGCTCGGCCAGCGTCGACAGGCCGGCGCGCGTGAACGCTCCGGCGGGAGTGGCTAGCACAAACGTCAACTCCTGTGTCTGGTGCAGCTTATCCACGGTATCCAGCAAGCACGGCAGATGGCGCGCCAGTTCGCCGCTCCGGCTTCCCGGCAGCAGCGCGATGAGCGGCCGCCCCGTCGGGAGCCGGTGCTTGCCGAAAAACTCCTCCCGCGACAGGGACGGCTTCACCATCCGGGCCAGCGGGTGCCCCAGGTACACGGCCGGAACTCCGTTGTCACAGAAGAACTTTTCCTCAAAGGGAAAGATGCAGAGCAGGCGGCTCACGTTTCGACGAAGGGTATGGATTCTGCCCTTCCTCCACGCCCAGACCTGCGGAGCGACCAGGTAGACCACCGGAATCCCCGCCTTCCGCAGCCGCCTGGCCACCCGGAGATGGAAATCAGGGCTGTCGGTCAGGATGGCGACCTCCGGCCGCCGCTCGATCGCTGTCCGGCAGAGCTTCCGGTACTCCCGGTAGATCCGGGGGATATGCGCGAGGACCTCGACCAGCCCCACCACCGAGAGGCTGGCGGCATCGACCACCGCCTCGACGCCGGCCTTCTTCATCCGCGGCCCGGCGCAGCCGAAAAACTCCGCCTCCGGGAATCGCTCCCGCAGCGCCTCCACCACCGCCGCCCCATACAGATCCCCGGACGCCTCCCCGGCCGACACCATAATCTTCCTCGCCACGATATGAATCAGTGTAAGATGAAATTCGGGACAGGCAGGAATTTCCCCATTTTTGGGTGTGGCCCGGAAATTGGTGAAATTCCTGCCTGTCCCGAATTTTTGCAATGGCTTCCCAGATCGATCTTGCCAAGCTGAGCGTCGAACAGTTCGCCGAGCGGTTCCGCTCCGAACTCATTCCGCTGAACAACCGATTCTCCTACTTCGTTGCCGGACTCCCGTTCTCCGAGGAGGATGTCCGCGAGTACCTCGAGGAGCCCGCCGCCGCCCTCCCGCCCGAGATCGTCGCCATGCTCCCCAGGATCTCCATCCTGCTGGTGCCGTACCTGGAAAGGGCCCACAGCAAGGAGAAGTCCGGCCACAAGCTCTCCTACGTCACCCTGGATGCCCCGCCGGAAAATCGCGCCGGGTACGCCGCGCTCCTCTCTCTCCCCGGCGAGGCCATCCTTGCCTTCGCCGTCAAGGATCAGGAGGTCGCCGACTACCACTATCGCTTCTACCATGGCATCGCGACCCTGGTCGCCGAATATTGGAACGTCGATGCGCAGCTCCGTTATTCCAGTCTGTTGCGCGAGGAGTTAAGCTCGAACGTTCATGGGGAAGTGGACGAGGAGAGTTGGGCGCTCAAACAGGCGATCCTTCGCCGCCAGACCAACGTCCGCCGGGATACCAAGTCTTTCCGCGACTATGCCCGGCAGTCGTTCGTCGACACCCTGACCCTCTATCTGCACGGAATCTGCTGCGATATCGACGTGGAGACCGGCCCACGCCAGTTGCCGAGCCGCTACCTGCGCAAGCGCCTCCAACTGCTGCTCGATCTCTATCCGCCGCCGGAAGGCTACGCCGTCTTTCCGGAGGATCTGAACAGAACGAAGTAACCTACTCCGCCTCGCAAAGGTAATCCGGGTAGACCGACCGCAGCGCCTCGACCGTCAACCCGCGATCGGCCTCGCGCCCATACGCCTGGCTCTCACCGCTGACCTGGATCGACTTGCCGTCGGTGTCGATCGTCAGCCACCCGCCGCCGAACGGTTCAAGGCGGTGAGCGTCAACCATGTCTTTGTGGAAGTAGGCGTCCTGGTCGTAGATCACCACGATCTGGTCGCCGGACTGCGCCGCTCTCCCCACGACAAACTTCCCCCGGCTCACCTGGTCCCGGTCATAGGTCAGCGAAAGGACCACGTTCTTGCCCTCGTGAAACGCCGGAAGCGTGCGATGGACGCGAACGCGTTGCCTCGTCTGGGGTGGGCGCTTGGTCGAAACGGCGGTACTGTCTGCTACCATCAGCTCTCTCTGTAAACCAGATCGGCAGGATGGCGGCGCTTCAATAGACGTTCGGCTCACACCAGTATGGTGCTTTTTTGTTTTAACACTTCTCGCCGGTAATCACCTTAGGGCGTGGATTTTCCGCACGACAGCGTCGGTGAACTGCGCCGTCGTGGCCGAGCCCCCGACGTCCCCCGTCAAATCCTTTCCCTCGGCATAGACCTGCTCGATCGCCGTCTGGAGCTTCCGTGCGCCCTCGGCCTCGCCCAAGTGGGTTAGCATCAGGACCGCCGACGTCATCAGGGCCGTCGGATTCGCCAGGCCTTTGCCCGCGATATCCGGAGCGCTCCCGTGGACCGCTTCGAAGACCGCGTGCCGCTCGCCCATGTTCGCCCCCGGCACGATGCCCAGCCCGCCCACCAGCCCGGCCGCCAGGTCCGAAACGATGTCGCCGTACAGGTTCGGCAGCAGCAGGACGTCGAAGGTCTCCGGCCGCATGACAAGCTGCATCGAGGCGTTGTCCACGATCAGCTCCTCGTACTTGATCTCCGGGTACTGCGCCGCCACCTCGCGGCAGCAGCGCAGGAACAGCCCGTCGCTCAATTTCATGATGTTCGCCTTGTGCACGGCCGTGACCTTCTTCCGGCCGTTCTTCCGCGCGAAGGCGAAGGCGTAGTTGGCGATCCGGATCGAGGCGTACCGCGTGATCACCTTCAGGCTCTCGACCACGTCCGTGACCACCTCGTGCTCCAGGCCCGAGTACAGGTCCTCCGTGTTCTCCCGGAAAATCACCATATCGATCCGCACATCCTCGTACCGCGTCTTCAATCCTGGCAGCGTGCGGACAGGGCGCACATTGGCGAACAGGTCCAGCCGCTTGCGCAGAGCCACGTTCACGCTCTGGAAGCCTCCGGCAACCGGTGTCGTCACCGGACCCTTCAGCCCCACCCGCGTGCGATCGAGCGACTCGATCACGTTGCCCGGCAGCGTCTGGCCCGCCGCCAGGATGATATCGGAAGTCAGCTCCACCCGTTCCCACTCGACCGGAGCCCCCGTGGCCTGAATTGCGCGAACCGTCGCATCGGCAACTTCGGGACCGATGCCATCCCCTGGAATAAGAGTAACTTTGTGCGCCACCGGCTTATTATATCGAGCGACGCTCCCGGACATGGCACAATGAGAATTCATGGCGAAAATCGAGCGTGTTCTCCTCAGCGTGACTGACAAGACCGGGATTGTGGAGTTCGCCCGCGGCCTGTCCGAACTCGGCGCCGAGATGATCTCAACCGGCGGCACGGCCCGGCTGCTGCGCGAAGCCGGACTCGCCGTTCGCGACGTCGCTGACGTCACCGGTTTTCCAGAGATGCTGGACGGCCGCGTCAAGACCATCCACCCGCGCGTCGCCGGTGGCGTCCTGGCCATCCGCAGCAAGCCCGATCACATGCAGTCGCTCGCCGACCACGGCATCCCGGCCATCGACATGGTCGTCGTCAACCTCTATGCCTTCGAAAAGGTCGCGGCCCGCGCCGACGCCACCGTCGAAGAGCTGATCGAGAACATTGACATCGGCGGCCCCACGATGATCCGGGCCGCCGCCAAGAACTACCAGGACGTCGCCGTCGTCACCTCGGCCGACGATTACCCGGCCCTGCTCAAAGAGCTCCGCGCCAACCAGGGAGCGCTCTCGCTGGCTACCCACTGGCGCCTGGCCAGGCAGGCATTCTCCCGGACGGCCGCCTACGACCGCGCGATCTCGAACCGCCTCGCCACGCTCGATGTCGAAGACGGATCCTTCCGCGACAATCGCACCGCCCTGCCCGCCATCCTGGACATCCGCGCTGCCCGCGCCCTCGACCTGCGTTACGGCGAAAACCCGCACCAGGCCGCCGCGCTCTACGCCTCCGGCCGGAGCGGCATCGCCGGCGCCCGCCAGCTTCAGGGCAAGGAGCTCTCCTACAACAACCTCGTGGATCTCGATGCGGCCTGGCAGCTCATCCGCGAGTTCGGCCGGCCCGCCTCGGCCATCATCAAGCACACAAATCCGTGCGGCTGCGCCGAGCAGGAGACTCTCGCCGAAAGCTATCGCAAGGCCTTCGAAGCAGACCCGGTCTCGGCCTTCGGCGGCGTCCTCGCCTTCAATCGCGCGCTCGACGAGGAGACCGCCCGCGAGATCGCCAAGACCTTCATCGAGGCCATTGCCGCACCGGACTACACCCCCGACGCCATCGAAGTCCTGTCCGTCAAGAAGAACCTCCGCCTGGTCAAGGTCGAGCCCTCGCCGCTCGACGAACCCGTCATCAAGTCCATCAGCGGCGGCTTCCTGGTCCAGACGCCCGACATCCACAAACTCACGCCCGAATCCGCCCAGGTCGTCACCGAGCGCGCCCCGACCGAGGAGGAGTGGCGCGCCCTGGAATTCGGCTGGAAGGTGGTCAAGCACGTCAAGTCCAACGCGATCGTCTACGCCCGCCCCGGCCAGAGCGTCAGCGCTGGCGCCGGCCAGATGAGCCGCGTCGACTCGGTGAAGGTCGGGGCCATGAAGGCCGTGCTCCCGCTCAGGGGCTGTGTCCTGGCCTCCGATGCGTTCTTCCCGTTTCCGGATGGCGTGGAGGAAGCGGCCAGACACGGCATTACGGCTGTCATCCAACCCGGCGGCTCCGTGCGCGACGACGATGTGATCGCCGCAGCCAACCGTCTCGGTCTGGCAATGGTCTTTACCGGCATCCGGCACTTCCGGCACTAGCCCGGCTTCTGACTCGACGATGAACCCGGACACCAGCGACGTCCGCTTCATGCGCGAGGCCCTCGAACTGGCCCGCCGGGCGGCGAGCGAGGGAGAGGTGCCCGTGGGCGCTGTGCTGGCCGCCGAAGGAGAAATTGTCGGGCGCGGTTACAACTCGCCCATCCGGCGCAGCGATCCTACCGCCCACGCCGAGATCCTCGCCCTGCGCGAAGCCGCCGCCGCGATCGGCAACTACCGCCTGGAGAACTGCACCCTGTACGTGACGCTCGAACCCTGCATCATGTGCGCCGGTGCGCTGGTGACGGCCCGCATCCGCCGCCTGGTCTTCGGAGCCCGCGACCTCCGCTTCGGAGGCGTCCGGAGCAAGTTCCGCCTCGCCGATTCGGAAATCCTCAATCATCGCGTCGAGATCGTAGAGGGGGTTCTGGCCGCCGATTGCCTTGAACTGCTCCAACAATTCTTTCAACAACGCCGCGCCTGACATCCTCGAGAATCATGTAGAGGCACGGCACCAGCGCCAGTGTAATCACGGTGCCGAACAAAACGCCGAATCCCAGCGAGACTGCCATCGGAATCAGGAACTGCGCCTGCAGGCTCCGCTCGAGCAGCAGCGGCGTCAGCCCCGCAAAGGTTGTCAGTGAGGTGAGCAGGACCGGCCGGAACCGGACCACCCCGGCGGACCGCACCGCCCGGAACAGCGGCGCTCCTTCGCGCCGCCGACGGTTCACGAAGTCCACCAGGATCAGGCTGTCGTTGACCACCACCCCCGATAGCGCCACCATGCCCGACATCGACAGCAGGCTCAGATCCAGCCCGAGCAGCAGGTGCGCCCACGTCGCCCCCATCAGCCCGAACGGCACCGCGCTCATCACGATGAGCGGCTGGACGTAGGAGCGAAACGGAATCGCCAGCAGCGCATAGATTCCCAGCAGGGCAAGCTGGAAATTCTGAATCAGCCCCTCGGTCGACTCCCGGCGCTCTTCCTGCTCCCCGGCCAGCTCATACCGGATTCCCGGAAAGCGCGCCGTAATCTGTGGCAGCCGCTCCTGCATCAGAAAATTCGTGATCGCGGCGGCATTGGCGCGCGCCGGATCGACGTCCGCCGTGACGCTCACGGCCCGCCGCCGGTCGACCCGCTGAATCGACGCCGGCCCTCGCCCGCGCTCGACAATCGCCACCGTCGAAAACGGAACCCCGTCGCCTTCCGCCGTCCGGATCCACATGTTCTCGATATCGTTCAGCGACCGCCGCTCGCTCCGCGGATATCGAACCATCACCCGGACATCGTCCCGGCCGCGCTGCACGCGCTGCGCCTCTTCTCCGTAGAAGCCCTGGCGCACCTGCCGGGCCAGGTCGGCGAGCGAGAGGTTCAAATACTGCGCCTCGGGCCGGATCGAAAGCCGCAGCTCTTCCTTGCCCGCCCGGTAGGTGTCGGCCACGTCAAAGACGCCCGGGATGCGCCGTAGCTCGTCCTTCAACTGTTCGCTTGCGGCCAGCAGTTCCTCCATGCGGGGCCCGCTCAGCCGGATATTGATCGCCTCGCCGGCGCGGAACAGCGACGAGATATAGGTAACCTCCACCGCTCCGGGGATCGGCCCGGTCAACTCCCGCCAGCGCAGAGCGATCTCCTCGCTCGAAACCGTCCGCTCCTCGGCTGGCGCCAGCTCGATGTTGACCTCTCCCAGGTGCGCTCCGGTGAAGTCGACACCGACGACACCGGCGCGCTGCCGCTCCTGGGCCCGGAACGGCTGCTCGCCGATGGAGGTGAGCATGTGCCGGATGATGCTCGGTTCGCCGGGTCCGCGCCGCAGGTCGATTTCCCGGGCAAGCTGCATCGCCGACCGTTCCAGGCCGCGCACCACCTCCTCGGTCGTCTCGCTTGGCGTGCCAAGCGGCATCGTGACCATCGCGATGACGAAGTCCGCTTCCACGCTCGGAAGAAATACGATCGGCACCCAGCCGCCGGCTACCAGCCCTACCGTAATCAGCAGGATTGCGATTCCGACTGCCACCGTCAGGTAGCGCCACCGCAACGCGATCTCCAGCCCGGGGCGGTAGAACCCGTTCGCCGTCCGTTCGAGCCCGCGTGAGAAGAACGCCTGAAATCCGCTCCAAACCCGCCCCATCCGCGTCCTCGGCTCGTCATCATTTTCCCGCATGTGCGACAGATGCGCCGGCAGAATCAGCAGCGATTCGACCAGCGAGAAGATCAGCGCCGGGATCACGATCAGTGGAATCACACGCCAGATCCGCCCCGAAACGCCCGGGACGAACAGCAGCGGGCTGAAGGCCACCACCGACGTCAGGACCGCGAAGACCACGGGCGCCGTCACCTCCTGCGCGCCCCGGACCGCTCCCTCCAACTCCTGCCGGCCCTCCCGGTGCTGCCTGTGAATGTTCTCCCCGACGATGATCGCGTCGTCCACTACGATGCCGAGCACCAGGATGAAGGCGAACAGCGACAGCATGTTGAGTGAGACATCGAGCACCGGCATCAGCCAGATCGCGCCCAGGAAGGAGATAGGAATCCCCAGCGTCACCCAGAACGCCAGCCGCACCTTGAGGAAGAACGTCAGCAGAAGCAGCACCAGCAGGAGGCCGGTCAGACCGTTGCGCGTCAGCAGTTCGAGCCGGCTCCGGAAAAAGGCCGAGTTGTCCTGCCAGATCGTCAGCTCGATTCCCTCGGGCACCCGCGCCTGAGCCCGCTCCACGTACTCGTGCACGAGGTCGGCGACCTCGAGAACGCTCTGCTGGCCCACCCGGAAGACCTGCACCAGCACCGCCGGCCTGCCGTTGAAGCGCGCCCGCTGATCGGTCTCGGCGAAGCCGTCCACCACCGTCGCAACGTCGCCAACGTGTACGCGCGTGCCGTCCGGACGCCTCAGAAGCACCAGGTTTTCGAACTGCTTTCCCGTGTAAGCCTGTCCCTCGGTGCGAAGCAGGATCTCCCCGCCCGGCGTCTCGATCGAGCCGCCGGGCAAATCGAGCGACTCGTTCCGCACGGCCTGCGCCACCTCGTCGAAGGTGAGATTGTGCCGCCGCAGCTTTCGCTCCGAGACCTCGATGGAAATCTCGTACGGCCGCACGCTCGCCAACTCGACCATGGTCACGCCGGGAATCGCCGAGAGCTCATCCCGCACCTGCTCGCCCAGGCGCTTCAGCGTCGCCTCGCTCGTGTCGCCCGAGATCGCGACGTTCAGCACCTGCCGCCGCAGCGTCACCTCGCGGATCACCGGCTCCTCGGCCTCCGCCGGAAAGGTGTCGATGGCGAATACCCGCGACCGGACCTCTTCGAGCATCGTGCGGATGTCGTAGCCGTCCAGTGCCTCGACCACCACCGTGCAGACCGCCTCGGATGCCGTCGAGATCAGCCGGTCGATTCCCTCCAGGTCCTGAATCGCTTCCTCGATTCGGACGCAGATCGCCTCCTCGACCTCCTCCGGTGTCGCCCCGAGATACGGCACCGTTACCAGGATGCTGTCGGCCGAGATCTCGGGAAAAATCTCCCGCTGCACTCTTGGGATCGCTAGAAGGCCTCCGGCCACAATCACAACCATCAGGATGTTGGCCGCAACCGTATTTTCGGCGAACCAGGCGATGACCCCGCGCATGGCTTATCTGGTAGGACGCCGTTCGCGCCTGTTTTCGCGCACATCGGAGAATACCTGGACCCGCATTCCCTCCACGGGGGTCTCGACGGGAGAGACGACCACCCGCTCACCCGCCCGCAGTCCCGACCGGATGATCGCTGAATCGTCCTGTGTTCGCAGGAGGTCCACCAAACGGAAGCGAAGCCGGCTCACCTCGTCGACCACCAGAACTTGGTTCCGGTTCAGCAGCGCCGCCCGCGGCACCACGAAGACGCGCCGCGCGATGCGGCCCAAAATCCGGGCCTCGACGAACATCCCGACAGCCAGGGGAGGGCGCGCATTTTCCCGCCGCCGCCCGTACGGGTCATCGACACGCGCGACCGCCTGAATCATTCGGCTGCGCGGATCGAGCTCCGCCTCGGTCCGCTCGATATAGCCCCGCCACTCGTGCCAGCGCCCGGCGAATTGCGTCCCCAGAATCACGGGCGAGCCGCGCATCCGGCGCGCCACGCCACGGTAGTCGAGAGGGAGGTCGATAAAGGCGGCCTCGTCATCCGGAATCGGCAGCACGACTTCGGCGTAGGCGACTCCATAGACCCGCGCAATTTGCGTGCCCTGGCCGACGAACTGCCCGACGTCCACGTTTTTTTCGCGCACCCGCCCCTCGTAGGGCGCCCGGATTCGAGTACGCTGCAGATTCAGCTCGGCATTGGCCAGCGCGGCGCGTGCTGCTTCGAGCGCCGCCCGAGCCTCCTGGAGTTGCGGGATTCTCAGCAGCAGCGGGCTCGGCGGTCGCCCTTGTCCGAGTTCCCTCCATTCGGCGAGCGCGACCTCGGCTTCCTGCTCCTCCCGGACCACTTGAAGGTTCGCCTGTGCCACCTCCGCCCTGGTGCGCGTCACGGCAAACTCGTAGTCGCGCGGGTCAAGCCGGGCCAGCACCTCCCCGCTTGCAAAGAACGCGCCCGCGGCCAGCGACGGCGAAACCGAGATCACCCGGCCCGCGACCTCCGCCACAATCGAGGTCTCCGTCTGCGGTTGCACCGTCCCCTGCGACCACACGACGAGCTGTACGTTCTCCGGCTGTACGACAAGAACACGGACAGAAGGAGGCTCCGGCTCGACCGCCTCGGAGACAACCGCCGGGCGCATCCGCATGAGCAGCCAGGCCGCCAGCACACCGAGCACGAGCACGCCGAGCGGGAGCACTATCGCGAGCGCCCTTCTCATCGAATGGGTTCCGCAGTCACCCCGGGGAGCGTCGGTGCGCCGGGAACGCGGGTGCTGGGCACGGTCGTCTGCGGCCTCGGTTGGGCGCCCGGCGGCTGCACCACGACCGGCGCCGCTGGGAGGGGTGCAGCGAAACTCCCGCCCAAAGCCAGATGCAGATCGACGCGCGTCTGTAGCCGCTCCAGCCGGGCCGCGATTACGTCGCCCTGCAGTACAAGGGCACGCCGCTGTGCCTCCACCAGCGTGATGATCTCCTCCAATCCTGCCCGATACCGCTCCCCGGCCACGCGGCTCGCTTCGCGGGCCTGGTGCGCGGCCATCTCCAGTTGGCGCTCCTGGTCCGCCAGAAAGGATTCATTCGCCAACGCCATCTCCACTTCCGCGAAGGCCTGCAGAACGGTGTTCTGGAAGTTGGCCGTCGCTTCACGAAGGAGCGCTTCGTTCTGCCGGATGTTGGCGCGGAGGCGCCCGCCCTGAAAGATTGGTTGCAGCAGGCCGCCCGCGATGCTCCAGGCTGGAAATTTCCCCTGCAGAACGTCAATGAGCTGATCCCCCACGGCGCCGCCTGTGCCCGTGAGGAGGAAGGATGGATAGAGGAAGGTCCGCGCCTCGGTCACCTGGGCGCTGGCCGCCAGCAGGCGGTCCTCGGCGGCTACCAGGTCCGGCCGCCGCGCCACCAACTCGGAAGGGAGGCCCGCCGGCACTGGCGTCGGAACCGGCGGCAGGGTGTCGATGCCTGCCAGCGCACCCTCCGGATAGCGGCCCAGAATCACCTCCAACTGTCGTCGCGCATTGGAGACCTGCAGCCGCCGCTGGTCCACCAGCGCTGCGGCTCCGGCAAGATTCGTGAGCGCCAGACGCAGATCGAGCGACGGCCGCAGCCCGGCTTCGTATCGCAGGCGAACGCTGAAGACCGTGTCTTCGAAGGTTTGGCGCGTCCGTTCTGCCAGCGCCAACTGTGCCCTCGCCTCGGCAAGAAGGAACCAGGCGCGCGCTGTCTGTGCTGCGACCGAGTTCATCGCCCCTTCCAGGTCCGCCGCGGTCGCGCGGGCGCCAGCCGCCGCCCGCAGTTGCCCGGCACGGATGCGGCCCCAGAGGTCCGGCTCCCAACTCGCTTCGAGCAGCGCCGAGGCGATCGTAAAGGTACGGCTGAGAACCTGCTCCGGTTCCACGCCGGGAATCGGGAGGCCGACGAAATTCTGGCGTTGGCGGCTCTGGGCGAGCCGGGCCTGCAGTTGCGGCCAGTAGTTGGCGCGGGCGATCCGGGCCTGCGCCATCGCTACGTCGATCCGCGCGGCTGCGGCCTCGAGATTGAAGTTTCGCGCTTGCGCCTCGGCAACCAGTGCGTCCAACTCAGGCTGTCCGAAACTCTTCCACCACTCCCGGTCGTGTTCTCCCGGAACAGTTGGCGCCGCGGTCCACTGGGGCGCCATCGGGACCGTCACCTTTGGCGGTTCGACCTTCGGCCGAAGACCGCAGCCGGACGCGAGAAGGCTGACCGAAACGAGCGCCAAAAGCGCCCTCATATACCCCTAGTTCCATCTTTACACGATTGTGAGTAGAAGCTGGGGTCGGGAGGTCGAGGCCGCGTGTTGATCTTGAATAGCGTCGTTAAGCCGGGAGAAACTCAAGTTGGAGGCAGTTCATGACGGCAGGTAAGCAGAAACAGGGGGTTCTCCGCTCCAGGAGCGTGATCGAACGATGGCTGTTTCCAGACAAGGTGTCGGAGATCAACACAGGCTACCTGAACGAAACCGTCACCGTAATCAGCACGTACGGCGGAAGGACTTCGATCGACAGCGAAGAACTGGTAAAGAGCACCCCTGTTCAGGAGTTCATCCGGGAAGTAGTGCCCAAGGTCGTCAAAGGATAGACGCTCCTTGGGAAGCGAGTTGATTCTTGTACTTCCTCTTGCTGCGGGATTCTGGGTTGTCCTGCGTTGTGAGTTTTTCTACCAGCTGTCCGTGCGCTTCGGTCCGGCCATCTGGGTACTCCTCTCCAATCTGATAGCCTGAGTCCTAGTCATTCTGAGCCGCTTGATGATCCTCATCCTCGTGTGGATGGGATGGCGGGAGCCTCTGGAACGGCTCGCCCAGGCAGTCTGGCCCGTACCGTTCGCTGGAACGGTGCTCGGATCGTTTCTCCTCGCGCTATTCCTTGCGGAACTGGCTAGGCTGATGGTTTTGAAACTCAATCCTACCCTCGTCGATGACTACGCTGGCGAACTGGTGCGTCTACTCCGCCGTGCCCAATACGATTTTAAGCCCGTTACGTTGACCCTGGACAATCGAAACATCTATATCGGTTTCGTGCAGGAAGCTCCAGGCCTCAAACCTAGCCAAACATATTTGAAATTTCCGAAGCGAGCCGTAGGAGGCGCTTGGTAGGATAGCCGAGTATCGTGCTGACA
>JBKBWD010000035.1:0-52791 GCA_046289265.1 Bryobacteraceae bacterium | reverse complement strand
ACGGTTCGGCAACTGACTCCGGTGGCGGCATGAAAATCTTCGCGGGCAGAAAAGAATCTACGGGTTAGTAGTACAGACTACCAGATTCGCGATACGCTGTTGGATTACCGTATGAGCAAACTTTATAAAATTGCCGTCCTGCCGGGCGACGGAATCGGCCCGGATGTGATCGCCGAAACCCTGAAGGTGCTACACGCCGTAAAATCGCGTGTTGCCGGTCTTGATTTCCAGTTTGACGAGTTTTCGGTCGGGGCTGGCGAATACCTCAAAAGCGGCGACCCGCTCCCTGCCGCCACGCTGGAGGCGATCAAGCAATATGACGCCATTCTGCTGGGCGCGATGGGTCTGCCGGACGTGCGGTGGCCAAACGGCACCGAGATGGCGCCGCAGCTCGACATCCGCGAGAAACTGGACCTTTACCTCGGGGTACGGCCGATCCGCCTCTACAGCGAGAGCGACACGCCGCTAAAGGGGTACAAGGCCGGGGACATCGATTTCGTCCTGATTCGCGAGAGCACCGAAGGTTTGTTCTTCTCCCGGCTGAATCCTTTTGATCCGGACGCCCCGGAGGTCCGGGACACGCTCCGGATTTCGCGGCACGCCTCCGAGCGCCTATTCCGCGCGGCGTTCAAGATGGCCGAGTCGCGCCGCGGCCTGGTAACGCTCATCGATAAAGCCAACGTGCTCCCTTCGATGGCCTATTTCCGGCGGATTTTCAACCAGGTCGCCGAGGAGTTCCCGAAGGTCCGGGCCGAGCACGTCTACGTGGACGCAATGAACCTCTACCTGGTGCAGCGGCCGGAGCGCTTCGATGTCGTGGTTACCGAGAACATGTTCGGCGACATCCTGTCGGACCTTGCGGCTGGAATTGTGGGCGGGATGGGCATGGCGCCATCGGGCGACATTGGGGACAAATACGCGGTCTTCCAGCCTTCGCACGGCTCGGCCCCGGACATCGCGGGCAAGGGCATCGCCAACCCGGTGGCGACGATTTTATCGGCGGCCATGATGCTCGAATGGTTCAACGATCCGCTCGCAACTGAGGGCGCCAAACTGATTCGCGCCAGCGTGCAGAATCTGTTCGAGTGCTCCACCGACCGCTCCGCCGATCTCGGCGGAAAACTGACGACCACGGAGTGCGGCGACAGAATCGCCGGATACATTCAGCAATGAAACAGGGCTTCCATCTCTACGACACGCACACACATATCGGAACCGCCCGCCACAGCGGCCGCACCTGCTCGGCGGGGGATCTGCTGCGGGCCATGGATCGCCAGGGAGTTGACCGCTCCGTGGCGATTCCCTTCCCCGTGGTCGACGACTATCGGGCCGCACACGATGAAATCGGCAAAGCAGTGCGGGATTACCCGGACCGCTTTACCGGTACGGCCTGCCTGCCGCCGTTTCTGCCCGAGGATATCTTTCGGGAAGAGGTCAGGAGGTGCGTCGAGGAGTACGGCTTCCGCGCGCTCAAGTTTCAGCCGCAGTATCATCCGGTGAACCCGATCTCAAACCGCTCCGATTACATCTTCGGAACGGCGGAGGAGTTGGGGCTGGCGGTGATTTGCCATACGGGCTCGGGAATTCCCTTTGCGCTGCCGTCGCTTTTCATCATCCCGGCGCGAAAGTTCCCGATGCTTCCGATCGTGTTAGGTCACGCCGGAGGAGGGGGGATCTACGTCGCCGAGGCGATCGTCGCGGCGGTGGTCTGCCCGAACATCTACATCGAAGTCTCGTCGCTGACGCCGCACCATGTGCTGGAAGTGCTGGCGCACGTTCCCAGCACGCGCGTGATGGCAGGGAGTGATCTGCCGGAGAGCATCGAAATCGAGCTTGGAAAAATTCTCACGCTCGAGATACCGAAGGCGAAGAAGCAGGACATCCTATGGAACACCGGGCGCCTGATTTTCGACGGCGTCGCTGCCTCGGAAGGCATGGCCTGACGCGACCGCGGCGCGATCGTTGCTGAACAGGACCGCCGCTTCGCCCGCTCCCGGATGAGCCGGTCGAAGTGCTCTACGATCTCGTCTCACCGGGCGAGCTGCGCATCCAGAGCCGATCGGGTCAGATAGTCGCGCATGCGGCCGGACACAGTGTCGCGGTCCAGGGTACGGAGCTTTGCCAGCAGATGCGGGTCGATGCGCTGGAGGCGGCTTACGAGATTGCTCCGGTTCCGGTCGGTATTGTAGATCAGCTCGTCGAGGACGAAGACCCGCTGCATCTGGCGAAGCCAGGCGGATCTATCCGGCGGCTTGGTCCCGTACTTATGCCGATCCAATTCGATCATGAGGACGTCATCGATCCACCATGTCACCGCCGAGGGCCGGCGATTGACGCGCCGCTTCACTGAGGCCGGCACGGTGTGGATGTCCAGCAGTTTCGCCAGTTCGTAGGCGGCGATGTTGAACTTGTAACTGTCGCGGTGGTCGATTTCCAGTCCGTCGGAGGAGTAGAAGTGCGCCTTGCGGACGTTGACCGTCTGGATGTCCGCATCATGCCGCAGGTGGCCGGAATCCAACACGGCCCGCTGCGACCGCGTGGTGCCGGCCGACAGGGTTTTCGAGCCGACGATCCGGCCCCCACTGCGACTGCAAGTACGAACTTCCACATGGCGATGTTCGGCAACTCTTCGGCGCAGGATGCGCGAACTCGCCCGGAACGCCGCCATGCGGATGAGGTTTTCTACGCTCCTGTCACTTCCTTCACCAAATTGAAGAATGCCTGCTTGCGCTCGGTGTTCAGGCCCCAGTTCACCGGCGGGCTCTGGTAGCCGTCGCTGTAGTCGCTCTTGCCCGGATCGAAATAGCCCCAGGAGGCGTACTTCGAAATCGCGACCATCATGTTGTTCTTCGGTTTGTCGAAGTCGAAGTGATCGTCTTCGTTGAACAGGATCGGAACGGGGCGGTAGCCGGGGACGGCGCGGGTCTGGTCGACCATGACGGCGATGTGGTCCGGATCGGAGACGCCGTTGCCGTGCAGCAGCAGGAAATCGGAAACCTCGACGACGCCGGGAGTGGGGATCGAACGGCCATTGAAGCTGGTGCTGACCAGCAGGCGGCGTCCACCGGGGCCGCGCATCTCCTGCACCATGCGGATCAGTTCGGGGATGCGGTCCTTTCGGATGAGCGGCTGCTGGTAGCCGCGGTTGTCACACTCGTTGGCGATCTCGATGATGACGTTGGTGTAGCCCTTGTCGAAGATCCACTGGGTGGCGTTGCGGACAGCGTTCCGCACGGCGTCATCGTCCGTGAAGTGCTCGTCCTGTCCGAAATAGAAATAACCGACCATGGCGGCCATGCCGAGTTCGTCGGCGCGGTCGAGAATCCGCTCCAGGCGGGCCATATAGACCGGCTTGAGCGTGCCATCCGGATGGAAGGCGCTGTTCCGCCAGGGCTGCTCCTTCGAGTAACCTTCCGGGCTTCCGCCCTGGAGATTGACGACGAAGCAGAGGAGACCGTGGCGGCGCCACTCAGGCATGGCTGCGATGAACTCGCTGGTATTGCGATCCGGGTCCCACTTGCCCGTATCGGGGTAGGCCCAGCGATGGACGGTTTCGGGATTCTCGTCGTCATAGATGCCCTGCACCATGCGTGAATTCATGAGCAGGCCCTCGATTTTCATGTCCTTGTAGGTGCGGCCCTCATACGTGGGACGGCCGTTGATGAAGAACTGTTCGCCGCGGATTTCGACAGAAGTCTGCCGGGCGGGAGTCGGTTCGGAGGCCGGGCGCTGACAACTGATCGCCGCGCCGGCCAGGGTCATTCCAAGAAATTCTCTTCTGTTCATATAGCGCTCTGTAGCCTTCGATTCTACCGCGTCGGCGGGTAGCGGTCGGGGTCGGTTCCGCGGGAATCTTCGCGCGACATGTCCACCCGAAGGCTTCCGCCTTTCAGGTGCAGATCGCGCTGAGGATAGGGAATGCTGACGCCGTGTTCACGGAACTTCGTAAGGATGGCGAAGTTTAACATGCTGATCAGCTTGCCTTTCTTCTGGATGAGCGACGCGCTCCACGCGCGCAGCTCGAAGTGCAGCCCGCTGTCGCCGAACTCCAGGAAGCGGACGACAGGCGGAGGCTCCTTCAGGATATTGGGGTTTTCGGCAGCCGCCTCAATCAGGAGCCGCTCCACCAACTGCACATCGCTGTCGTAGGCTACCGAGATCGGGATGCGGAACCGGACCTTGTAATCGTTATAGCTCCAATTGACCACCTCTTCGGTAATGAAGCGTGAGTTAGGGATGATGATGGCGATGTTGTCGTTGGTCAGGACGGTGGTGCTGCGGGCGCGGATTTCGATCACCTGGCCCTCGGTGCCGGCGACCTCGATCCGGTCGCCGATTTTTACGGGCCGTTCAAGCAGAACGATCAGGCCGCTAACCAGGTTGTTGGCGATGTTCTGGAGTCCGAAGCCGAGCCCGATGCCGAAGCCGCCTGCCGCGACACTGAAAGCCGTGAGATCGATTCCGACGGCCTGCAGAATGATGAAAAAGCCCAGCAGCAGCGCGGTGTATTGAAAGACCGATGCCACTGCGTGACGCGCGCTCAGGTCCAGCTTGGTCCGCACCAGCAGGCGCGAGACGATCCACTTGGCGACCTTGTTGATGGTGAATACGAGAAGCACCAGCAGGACGAAGAAGCGGATCAGTGCGCCCAGCGAAACCCCGGAGGCGCCGATGGGCAGCACGGGAATCGAGAGCACGTTTACGATGGCGTCCCACCAGCTCGTCGTCAGATCCAAAAGCAATCCCTCCTAAAGATGAAAGGGCCAGAATCGCGGAATCAGCAGCGTGGCCAGGAGCCAGAACAGAAGATTCAGCGGCGTCCCCACCCGGATGAAGTCGGAGAACCGGTACGCCCCGGGACCGTAAATCAGCGTGTTGGTCTGATATCCGACCGGGGTCATGAAACTGGAAGACGCCGCGAAGGCTACGGCTACCAGAAAGGGCCGCGCATCGACGCCCAGGGTCTCGGCCGAGCTGATCGCGATCGGGGCCAGCAGCACCGCCGTCGCCGAATTCGACATCACCTCGGTCAGTACCGATGTGCAGAGGTAAAGGGCCGCGAGCAGGACCCAGGGCCCAAGCGAGCCTACACTGTCGACGAGGAAGCCGGACAGCATCCGCGCGGCACCGCTGTTTTCAAGCGCCATCCCCAGCGGCAGCAGGCCAGCGAGCATGAAAATCACCTTCCAGTCCACTGCCTCATAGACCTCGTCGAGCTTCAGGCAGCCGCCCAGGACCATCAGGGCACAACCGGCCACGGCGGAGACCGCTATCGGCAGCAGGTCGAAGGCGCTCACGCCGATGACGCCGACCAGGATGAGGACGGCCAAGAGCGTCTTGTCGGCGCGGAACGGCGGAACGGCCCTGGCGGTCACAAGCACAAACGCCTTGCTTCTTGCCAATTGTCCCATGCGCTTGCGCCGCACCGCCATCAGCAGCGTGTCGCCGGACTGCAGCGGGGTATCATCCAGCTTCGTCCGAGCAATCTGTCCATGATGCCGGATCGCCAGAACCTTGGCGCCAAAGGTTTCGCTGAAGTGGAACGATTTCAGCGTCTCGCCAACCAGAACCGAGTCTGGCGCCACCACTCCCTCCACAAGTTCGAGTTCGTCTTCTCCATTGTTCTCCTCGCGCCATCGGAGGTCAGAGACGAGACTCACGCCCATCCGATGCTGGAGTTTCTCGATCTTCTTGGCATCGCAGCGCAGACGTACGACGTCGCCCGCCCGCAGCGTGACAAGTTCGGGAGGCAGATTGACGTACTTGCCGTTGCGGAAGACCCCGATGATTTCGGCATCAATGTCTTTCGCCAGCGGCGACTCTCCCACGCGGGTCCCGACCGAGGCCGCGCCTTCCTGCAGGACGACGTCGGTGAGGTAGTCGGCCATGTCGAAGACTTCGGTGAGGTTCTGTGATTTGCGGCGGTCCGGAATCAGGTGGATGCCGACGACGAACATGTAGATGCAGCCAGCGGCCGCGGTAATCAGCCCGAGCTGCGAGAGTTCGAACATGCGAAAGGGCTCGAGGCCGTGGTTGCCTGCGATGGAGCTGACAAGAATGTTGGTCGAGGTTCCGATTAATGTGCATGCTCCGCCAAAGATGGACGCGAACGAAAGGGGCATGAGCAGGCGCGATGCGCTCATTTTTGCCGAGCGCGCGGTTTCGAGCACGATGGGCAGGAAAATTGCGACGACAGCGGTGTTATTGATGAACCCCGAGGCAAAGCCGGCGATCAGCATGAGCAGCGCGATGGCCACCCACGGCCGGCGGCGTCCGGTGCGCGTCAGCGCCGTGCTGGCGAAGGCCAGGACGCCGGTCCGGGCGAGGCCCGCGCTCAGGACGAACATGCAGGCGACCGTGATGGTCGCCGGGTGGCCAAACCCCGAAAGCCCTTCCTCCGGCGTCACGATCCGGCAGACCGCCAGGGTCACGAGCGCCAGGATCGCCACCAGGTCGACTCGAAGCTTCTCGGTCGCGAGCAGATAAACGCAAACCAGCGTAAGCCCAAGGACTATCGATACTTCCATACAGGTTTCCTTAGTGTAGTCGTGCAAGGCGGGGGAAATCCAGAGGACCCCGTAGGGCAACTTCGGATCAGCTCTCCGGGTTACACTGGACAAGTATCAGCCTCGCTCACTATGCAGTCATCCCCCGTCAACGCCCAGGTTGAGAGCGTACTGCTCCAGGTCATCATCCAGCTCATCGTCATCATCGCGGCGGCGCGAATCACCGGACAGATCTTCCGCCGGATGGGACAACCAGTAGTTTGCGGTGAAATTGCGGCTGGGCTGATCCTTGGGCCCTCGCTGTTCGGCCGGTTTTTTCCCGAGGCGTTTCAGACGGTTTTCGATCCGTCGGTCTCGGAAACCTTCAGCATCCTGAGCCAAGTGGGACTCGTGCTCCTGATGTTCCTCATCGGACTCGAGTTCGACTTCGGACATCTGTCGGGCAACGGTCCGACGGCGCTGTCCGTATCCCTCGCGGGCATCGTTTTCCCCTTCATCCTTGGTTTCGGTTTAGGTTACTGGATGCACGGAGCACTGGAGTTCGACGGTAGTTGGTTTAATTTCTCCCTCTTTATGGCCGCGGCAATGTCGATTACCGCGATTCCGATTCTGGGCCGCATCATGATCGAACTGAACCTTCATCGGACTCGGATTGGCTCCCTGACGATTTCGGCGGCTGCCATTGACGACGCCTCCGGCTGGATCATCCTCGCACTGGTGACTGCGATCGTAAGGGCAACGCTCGACCCGCTCCGGATGGCCGCGATGATCGGAGGAGTCGTTGCCTACGGCCTGATAATGGTGCTGCTGGTGCGACCGATCCTGTGCCGCTGGGCGCAGCGTCAGTTGCAAAAGCGCGGCGATCTCTCCCTGAACGCACAGGCCATCCTCCTGATTCTGGTCTTTCTCTCGGCCGCGGCAACGAACCTCATCGGGATCTTTTCGATTTTCGGTGCCTTCATGCTCGGGGCGATTCTTTACGATCAGACGGAACTGCGGAAGGCTGTCAACCAGCGCCTGCAGGACTTCGTCACAGTCTTCTTCCTGCCTATCTTCTTTACGTACACGGGCCTGCGCACCGACATCGGATCGATGACGGGCGCGACGATGTGGGCCTTCTGCGGCGCGGTTCTTGGGGCGGCCATCCTGGGCAAGTTCGGCGGCTGCACGCTGGCGGCACGGCTGAGCGGCCTGCCAATACGAGAGTCTGCCATGATCGCAGTCATGATGAATACCCGCGCGCTGATGGAGCTGATTGTGATCAATATCGGGTACGATCTGGGCATCATCCCCAAGCCGGTGTTCTTCATGCTCGTGTTTATGGCCGTGGTCACGACCTACATGACGACGCCCATCCTGAGCCGGCTGATCCGCCGCAGCGAGGCGTGGGACTCTTATCGCGTCTCGGATTTCGCAGCGCGCTTCGAGAAGGTCTGAGCCGTGACGCGGCTGCCGGCGGATTTCATCCTTAAATTTAACAGCCCCGTGGCAGAAGATCCGGCGGCCGTTCTTGCGGCGGCACAGGGGGCGCAAGACCCTGATCGTGATTCCCGACGCCGTCAATTACCGCCTTCCGGGCATCGACGGAGCGGAGCAGGTGGCAGGTTGTACGAGGTTTTGCAAAATCCGCCTCCGCGCCAGGCGCCCGGATCTCGAGGTTTTGACCCGCGGCGGCTACTACGCTGGCGCGGAGCAGTACGGGCAGAACCGGCCGTTCCGCGGCACAACGCGCGCACAAGCGAGGCAGCGCGTTCGGCGGCACGATGCCGCAGGACGGAGCAGGTAGGCGCTCAGCAGGCCCAGTCCGACGGCTACGAGTCCGAGGGCGAATGGCGCGCCGAAGTACTCCGGCCGGAGTGAGGCTCCGCAGCGGATCTCCTCGGGGCGCTTTGGGTTGTACCGGATCGGATGGCGCGTGCCCGGCTGGAAGTCTTCCACGATCCGGCGGGCCGAAGCGTACCCCAGCGTGATCTCCGAAAGGGCCGAACCGAGACGCTCCCGGCCGGCCGCCACGTAACGGAACCCTATTTCGGGCCTATACTGCAGCTCTCCGCGCGATCCGGTGTGCCGGCCGATATCGACAGCGACGGCCTCGCCCGCGGTGGCCTGCCACTCCGCCCAAACCTCGTAACGGCTGTATCCGACCGCGGCTGCCGAGGAGAGCAGCGCCAGACTTACCAGCGCGAAGACGATGCCGGCAATGATCTCGATGCCCTTGCCGCTCTCGGTAACATACTCGGCGGGCAACTCCTCCTCCTCATCGCTGCCCGAGGCGGGCGTCAATCGAGTGGCGCAGCCTGGACAGATCAGATAGTCGTCGTCCACCTCCGTCCCACACGCCGGGCAGGAATGCGATTGGCGCCGCTGCCCCCGCGCCACCATCCACACGCCGAGCGGGGTGAGGACGCCACCAATCAGCCCAAGCGCGATGGGCAGCGTCCAGAGGCTCGGACCATCGGGTGCCACGCGGATCTCGTGCGGATCGGACGGGTCATAGCGGATCGGGTGAATCGTACCGGCCGAGTACGTTTCGGCAACCACCCGGATGACGTCGTATTCGGTGGCGATCAGCCGGGAGTGTCCGGGGGTCGAGTATGTACGGCCGTCGATGGCGTAGCGGAGCTCGAAGTGGACCCGGTAGGCATGGCGGCGCTGCTGCTGCTCGAAAGAAACGATCTCACTGCCTGCGCTGACCGCCACGGTCGAAGGCCAAGCCGAGACGATGCGGTAGCTCTCGTAACCGATCCAGGCGGCGGGAATCAGGAACGCGAGGCCAAATACCAGAACTAAGACGCCGAGCCGAATCATGCGCCCTGAACTCCATATAATCAGAATACGCAGGTCACGGCAAATGCGCCCTACTCCTTACGATGACGCCGCTTGACGAGACTCACGATCCCGCGCTTCGGAGCTGGGTGGAATCGGCCAACCGCCCCGATGCGGACTTTCCCATCCAGAACCTGCCGCTTGGAGTCTTCCAACACACGGCCGCCGGCCCCGGACCGCGCATCGGCGTCGCGATCGGTGATTCCGTACTCGACCTGGCAGCAGCGCTCGAAGACGTCCCCGAGCCGGTGCGGGAGGCCTGTCATGCCGAGGACCTGTCCGCCTTGATGGCGCTCGGCCGCGGAGCGTGGAAAAGCCTGCGGCTTGCCCTTAGCCGCATGCTACGCATAGGCGCAGAAATCACCCGGACCGCCGAGGCGCTCCGTCCCGCCCGCGAATGCCGGCTCCTGCTTCCCTGCCCCATTCGCGAGTTCACCGATTTTTACGCATCCATCGACCACGCCGCGAACGTAGGGGCGATCTTCCGGCCCGGCAATCCGCTGCTCCCGAACTACAAGCACCTGCCGGTGGCCTACCACGGGCGCGCCTCGTCCATCGTCCCGAGTTCCACGCCGATCCGAAGACCCCGCGGCCAGTGGAACATCGACGGCCGCGTGGTCTTTGGTCCCACGCGCAAGCTAGATTACGAATGCGAGGCAGGCTGCCTGGTCGCGTCCGGAAATGCGCTTGGAGAACCCATTCCCATTGCGGAAGCCGAGGAGCATATTTTCGGGCTCTGCCTGGTGAATGACTGGTCGGCGCGCGACATCCAGCGCTGGGAGTACCAGCCGCTCGGCCCGTTTCTTGGCAAAAGCTTTGCAACCAGCATTTCACCATGGATCGTGACGATGGAGGCGCTGCGCCCCTTTCGCGCTCCGCGGAGGCCGCGCGCCCCTGAGGATCCGGGACCGCTGCCATACCTCGACTGTGAACAGGACCGCGCCGGCGGCAGCTTCGGCATCACCGTGGAAGTCCTCATCCGCACGGCGGCAATGCGTGAGCAGGGGCACGCACCGGTGCGGTTGAGCCGCGCTTCCCTCGATCGCTTGTACTGGAGCTTTGCCCAGATGATCGCGCATCACACCAGCAACGGGTGCAACCTGAGGCGCGGCGACCTGCTCGCAAGCGGCACGATTTCGGGTTTTGAAGCGGACTCCCAGGGATGTCTTCTCGAACTCACCTCGGACGGGGCCCGGCCGATCGAACTTCCTGACGGCGAGACACGAACGTACCTGGAGGACGGCGACGAGATCGAACTCCGGGCCTGGTGCGAGCGAGAGGGCTGCGCGCGAATTGGCTTTGGGAGTTGCACAGGGGTCGTGCTGCCGTCGTCCTGGCCAGGAGTCCGGGAACATTTACAATCGTAAACAGCCGGTCAGCCCTCGCCCCGCGCCGAATCAACACGCAGCCGTCTTCGGCAATTCGCTTGCACTGCTTCGGACGGGAGGGTGTCGATGGACAGCACCGGCAGCATACGCCACCGCTCGATTGCCGATTTCGCGCGCCGGACCGTGGTCGTCGTCCTCGTCGCCGCCGTCATTCTGGCAGTTGTCGTTGTCTTTTGGTATCTCATCGAGGTGCTGCTGCTGGTGTTCGCCGGGATTTTGGCAGCCATTTTCCTCCGAGGGCTCAGCGAGTTTTTGGAGTCGCACACTCGGATACGGGGCGGCTGGGCCCTGGCAACCGTTGTCCTGACGCTGCTGGCAGCTCTCACCGGACTGGGTTTCCTGCTTGCTCCCAGTCTGATCGATCAGGCAGGTGAGCTCGTCGCCACGATTCCCGAGGCCTGGAGGCAGTTGCTGGAGCAGTTGCGGGAGATCGAGTGGGCCGGGCAGCCGATCCTCGACGGCGACCCGTTCGAATTTATGCAGCTTCCCGCCGATATCTTTCCGCGCGTGCTGGGAGTCTTTTCGAGCATCGCCGCTGTCATTGCGGGGTTATTCTTCGTCACGTTCGTGGGACTCTATTTCGCGGCTAACTCGCAGATCTACATCGATGGCCTGCTCCATCTGTTCCCCAAGGAGAGCCGGGGCAGGGTCTGCGAAGTATTGAGCGCCGTCCGCTATACGTTGCTCTGGTGGCTGATGGGACAGGGGGTTGTCATGGCCTTCGTGGGCATCTCAACGGCGATTGGTCTGGCGCTGCTCAATATTCCTCTGGCTCTTACACTCGGCATCCTAGCCGGCCTGCTCGACTTCGTTCCCTACATCGGCCCGATCGTCGCCTCGATTCCGGCGATCCTGGTCGCGCTCATGCAGAGTCCGCGCGATGCGCTTTCGGTACTCATTCTGTATGTTGTCGTCCAGCAGGTCGAGAGCTACTTGGTAGCTCCCATGGTCCACCGCAAAACCGTTCTGCTGCAACCCGCCCTGACGATATTCGCCCAGGTTTCCCTTGGCGTGCTCCTCGGAGCGATCGGGGTTGTCCTCGCGACGCCGCTGACCGCCGCGCTCCTCGTGATTGTTAAAATGACATACGTTCACGATACTCTAGGGGATGACATCGAAGTACCGGGTGTCGAAGAGACCGGCTTGGTCTGCCACTGACAAGGCAGCCCGTCCGACCCCAAATTTCAGGAGCCGTACACCATGAAGACTCTGGCGAGCCTTACGTGGCATGCCGCATCCACTGAGGATACCCTGGACGCTCTGGCGACCTCCCAGCAGGGACTGGCGGAGGTCGAGGTAGAGCGCCGCCGCGCCGAGTTCGGACGAAATGCCTTCCCTGCAAAGGAAGCGCTGTCGCTTCTGAAGATCATCCTTCACCAGATTCTCAGCCCTCTGATCTATATCCTGCTTGCGGCCGCCGCCGTCTCGCTTGCCATCGGCGACTTTATCGACGCGGGTTTTATCCTTTTCGTCGTTCTCCTGAACACTGCGCTCGGCGCCTTCCAGGAGTGGCGGGCCGAGCAAAACGCCGCTGCGCTCCAGCACCTGATCCGGCTAATGGCCAGGGTGCGGCGCGAGGGCGATGAGCACCGGGTTGACGCCGAGGAACTGGTTCCGGGCGATATTGTCCTGCTCGAATCAGGCGAGAAAGTGCCTGCGGATCTTCGGCTGCTGCGCGCCAACCGCCTGTCGATCGATGAATCCTTCCTCACCGGCGAGTCGCTGCCGGCCCGCAAGGACACCGAACCGGTCGTCGAGGACGCGACGGTCGGCGATCGCCACTGCATGGCTTACGCCGGTTCGACCGTCATGACCGGCCGTGGAATGGGTGTCGTCGTTGCCACCGGCCTGAAGACCGAGCTTGGGAAGATCGCCGAGGCGACGACGGTCGCCGAGGCCGCACGCGCTCCGCTGGTCATCCGGATGGAGCAGTTCGTCAAGTACCTGAGCTACGTCGTGCTGGTAGCCGTGGCCGTGCTCGGCGGCATTTCCGCGCTGCGAGGCATGGAGTTCTCCGACATCTTCCTGCTCACGATCTCGCTCGCGGTAGCGGCGATTCCCGAGGGTCTGCCGGCGGCCATGATCGTGGCGCTCTCGATCGGTGTAAAGCGCATGGCCCAGCGGCACGTAATTGTCCGGAAGATGACGGCGGTGGAGGGGCTGGGAAGTTGCACATACGTCGCCAGCGACAAGACCGGCACCCTCACGTTAAATCGCCAAACGATTTCGCTGCTCTCTCTGGCGCCGGCCGATCCGTTCGAAGTGACCGGACAGGGCTATGCGGGCGAGGGCGAGATCCTCGCGGCTGGGGGCGGCCCGGTCGACGAGGCCGACCGTGAACGCCTGCGGGAGTTCGCCCGTGCCTCCGTGCTGTGCAACGAGGCCACCCTACGGAAGGATAAGAAAGGAAAGTGGGAGCATCACGGCGATCCGGTCGATGTCGCGTTTCTCGCGCTCGGCTATAAGGCCGGAATCGACGTTGAGGCGCTGCGCCACGAGATCAACCTCGTATCGGAGGTGCCGTTCGAGTCTGAGCGGCAATTTGCGGCGATTCTTTACGAACTGGACGGGCGGCAGCGCATCGCGGCCAAAGGTTCGGTCGAGCGCATCCTGAGCTTCTGCGATTCCGCCCTGACGCGCGAGGGCAAGGCCCCGGTGGACCCCGACAAGGTGCACCAGGAGGCGCTGCGTCTCTCCACGGAAGGCTTCCGGGTTCTCGCCGTGGCCTACGCCGATCAGATCGAGGATCTCAAGGAGCTCGATCCCGATGGGATGCCGCGCCTGACCTTCCTCGGACTGGTTGGAATGATCGACCCGCTGCGAATGGAGACGAAGGACGCGGTCCGTAGATGCCGCGAAGCGGGGGTCGAGGTCGCGATGATTACGGGCGATCACCCGGCGACAGCGCTGGCCATCGCACGGCAGCTTGAGATCGGCGGCGCCAGTTCGGACGTCGTCACCGGACGGGAGCTCACCGAGCTTGGCGATGACGAGTCGCCGGCCTTCGTCGAGCGTGTCCGGAGCGCCCATATCTTCGCGCGCGTAAGCCCGATGCAGAAGCTGCACATCGTCCGGGCGCTCGGCAAGCTGGGGCATTTTGTCGCGGTCACGGGCGACGGCGTCAACGACGCGCCAGCGCTGCGCTCCGCGAATATTGGGGTCGCGATGGGCTCTGGCAGCGACGTGGCAAAGGATTCGGCATCGATTATCGTCACCGACGACCGGTTCGTGTCGATCGTCGACGGAATCGAAGAGGGGCGCTTCAGCTACGACAATATCCGCAAGGTAATCTACCTGTTGATCTCGACAGGCGCGGCCGTCCTGATGCTGTTCATCGTCGCCGTGTTCCTGGGGATGCCCTTCCCGCTCCTGCCGGTCCAGATCCTGTGGCTCAACCTGGTGACCAACGGCATCCAGGACATCGCACTCGCCTTCGAAGGCGGTGAGCCGGGAGCGATGCGGCGGCCGCCTCGCAAACCGTCCGAAGGCATTCTGGATCGGACGATGATCCAGCAGGTTCTGGTTTCCGGCGGCGTGATGCTGGTGGTCTCCCTCCTGGCCTGGAACTGGCTCCTGAACGATCCTGATTTCGACGTGGCGCAATCGCGCAACCTCATCTTCCTGACTTTAGTGCTGTTCCAGAACTTCCATGCGCTGAACTGCCGATCCGAACGCACTTCGGCCTTCCGGGTTCCGGTGAGCCGAAATCCGTTCCTGATTATCGGCATTTTCGGCGCGCTTTCGCTGCACGTGGCCTCGATGCACATTCCGTTGATGCAGCAGCTCCTGAACACCCAGCCGATTACGGGCGGGCAGTTCCTGAGCTGCGTGCTAGCGGCAGCCTCGGTGCTGGTGACGATGGAGATCTACAAACTGGTTAAGTACGGCAGAGAGGCAGCCGGCGACTGAGGCGCGCGGTCAGCGGCGCTTCATCGCCCGGACTAGGTTGACCCCGCTTGAGATCACGCCGATGTGGCTGAAGGCCTGCGGGAAGTTGCCAAGGAAGCTGCCGTCCGAGGGCTCGATCTGCTCGGGCAGCAGCCCGAGCGGATTCGCGCGATCGCAGAGCGAGTCGAATAGCTCCATGGCCTGCTGAACTCGGCCTTGGTGCGCGAGATTATCTACCAGCCAGAAGCTGCAAAGGAGGAATGCGCCTTCCTTGCCGGGGAGTCCGTCCGGAGACTCGTCTGGCAGGTAGCGGTAGATCAGGCCGTCACCGGCGCCGAGGCGCGATTGAATGGCCTCGGTCGTTGCGACCATGCGGGGCTCGGTGGCCCGGATGACGCGCCGGAGGGGCAGGGCCAGGATGCTGGCGTCGAGGCCGCCTCCGCCGATGTGCTCAGTGATGGCCTGCAGGCGCTCGTCCCACGCCTCCTCCAAAATGGTCCGGCGGATGGTTTCGGCCTCCGCCTCCCAGCCTGCGATATCGCCTTCGAGCGCGAATCGCCTCGACAAACGGGCGGCGCGATCGAGGGCAACCTGGCACATCGCGGCCGAATAGGTGAAGAGCCGCCCGGAGGTCCGGACCTCCCAGATACCATGGTCCGGGATGCGCCATTCCTTTCGCGCGCGCTCGGCAAGATCGCGAAGGGAGCGCCAGACGGGCGCGGAAATATCGCCGTGGTGGGCGACCCACTGGTGGGCACAGTCGAGCAGCTCGCCGTAGACATCGCGCTGTTCCTGGTGCGCGGCGCCATTGCCCCAGCGAACCGGCGCCGAGCCGCGGTAGCCTTCGAGTTCCGGATCTTCCACTTCGTGCTCAGGGACCTTCCCGTCCAGGTCATAGAGCACGCGCGGCTGGCCGTCTCCATCGTCGAGCGTGCTGAGTACCCAGCCCAGGAAGGCCGCGGCTTCGCTGGAGTGTCCGATCCGATGGAGCGCATAGACAGAGAAGGCAGCGTCGCGGATCCAGGCATACCGGTAGTCCCAGTTGCGAACGCCACCGATCGCCTCCGGCAGCGATGACGTCGGGGCCGCTACAATGGCTCCGTTGCGGAAGTGATCGAGCAGCTTGATTGTGATCGCCGAGCGCCGGACGAGGTCCTTGCGCGGGCCGTCATACCGAAAGTCGCGCATCCAGCGCCGCCAGACATCCAGCGTATGCTTCAGGATCTCTTCCGGCGCCGCCGGATGGTGGAGCCTGCGAGGGCCTCCCCAGCGCAGCGCGAAGTGAGCCTGTTCCCCGGCCCGAAGCCGAATTTGGTCCCTCAGGCCGCGCGGCCGGTGGGAGGTCCAGAGGTACAGGTCCAGGTCGCTGCGCTGCCGGCAGCGAATTCGCAGGCCGTCGCCCGCCGGTTCGGCATCGGCGCCGCCGCGTGGGGCGATATCGACAACGAGTGTCGGCTCGCCCTCAATGACCCGGACCAGCCGCAGGAGTTCGCAGCGCGCCGCGGCGGCGTCCTCTGTAATGTCGGCGCCGGCGTGCATCGTGAGGGCGTCGGTGATTCGGATGACTGAGTTCCCACCTCGCAGTTCCGTGACCAGGACTCCGGTGTCCTCTTCATAGTGCTGGCGGGATTCGTAGGGCTGGTCGAGGGCGAGCCGGAAGGCTCCGCCGCGCCCAGTGTCCAGAATGGAGCAGAACAGCGGGGGCGAATCGAATCGCGGGACGCACATCCAATTAACGGATCCGTCGCGCGCCACCAGAGCTGCCGTCTCGCCATCGCCGATCAGGCCGTGGTCCTCAATCGGCGGATAACCTCCGGTAGGGTAAAGAGCCACTTCGTGAATATAGCATTGTAAGCTGCGCGGCAGAGATCTCGGCGTGCGATTATGGGTAAGGCTTGTCGAAGCGCGCTTCCGGGCCTCGCCCGTCTTACACCGCAACCTTTCTCGACACCGTCGAGAGCATCGGGAATCGTCTGCCTCATCCGGCCACTCTGTTCGCGGTGCTCGCCATTGTGGTCCTGTTGTTTTCCTGGATCTTTGCGTGGATCGGCGTTACAGCTATCCATCCAGGTACGGGAAAGCCAATCCTTCCGGTCAATCTGCTTTCGGGCGCGGGACTGCGCCGCATCGTAACGGAGCTGGTGACGAACTTCACAGGTTTTGTGCCGCTCGGAACCGTGCTGGTGGCGATGCTCGGGATCGGCATCGCGGAAGGGTCGGGGCTCATCGGGGCGGCATTGCGCGCGCTGGTGCTTTCGGCGCCGGGCCGGATCATCACCTCCGTGATCGTCTTTGCCGGAGTGCTCTCGAATATGGCCTCCGAGGCGGGCTACGTCATTCTCGTCCCGCTGGCTGCGGTAATTTTCCACGCCTTCGGGCGCCATCCACTGGCCGGAATGGCAGCCGCGTTCGCCGGGGTTTCCGGCGGTTACAGCGCCAACGTGGTTCTCGGGACCGTCGATCCGCTGCTGGCCGGCCTCACGACCGAAGCCGCCCGGATCATCGACCCGGCTTACACCGTGAATCCGGCAGCCAACTACTACTTCATGGCTGTATCGACCTTCCTGATCACCGCATTGGGCACGATCGTCACCGACCGCGTCGTCGAACCGCGGCTCGGCAGCTATGTTGGCGAATCCGAGGTGATCGAGCAGCTCACACCGACCGAGAAGCACGGCTTGAAGGCGGCGGCGGTTTCCGCGCTCCTGCTGGGCGTTCTGATCGTGCTCGCCGTCGTGCCGGCGGATGCGCCGCTGCGAAACCCGGAGACCGGCAGCCTTCTCGATTCGCCGTTTCTGTCCGGCATCGTTGCGGTGATTTTTATCATGTTTTTCGTGCCGGGCGTCGCCTATGGAGTCGCCACGCGCAGCATCCGGAACGACACCGACGCGGTCAACGCGATGGGCCGGACCATGAGCACGCTTGGCGTGTATATCGTTTTGGTTTTCTTCGCCGCCCAGTTCGTCGCCTTCTTTTCGTGGACCAACCTGGGAGTGATCTTTGCGGTGCAGGGTGCGCGCTTCCTGGAGCACATCGGACTGACGGGCCTCCCCCTGATTTTCGCGTTCATCTTCGCGGCGGCCTTCCTGAACCTCTTCATCGGGAGCGCGTCAGCGAAGTGGGCGATCATGGCGCCGGTCTTTGTCCCAATGCTGATGCTACTGGGTTACTCGCCGGAATTGACGCAGGCCGCCTACCGAATTGGCGACTCCACGACGAACATCGTCACGCCGATGATGTCATATTTCGCCCTCATTATCGCGTTCGCTCAGAAGTATAAGCGCGATGCCGGGATCGGCACCATCATTGCGACGATGCTGCCCTACAGCCTTGCCTTTCTGGCGGGCTGGTCGGTGCTGCTGATCGTGTGGGTGAGCCTGGGGATTCCGGTAGGTCCCGGCGCCGGGCTATTTCTCGACCGCTGAGCGCGACCGGCGGGACGTGTATCGGTTCAGCCACAGGAGCGCACCGGACGTGTCCTGCCAAGCCTCCCCGAAATCCTGGGCATAGGCGATCGCCTCGCTTTCGTCACCGAGCAGAATGGAATCCGGCGGAGCCGAAGGGAGAGGCCGCTGGCGGAGCAGATACGCGGGCACATGAGGGTTTCGTTTGCGCGCACCGGCGAGCAGGTTCCGCGCCTCCTGCGTGTCACCCGTACGGCGAAAGGCAAGAAGCACCTCGCTGTAACGCCACGCCGCGAGAGCGTCGCCGCGAAACCGCCGGAGAAGCTTTCCCGCCTCCTCATCGAGGCGCAGCAGCAGCAGCCAGGACAGGAGGCGGTATCGAACGCCCAGCCGGTCGTCGCGGTCCAGGCGCAGCATCGCGCGGTATTGCTCGATTGCCTCCTCGGGCTTACCGGTGCGCCACAGCGCCTCGGCCAGGGCCATCCGCGCCCGCATGTAGGGGCGAGTTTCGACGACGGACCAGAAGATCCCACGATACTCACGCATCCGCTCTTTACCGAGTCCGCGCGCCGCGGCGGCGAGCGCCTGCCGGCAGAGCGCGAGGTACTCGTCGGGCGACTCGGCCCCGTCCTCGGCAAGCTGGAGATAGGCGTCAGCGCAGTCCGGCGAGAGTGCGAGCGCCTGGCGGGCCAGGCTCAGCCGCTTGGCGCGGTGCGGCGTATCCCAGGCGTCGTAGATGAGATACTGAGCCTGGACGAGCGGCGATGGAGGCTCGTCCCCGATTCCGCCTGCAGGCTGCGGCGCCACCGGGGGCTCGCTTCGTCTCCGGCAGGCGGGTCGCCCCGACGTTCCCGTTTCCAATTCTCGTGTCTTCACGCTCGCGCCTCCATGAGACGCCAAGAGTATGTCACCCACCGCGTGTGTTGGCAAGCGACATCCGAGTCTCTGATATAATCCGAGCGTTTCGAGCCTGGAGGTCCCGTTGTTGACCCGCCTCGTGATTGCCTACTTGATCAGCTTCGCCCTTGTCGCACAAAACGCGCCTCACCTCGGTGACTGGAAGCCGCCGGCCTCCGAATCCCGGCAGCGACCGATAACGAACTGCGCGGCTCTCCGAAGCATGACGGGATATGAGTTCACGGTCGCGACAGCCGTCGAAGAACCTTCCAGAGACGGAATTCCCTCGTTTTGCCGCATTCTGGGCCAAGTTCAACCCGACATTCGCCTCGAGGTGGCCCTGCCGGCGGCGTGGAACGGACGGCTTTACATGTTCGGCAACGGTGGCTATGCGGGGGAAAACATTGAGGCGGCCGCACGCCTTACCCGCCGCAATGAGGCTCTCAGCCTCGGATTCGCGGTGGCGCAGACCAACACCGGACACGATGCCGAGCAGGAGCCGCTCGGGACATTCGCGGTTAATTCCCAGAAGCTGTATGACTATGCGTTTCGGGCCGTCCATGTGACGGCCATGACGGCCAAGAAGCTCGCCGCCGCCTATTACGGTTCGTCTCCCTCGCGTTCCTACTTCGTCGGCTGCTCGACCGGCGGCCGGCAGGCGCTGATTTCGGCCCAGCGCTTCCCGGAGGACTTCGATGGCATCGTCGCTGGCGCGCCTGTGTTGAACTTCAGCGGCACAATGGTCTACAACGTGGCTGTCGCCCAGGCGCTGGCGCGCGCGCCGATCCCCCCTGAGAAACTGAAGACGCTGGCCGACCGCATCTATTTCCTTTGCGATGCGATCGATGGCGTCAAAGACGGGCTCATCGAGGATCCCAGGCGGTGCGGATTCCGGGCATCACGGGACCTGCCGCGCTGTCCGGCGGGCACGGACTCCCCGGATTGTTTCACAGCCGACCAGATCCGAACGCTCGAGGTCATCTACGGCGAAGTCTCTGCGGGCGGCAAGCGCATCTCACCCGGATGGCCGGTTGGAGCCGAAATCGCTGAGCCGAACGGGCGCAGCGCGTGGGAGCGCTGGATCATCCCCCGAGACAATGAACCGACGCGCTCCGCCGTTTTCGCCGAGACCTTCTTCCGTTATCTGGCCTATCCCCAGAAGGATCCGAACTGGCAACTTGAGCAGTTCGATTTCGAACGGGACGTGCCGCGCACGGAGTGGATCGCAAAAGTGCTGAACGCGACGGATACGGATCTGTCGGCCTTTCGAGACCGCGGGGGAAGGCTGCTGATGTGGTTCGGTTGGGCCGACCCGGCGCTGAATCCGCTGTTCGGCGTCGAGTACTTCGAATCGGTCGTGCAGCGGATGGGCTCTGAAACGCGGAACTTTTTCCGGCTGTTCATGCTGCCGGGCGTATTTCACTGCGCGGGCGGCCCCGGTTGCGCGTCGTTCGATCCACTGGCGCCGCTGATTGAGTGGGTGGAGCACGGGAAGGCTCCGGACCGCTTGACGGCTTCCAGGCGCGATGCGGCAGGCAAGGTGGTCCGTTCGCGCCCGCTCTGCCCGTATCCGCAGGTCGCGAAGTACAAAGGGGCAGGCAGCATCGACGACGCAGCGAGCTTCACGTGCGCCGAGCCGGAGTGAGCGGCCCTTCTCTCAAGACCTTTCTTTCAAAACTACGGATTGACCATGGGGGGTGTGACGATATGCGTCCGCCCACGCCTCCTTGCGCACGGCCAGAGCCGCCGTGTCGGTTAAACCCTTGCTGGTGACCAGCCGTTCGAGGGCCGCCAGCCAATGCTCGTAATATCGCGAGCCATCGTCAGGCTCGCCGCGCTCCGCAGCCGCCCTCAACTCCTCAGCGAGTGCAGCCGCCCACTCTTTCCAGGTGAAGTGACCTCCCGCCGAAAGCCGCACCGCGAGACCGAACGCCTGGGCCTGCCAGGGCTCGGCGAATACAGGTCCGTCGCTGTCGCGCGGTAATGAGGGTAAACACTGCAGATCAGGCGTCTTCAAGGTAGCTATCCCACAGGTCAATGTATACTGAATCCCGGGGCGAAGCGCTCTCGCCCCACAGCTCCTGCGCCCGGAATCGGACGGAGTAGAGGTGCTGGGGCTGCTCGCCCTGAAAATGTGCGTTCGTGTCCGGGAAGACGAAAATCCCGTGATGCCGGTCAATCACTCCTTCGCGGCCCCTTGCGTAGCGTGGCAGCCGTGTGTGGCCCGTGGGATTGATATTACGCGTACGCACGCGGACGCCCACCTGGAAGCGTGCTTCGGCACCCGCGTCCGGACGAGCGTAACCCGGCAGCCTCTGCCCGATCGCCGCTGCCGAATCAGTGACCGTGGCTGGCAGTACGGCTTTCCCGGAACCCGGGGCAGGGCTTCCGGTAGCGATTTCATCCTGTGTCAAAAGCCCGTGCTTCACTAACAGCCGGATGCTCCGTTCCAGCCACTTCTCGTAGTAGCTCATGCGCAGATAGTCGGCCGGCGGGAGCTGTTCTATCTCGTGGCGGGAGGCGTCGATGTTCCACCTTTTCCAAGCAGCGGAAGCGCGATTGATGGCAAAGACCCGGCCCTCCCATTCTTCGTGGAATACGGGCTCATCTCTCTCGTACCGGATCGGTCCCAACCCGTGCATACCGCCCATGTCATGAATGCCGTTCATACCGCCGCCTTGCGAGGAGACGCGATCCTGGCGACTCCGATCATCGAGTCGCGGGTGACCAGTGCGGCAAGCTCCTCCTCGGTCATTCCCTCGGTATCGGCCGGCCGTTCCGGCAGCACGAAATAGCGGATCTCGGCCGTGCTGTCCCACACCCGGACTTCGACCTCGTCGGCCAACTCCGTTCCGAATTCGCGCAGTACGCCGCGCGGATCGATGACGGCTCGCGACCGGTACGGCGCCGACTTGTACCAGACCGGCGGCAGCCCAAGCACCGGCCACGGATAGCAGGAGCACAACGTGCATACGACCAGATTGTGTAGCCTTGGGGTATTCTCAACGACCACCATGTGCTCACCCTGCGCCCCTGAATATCCTAGTTCCGCGATCGCCGAAGCGCCATCCGCGAGCAGTCGCGCCTTGTAGGCAGCATCGACCCAGGCACGCGCTACGACTCGCGCTCCATTCCGCGGCCCAATTCTATTTTCGTATGTGTCGACAATCGCATCGAGCGCCGCGGGATCGACCAGACCTTTTTCCACGAGCAATGATTCGAGCGCCTTCGTGCGCAGCGCGGGATCGGAGGGGACAACCTGGTGATCGTGGCCGTGGTCGTGGTGGTCGTGGTCGTGAGCGTCCATGCAACCTCGCTGGTCTTTGGATTGTATAACACGCGCACGAGCGCCCCGAGGTCTGAATTATGTTGCGGGCGGGGGCTGTGTCAGATACCCTGAGAACACATCTTCTCAGGAGGCAGTTCCATGGCGAACCGGCGAAGCTTTTTGCAATCACTTTCCAGCCTGCCGCTGTTGGGGGCGCTCGTTCCCGGCGCACGCGTCGCAGCCGCCGCACCGGCGAAGCGCGATTACTTCAAGGAATTGGGCGTGCGCACCTTCATCAACGCCGCCGGAACATTCACCACCCTGACGGCTTCGCTGATGCCGCCCGAGGTCATCGAGGCGATTGAGTACGCCTCCAAGCACTTCGTATCCCTGACGAAGCTTCAGGACGCCGTCGGCGAAAAGATCGCCTCAATGCTCGGCTGCGAGGCTGCGATGGTTACGACCGGTGCTGCCGGCGCCATGACCGTCGGAACCGCCGGGTGCATCACCGGAACCGACCAGGAGGCGATACGGCGTCTGCCCGACCTGACGGGTCTCAAGAACGAGGTCATTATTCAGAAGTCTCATCGCTTCGGCTACGACCACGCGGTCCGGGCCTGCGGCGTCCGGCTGGTCGAGGTGGAGACGCGCGAGGAGCTCGAAGCGGCGGTAAGTCCCCAGACCGCGATGATGCTGTTCTACAACAACAACGACCCGGTCGGAAAGATTCGGGCCGAAGAGTTCGTCGCGCTCGGAAAGAAGCACGGGGTCCCGACCTTCAACGACGCCTCAGCCGACACGCCTCCGGTCGGCAACCTGACCAGGTACATCAAGATGGGTTTCGACCTGGTGACCTTCTCCGGCGGCAAGGGAATCTGCGGTCCGCAAAGCGCCGGCCTGCTGCTCGGGCGCAAGGACCTTATCGCGGCGGCCCGGCTGAATACCTCGCCCTATTCGGACACGATCTCGCGCGGCATGAAGGTGAACAAGGAGGAGATGCTGGCAATGCTGGTAGCGCTCGAACTCTTTCTCAAGCGCGACCATGACGCCGTTTGGCGGGAGTGGGAGCGGCGGGTAAAGCTCATCGGCGACGCCGCCCGCAGCGTCAAGACCGTCCAGACCGAAACCTTCGTGCCGGAGATCGCCAACCACGTGCCGCATTTGAAGCTCCGGTGGGACGAGGAAGTCGTCCGCATCAGCCCTCCTGAGGTTCTACGGCGTATGAGAGACGGCGAGCCTTCGATCGAGCTGAATCCGGGTACGAACAAAACGGAGCTGGTGGTTGGAGTCTGGATGCTCCAACCGGGAGAAGCCGAAATTGTGGCGCGCCGGCTTCGCGAGGTGCTGCGCTCGGCGGCATGAATCTGATTCCGTAGTCCTGGCGGAAACAAACTCCTCACATCCGAGTCGAACAGCCGGAGGCAAATCGCTACGATGCCACGGTTGTATTCTGCCCTCCTTGCCGCCGCATTGCTGTTCAGCCCCGCCGCCGGCGGGCAGCAGACGACGGTTGACCTCAGGTATCGGGAAGGCCCGCTGACCAACGCCGGGATCATCCAGATGTTGCAGGCAGGACTTCCCGAGGAGACGATTGCACTCGCAATCCGGCAGGCCGCCCAGAGGGGAACGGCGCGCCTCAGCGACTCGGCAGCGGCGCTGATCGCGTTACGCCAGGCGGGCGCGTCGAGTGCCATTCTGAACGAAGTGGTGCGCGCGGCCGACCCGCGGGGAGTGTTCCAGCCGGCCGGTCCGCGTCTGGACGACATCACTGGACTTCCGCGGCAGCCCGGAGTTTACATTCGCGTGTCCGAAGGATGGATGAACCTGACGCCGGTGCTCGCCTCGCCGCGTCTCGGCTTTACGGGCGCCATCGGGCCGGGTAGTACGGAGGTGAGCCTGCGCCTGCCGAGCATCCCTTATTTGCCGGGGATTGACCATTCGCGGCCGGTCTTCTACGTCGTCGGCCTGTACCCGCCCGGTGGACAGCCGTATCTCATCGCGCCGGTCGGACCCAGGGAGAGCGGCGAGGTGATCGGACACACCGAAAGCTGGACACGCCTGCTGGTCAAGCAGGACGTAATCCAGATGGATTTCCAGAGACTCGAGCCGGATGTCGTAGTAATTCGCCCGATACAGCCGCTGCGGCCGGGCCGCTATGCGGTCATCACCGCATGGCAGCCCAACCAGCAGTGGTTGTTGAACGCCTCACAGTTTCAGATCCTGTGAGCGTCAGATATAGGCGATCACGTCAATTTCGACCAGAGAATTGCCCGGAATCCCTCCAGCCGCCGCGATGGTTGTCCGGACCGGCGGCTCATCCCCAAACCGGCCGCGGAACACCTCATTCATCGCCTGGTAGTCCTTGAGGTCATTGAGGTACACGTTGCATTTGAGCACCTTCTCCATCGAAGAGCCGGCGTTGACGAGTTCCTTTTCGATTTCTTTGAGGACGTGGTCCGTGTGGGCCTTGATGTCACCCTCGAAGTGCGCGCCCTTGCCGGCGATAAAGAGCAGGTTGCCGTAGGAGACGGCGCCGGAGAAGAGCGGAGTTTTGGCGGGCTTGTTGCCTCCACGGTAGTGGACCTTCTTCGTCGGGCCGCTCTGCGCGGCGGCGGTGGCGGCGGTTGCCGGGACAGCGGCCCCTGCGGCGGCCGCCTTGAGGAAGTTGCGTCGCTTGCGATCCATGGTCGAGTTCTCCTTCCGAAAAGCCGCATTATAACAGCCGACACCGTACCGCGAGTGGCCATAGCGGGTTCAGAGTGCGCGCGCGACCAGATAACGCCACTCGTTCTCGAGACGGTAACCGCCTTCGGGATTACGATAGGGCGCGAGGGCCTCAACAATCGCCTCGCGCACCGGAGCTTCGCCGACGGCGTTTATCGCCTCCATGACGACACCGGGTGCAAGCATGGCCTGAAGTAGCGACTCGCTGTCAGGGAATTGAAAGGCCCAGCCAGAATCGAATGCGTAGTCCGGTGTGAGACCCGCGGCCTCCGCGATGCCTTCGAGTACCCCCGGCTCCCACAACTTGGGCGGGGGCGGCGCATTCGGATCGGGAGGCGGCAGCAGCCGCCCAACGGCACGCTTCAGAGCATCGAGGTTACAGCGTTCCGGCGCCCCCCAAACCTGGATGACGACGGGCGCTCCCGGCTTGGCGACACGGCCGGCCTCTCGGAGCGCTCCGACCATATCCGCCGCGTAAAAGAACGAATTGAAGCCCGCGACGATATCGAAAAACGAATCGTCATAAGGCAGCGACTGCATGTCGCCTGCGCGCAGATCAGCCTTGGGCAGCCTCCTGCGCGCGACCGCGAGCAGAGACTCCGAGGCATCGAATCCGAAGACCTCGGCGCCGCGGGCGGCAGCCAAGCTAAGAAACACGCCCGTTCCGCATCCGATGTCGAGCACGCGCTGGCCCTCCTGAACGTTGACACGCCGGAGTGCCGCCTGGTATGTGGGGGTCTGCTGCTCCTCGATTTGAGCCCAATCCTGCGCGCGAGCGCCCCATAGAGGTCCCCATCGCTCGGCGCTTCCGGATTTCTTAGTTCCGGTTGTCATGCGAATCCTCCTCGTGCCGGCGGATCACGGTGCCGGCACGAGGTGATAATACGCCTGACGAATTCGATGCGCAACGGCGACTTCGCGGTCCGCTAACGCGTCTGGGGAGGACCGCCCAGACCGCCTCCGGGACGGCCGGCGCCGAAGGGACGGGGCGGGTTCTTGACGTACTCGGCCACATCACGGGCCGCCTTCGTCTCAATGCCGGGCTTATTAAGGAAGCCGAGGTCGCGGAACCAGTCGATGAAGCGCATCTGCCAGGTGCCGAAGGGCATTCCGTTGCGGTCTGTCAGTCCGCCGGACATGCGGCTGCCGTCGGGGAGCTGGTCGCCGGGGTGGCGTCCGTTGCCGTAGACGTGCATCTCGATATTCGGAACGCCTTTGGTCAGCATGGCGCTGAAGTAGTCCATCGCCCAGATGGCGTGAATTCGGTCACCTGAGCCTGGGGTCGCGATGAAGGCGGGCGGCACGTTGGCCGGGATCACGGGCGCGGTGCGGTTGCGCGCGAAGGGCGTGGGTCCGGGGTAGATCAGGCCGACCCAATCGGGCCGCGAGCTGATTCCGGCGAGCGAATCGGAGGGGCCGCTGTGCTTCTTGTCGAACTCCTCGAAATAGACGGCCGCGGGGGCAGAGAGTTCGGCTCCGGCCGAAAAGCCGATAATGCCGATCTTGTTTGGATCGAAGTGGAGATCCTTGGCATAGGCGCGCACCAGCCGGATGGCCTGCAGCGCGTCGTTGACCGCGTCCGTCTGCGGTTCGTAGCCGTCGCTGCGCAACCGGTTGCGGAGGATGACCGTGTTGACCCCGTAATTATAGTAGAAGGGTACGAAATCGGCGGCTTCCGATCCGACGTTCAGCGTCCGGTGCCCGCCGCCGGCCGCCAGAATCACAACAGCCCCGGTGTTCAAACCGCGGTCGACCAGGTGGAACTCGATTGACGGGTTGTGGATGTTGACGATGCTTCCGATGCGGCCCGGTACCGTCTGGCTCATGTTGTAGACCTCCGGCTCATGGATCCGTTCCTTTTTTAGCATCGGAGAGTCCGGCGGATAGAGCGGCACGACGATACCCCCGGGTAGGATCGGCTGAGGCGCGTATGGAACACCGGTCTGCGGACCCGGAGCCGGCACACCGAGCGGCGCGGGAAGCGGCGGCAATTTCGTTCTGGACGTGTCCTGCGCCGCAGCGAAGTTCAGGACGAGCGCGGGCAGGAGTAGCGGTGCAGAGACCAACCCTCGAAGTTTCATCATGAAGGCTATGGTACTGCCGGCTGGGGGCCTTATGCCAGAATGTCCCGGACCACGTGGCCTTCGACATCGGTGAGGCGGAAGTCCCTCCCGGCGTAACGGTAGGTCAGCTTCTCGTGGTCGAAGCCGAGCAGCCACAATAGCGTGGCATGCAGATCGTGAACGTGAACGCGATTTTCCTGCGCGCGGAAGCCGAACTCGTCGGTAGCGCCGTGGATGTGCCCGCCTTTCACTCCGCCGCCGGCCAGCCAGACCGAAAATCCGTACGAATTATGATCGCGCCCGAGGTCGCCCCCGAGATTCGATCCGAACGCCGGAAGTTCGACAACCGGGGTACGGCCAAACTCGCCGCCGAATACGACGACCGTATCGTCGAGCAGGCCGCGCTGCTTCAGGTCCTTCAAAAACGCCGCGATGGGACGGTCGCACTGGCTGGCGAGGTTGCGGTGGTTCTTTTCAAGGTCGCTATGCGAGTCCCAAGGTTGTCCGGCTCCGTGCCAGACCTGGACGACGCGAACTCCCTTCTCCAGCAGACGGCGTGCGATCAGCATCTGGCGGCCGTGAACGGTGTCGCCATACAGGTCGCGGATGGACTGCGGTTCGCGACCGATGTCGAAGGCATCTTCGGCCTCCATTTGCATCCGGAAGGCCAGTTCAAATGACTGGACACGGGCTTCAAGTACCGGGTCGTCGCCGTGCTTTTCGGAAAAGAACTGATTGAAGCGGGCGAGCGTGTCCAACTGGCGGCGCTGGGCCTCGCGGCCTGTGGACCGGCTGCGGACATTTTCCACAAGTCGTTCAATTTCGGTTTCCTGTGTATCGATATGGGTGCCCTGGTAGGCGCCGGGCAGGAAGGCCGAACGCCAGTTAGCGGCTCCGCGCGTCGGCAGTCCTCCAGGACACAGCACGAGGAATCCGGGGAGGTTCTGATTCTCCGAACCCAGTCCGTAAGTGACCCACGAACCCATGCTCGGGCGGACCTGCTGATCGGAGCCGCAGTTCATCATGAGCATCGAGGGCTCGTGATTCGGAATATTCGTGTGCATTGATCGGATGATGCACAGGTCGTCGGCGCAGGAAGCGAGTTCGGGGAAGATTTCGCTGATTTCGATGCCGCTTTCGCCATGCTTGCGGAACTCGAAAGGCGAGGGCATGGCGGCGCCGGTCTTGCGCTCGGTGCGGAGGTGGATCGGTAGATTCTGGCCCGCGTATTTCTTTAGGGCCGGCTTGGGATCGAAGGTGTCGATGTGCGAGATTCCGCCGTTGGCAAAGATGTGGACCAGACGCTTGGCGCGAGCTGGCAGGGGCGGGGCCTTCGGGGCAAGCGGATTCTTCGGGGCACTCGATGCGAAGCCCGACTGGGCCGCTACGACCGCGAGGCCCAACGGCCCCAGTCCGAAGGTCGCATACTTGAGAAATCGGCGGCGGGCGTTTTCGTGGTTCATCATGGACCTCAGTTGACGAAAGCGAATTCGTTAGTCAGCAGCAGGATCTGGGCCAGTTGCGCGCGGACGTCGAGTATCGCGGGCGACGGTCCGGCGAAGTCGCGCCTGGCGTCCCACTCCTGCTTGTCGCCCGAGAGACGTTCAATTCGGGGCGACCACAGGAAGTCGTCGGCTTCGTAGTCATCGAGGGAATCGACGATGAAGTCGATGGTTTCGCCCCTGGTCACTTCGACGCGAGGCAGATCGATCTCGGCGGTCGCCGAATCATCAGCCTTGACATCCTTGATCGGCCCGGTTCCTTCGAGTTTCCACTGGCCCAGAATCCCCCGGCGGCTCGACACAATCCAGCCGCGGACGCCGTTTGACCAGCCGAATCGCTGGTGGAACTGCGAACGCCGGTGCACCAGGTTTCCGGTGATGCGGACCTCGCCGTCGACCGGAGAGACCCAACGGCGGGCGACCGCATTGCGGAGTCCGTCGCCGGGAGCGCCTCCGCGCGCGTTCAGGAACGCCGCGCCTTCGCGGACATCGGGAAGCAACGAGGCTGCCTGCCAAGCCGTGCCGGTGAAATAGCGGAAGCTGCGGAATTCGCGGACCGATCCAGTGATTTCGTCCAGATCGACGGCACCATACTCCCAGGTTGAGCCGTGGTCGTCCCTCATCCGGGGCGGCTCAGAGCGGCGGAGGAACTCGAGAGCCTCGCGGCGCTCGCGCTCGTCCGGGGATCGGCCTAGGATAAGGCGGAAGATCTCGCTGGCAAACTCCTCATCCGATCTCGCGCGACGGGCGCGACGGGCCGCCGCCGAGGCAATCTCGGCGATAAACGGGCTGTTCAACAGGAAGAGTCCCTGCTGTGGAACGGTGGTGAGGTGGCGCTGGGGCGTGTGCTGTTCCGGATCGGCCACGTCGAAGGTCTTCAGCAGAGCAAGCGGACGTTCGCGCTCCAGAAAGGCATAGACAGTCCGGCGCGGGTCGGTCGGGATCGTGGTGAGCGAGATCGGCGGACCACCGATGCGAGTGTCCAGCTTGCCCGCTACCGCGAGCATCGAGTCGCGCAGGGATTCAAAGTCGAGGCGGCGGCGGTTAGCCCGGCCGAGCAGCCGGTTTTCAGGATCCTTCTCCAGCAGTTCGGCATGACCGGAGACAGATTGCTCGTAGGTGGCCGACAGCACGATGCGGCGGATGAGGCGCTTCATCGACCAGCCGTCCTTGCGGAACTCCTCGGCGAGGTAGTCGAGCAGTTCGGGATGTGTCGGTGGTTCTCCGCGGATTCCGAAATCGCTCGGCGTGCGCACGAGTCCTTCGCCGAACAGGTGGAGCCAGATGCGATTGACGATGACACGCGCCGCCGTAGGATTCGACGGGTCGAGGATTGCGGCGGCCAGTTCGGCCCGGCCGCTGCCGTTATGGAAGCAGGGGCGATGCCGGCCCGAGAGGATTGTGGGGAAGCATGGCTGCACCTGCTCACCGAGATCGTTCTGGTTGCCTCGGATGAAAACGTAGGCTGGCCGGATCATCCTGACGTCTTCGACGACCGCGACTCTCGATCGGGAGCCGCGCGAGGCGTAGTCGCCGAGAATCTGTTCGAACTGCCACTGGAGCTGCCGGATCGAGTTGGAATCGCCCTCGGTCATAACCTGCTCGAAGTCACCGAGCGGGACCTCGGTAGGGTCGGCGGGTTCGCCGCTTTCGAGGTGGCTGACCCAGCGCTGGAGCATGTACAGGTTGAGATTCAGTTCGCGTGCGGTGGCATCGCGGCGACCGGCCGGGAGCTTGCGGGCCTGTAGAGCGCCGTTGCGGTAGCGCTCGCGTTCGGCGGGTTGGCGGAACTCGGCGCGCAGCTCTTCGATCCGTTCCTGCTTGAAGTCGTCGAGGGCACGGCGGCGCTCCTGGAGGCGCTGCTCGTAGAACTTCGAAGGTATTGCGCCGGCCGGAGTGGCGCCTTCGATCACGGCCGGGTCCGGCGTGTAGGAGGTGTTGGCAAAGACGCCATAAAGGGCGTAGTAGTCGGCGGTCGGGATCGGGTCGTATTTGTGGTCGTGACAGCGGGCGCAGCTCACGGTGAGACCGAGGAGTCCGCGGGTGACGACGTCGATGCGATCGTCGACGCGGTCAGGCAGATCGTCGGGGCGCGGGAGGTTCAGCCCGAGGTTGAGGAAGCCAAGGGCGGCCAAGTCGGGTGGATCTGCGTTCACTTGGTCAGCGGCGAGCTGGAGGGTGACGAAGCGGTCATAGGGCAGGTCGCGGTTGAAGGCATCGATGACCCAGTCGCGGTAGGAGAAGGAAAGGGGAAAACGCCGATTCAAAAACCCGGAGTCGGCATAGCGGGCCACATCAAGCCAGTGGCGGCCCCAGCGCTCGCCGAAGTGCGGTGAGGCGAGCAGGCGGTCGACCTGACGATGGAGGGCAGCCGGGGAGCGGTCCCGCTCAAAGGCATCAATCTCTTGCACGGTGGGCGGCAGGCCGATGAGGTCATAGGAGAGGCGGCGCAGGAGCGTGCGGCGGTCGGCGGGAGGCGAGGGCTGGAGCTGCTCGCGTTCCAGGCGGGCTAGGGTGAAACGGTCGATGGGATCTCTGGGCCATTCCCGGTCGCGGACTGCGGGAGTTGGTGTGACGCGCACGGGATTCCAGGCCCAGTGGTCTACAGCTGTGGTCTTCTGCGTCGATTCGAGGGCCGGAGGCAGCGGAGCGTCGTACTTCGGCCAGGGAAGTCCTGCTTCGACCCAGGCCGCGAGGGCAGCAATCTCTTCATCGGAGAGCTTTCCGGCGGGCGGCATCTGGACCGTCTGGTAACGGACGGCCTGAATGAGCTTGCTCTCGTCGGGCCTGCCGGGAAGCGCAACGGGACCCGAGTCGCCGCCTTTGAGAATGGCCTCGCGGCTGTCCAGCCGCACGTTACCGAAAACGATCCTCGCCTTGGAGCTATGGCAGTTGTAGCACTTTTCAGCCAGCAGGGGGCGGATCTTTGATTCGAAGAACTCGTCGGTGGCGTAAACCTGTGCGCAGGCCGCCATCAGGATCATTATCAGATATCTGCGCGTCCCGTGCATGTCGCTGTGCTCCTGTTATCCTACCGCACCGGGCTAGGCGATTCACCTGACCCACTTTTCCTTCAAAGCGCCGCGCGAGGCGTCGATATGGACTCTGACGAGACTTCGTCAGGAGCTAAAAGAAAGACATGTTCAAACCCTCATCCTCGAGAATTGGATTGGCGGCGCTATTCTTCATTTCCGCCGCGGGAATGCTGCAGGCCGAAATCCGCGTTTCGTTCGCGGAAGCAATAAAGGCGGCCGTCGAGAAGCCGACGCCGGAGTACAGCCCGATCGCCCGCCAGATGAAGGTGACGGGCCGGGTCGAGGTGGAGGCGACGGTGTTGCCGAACGGGCAGGTGGAATCCGTGAAGGTGATCAGCGGGAATCCTTTGCTGACGCAGGCGACCGTGAACGCAGTGAAGCGCTGGAAGTTCCAACCGTTTACGCAAAACGGGGAGCCGACGCGCGCGCTTGCGCAGTTGAGCTTCGAATTCCGGCCGTAGCCGAACAGAAACGCAGGATCAAGGAGAAAGACGCTGTGAAATCGCGAGCGACAATCGGCGCCAAGCTGATGGTGAGCTTCGGCGCCATGCTGGCCGTCGTGCTGGTATTAGGTCTCACGTCATTGAAAGTCAGTACCGGGTTGAGCAATGAGCTGGACCACGCGGTGAACGGGATCGCCCGAAAGCAGTTGCTCGCGGGCCAGATCAGCACGGCGGCGTCCGATATGACGGCGCTGGAGCGCGCGATCGCCTTCAGCACCGTCCTTCAGCAGTTGGACAAGACCGAAGACTTCAAGCAGCGGTTCCGCCAGTCCGAAGCCACGGTCCTGCAATCCCTGAACGAATTTCAGGCGATGAACAACACGGAAGAGACGCGGGCCGAGTTGGAGAGCCTGCGCAAGGAATTCGAGCTGCTGGGGCAGGCGCATGAGCAGATGGTGCAGATGCTGTCGAAGCAGCAGTTCGACGTGGCGCTGAAGTTCTTCGACGACACGGTGCTGCCCCGGCTGAACGAGATGAGCACGACAGCGAAGAAGCTGGTGCAGCAGCAGGGCGAGCAGTTGGCAGCGGTGGCGAAGTCGGCCGAGGCGACGACGGCGCAGAGCCGATGGGCAACGCTGTCGCTGATCGGGCTGTGCGTGGCGGTGGGAATCGTTGTCATCATGGTGGTCCGCCGATCGATGGCGCGGCTGCGAGGGCTGACGGCGCGAATCAGCGCGAGCGCCCGGCAGGTGGCCCTGGTTTCGGAGCAGATATCGGCGGCGAGCCAGACAGTTGCGGACGGTGCGTCAAAGCAAGCCGGCTCGCTCGAGGAGACTTCGGCGTCGAGCCAGGAGATGAGTTCGATGACGCAGCGCAATGCCGAGAATTCGAGCCAGGCGACGTCGTTCATGGGCGAGGTGGACAACCGCATCGCCCAGGCGAACAAATCGCTCGAGGAGATGCTGGTAAGCATGAGGGAGATCAGCGGATCGAGCGAAAAGATCGCGAGCATCATCAAGGTGATCGACGAGATCTCGTTCCAGACGAATATCCTTGCACTCAACGCCGCGGTGGAGGCCGCGCGGGCGGGCGAGGCCGGGATGGGCTTCGCGGTGGTCGCCGACGAGGTGCGGAACTTGGCGCAGCGCTGTGCGCAGGCCGCGCGGGATACGGCCGGACTGATCGACGAGTCCATCAACACCTCACGCGAGGGCGGCGCCAAACTGAACCAGATGGCCGATGCCATCCGCAGCATCACCGAGAGCGCGCGCGAGGTCAAGCGGCTGGTGGACGAGGTCAACCTCAGCAGCCAGGAGCAGGCCCGCGGGATCGAGCACATCGCCAGTGCGCTGACTCAGATGGAGCAGGTGACCCAGCAGGCCGCCGCCAGCGCCGAACAAAGCGCCTCGGCGAGCGCCGAGATGCTCCATCAGGCCGAAACCATGGGCTCAGTCGTAAAGCAACTGGTCGCCCTGGCGGGGTCGGATGGAAGCGAAGTGGACGAAGAAGAGCTGGTCGAAGAGGCGGCGTAACACACGAAAAGGCAGCGCGGGAACTTCACGCTGCCTTCCTCGTTTTTCTGTTTTCCAGAGGACTAAGCGCGGCCCTGCTGCGCGTCCTCCAGAATCCGCTTGGCCCGCGAAGGATTGAAAACTCCGCACGAACAGAATCGCGTCAGATAGGTGACTGCCTGCTCCGGCGTGCGCCGCCCTTCCTTCACCCAGTCAATCATCTTCTTGGCAAGCGAGTGCGCGATCATCCCGTGCCCGCACATTGTCGACAGCATCATAACCTGCGAGTTGGGGAGCTTCTCGGTCTTGCCTTCAAAGCCGAGCGAGTAGCCGACGCTGTGGCGCGGAATGCCGACGGCGTGGCAACACTGGTCGGCGCCGTCCACCGAGGTCGAAATGTTGATGCTCAGGCCGAGGTCCGCCTCCTTGACCGCGCGCAGGAAATCCTCGGCGGCGACGCGGTTGTCGAAAACGGCCGCGACGGTGGTCGGGTGATTGAGACCGTCGATAACGGCCTGGAAGTCCGGCGTCATGTCGCGCTTCCAGTGCGACGTCGGATTCATGCTCTTGCAGGGCCGAAGAGCGCCGCCGTGGCGCGCGTCTCCAAGATTGACCGGCTTGAACGGCACAGCCATCTTCAGAAACGTCCGCAGCTTTTCGAGTGCACCCTCGTCGTTCTTGCCTTTGCTTGCGATCGCGAAAATTACGAAGTCGTCGTAGAAGCTGCTTGCGTCGCCAAACCGATGCAGTGTGTTTGTCATGCTCTCTTCTCCCTTTCCTCTAGTACATGGCCCCGACGGCGTCGGTCTTCTTCTGGGCTTCCTGGTTGGTGATTCGGCCGAGTCCGGTGTTGGTCTTGGCGCGATGGAGCTTGTAGCCCAGGCGCTCCAGTATCGGGGCGACCACGAGGTCCTCACCGTTTTCGTCGCAGCGCGTTCCCACGCCAAGCACGACGACCGTATTGACGCGCTCCTCGACGTTCCACACCAGCCGGATAATCTCCTCGGTGCGCTCAACCGGCACCTTGATCTCGACGATCGCCGACATCAGCTTCTCATTCATGATGTCCTCGCGGATAGTTCCGGTAGAGACATCGGACATGAGTGAGGTGATGGGGTTCTTCTTCTCAAAGGTCACGCCGGCCTTGGCGAGTTCCCAGCACATCTCCTGAATTTCGCGGAACCAGACGCCGATGCCAGGCCGGCCGAACTCGATGGTGAATCCCACCTCGCCGACATTGACACGTCCGGTAACGTCATTGGTCTTGACCTCTTCGGTACCGCGCCCCTCGACGCCGGTGGACTCATGCGGGACGCGCGGATCGGAGAAGGCACGGCGCACGACACGCGGCCACTGCAACTCTTCCGGCTCGAAAGCCGCGGTCGGGCATACGTCGGGTTCGGGATCGAACCGCAGTCGTAGTGACTGGAAGACCTTGCGCAGGCTTCGGACGATCGTCGGGTTCAGGTGCTCCTGGCTCAGGCCGTTGTAGCACGCATAGCATTCGACACACTCGTCGAGGTTGACTTTGGCCCGCTTGATAACCGGGTCGATCGAGATTGCGCCCATGGGGCACACGTAGGTGCAGTTCCCGCAGGCGACGCATTTGTTCGGATTGATTCTCATGAAACCTCCGCAAAGATCCGGCGGCTCGCGTCGATTCTGAGGAACAGGAGCGCGGCCGCGATACAGAGCACGGACGCCACCAGAAACGGCACGTCCCAACCGTAAGCTTTCACCAGAAACGCCAGCACCGTCGGGGAGAGGGCACCCCCGATATTGCCGAACGTATTCATTACCGCCGAAGCCGAGCCGGCGTAGTCGCCGCCGATGTCCAGCGGCAGCGCCCACGAAACCCCCACGGTCACTTCCAGCCCGAACAGCGCCAGGCAACTGAACCAGACGCTCGTCAGCGAATCCGAGGTGAGGGTCGCCGGAACGATTCCGGCGGCGGCCAGCAGGAACCCCAGGATTGCGACTGCCCGGCGTGCTACTTTCAGATTACCAGTCTTCTTGTACCAGATATCAGATGCCCAGCCACCGAGCAGATCTCCGAGCGTGCCCGCGATGAGCGGAAGGCTGGCGTAGAAGCCCATCTCGCGCAGGTTGAACTGGCGGTGTTCGCGCAGATAAGTCGGAAACCAGTCGAGATAGACGGCCAGGCAGTACCCGTAGCAGAAGTACATCAGGCACAGATACCACATGGTCCGGCTGGAGAGGATCTTTATCCACGGCACGGATTTCGTTGTGGCCGGGCGCTTGCCGCCGATCGCCGAGTGGATCAGGTTCAGTTCGGCCGCGTTCACGCCTTTATGCTCGTCGGGAGTATCCCGGTAGTACCAATACCAGACGACGGCCCACACGAGTCCGAGCAGGCCGAAGGCGACGAAGGCGCCGCGCCATCCGACCCAGGCGATCAGGGCCACGACAATCGGCGGCGTAAGCGCCGCGCCGAGGCGTGAGCCGGCGTGCGTTATCCCCTGGGCGAAACCGCGTTCGGAGGGAAGCATCCAGCGCGACAGAGAGCGCGTGGCGATCGGAAAGGCGCCCGCCTCTCCGACACCGAACAGGAACCGAAAGGCGCCCATCGAGACTGCGTTCCATGCCAGGGCCGTGGCCGAGGTGAACAGGCTCCACCACGTTACGATCCAGGTAAGGGCGCGCCGCGGGCCGATGCGGTCGCCCAGCCATCCGCCGGGGATCTGAAACAGCGCGTAGCCCCAGCGGAAGGCGCTGAGGATGAATCCCATGGTAACCAGCGAAAACCCGAACTCCTCTCGGATGACCGGGGCGGCGATGGAGATGACCACGCGGTCCATGTACGTGATCATGTATGCCGCCACGGTCAGCCAAAGCACCATATGGCGGACGCGGGTGGGGCGTCCGAGCGTTGCCGGCCCCCCGTGTTCGAATGCCGGTTTGGATGGCGTCACTTCCATGCTTCCTCGCTGGAAGGCTCCCGTTGCCGAAGCAAGGGAGCCTGTTCGTGTAAGGTCTGAGCGAACTAGTGCGGCGCGTCGCGCAGGTGGGAGATGTTCGGATATCCGTTCATCGCCAGCCGGCAGGACGGTCCGTCGCCGTGGAACCGGGGTGCATGGAACGTGAACGGAGGAGCATACACGACGTCACCCTCGTCCGCAATCACGACGCCGTGGTACTCGAGCGGGTAGCGAATCTGTCCCTGCATGATGAGCCAGAACTCGGCGCACTCGGGGTGATAGTGGCCGCGGTCCTTCGGGTTGAGCGGCGGAAGGTTCTTTTCGTACCCATAGATGACATTCGATACCGCGCGGTCGTCATGCACGAAGCGGCCGCCGCGATAATTCGGCGCCTTCGCAAGCTCGTAAAGGTTGATGTGCGGCTTGTTCTCATAACCCCAGTCACCCGGCTTGCGGCCGAGAACCACCGGGATGAATTCAAAGCCTTCGAGCTTCGGCGGCGTCACGTCCTGCGGATACATGGTCTTGGCCTTGGCGATGTTCACCTCGAAGCGCAGGGCCGGCGTTTTGCCGACATTCTTCATCGAATAGATGGTTTGCATCGGCACCTGGACCATGGAGCCCTTCTTGGCTACGAACGGTTCGATCGTTTCAATTTCGAACCGCACTTCGCCTTCGAGGATGACCCACCACTCGCGCGTATCCGGATGGAATCTTCGTCCCACCTCGGCGCCCGGAGGCATTGAGATGTATTCGGCGTGCAGGTGGTCGTCATCGACGACGACGTAGCGCCAGTCGTTCTTCCCGGCGAACTGCTTCTTAAGATCCGCCAGTTTGGTGTGAGGCTTGTGGGGAGGAGTCCACTTTGTCGGTGCGGTGGCCTTGGGCGCCCACGAAGGGACCTCTCTGGGCCTTTGCTGAGCAACGGCCCAGGAGACCAGCCCGAGGGCCGCTCCAGTGACCGCGACGGTCGTCAGGATTTTCATCGTTCTACCTCGGATAGATTAGTTTGCCTTGTTCCCCGCGATGTACACGGCTTCAATGGTCCTTGAATTCTTGATGTCGTCGAGCGGATTCTTGCCAAGGACAATCAGATCCGCCCATTTACCGGCTTCCAAAGTTCCCAGGTCTTTGGCGCCGAGAAACTCCGCCGAATTGCGCGTCGCTGCCGTGATCACCTGCATCGGCGTGAGGCCAGCCTGCACCATCAGCTCCATTTCGAGGTGCTCGAAGTAGCCCAGGAACCGGGCCGGAGGACCGGTATCGGTGCCGAAGGCGAATTTTACTCCGGCATCGACCAGTCGCTTCAGATTCTTCTGCGCCATTTCGAGCATTGGCTGATAGTGCTTCAGGTCCGGGTCGGCCTTCATGCGATTGACGTATTCGTCGCTCTTCAACGTGGCGATGGTCTGCTTGTCGACCGACCGGGTAAAGAAGGGATCGTCGAGCCAGGCCGGGCGGCTGGCGTAGGTGAAGGTGGAGAACTCGCGCGCGAGCGTGGCGGCCATCTGCCAGGCGCCCCGCTTCTTCATTAGCGCGATAAAGCTTTCATCGACCGGTTTATCGCGGACGCTGTGCGCCAAGGCATCAAGTCCGCGCTCGACCAGCCCGCGGGCATCTTCCAGGTAATAGATGTGGGCGGCGACTCTCAGCTTGCGCGCGTGAGCCTGGCGGATGATCTCGCCCGAAAGATCCATCGGAATTTTGCGCTCGCGCCCAAGATGGTCGTCGACCCAAATTTTTACGATGTCGGGATTCTTGGGCGCCAGATCGTTGATTGCCTTGGTGACATCTTCCACGCTGTCGACTTCATATGGGATACCCTTCATCCCCGGCGCGGCCGTCGGGTAGCCGGCCTTCCCGGTGAAGCCCCGCCCCGCCGAGAAGATTCGGGTCATGGCCGGACGTCCGGCTCGCTGTTCGGCCCGGAGGTCGTAGACCAGATCCTGGTCGCTTCCCATGCTCTGGACGGCAGTGACGCCGTAGGAGGCGTAGGTGGTAAGGTTCTCGCGGAGGTTCTCCCGCGTGAAGTTCTTCGGGTCCTGTGTGAGACCGACTACGTTGCCCAGATGGCAGTGCAGATTGATGATGCCGGGCATGATGTACTTGCCCGACAGGTCCGTCACCTGTGCTCCGGCCGGAGCCTTCATGCGCGATTTCGGCCCGGCGTACGTGATCCGGCCGTCGGTGATCACGAGCGCGGCGTCCGCTACCGGCGCCTTACCCGTGCCGTCGATCAAAGTAAAGTTTCGAAAAACCTTTACCTCGGCCAGAGCGCCGGAAGCCGACAACAAGAGTGCCGCGGCCAACATGCCTTTCATGCTGCTTCTAACCTCCAGGACTGGGATTCTATCACAGGGTCCTGTCAGAGGGTTCACACTTGGCAGTGGTGCATGAACCGCGAAAGTGCGAAGATCATGTTGACGGAATCTAGTGCGATGATCGATCTGCAGTCACTCCCACCGGAACTTCGCGAAGGACTCACCGAGCGGGAATCGCGATGGCTGGCCGAGGGTATACGAAACGAACTCGACCTGGAGCCGGTGCTAAAGGAACTGGAAGCAGCCGGCTATGTCCTGCCGCATATCGAAGCGCTGAATCTGCGGAACGCCGAGCACGCCGAGGCGTTCCCGATTGTCCTGAACTGGCTGTTCCGGACGGACAATCCGAGCATTAAGTTTCTGCTGGCCAGTCTGCTGGATCGCGATCCGCGCGTGCGGGGACACGTCATGGCGATCTTCGAAGAACTGAGCCGCACGACGCATGCGCTGGCAGCGGCCGGACTGGCTAAAATCGTCCGCAGGTGCGCACCTCGAACGATGGCGGAGGCGCTGATCGCTTACGTGGAGGACCGATCGAGGCCTGCGATCGCGCGCTCGCTGCTTGCCGGAGCGCTTCCCCGCTTCCCCAGGCACCGCGGGCGAGTCATTCCACTGCTCATGAACCTCCTGGAGGAAGAACAGGAGCCGTTACTGCTCACCGAAGCGATCCACGGATTGCGAAAGCTCGACCTGCGGGAAGCGCTCGGCGTCATTGAGCGTTTCTGTCTTCACAAGTCGCCGGGGCTCCGGAAGGCAGCGCGAGAGACGGTAATTCGCTTTGGAGGCGAACCGCCGGCGATTCCCGCGCGAAAGCGGTATTTGCCGTTCCGGATCCCGAAGAGCTATCGCGGCGTCAGCGCCACGGTAAAGTTGGAATCGGCGGCCAGCGTGCTGGCGAGCGCGAGCGGCGCGATCGAAGCCGGATTCGCCGCCGAGCAGATGGATGAGGTACTGCGCCTGCTGGATGCGCTCGTAATCTACCAACGCGGTAAGATTCGCTTCCCGATCTGTTTCGACGGCCGTCTCAGCTCCGTCATCGTCCTGCTCAACGTCCTGGATACGATGTTCGTGGAAGTGACCTTCGTGGCAACACCGCCGCTGGCGCAGCGGATCGAGGAGCAACTCAACAAGTACCTCGGATCGGAATTGGCCGGATAGCCCGTACTACGGCCGGTTGGAGAGCAGCACACGTCCTCCGGCGCTGGCCAGTTCGAAGGCGAGGCCCAGGGGAAACTCCTGCCGTCGCGCCTCCTCGACAAGCAAGAAGACCCGCCGGCTGCTTGTCCAAAGTTCCCCGAAATCCCTGCGATCGAGCAGAACCCTCGGTGCGTCGGGATACCGGATGCCATTATCGAGAGTGGGTGCACCGCCGTCGAGCACCAGGATTCGCACAGGAGCATACATAAGTATCGAATTGGCCGATTCGAATCCTCCCGTGACAATGACCGGCTCGCCAGGCTCGGCATAACCGGCCAGCGCGAGGCCAAAGGTCTTCGAGGAGATCAGTTCGCGGCAGATTTCCACACTCGCGCCGGCGAGAGCGCTCAGGACGGCCATCGCGAAAACGAGCGCTCCCACGGCCATTCGGCGGTCCCGCGCGGCGAAACGGGCGGCGGCCAGGAAGCCTGTCGCGAGCGCAAGCAGCGCTCCGAGCGCGGGCCATGCAAGCTGGTGCAGAACTGCAGGCGGCATCTCCAGAAGAACGGCGTAGTCCTGCAGGTGCGTCTGGCTGTGGGCGTAGTCGCCCGAAGCCGGCTGCCCGGCGATCAGGAGCCAAAGGGGCCCTGGTATGAGGATCGCGAACAGGATGCCGAGGTAGCGCAACGCCTTGAATGCGCGCGTTGGGGCTGCGGGAGCGGTCACGACGATGCCGGCCAGAAGCGCCAGCGCAGGCACAGCGGGAAACACGTAGCGCTCAAGGCGCGCCGAGATGGCGAAGAATCCGATGACGACGCCCGCCCAGCAGAGGGCGAGGCGCACGATCCACCGCTGCCGATCCGAGACCGCCGCCCGGCCGCGATCAAACGGCCAGGCGAGCAGGAAGACCGACCACGGGAAGATCCAGACCGGCAGCAGCGCGAAATATGCGGGCAACGGGACCGATTCGAAATCGGCCGGCTCGCGCTGGTGTAGAAACCTAAGGATCTGTTCGTTGATGAAGTAGTGCCGCAGGAAGCCCGGGTTGGCTGCCTCGGCGGCGATGTGCCAGGGAGCGGCAAGGACGGCGAAGAGCAGGAGTCCGGGAATCGAGAACAGTGCGCGCGGGGGGGCCGTGCGGGAGAGCGCAAAGTAGCAGCCAAGCGCGGCGAGCGGGAACAGCAGGCCGATGAACCCCTTGGACAGAAACGCGCCCGCGAAAGCAACGTAAAGCCCGAGAATCGAAGAACGGGGACGCTCCGGCGAAACGTACCAGTGTGCGAAGCGCTCCATTGCGAGCGTGACGAAGAAGACAAGCAGGATATCGTGCAGGACCTCGATCGTGAAGATCATGGTCCCGGCGCAGAAGGCGAACGCGGCGCCCGCCGCAAAGCCGGTGAGCGGGCCTCCCGCCAGACGGCCCAGCCGAAACAGCAGCGCGGCGGTCGCGAGAATCGCGAGGATGCCTGGAAGGCGCCCCGGAATTTCGACGCCGCCGAACAGCTTATATGAGAGTCCGATCAGCCAGTACAGCAGCGCGGGCTTGTCGAAGAAGCGGACGCCGTTGACGTAGGGAGTGACCCAATCGCCAGACTCCGCCATGCCGCGGCCCGCGACGAGATAGAGCGGCTCATCGGTGTCGATGACCGGCCGGAGCAGCGCGACGGCGCCGTGGGCGAGCGCCGCGCAGATTAGCAGAAAGATCAGAAGCCGCGCTGCATTCGGGGTCCCAGCCGGGTCTTTCACAATGCCTCAGAAGTACGACTGTAGCGTCCCGCGCCGCCGGATATCGAGCGTTGCGCAGTGGAAAGCGCCTCCGAACGGCAGGTAATTGGCGAAGGAGCACGGGATCGGCTTGAAGCCGTGCTCCTTAAGAACCCGCTGCATGCCGACCTGCGTCTTCTCGACGATGACGCGCTCCTCGTCAAGGCTCAGGACATTCAGGCTGATCCACTTGCTGCACATGGAAAAGAAACGGGCCATGACGTCGGAGTCCGAGAGAGGATCGGGTTCCGGCGCCACGATGACGTCCCAAGACTTGAACATCGCCGGCAGCCGATCGACGTCGATGTATTCGGGATTGACCAGGATCTTGCCGGGCGCCAGCAGCGTGACGCTGGAGTCGATGTGCATGGGGTCCAGGCACCGGCTCTCGATCTGGTGAATGCGGAAGCGGTCGCCGACGTGGCGCCGCAGCCACTCGACGCCGGAGTCATTGGTGACGTTGCTTTTCTGGTAGAAGAGGTCCTTGCCGGCGCGGATAAAATCGGCGGCGTCGAAGACCGGCTCGGAGTCATTAATGACGTAGCGCATCGGCCCGTCATGCGTGGGCATTTCGAAATCGTAGTCGAAAAGCGAGTCCTGCAGTTCCGGTTTGGGTGCGGCAGTCCAGCGGGCGCCCTGCGCAAAGTACTCCTTGAACAGGCGCCGGTAGGCGTACGCCTCGAAGTAGCGGGAGCGCCAGACCATCGGGGTCTCGATGATCTCATCGCCCAGGACGAGGAAACCGTCGCGCGGGCAGGCGATGCAGAAGCCGCGCGACTCCCAATAAGGCGTGGAGAAGCGGGCCGAGTGGTCGATGATATCCGGCCGCTGGACCTTAACGCCCTCGGCTTCGAGGATATGGATGAATTCGTCGAGCTGCTTCTGCGCGGCCTTCACCACCCATCGCGGGTAGCGAAGGCCGCCGAAGAGCTTGACAAGCCGGGCCACGGAGCGCGGGACGTTATAGGTGACGGTCACGTGCCCCGGCGGAATCACAGCATTCTCAAGCCGCCCGACGATGACCTCCTCGAGCGGGTCCCACTCGTTGAACGAGTTGACAGGGCACGTCGCCCGCTTCACGTCCTCACTGGTCTGCTGCGTGGTCGATTCCATCACCGGTCAGTATCCCCACCTCTCACGGAACCATTCGAGCGTTGTAGCGAGTCCCTGCTGGAACTCGATGGTCGGCTCCCAGCCGAGCTCCTCGCGAGCCTTGTCCGCCGTGACTTCCTTGCCGCCGAAGTCACCGGGCCGGGCCGGGACGAAGTTAATCTGGACCTGGTCGCCCAGAATATCGCGGATCGATTCGGCGACTTCGAGAATCGTCACCTTCCGGGCTCCTTCCAAATTATACGTCTGGTTCTCGGCCTTTGCGTTCATCGCCAGAACGTGTGCGCGGGCAAGGTCGGAGATGTAGAGGAACTTTCGAAACTGTTCGCCCTTGCCGGCGACGGTCAGGGGCTCGCCGTTGAATGCCTTCTTCAGAAAGATCGGGATCAACAGCTCCTCGCGCATTCGCGGACCGTAGGGGATGCCGTATCGAAGGATCGTGACCGGCACCTGGTAGAGCTGCTGATAGTTATGGCAGATCATCTCGGCCGAGATCTTCGAGGAGGTGTAAATGTGACCCGCGCCGTTCGGATAGAAGGGCACGGACTCGTCGATCGGGCCGTTGTCCGGAGCGCCGTTGTATACCCAAACGGTCGAAGCGAGATAGACGCGGCGCACGCCGTGAATGCGCGCGGCCTCCAGCACATGGGCCGTTCCAACGACATTGAGCGCCGTCGAGTAGACCGGGTACTTGTGCGCCGTGTTGACGTTTGAGACGGCGGCCAGGTGGAAGACGTGCTCAGCGCCGCGCGTGGCGCTGAGCACGGACGAGAAATCCATCAGATCGACGTCTTCGAAGCAGACGTCGCTGCGATGCGGACGGATGCGATGATCGACCACCGTGACGTTCTGCCCGGCATCGACCAGAGCATCGACGACGTGCGACCCGATGAAGCCGCTACCTCCAGTAACGATTACCTTTGCCATATTCTTCCCTTACCCGATGGTTTCCTTCAATGCCGCGACCACCCGCTGGGCCTCCGCATCCTCCATGCCGGAGAAGACGGGGAGGCAGATGTGGCGGGCGCATAGATCCTCGGCGAGCGGCAGCGGACCACGTGCATACTTCTCGAAAACCGGCTGCTGGTGCAGCGGCGCCTCGTAGACCTCGCCGGAAAGCCCGACACCGAATCGTTCGCGCAGTCCGGCTTTGAGGGCCTTGCGATCGATCGGCTGAGCCGGGACCGCGACGTACTTGTAGAAGTTGGAAACGCCGCCCTGCGGCACGGCGAGCGCCCGAAGGTTCTTGAATCCGACGAGGGCTTCGTCGTAGATCTTTGCGATGCGCTGGCGGTCGGCGATCATGGCGGGCAGGCGGAGCAGGTGGCGCACCCCGATGATGGCGTGCGGCTCCGACATGCGCCAGTTATAGCCGAGGCGCGTGTGTGCGTTTTGCGTGAAGCTCGCCTTGCCCTGGTCGCGGTAGATGCGGGCTTCTTCCGCGATCTTGTCGTCGTTGGTAACGATCATGCCGCCTTCGGCCGAAGTCATGACCTTGGTGGGGTAGAAGCTGAACGCGCCGCCGGCGCCGAAGGCTCCCGCCATGACGCCGTTCAAAGACGAACCATGGGCGTGCGCCGCATCCTCCACCAGGCGGATTCCCTTGATGTCGCAAAGCCGCTGCAACTCCGGCAGGCGCGCGGAGACGACACCGCCGATATGAACCACCACGACGGCAGCGGTATTCGGCGTGACCGCCTTTTCGACATCCTCGGGCCGCACCGCGAAGGATTCCGGATCCATGTCGATGAAAATCGGGTTGCCTCCGGCGTGCAGCACGGCGGCCGCAGTGGCGAAGAAGGTGTTGGTCGGGACGATGACGTCCTTGCCTTCCACTCCGACAGCCCGGAGGATGATCTCGAGAGCACTGGTCCCGCTGTTCACCGCAACTCCGTGGCGGCAGCCGCACAGCTGTGCGAAGGACTGCTCAAACTCGGCGCCGAACCTGCCGAGCGTAAGCTGGCCCGTGGCGAGGACCTCCTGGATGCGTTCGGCGATCCAGGCGCGATCCTCAGCGAGGAATTCAATGCGTGCGGGAGGGATGAATTTAAGAGACGCCTCCGGTTGTTGCTTAGCGGATATCAATGAGATGGATCTCCTTTCTGATGCGCGGCTTGTGACGATGCCGCCTGGTGGCTGCCCGTTTCCGAGCTTTCGCCGGTCAAACTGATGATGATGACGCCTACGATGACGATCCCGATGCCGGCCCAGCGCATGGGAGGCACACCTTCGCGCAGCATGATAACGGCGAGAACGGCCGCAAAGGCATACTCCATCGCCGTGAGCGGAAATGCGACGGTGACATCGGTCCACGAAAGCGCCGCGAGCAGGCAGAAATAGAGCACGCCGCTCAGAATCGTGCCGCCGATCACGTAAGGCTGGCAGAGCGCCTTCCAGAAGTAGCTGATCAACTCCAGCGGCGCATAATTCTCCAGCGGCCCGACGATCTGCATGCCGCGCCGCATGTAGATCTGGCCCAATGCGCCGGAAAGCGTAGCGATCACGGATACAACCAAGACTCGAAACATGAAGGTTAGACTCCTGCTCTCGTGGCTTTTGCCGGGTCGGGCGTCTCGTCCGGGGGCGTCGCCGGCAGCAGCCGGCCGTCGGCAGTCAGGATGAAGTCGGTTCCCCGCCAGTGGGTGGTGCGGCGAACGAAGGCTAGCAGCCAGGAAAGAAAGCCCAGAACGTCGCGCACGGGAAGCCAGGGTAGAGCCCGGAGCCCCTCGGTATCCCGCATCGCTGCCAGCACAATCGCCGACGTGAGCCAACGGATTCCCAACGCCCCCGCCAGCACTGCGAGTCCGAACGCGTCGCCACCCCGCACCGCGGCAAAAACGGCGGCGAAGGGTACGGAACGAATCAGAAACGTCAGGAAGAATGCCGCCGGACGCGCGGCGCGCGTGTTCTGGTCCCAATAGACCTGGTGGTTCCACCATTGCGAAGGCGTCTTGAGATCGACCATCGTGTCTATAAATCGAGGAATGAATATCTGGCGGGCGCCGAGTTCGGCGATCCGGCGGCCCATCTCATAATCCTCGACCAGGTAGTCCGCAAGGTCTTCGATGCCCCCGATTCGATCGAGCATTTCGCGCCGGAAGGCGATCGAGGCGCCCAGGCAGAAGCCCGAAAGCTTCGTCTCGGAGGCGAAGACGACGCTGGGCATAAAGTCCGCGTTGAGAGAAAGCAGCTCGAACTTTTCGAACCAGCGATGTGCTTCAGCGGCCTTGTAGGGCGTGCAGATATAGCCAGCCTCCGGATCCGCCAGCAGCGGAGCCACAATTGCCTTCAGATAGCCGGGATCCATGCGAATGTCGCTATCGCTGATGACGAAGATATCGTGGCGGGCATGGGGCACTCCGCCTGCGAGGTTGTTAATCTTGCCGTTCGATCCCGGTCGCTTTTCATCGACCACAATACGCACGCGATCGGAACCGAACTCCCCGCGCAGGCGGTGCAGCAGTGGGAGGGCGGGATCGTCGAACCGCTGGAGCGAAAAGACGACTTCGTATTCGGGATAGTCCTGCAGGCAGGTGGTGCGCAGGTTTTCGTACAGGTTCTTCTCTAGGCCATAAACCGGCTTCAGGATGCTTACGGCAGGCCAGTGTGCCGGTTCAGGAGCGGCGGGGCGGAGGCAGAAGCGCCACATCGTCAGAACGGTGAGGAGGTAGTATACAGCTCCACCAGCCACCGGGATTAGACAGATCCATTCGAGAAGGGTGAGCTGCGGCATTCACACGAGTCCAGCGAAATCCACTAATAGCCGTCAGAGGTTGCGAAGGGCAGGTCGCCGGAACAACCGGGAGCCAACCAAACAGCCGGTCCTTGCGCGAGTGTGCGGCACGAGTCGCCCGCAGGCCTAAATTCCAACCACTGAATGATTTCCGAGTAGAAGCAGAAGTATAGCAATTTCGGTGCAGAAAGTTCAATCTTTTCCCAGCATCTTCCCCGTTGACAGTTATTCCTTACAAGGACAATCCTGTTACTGATGAACCTGGCAGCTGTGATTCAACAACGCAAACTGTTTACAAGCCCGGCGCACGAGGCCTACCTGAACCTGGTCCGGACGGCCGCCGCTTTGGCTCGTCACGAGCGTTCAATAGCTAAAGCCCTTCGACCTGACCTCATCGCAATACAACGTCCTGCGAATCCTGCGGGGGGCGGGCGTAGCGGGGCTGAGCTGCCGCGAGATCGGGGAGCGGATGCTGACCTTCGACTCGGATGTCACCAAGCTCCTGGACAGGCTCGAAGCGCGTGGCCTGGTCACTCGCGAGCGGCAGAAGAGCGACCGCCGCGTGGTCGTCGCCCGGATTTCCCTGGAAGGGCTCGAACTGCTGGCACGCATGGACCAGCCGATCCAGGATTCGCTGTTTGCGCTGCTGGGGCATATCGGCGAGAAAAATCTGAAGCGTCTGAGCGCGCTCCTGGTAGCGGCGCGCGAGAAGGCATAAAGGATTCTGAGCAGATTGCGATGACGACCGAGACACACGAACTGACACTGCCCTTCCGCGAGGCCGGGCAGCCCGCCGTGAACGATGGCCCGGCGCCGCCGGTGGACATGGCCGAAATCGCGCGGACCAGCATCGCGGGGGAGAAATACGGGTTTCACGTCGCGACTTGGCATGAATCCCGTCCATGTGTTCCCAATGGCCAGGTCCTTCCGTCGCTCGGAACGTAAGGCCGATTTTCGATCGCCGCGCCGGCAGCTACTTCTTCTGGATGCAGTAGAGGTAGTCGGCCGTGCGGATGAAGATCTGGTTGTCCACCGCGACGGGGCTGGCCAGTGTGTGATTGTCCAGCTTGTTCACGCCGAGGATCTTAAACTCGGGACCGGCCTGTACGACCGTGGTCGTGCCTTCCTCGTTCGTGCAATAGATCTTGCCGTCAGCCAGCAGGGGCGAGGAGCTGTAGGTTCCGAGTTCGATCCGCTGCCCCTGGTAGATCACCTTTCCGGTCTCGGCCTCGAGGCAGTTGATCACGCCGTTGTCGACGAGAACGTAGATATACTTGCCGTCGGTAGCGGGGGTGGGGACATCCGCGCCGAGATTATTGGTCCACAGCTCGCTTTTTCCGGTGATGTCGCCCGAGCCGCCGGCCTTGAATCCGATAAAGGGACGTCCGCGCGTACTGGTGGTGAAGACGTTGCCTCCGATAACGATCGACGAGGCGATCGTCCGGTTGAACGGATTGTTGCCTGGGTTGAAGCCGCCGATGCGCCAGAGCTCTTTGCCGCTGTCGAGATCGTGTCCGGTGACGTAGTCGGCTCCGGAGATGACGAGCTGCTCCTTACCGGAAACGGTCGCGATTTGCGGTGTCCCGTAGTTGTCGGGGGATTCGCGGATCGCGTCAGTGGGCCGTTCCACCTTCCAGATCGTCTTGCCGGTAAGAGGCTCGACGGCAAAGACATAGGAAGGATCGTCGGTCAACATACCGTGAAGCACCTGCACGTACAGGCGGCCGCGATGGAGCAGGGGGGTCGAGGCGTAGCCGTGGTTCAGTCCGAACCGTCCGTATTCGGCCTGGATATCGCGCTTCCAGACCTCCTTCCCATCGAGCGTGAAGCAGGCGAACTTGCCGTTCCCTGTCATGATCCACACATGCTTGCCATCGGTGATCGGGGAGGGAGACGCCGAGTTCTGCTTGCGGAAGAGCTTATTGCCGCTGTCGATCTCCTTCCTCCAGAGGATCGAGCCATCCTTGCGGTTGACCGCCATCAGGAAAATTTTGTCCGGAGTTGACTTGTCGGTCTCCTGCCGGCTGCCCAGACGGACGAAGCCCTCTTCGGCGGAGGTGATGAAGATTCTGTCCTTCCAAACGATGGGCGTCGCGGCGCTCCAACTGGGAAGTTTGGTGCGCCAGAGCACGTTTTCGGTCTGCGTCCACTGGACGGGCAGGTCGCGCGCGGTGGTGGTTGCGCCGGTGGAGCGCGGGCCTCGCCACTGCGGCCAGTCCGCTGCCAGGGGAAGCGCCGCACCGAGGGCGCAGCACAGCAGGAGGCCTCGGAAAGCGATACCGCCAGGATACTTATTCATCAGTCCCTCCGGGAAAAGGTCTTGTAAAAGCAGCGTATCACAGGCTGCCGGGAGCTTGCCCCGACGGGTACAATTTCGACTATGACCTTGGATCTATCAGGCAAGTCGGCCGTTGTGACAGGCGGGGCCAACGGCATTGGGTGGGCGATCGCAAAGCTGCTGGCAGGGCACGGCGCCAACGTCTGGATCTTCGATCTCGAGCGGGAGAATCCCGAAGAAGCCGCCAGGCAATTGGGAGCCAGAGGGCTCGCGGCCGACGTGACCGACACGGCTTCGCTCAACCGCGCCTTCGACCAGGCGGACGATCCCGACATTGTGGTCGCGAACGCTGGGATTGGCACGCAATCCGGCCTGATCGAGACATCACCGGAGCTCTGGGGTCGAACTATCGCGGTGAACCAGTCTGGCGTCTTCCACACGGTCCAGTCTGCGGCGAAGCGGATGAAGCCGCGCCGCCGGGGCTCGATCGTTCTCACCGCCTCGACGAATTCGTATGACGGGGAGGCGGGACTCACCGCCTACAACGCGAGTAAGGCCGGCGTCCTTGGAATTCTCCATACAGCCGCGAACGAACTGGGACCGTATCAGATCCGGGTGAACGCAGTTTGTCCGGGATTGATCCGGACGCGTCTGACCGACGAGCACTTCTCCACGCCTTCGATTCTGCGCGACTATTTCCGCCACATCCCGCTCGGACGCGGCGGGGAAGCGGTGGAAGTCGCCAACGCCGTCGTTTTTCTTGCGTCGGAGATGGCCTCCTACATCACCGGCGCGGCGCTGCTGGTGGATGGCGGGCAGATGGCCTCGAAGTTTGGGACCTGGAACGAAGATGTTGCCGAGTTCGTCGGTGATCGGTGGAGGCTGAAGGGAAATGGTTAGCAGAAGGCGCCGGGAATGGCGGCCTCGAGGCTGGAGACGACGCGCGGCTCCGGAACGGGGATGATGAACTGGCCTCCGGAGCCGAGATAGCTCGCCTGCTGGCGTAGGATCTCGTCGCAGAAGCTCCAGGCCAGCAGGAGGACATAGTCGGGCTTGTTTTCCATGAGTCGCGCGACGGGGCAGATCGGAATCCGCGAACCGCCCATAAATTTGCCGTGCTTGCGCGGGTTGAGATCGACGATGTAGTCAATGAGCGTAGAATCGATGCCGCAGTAAGTGAGGAGGGTCGTGGCTTTGGCGGCGGCGCCGTAGGCAGCGATACGCCCTCCGCTGCGCCGGATCGAGTGGAGCAGGTTGAGCAGGCTCTCGCGCAGCTTCTGGACGCGTTCGTTAAACTCCGAATAGACCTGCAGCCACGAGTCGATGCCGCCGCGTTCCCGGTGAAGCAGTGCACGGGTGGAATCGCCGACGGCTTCGCGCTTCTCGACGAACAGACGCAGCGACCCGCCGTGCATATCAGTCCGCTCCACTTCGTTCAGATAAAGGGAATGGCGGCGGAAGAGGGTATCGAGCGCGGTCGCGGAAAAATAGCAGAGATGCTGGTGGTAGATCGTATCGAACGCGACGTTCTCGATCAGTGAGATCAGGTAGGGGACCTCGATCACTGCGACGCCGTCATCGCGGAGCAGTACCTGCACTCCTTCGACGAAGCCGTTGAGGTCGGCGACCTGCGCGAGGACGTTATTGGCGAGGAATAGCTCCACCGTTAGCCCGCACTGGTTCCGGAGATAGTAGGCGAGTTCACGGGTGAAGAAGGTGTTGAGAGTGGAGACGCCGATGCGCTTCGCGGCTTCGGCGGGACCGGCGATCGGCTCGATGCCAAGTGTGGGGATGCCGCGTTCGGCGAAGTGGCGAAGCATGCATCCGTCGTTGCTGGAGGCCTCCAGAACAAAGCTGGTCGGCCCAAGGCCGCGGCTCTCAATCAGGCGCCCGGCGCTGGCAGCGTAGTGTCGCGACAGCGCAGGAGACACCGAGGCGTAGCAGGGGTAACTGCGGGAGTAGAGCATTTCGGCCGGCACGGTCTCGGTGATCTGGGCCAGGGTGCAGACCGGACAGAAAACCAGTTCCAACTCCGCAGTGTACTCAGGCGCCCCGAGTTCGGCGTCGGTAAGCAGCGCGCCTCCGAGCGAAGTCGCTCCAAGCCACAGCACTGAGCATAGCTTGCGCTCTCCGCAGGACCGGCACGCGTGCTGTTTGCTCATAAGCGCAGCTCCCTGCTTCGCTTCGGGCGCGGAATGGGAACGGAATTCCGGCGAGCCGCGAGCGATTTTTGCATGATCACCCAGTGACGGCGACGGCGCTATCCTTGCGATTGTGCGACGTCAGGAGCGTGAGCGAATCGGAACGGGTACGCGGGATTGCAATCGAAGGGAACACTTTGCAGGCGACAGTGGCGGACGCAGCTGGCGCACCTCCGGCCTGGAACTCACATGCGCCTCTCCGGCTTCAGCGATTCCGTACATCCCAAGGCGCTGAATAGCTTAACCAAGACCATTCTCGGATACTTTCGGCAGTCGGTCAATGCACTTTCTTACAATGACGGACGCCTCCGCTGTCACCGCGGCATTTACATTCCGGTCCGGGCTGGCCGCGGTAAATGTCAGAGAGAATTCCGATTCCAGTCCGGCGCCGTTATCCCGAAAGTAACGTAACTCCACAACGTAACTCACCGTTTCGTCCGTGTTGTAATCGCTAGACGATCAGTCCGCGATCGCGCTGTATCCGCGCAGGAAACTGAGACACAGCCAGGCAGCAGCGGATGCGCGCACGCCGGCTCCGTCGTTGCGGATCTGAGCCTCGACTGCTGCAGCGCGGAATTGGTCAGCACCACCATGCGAAAGCCCGCCTGCTTCCGGCGGCTTCGTCGGAGGCGTACTCGAGTTGCGGCATTGGGGCATGGCGGTGTCGAGAAGGCTTCCGTTGACGTCGAGGCCAAGATTGCGTTTGCGGTTGCGCTTCTGCGACGGCCGGAAGAGTGAAGCCGAAGCTTAGAATGCAGCGCTACACCCCCCGGAAGCAGAGGTGCTTCCAGGCTCGGCGAGTGATATAGGATAGTCTGTTATGTCAACCACCTGGAGCCGCCGTGACTTTGGAAAACACCTGGGAGCAACAGCACTGATGGCAACCGCCGGATGCAGCTCCGACTCCTCCACCCCCGCGCCGCTACGGATCATCGACCCGCACGTCCACGTCTGGGTCAACGATCCTCAGTATCCCTGGCCCGCCGAGAACCGGAACCCTCCCAAGGAGGACTACACGCCCGAGATGCTTCTGCAACTCATGGAAGCGCACAACGTGGCTCATACCGTGATTGTCCATCCGATGCACTATCGGTGGGACTGTCGCTACGTCGGCGACACGCTGAAGAAGTACCCTCGGAAGTTCCAAGGTGTCTGCCGCGTGGACCCGGAAGCCTCGGATGCGGCCGATGAGCTCTCAAAATGGACTGAGGAGTGGGGATTTCGAGGCGTCCGCCTGAGCCCGGCGGCGAATGCTTCCGGCGACTGGATCGATAACCGGTCTCTCATGGATCCGATCTGGAAGCGCGCCGAGGAGCTGAAGGTGCCCATGTGCATCCTGACCAGGCCCTCCCGGCTGCCCGCCATCGCCTCTCTCGCCGACCGCCATCCGAACCTGGATATCGTCATTGATCACATGGCGGACTGCCGACCCCAGGATTTAGAGGGCCGCAAGCTCCTGCTCGATCTCGCGAAGTTCCCGCGCATGTATGTCAAAATCTCGCATACCTGGAGCATCTCCGAAGACGGCGCCTACCCGTGGCGCGACACCTGGGATCTGGTGAAAAGCGTCCACGACGCCTTCGGTCCGCAGCGCATCATGTGGGGAACCGACTGGCCTGTCTGTCTGCCCAAGACTGACTACGGCAGCACCCTGCGCGTGGTCGCCGAGGCGATGGACTTCTTCAACGAAGACGATAAGCGCTGGGTCCTCGGCAAGACAATCGAGAGGCTCTGGCCGTTCGCGTAGGATCGCAAACCGACCGGCCGACGGACTCCGGGTGCACGACATAAATGTGGGAGGTCAGGCGGCTCCTGAGCGAGACTCCCAGTAGTCTTCAAACGAGCCGCTGAGG
>JBKBWD010000034.1:0-54733 GCA_046289265.1 Bryobacteraceae bacterium | reverse complement strand
TCCCCGTCCGTCGCAAATCCCGTTAATGCTTGAGCTTGTGCCCAGAATCGTGGTGCGTCATTGGGGTGAACATCCGTCGCAGACATCCGGAAGCTCCGCTTCCACGAGGCTCTCGGCCCGCGCCTCACGCTCTGGGCGCCCACCCGCTGGAGCGCCGCCGCCTTCACCGACGTTCGCCTCAACTACTTCGGAACGCGCTCGCAGGCCCGCGCCCTCCCCGGCCGCACGCTTCTGCTCTCCGGACCCTCCGGCGTCCAGGAGGTCAAGGTCCAGGCAAATATCCCCGGCCTCAACACCGGCTCCGCCGATACGCCCCCGCGCATGTGGGAGATCCGGCTCGACCGCGAACCCAAATTTCCGCAGTCCCAATTTGACGAAGCCAACCCGGCCGTCACAGTCTACGGCAACCTCGTCCCGGCCACCCAGGGCAAGACACAGAAAGAGACCGTTCTCGGCAACGGTGACAACCGCCGCGAGTTCCAGACCTTCGCCCTGCCGAAGCCGCCCCTCACTTACCTGCTCGATCCCGAAGCCTCGCCCCCGCAGACGCCGCAGCTTGAAATCCACGTCGCCGGCGTACGCTGGACCCGCGTCGAAACGCTCTTCGGCGCCGGCCCCGCAAGCCACGTCTACGTCGTGCGGGAGGATGAGGACGGCACAAGCTGGGTGCAATTCGGCGGCGGCGTCATGGGCTCCCGCCTCCCCTCCGGCCGCGGCAACGTCGTCGCTGTCTACCGCAACGGATCGGGCGCGACCGGCCCGGCTGAAAAGAACCCTCAGCCCGCCGAGCGCCTCGCCGGACTCGATGAGGCTGTGCTGCCCTCACCCGTAGCGGGCGGCGCCGAACCGGAAAACGAAACCAACGCGCGCCAGGCCGCTCCCGGCCGGATGCAGAGCCTCGGACGCCTCGTCAGCCTCGCCGACTTCGAATCCGAGGCCCGCACCATCCCCGGCGTCGTCAAGGTCCGGGCTTACTGGACCGCGCTCGAGGGCATCCCGCAAATTCAGCTTGTCATACTGACCGAAAGCGGTACGGAGGCTGACCTCGACTACGTGCGCGACATCGTCGATGCCTACAACCGCTGTAAAGGCCCGTCCCGGCACTCGGTCTCCGTTATCGCCGGCTGGCGCCGCTGGCTCCACATCGCCCTCACGGTCGGCTACGACCCGGCCCGCCGCCCCGCCGCGGTCGAATCAGCCATCCGCGACGCCCTCGGCGTCACCGCGAGCGGCCTGTTCAGCCTGGAGAACCGCACCTTCGGCGAGTCCGCCCATCTCTCGCAGGTGCTCGGACGTGTCCAGCAGGTTGAGGGTGTCCGCTGGGTCAAGGCCGACTCGGCGCGCCCGATCCCCCAGGGTTCGCCGCCCGAGACCGATCCCGCTAAGATCCCGATCCCGCCGGTCCGCCAGGTTCTGAAGACGCTCGCCTGCGACGCTGAAACGATCCTCGCGCTCTACGGCGGCCATCTCGAACTGAACCTCGCGGCCGACGACACCCAGGAGGCCTGCTCATGAGTTCCACGCGCAAGCCGCTCTTCGAACGCCTGCCCGAGATCTACCGTACCTATGACCGAGGCGCCTCCGACGTAAAGGGTCCGCTCCAGGCGTACACCGAGATCCTCGACGAGGTCTTCGAAGGCCTTCACGACAACATCGAGGAGCTCTACCACGACCTCTTCATTGAAACTGCTTCCGACTGGGTCGTGCCCTATATCGCCGACCTGCTCGGAACCTCGCATCTCGCCGGCGACCCCTGGACGCTTCGCGCCGACGTCGCCCGCACCGTAAAGCACCGCCGCCGCAAAGGCACCCTCGGGGCGGTCGAATCCTTGACGTTCGCCCTCACCGGCTGGGCCGCCCACACCGTCGAACTGCGCGACCGCCTCGTCTGGACCCAGCACCTCAACCATCAGCGGCCGGACGCCGGAGGCACGCCGCCGCTCACGCTCCGCACTAACATTCACGATGCCGTCCGTGGCGGCGCAGTCACGCTGCGCAGCCCGGCGGTCCTCAGCTTCCTGGACGGCCCCTTCGACCCCTTCGCCCGCATAGCGGACCTCAAGCCTCCGGCCAACGGCGCACCGCGTCCCAACCTCCCCAACCTCGCGATCTTCCTCTGGCGCCTGGAGGATTATCAGATCCCCGTCTCGCGCCCGGTCTTCGAATCCATCGCCGCAATCCCGCCCGCGCCCGGAGCCGCCGGTTTCGCCGTGCGCTTCCACCTCGATCCCACGGGCCACCCTCTAGCTCTGTTCAACACCCACCGCTACCACGCGGACGACGAGCCGCCCAACCTCACTCATCCGGACGCCGTCCCCGGACCCATGCCCGCCGCCCGCCTCACCACCGGCGCGCCCGCGGGCAACCCGGATGCTTACGTCCGCACCGCCACCTATTCGGCCTCGCGCCCGCCGGTCCCCTCCGACGTCGGCCTCACGCTTCATCTCCCAGAGGTCAACTTCCCCCTGGTCGAATGGACGTTCCGCGGAGCCAACCTCTGCGCCTGGGAGCAGGGCCTCAATCCGCCCCTCCGGCCGCACGAGATCGCGATCGACCCGCGCCTCGGCCGCGCCGTCTTTGGCGTCAACGACCAGGCAACCGGCGGCGCCGCGCTTCGGGACCACCTCCTCGCCTCCATGACCTACGGATTCGCCGGACCCACCGGCGCCCACCCCATCCCCCGCGATCCCTCGCCCTCGGAATGGAACGGCCAGGCCGCCACCGTCGTCACCGTCAACGGACACACCAATCCGAACGGCCTGCGCGATGCCCTTGCCGACCTCGGCGACCGCACCGCGCCGCTCATCATTGAAATCGCCGACAGCCTCACCCACGATCTCGACCTCGAACTGGTCGATGGCATCGGCCACGACGGCGTGCGCCCGGTCCTGACGCTCCGCAGTTCCCTCTGGATTCGCGCCGCCAACGGCCAGCGGCCCGTCATCCGAATCGCCCAGCCTCTCGCGTTCCGCCCCGTTGACGTGACCGCGGCCGACGCTCCGGCCCGAATGGCCAATCTCGATGTCCGCCTCGAAGGGCTCTACATCACCGGCCGCGGCAGCTTCCCCGCCGGCGATCCGCTGGTTTGGCAGGCCGCCCTGAATCGCCTTACTCTCGACGGCGCCACGCTCGACCCCGGCGGCCAGCGGCGCCTCGACGGCTCCGCCTCCGGCAGCCGCCGGCCGATCCGCACCGCGATGCGCCTCGAACGCGACCACGGCTTCTCCGATCCGGCCGAGCAGACCGCCTTCAACCAGACCCCGATCCTCGAGATCCGCCGCTCCATCTGCGGACCGCTCGAAATCGACAACGCCTACCGCCTCGAAGTGATCGATTCGATCCTCGACGCAGGAAGCGGCGTCGGTGTCTCCTCGCCGGCCTTCGCGGTCCGGGCCGCCACCGGCGATTCGGAAACCGGATGGGGCCCGCCCCTTACCGTTTCCGGCCTCACCGCCTTCGGACGCATGCGCGTCGAGGAGGCCTCCGGCGAAGGCGGCATCTGGCTCCATCGCCTCGAAGTCCATAACAACCAGACCGGCTGCATTCGCTTCAGCTATGTCTCAGGCCGGAACGACCGCCTCCCGCAGCACCATGGCGTCGTCTCCGGCGCGAGCGCGCGGCTCGCTTTTCACAGCGAAATTTTCGGAGAGCCGGGCTACGCGCAGCTCCGGCTCCGCAGCGACCGCCGCATCCTCGAAGAGGGACCGGCGCGCGATGAAATGGGCGCCTTCGGCTATCTCCGCAACGCCCACAAGCTGAAAAACATTCACATCCGCTACCGGGAGTTCATGCCGGTCGGAACACGGCCCCTTCTGGTGCCCATCACGTGATTACCGGGAAAGAAAAGACAGAATGACAGGCGACTTCTCCAAGCTTCCGCTCACTGCTCGCAACAACTACACGGGCGTCTTATACCAGCAGGGCCGCGTCCGGCTCGATCAGGACGATAACGCAGAGCACTTCATCGCCGCAGCCCAGCGACACACCCTCGCCCGCGACGTCATCGGAGCCGGCGCCGCCGCCGTGCCCACCGATGAGAGCGCCGGCTTCCGCGTCACCCGCGCCGCCGCTTCCGCCACGGGCGTCGAGGTCTCGCTCTCTCCCGGCCGCGTCTGGATCGAAGGGCTCCATCTCGAACTCGAGGACTCCTCCGAAGTCACGCTCCCTGCGCCCTACTACGGCCCGCCCTTTCAGTCGCCGGCCGCCGCGCCGGACTCCATCGGCGTCAACGTCCGTGACGCCGTGATCCTCGAAGCCTGGGAAGAGTCGCTCAGCGCATTTCAGGATCCCCGCGATCTGCTCGAACCGGCGCTCGGCGGCCCAGACACCACCGGCCGCATCCAGCTCAACTTCGCTCTCCGGCTCTTCCGCCTCGGTGAAAACGAGGACTGCCGCTCCGTCGTCGGCCGGCTCCGCACGGCAGACTCTACCCTCGGCCGCCTCACCGTCACCGCCGCGCCCGTCGTCGTCATTGGCGGCGACTGCCCGGTCGACACGGGCGGCGGCTACACCGGACTCGAGCACCACCTTTATCGCGTCGAGATCGCGACGCCCGACGCCGGCGGCCATGCGCGCTTCAAATGGTCGCGCTTCAACGGCGGGCTCGTCGGACGCGGCCAGCGCAACGCCGCCGGCGACCGCGTCACCATTACGGCCAACCGCCAGATGATCGACCGCTGCGGCCTCTCTGACTTCTACCTCGAGGCCTACCAGAAGCCCGGACACCACCAGCCCTGGCGCGTCGCCTTTACCGCCCAGGCCAGCCTCGTCTCCGACGGCGTCCTCGCGCTCTCCAACCAGACCGGAACGTGGCCCGCCGCGGCCGGCGCCTCTGTCTTCTTCCGCCTCTGGGACGGCATCCGCCGCATCGACGCCTTCACTTCCGCCGATACGCTCGAAAACGGCATTCAACTCCAATTCGATCCACCCTCGCCCGCCAACGGCCAGAACAACTACCGGCCGGGCGATTACTGGACCTTCCCGGTCCGTGCCGCCGGAACCGGTTTCGACCCCTCCGTCTGGCCGAACAACGCGCTCCCGCATGGGGTCCGGTACCATCGCGCGCCCCTGGCAGAAATCATGTGGTCCGGCCCCGCGCCCGTTACAGTCGAGGCGCCCGCCCGCATCCACGACTGCCGCCGCGCCTTCCCGCCGCTCACCCGCAACCGGGTCTGCTGCACCTATACCGTCGGCAATGGCACAACCTCCTTCGGCGACTTCAATTCCATCGAAGAAGCCGTCGCGCATCTGCCCTCGAGCGGCGGCGAGATCTGCCTCCTGCCCGGCCTCCACACCGCCAACGTCCTGATCGAAGGCCGCGCCGGAATCAAAATCCACGGCTGCGGCAGCCAGACCCTCGTCATCCCGCGCGAGGAGTCCCGACAGGCCCCGATTTTCCATATCCGTGAATCCCGGCGCATTACCATCGCCAACCTCACGGCCGCCACCCTCGGCGGGACTGCCATCGTAGCCGAAGGAGTGAAGCCCGGCGGTGCGCGCGAAATCGAAATCCTCCACAACCGCATCGTCGCGGCGCGCCACGGCATCGTCGTCGCCAACGGCGAGGAGATCGGCATCCGCCATAACCGCATTCGCGTCATCGACCGCACCGGCGGCCTCGAAGCCATCGTTCTGATGGCCGAAGGCGCCTGGATCGAACGCAACGACATCGGCGTCCTCCCGGCCGAACGGAGACCTCCGCAGGACGAAGATCCCGGCGGCGATCCTGACCGCCCGCGCCCGGAGAACCCCTGCGCGGATCCCGAATCCGTCTATCGGACACCCATCATTCTGATCGCCTACGTCAACTTCCTTTTCTCGCCGTTCTTCACGCTGCCGCCGCAGAACCCCTACCGCGCCCTCGGCGGCATCCGACTCTCCGGAGGCGCCGAGCGTGTGCGCGTCACCGAGAACACGGTCAACGGCGGCGCCGGCGACGGCGTCACCCTCGGCGGATTCCTCACGCTGGGCGAGCAGCCGGCCGAAGGCGACATCCCCGAAGCCAAGTTCACGGTCCGCGAGCGCCGCATTGCCGGTCTCGTCCGCGTCAATGGCGAGCCGGCCAACGGCATCATCCTGTCGTTCCGCGGCGATGGCGGGGCCGGACCCCAGTGGTTCGTTACCTCCAATGAGGACGGCGGCGTCCTTCTTTCGGGCGAAGGCATCACGCCCGGCGACTACGTCCTCCGGGTCGAGTCGCCCGGCTACGAGATCGCCTCCTTCCAGCAGGACCCTGGCGGCGGCATGCTGCCCATTCGCATCACGTTCCTCCTAGACCTTCGCCCCGCGCCGGTCCAGGAGCGCACCTACCTCGGCCACCTCCTCAGCGAGATCCTGATCGAACGCAACGACATCTCCCACATGGGCCTGTCCGGCATCGGAACCTCCGGCCAGACCCACAACCGCAGCACCAGCGCCGGCGGCCTCGCCGGCCAGTTCGGCATCCCCGTCTTCGACCTCGAGATCAGCGGCAACCGCATCCACCGTTGTCTCCGCAACCCGTTCACTGAGCAACTCCTCACCCTCGCGGCGTCCCAGGGGCTCGGCGGCATTTCCCTCGGCATCTGCGACCAGGTCATCATTTCGGGCAACCGCATCGAGCACTGCGGCCTCCGCCACATCGACCCCGTCACCGGCATCTTCGCCGCGCTGGCCGATCACATCGAGGTCCGCGACAACGCCGTGCTCTCCAACGGCCCCATCGTTCCCAATATTCAGTTCCCCGTGAGCGCCGGCATTCGCGGCGGCATCGTCCTTCGCGCCATGGCTTTCTTCTCGCGCGGCGCCGATGGCGAGATTCTCCCTGCCGCCGACCAGCCTGCCGCGCGCGTCTATGACAACGTGGTCCGCCAGCCCGCCGGACAGGCGCTCTGGCTCACCGCCGTCGGTCCAGTCGCCGTCGAGAACAACTTCCTGAGCAGCGACATCACCGGGCCTTCGCAGCTCGCACGCCTCGCCGGCGCCGTCCTGATCCTGAACGTCGGAGCCCGCGAATCCGCCGCCAGCAGCGACATCAAGGGTTCCGATACCACCGGCCCCTCCATCGACATCACGCAGGCGATGCGCTTCGTCCCTGACGGAAAAACCCACTACGCCGGAAACCAGGTCCGCCTCGGCGCCCCCGCCGAGAGCATGACCGCGCAGGCTATCTGGTCGCGCGGCGACCTTGGCTATACCGCCAACCAGTCCGACTACACCGGACTCGGAGTGCCCCTCGGCAACCTCCGGTTCCTGGTGAACACCCTCGTGCTCGGCGACTCCGTGCGCGTCACCTCCAGCCGCTTTAAGGAGGGCATCGCGCCGGTCGAGGCGCCCATCTGGTCGCTGGTCTCGACCAGCATCGTCATGAACATTACCGCGCATAACCAGGGCGACCACTGCATCCTCGTCTCCAACCAGGGATCGATGCCCGCGGTGGACGCGCCCAACCAGATCCTGCACCCCAGGTCCTGCGAGATGGCGGGCCAGACCCTCGGGAACGCTTTTGCCGCCGGTCCGAGAATGAGAGGCTAAACGACAATGAATGACGAGTTGAAACGTGCAGCCGAAAATCTCGGCGAATCCCTCGAGACGCTTTTTGAAACCCGTACCGCGGCCATCGGCGTGATGCGCAACCTGGAGTCGCTCGCGCAGGTCGCCATCCAGGCCGAGACCCTGCGTCTCGAACACCGCCTGGGCGAGAATCATCCCAAAACGGTCGCGATGCGCTCGCGCCTCGAAGCCAACCGCAAGATTGTCCACGCGCTTGAGATCGAAAAGGAGATGGTCTCGATTCGCCCCGCGCATGTTGCACGCGACCACTACCTCCTCGAAGGCCGCGTCACCGAGTCGAAAGGCCGGGGACTCCCCGGCCTCACCGTCTCCCTCGCCGCCCCGGACGGCCCACCCGTCCGCGAGGTCCCGTCCGTCCAGACCGAAAACGCAGGATACTTCGCGATTCGGATCGACCCGGAACTCGGCCGCAAGCTCGCCGACGTCCACCGCAAGGGCGTCCACGTCGTTGTTGCGCACGAGAAGGCGGTCCTCTACACCTCGCCCCGGCCCATCCAACTGGCCCCCGGCCGTATGCCCTTCCAGGAGATCGTCATCGGCCTCCGCGGTCCCGACAAACCGAGCCCAGGAGGCCCGAGCGGTCCCGCCGGCCCCGTGAAGGATAAGCCGAAACCCAATCCGACCGAGCCGGTAAAGCCCGAACCCGTCCGCCCCGAACCTGTCAGGCCGGAACCTGTCAGACCGGAGCCTGTGCGGCCCGAGCCTGTCAGGCCCGCGCCCGTTCCTCCAACGCCAGGTAGAATCGATCCCACGCGCCCGCCGACGCCGGTCAAGCGGCTGAGGCCCGACGCTCCGAAGAAGAAAAAGTAGGAGACCTGGACATGATCGCGCGACGCAGGATGAGACGAAGGCGTACCGCTCACGACGAACCGCCCGTGCGGCGTCAGGCGGCCCCGATTGTCTCCACTCCCACCGGCTCCGGCTTCGGTTCGCCCGGAGGCCGCTGCGCCTGCGGAGGCGGCTGCCCCGATTGCAAAGAGAAACAACAGGAGGCCGCCGCGGACAGCAAAGACCGCGACGAGGCCCTTTTCGGCGCCGCCGAAACCGCCCAAGCCGAGCCGCAGGCCCAGCCGGCCAAGGCAGCCGCCTCACCCTGCGCCTATACCCTCAAGGACCGCGAGTTCATGGACGCCGACTGCACGGCATTCGGCAACAAACTCGGCGGCGGCAAGCTGATCGAATGGACCGCCATCGAGGCGAAGGGCTCTGACTGCCCCAAGGATAAGTCCGGCATCGTGCTCGAAGAGGAGGTGACTCCCATCGAGAACACCTGCCCCACCGGCGTTCTTCTCAAAGGGCTCGGCTGCAAGACCAACAGCGCCGGCAAACTCGAGCGCGACGGCGGAAGCTGCCTGGACGCTTACCGCGTCTGCTTCACCTTCGAAAACTTCTGCCGCGGAGTCGACCCGTTCGACTGCGCCAGATTTCTGCCCTTGAGCTGCTCCACAAAGGTGCGGCAGGATCTAAAACTGAACGGCGTTCTGGTCAAATCCCGCATCATTACCGTGACGGTCCATGTGCTGCCGGGCGATCCGCTGGCCCACCCCAGGAGCCGGGATTTCGTCCACTCCTACGCCGTCGTCACCTACACGCCCTGAGCCATACGATGCGAACGCGGAGACAGCTCGGATGAAGGCAGCCCGGCAGGCCGGCATGAAACAGGCGTCCAAAACGTCTCGGGCGCCCGTGCGCCAACCCGCGCCCCGCTCGCCCCTGGCCGAACCTGTCACCAGCGAGGTCGCCTTCATCCAGCCCAAGTGCGCCTGCGGCGGAGGCTGCCCCTCCTGCCGGGACAAGATCGAACTCCAGACCAAGCTCGCGGTTTCGGCTCCCGGCGATGTCTACGAGCAGGAAGCTGACCGCGTCGCGGCCGAGGTGATGCGTATGCCGGACACGGCTGCCGCGGCGCCCACGTCCGCTCCCGGCATCACGCCTCTCGTCCAGCGCCTCGCCGAACCCGAACCGGAGACCGAAGAAGAGGAGATCGTCCAGCCGGACCGCGTTACGGGTTTCGCGCCCGCCGCGCCGCCTCCGTCCTCGCTCGGCTCTGAAATCCAGGCCCTCCGCGGCGCCGGCCGGCCGCTGCCGGACGGCGAGCGCTCCTGGTTCGAACAACGCTTCCACCGCGACTTCCGCGGAGTCCGCATCCATACCGGCGCGCAGGCCGACCGTGACGCGCGCAGCATCAACGCCTTGGCCTTCGCCGCCGGGCGCGACGTCATCTTCCGGTCCGGCCAATACGCGCCCGGCCATCCTGCCGGCCGCCGGCTCCTCGCCCATGAACTGGCCCACGTCGTCCAGCAGGGCCGCGCACCCCCCGTTTCCACCCTCCAGCGGAGCGCAGCGGACCAGCCACGCGCGCCGCCCGCATTCGAGATCGAAGGCGACGGCTCGGAGTTTCTCCAGGGCGGATCGCCGCTGCCCGCGAACGTTCGCGAATTCTACGAGCCGCGGCTTGGCCGCGACTTGAGCGATGTTCGTGTGCATACCGATGCCCGCGCCGCCGAGGTGAGCGAATCCCTGGCCGCCCAGGCATTTACCTACAAGAATCACATCTGGTTCTCCGCCGCATCCAGGCCCGCGCCCTCGCGCCTGCTCGCCCACGAGCTTGTCCACGTCGTGCAGCAGACCGGCGGTACGCGTTTGGCCGTCCAGCGTACGCCCGCTTCCGCCGCCGCCGCGGTCCCCGCCAAGTACCGCCCGGTCCACTGGGGACCTCTCTACGGCACCGGCATGCACATCGACGTATTCAAGGAACTCCGCGCGGCCAACGGGGAGCTTGTCACCGAAGCGCCCATCCCCGGAACGAACAAAAAAACGCCCTCCCACGACGCCCTCGGCGAAGCCGACCTCTACAAATCCGACCCGGCCTCCACCGTCGCCGGCGTACGCGGCAAGGGCGATGGCAGCGCCACGCCGCCCGACTACGCTGACCTGCCTCTCGGCGCCGCCGTCAATCCGAAAACCGCCAAGCGGAGTCCCACCTGGGACGCGCAGGCCAAGGCCATCGTAGGCTCTTTCGTGAAGCGATTCTGGGTTGGCGACCTCAAACCGGCCTCCCGCTCCGAAGTCCGCAGCGGAAACAAGCAGCTCAAGAACTACATCCAGCACTTCCATAACTGGGCCAGGAAGCTGAGCGCATCACCCCCGCACGGGGATGTCCTCCCCGTCGGCGACGGCAGCGGCGCGACGCTGAAACTGCCGGACCCCATCAACTACAAGCGCTTCGACACCGAGAAATCCAAAACCGGCGGCATCCGCAAAGCCAAAGAGCGTATCTGGGTCTACGCCCTCCCCAATCACCCCGGCATTTATCTCTACTTCGATCTCCCGGCCGACTACCAGCAGCAGAACGTCGCCGGCGTGATCGTCAAGCTCGACGAGCACCTTGAAAAGCTCAACAAGCCGATGAAGCAGAAGCCGCCCAAGGTGGGGGCCGGTCCCGCCAAGGTCCAGAAGCTTCCGGCCGTCACCGCCGCGCCGCGCCGCGGCATGATCCAGCGAAAGGTGCCGCCCGATAACGTCGGTGAGTGGAAGGAAGAACACAAAAAGTGGAGCGCCGATGTCGACAAGGCCTTTAAGGAGTACGGCGGTACCGTCCGCAAGCTATACTTCGACGACATCTTCGACCTGCCGTCGTCGGCGCCCCAACTCGCCTCGGCGGCCCGCACGATCAGCAAGCTCGACCTGTGGGCCGGCACAACCGGCACGATTCTGGGAACCCTCGGCTGGCGCTTCCGCGGCGCCATCGCCCGCTTCCATCCCTTCTTCGAGAAGGTGAAAAAGAAGTTCGACGGCTTCCGCACACGTGCCGGGAACGTGAAGGCTTCCACGAGCCGCAACTGGGTCTTCGTGACCTTTAATGCATTCCTGAAAGCCGCCAAACAGTTCTTCTCAAGCATCCTCGATCAGGCGTTCAGCCGCTTTACGGCCTGCATCAACGGCATCGTCGATGGAGCCTTCAACAAGCTCACGGAGCAGTTCGACAACCTCGACGTCGATCTCGAATTCCTTAAACCGATCGAGGACGTGACCAAGCAATTCGAGGAGTTCGAGGACAAGGTCAAAAAGTATTTCGAGGACCTGGAAAAGCAGTTCGAGGAATTCATCAAGTTCATTCAGGAGAGCAAGGACGTCATCGCCCTGATCAATACGCTCCGCTGGCCGCTCCGCCTGATCCTCCAGGCGATCTCCTGCGGCACTCCGCCGGCGTGGGGCTGCCTCTGGGGTCTGGTCGGTCAGCTCGCCCTCGACCAGGCGCTCAATCTGGGCATGCGCTATATCTCACAGACCGCCACGTTTCAGCGGATGGTGAATGTTCTCGCCTGCTCGGCCCTGAAGGACAGGTTGAATCAGTGGTACGGCGGCCTCATTCGCAGCTCCGTCGAACTGGCCGGACTCGACAAGTTCGCCGACGAGGTCGGCGCCCCCTGCAAACCCGGCGAGATGGGTCCCGAGCCTCCTTGCGACCTCCCGGTCACCGGCCTCTCCGAAGGTGAATACGACAAGCTCCGGGGCGAACTGGAAACCAATCCGGCCGACATGCAGGAGATCGTTGACGAGGTCACCTCGAAGTTCGACATGGTGCCCGGAGTGCCCGCCGAACCGCGCCATGTTCAGTACGTTGTCGATCTTCTACGCGAAGCCAACGTCAGCATCGCCAAACTCCAGGCCTGCCTTGATGGAGCGCGCCGGGGCGACCGCTACATCCTGCAAAACCTTCTGGAATGCCTCCTGGCGCAAAACGTCCCGCCGCCCCCGCAGCCTCCTTCGCCTCCACCCCCTCCGCCGCCGATGGCCGGAGGTGGAGGGGGGGGGCAGCGCCCCGACCGCGACGGTTCACACACCTCGCAAGGCCCCGAACCCGAATCCGGCGAGGGCGAGCCGCCGCCACCACCACCGTCCAGCGGAAGATCGCCGGAGAGCGCCCCACCGCCTCCCGGCGCTGAATCCGAATCCGACCGCGAGGGCGGAGCGGGCGCAGCCGGCGGAGAAGGCGCCGCCCCGGCCGCTCCACCGCCGCTTTCCGGAGACACCAGGGAGAGCCTCGAAGGCCTGATCAACGAGATGCTCGAACACTACGGTCCCGAAGACCCGGACGCCGAGCGCCTCCGCCGCCTCCGCGACCAGCTCCGCGAAGCCCCGGTCCGCCCGGACGAGCACGATCATCCCGGCATGACCTGAGAAGTTCCTTGCCTGCCTGTGCCCTCAACGGACGCTCGCCTCGTAGCCGGCTACCTGCCGCTTCTCCAGGGTTTCCAACTCGCCGAGCCGCAGATACGCCGTCGGGAACGAATCGTCCAGCCCGAAATCCCGCCGAATCGTCCGCGCCGGATCGAAATACCATTGCCCGAGCGGCTGGTCCTTGTCTTTGCCATCGAACCACCCCCACGGCGGGCGCGCCAGGTTCGCGCCCCCGACCCGGCCCCGGAACGCCGAACCGATGCGCCCCACTGGAATCGTCGCCTCTCGCACACTGTCGCCCTCGGCCACATCGAGCAGCAGCGTGCCGTAGTCCTCTGTCTCGGCATACGTCGGTGTTACGCCCCGAAGCGCTTCGAGCCAAAGCGTCGTCGCAATCGGAGCAAGATCGTACCCCACCGGCTTCGCGTGCTCCGGATCTGGAACATCCGCGAATCCCGTAAATGTGTACAGCAGCAGCGGAACCTTCGTCTGCTCGCCCTCCGCCCGATACGCCTCGATTCCGTGCCCCTTCGGCTCGATGAACAGCTTCGCACGCCGTCCGTGGAGAGTCACCGTCTCGAAGCCCTCGCGCGGGGAATCAGTTGGCACGTACTTCAGGAAGTTGTTATGCGCCAGCGTCTCGACGTAGAGCACCTTGCCGTCTTTCGGATCGCCGCCGCGCTTCTCGACCACGATCAGGCAGCCCTCCAGGTCGTTCTCGTGCGCGAGCACCGCCTCGCCAACCCGGCCGGTCGGATCCACCTTCGCCGCCGGCTTCGCGGCCGTGCGAATCACCTTGCTGAACAGCGTGCCCCGTCCCATCCCGCCTTTATAATCCCGAGGATGGAAAACCGCGTAATGCAGGAAGTAATGCGTGCGCGTCTCCCGGACCGAGTAGTAGACCCAGGCAGGCATCGCATATCTGTCTTTCCCGGCATGGGCCCAGTTGTTGTCTCCTCGCCAGTCGCCGTCAAAATCGAACTTGGTGATGTAGTCGAACCGCGGCTCGTCGCCAAGTCCCTGGTAGAAAATCGGCGCAAACAGCGCCGCAATCTCGCGATCCTTCGCTTCTTCTGACTCCGGCTCGTCCTCAGCCGCCTCGATCACCGCCGCCGCCGCCGCCGAACTCGCCAGCGCCCCCGCCGGCTTCACCGCCCGGATATGCGCCTGGATCTCCGGCAACTCCGGACTCTCCCGCCGCAGCCCCTCCTTTGGCGGAAACGTCTCGATCAGGTCCCGGATGCTGTCGGCGCGGTCCTCCAGGCTCGAGTGCGATGAAAAATATCCCTTCACCGACCCCGGATCGTCCTCGTGCAGGCCGTTCAGCCGCCGGAGGAACCGGATCATCCCCTCCGGATCGTAACCCGCGGCATACAGGTTCTTCGCCGCCATGCGGTCGGCCTCGCGCTCGTTCTCTTTTGTGAACCGCATGAACAGCCCGCGCGCGCTCGTCCGCCCGCCGCGCACCGCCGCCGCCGCGCGCACTCCGCCGCCCATCACCGGACCCAGGAAGCTCACACCCAGCGAAGCCAGTTGGGAGCGCCGTATTTTCGACGCATGTTGCCGCGCTGCGATATGTCCGATCTCGTGCGCCAGCACGCCCGCCAGTTCGCTCTCATCGCGCACCGCTTCCAGCAGCCCCATGGTCACGTAGATGAAGCCGCCTGGAAGCGCATAGGCATTCACATCGCTGCTCTGGATGATCTTGAAGTGGTAGCTGACGCCCGGACGTCCCGATTCCCGAGCCAGCCGTATCCCGACTTTCTGCACATAGCCGAGGACTTTCGGATCGTCAAACATCGGCTGCTCCATCTCGATCTGCGCAGCCGCCCGCCTCCCGATTTCCAGTTCCTGCTTCTCGTTCAGCTTCAGCACTTGCGCCTGAGCCGCGCCGGCCCAGATCGAAACCGCCACCGCCAGGATCAGTCCCCGACCACAGACGCTCATGTCACACTCCGGGGAGAATACACTCCCTGCTTACATTATCTTGTTGTTTCGCTTGCGCTGACAAGGCGCGTACAGGCCCCGACCGCTACTCCGCCGGTTCCGTGATCGTGTGGATCCGATTCACGGCGACATCCTTCATTGACTGGCGCCGTCCCGAAGGCCACCGGATCTCGATGGTGTCGATCCGCTTCGCCGCCCCCAGGCCGAAATGCAGGCGCAGGTCGTTTTGCGACAGGTAGCTCCCGCCGCTCCGCACCTCATCCACCTGCGTCCGCCCGCCCGCCGTCAGCCGGATCGAAGCGCCGATCCCGCTGCGGTTGCTCGCCGTGCCCACCAGCCGCAGCAGCACCCAGTTGCCCCCCGAGCGGCCCTTAAGCGCGAACAGCGATGGGGTGTCGTTCTGGTTGTTGATCAGGACCTCGATCGACCCGTCGTTATGAATATCCCCGAACGCAGCCCCGCGCGCGACATGCTCCTCCACAACCGCCGGACCCGCCCGCAGCGATATATCGTCGAACTTCCCGTTGCCCAGGTTGCGATACAGAATCGCGCGCTGGCGGTAGCGGATCTCGCCCGGCAGCCGGTCGGCTTCCGGAAAGACGTGCCCGTTAACGAGCATCAAATCTTTCCATCCGTCGTTGTCGAAGTCGAAGAAGCCGCACCCCCAGCCGACGTAGCTCGTGTTGTGCGCCAGTCCCGCCGCCGCCGTCACCTCGTCGAAATCGCCGCCGCCCCGGTTGCGGTACAGCGTCTCACGCTCATCGGAGAAGTTAGTGCGGAAGATATCGAGCCACCCGTCGCCGTCGAAGTCCGCTGCCGTGACACCCATGCCCGAGAGAGCCTTGCCGTGCTCATCGAGTGCGACGCCGCGCAGCAGCGCCTCCTCGCGGAACGTGCCGTCGCGCTGGTTCATGTAGAGCAGGGAAGGCGTCTGGTCGCCCGCCACGTAGATGTCCGGCCATCCATCGCCGTCGAAGTCACCCGTCAATACGCCGAGCGAATAGGCCTGTCCCCTGCCGGCGATTCCGGCTTTCTTCGAGACATCCGTGAACGTGCCGTCTCCGTTGTTGCGGAACAGCATATTCTGTTCGAATGGCAGCCCGCGCGGACCGCAGTTCACCGGCACATTGCGATAGAAGCAGAACGGATTGGCGCCAGGCAGCGGCGTCGTCTCGAAGTCGAAATGCAGATAGTTGGCGACGAACAGGTCGAGATGCCCGTCGCGGTCATAGTCGACAAACGCGCAGCCGCTGTTATAGTGCCGCGGACCCGTCTCCAGCCGCGCCGCGCGCGTGACGTCCTCGAAGCCCTTTCCCTCGCGGTTGCGATAGAGGACGCTCGACCCCCAGTACGTCACGACCACGTCCGTATAGCCGTCGTTGTCGAAATCGCCCGCGCAGACGCCCTGTCCCCATCCGGAAGCCCGAATGCCGAAGCCCTCGGTCACGTCGCTGAACTTGCCCTTGCCGTCGTTGCGATAGAGCCGCGTCAGCGCGCCCTCGCCCGAGACCACCAGCGCATCGAGGTTCCCGTCATTATCGAAATCCACTAGGGCCACGCCGCTGCCGGTCGTCTCGATGATGTACTTTTTCGAAGGCTGTGTCTCGGTCGGCCCGCCATTCGGAAAGACGTGCACGAAGCCCGACTCCCGCCCGATGTTCTCAAACACCGGCGTCCAAGTCGCGGCCCCGAGCAGTGCGGCGGCCGCCAGCCATCGCATCATGGCGCCGTCGCCGGAGGCTTCTCGCCGAGCCGCTCCAGAAACTCGGTGAACTCGCCCGCCGGAGGCTGCCGCAGGCGCTCGAGTTCCTCCTTCTGCCGCACCGCCTCCTCCTGCCGGCCCGCATTGCGATACGCCATCATGAGGCTATATCGCGCCGCTTCGCTATTCGGCATCTGCTGCACGGCCCGCTCCAGCAGTTGAATCGCCTCATCGTTCCGCTTCTCACTCAGCCGGATGCGGCCCAGCGCGATCATCGCCTCGACAAACTTCCCGTCGATCGCCAGCGCCCGCTCGAACCGCGCCGCCGCCTCCACCGCCTTCTGCTGGGCCACCAGGATCTGCCCCACCTGGTACTCCGCCGCCGCATCGCCCGGATTCAGCTTCAGCTCGGACTCAAACTCCCGCCGCGCCGCCTCGAGAGCCTCGGGCGTCCGCGACTCCATCAGCAGCGCGCGCCCCAGCCGGAAGTGCAGGTTCAGCGCCGCCGGGCTCTTCTCGATCGCCTTGCGATACTCGGCCGCCGCCTCGGAGAACCGGTTCTGGATCTCGAAGATCTCGCCGGAGATCTGGTTCACCCGGTACGACGACGGAACGTTGCGGAACATCCGGTACAGCGTCTCGTTCCACGCTTTCATGTGAAGCTTCGCCGCCAGATACAGAACATCCGCGTCCTCCGGGAAACGCCGGCTCAATCCCTGGAGCACGCGAAAGCCGATATCGAAGCGGTCCGCCGTCACCGCGCACTGCGCCAGCCCCACGCCGGCCGCGCGCATCAGCCCCGAGTCGCTCTGCGAATCGAACTCGCGCTCCAGGTCGCTCAGCACCTCGGCGCACTCGCCCGTCGCCGCCCGCGCCAGCGCCAGGTAGACCCGCGCCCGGGCGTCATCCAGCCCTTCGAGCGTGCGCCTCGCCTCGGCGTATTCCCCGCGACGGAACTGTTCGAGACCCTGGGAAACCTTCGAATCCTGTCCGATCAGAAGCAGACTGCAAACTAGCAGAAGACTAATGGCCCGCATCGTCCAACACCAGATCCAGTTCGCCGAACCGATGCCGGTCCCGGCCCTCGAAATAGCGGAAGCTCAGCAGCGGTGGCGCCCCCGGAGCGATCTGTGGCCGTTCCGCCACCCGTTCGGAGGCCGACTCCGTCAGGACGACCAGGCGCCCGGACTCCTCGATCTGCCGCAGCACCCGCTCGGGAGATTCCGGCGATCCCTGCAGCAGCAGGAACAGGAGCACAGTATCGATCATTGGTCCAACTCCCGCAGCGCCCGTCGGACCGTCTCGCTCCCCGGCCGCCGCGTCACAAACTCTTCGAGAACCGCCCGCGCCCGCGCCCGCTCGCCGCTCTGCACGTACAGCCGGGCCAGGTTCAGACAGATCGTCTCATCATCCGGATTCACCCTGGTCCCGTACAGGAAGGCCGCCAGCGCGTCGTTTCTCTGGCCAAGCTTCATATAGAGTACACCAAGGTTGTTGATCGCGCCCGAATGGTCCTTCCGGATCGTCAGCGCCTGCTGGAAGCTGCGCCGCGCCTCGTCGTTGCGGCCCTGCCGGGCCAGCAGAAGCCCGAGCTGGTTCGCCGCGTCGGCATCGTCCGGGTCCGCCGCGAGCGCCGCCCGGAACAACTCCTCCGCCCGCGCTGCGTTCCCCAGCCGAGCCTCGGCCTGCGCCAGGTTCGCCATCGCATACGCCGCCTTGGGCTGAAGCTCCAGCGCCCGGCCGAACGCTTCCGCGGCCTCCCTGTATCGCGCTTCGCTCATGTGCACGCCCCCGAGCGCGTTGTGCGCCTCCGCCTGCTTCGGATTCAGAGCGATCGCGCGCTCCAGGTGCTGCCTTGCTTCGGCGACGTTCCCCAGATCGAGCTGGATCTGCCCCGCCGCCAGCAGCGCCTTCGGGTTGCCCGGCGAGCGCGCCAGCAGCTCGTCCAGATATGGCAGCGCCGCACGAGCATACCCCGCGCCGAGAAACGCAGCCGCGAACCGGTACAAGTTTCGCCCCGGCGGATGGTGATACTCGCCCCGGAAAGGAAGCGCCAGCGCCTCACGGTCCCGCCGGCGCAGCAGCGCCACATCGGCACGTTCCGCCTCCGCCCCCGGAACGCCGCCATAGATCTTGTGAATCAGCCCGCGCTCGTCCACCAGGAACGCCAACGGCAGTTCCAGATCGGCCCGATAGTCAAACAGATACCGCCGGAAAATCGCCCAAGCCGAGGTCATCTCCGCCGGAGCGTTCTTCAACGCCTCCGAAGTCAACCGGACCACTCGCGGCCCAGATCCCTCCAGAGTAACCGGCGACGGCAGCGGTTCCAGCAGCCACGTATCTGCCAGCCCCGGACGATCGTCGCCCGGCAGCGTCTTCGCATCCAGCCTCCGCGCCGACGCGAAGGCCTCGCGCTCGATTTCGTCCTTGCCCTCCGTGATGCGATATCGGAACCCGGCCGCCAACTGCCGGATCTCCTGGACCTCTCCCGAAGGCCAGACAATTCGCACCCGCTCGGCCCGCCGCGACTCGCCCAGCCCCACGATCACCTGCTTGGTGTGCTGCGAAAGATACCCCGACCCCGCGCTCACCCATCGCGTCACCGTGCCGCCCTCGTGCGTCACCTCCACCTTCGCACCGATGGCGTCGCGATTGGATCGCACCCCGCGCAGCAGCAGTCCGATCGAATGCCGTCCGCCGGCCGCCTGGTTCTGAAACACCCGTAGCTGCGGACCCAGCCGCGTCTTCACGATCAGGTCGAGCGCGCCGTCTCCGTCGAGGTCCGTCACTGCAAACGCGCGGCTGTCGCCCGCGACATCGATCCCCGAAACACCCGAGTAGTCCCGATACCGTCCCTCTCGCCGCACATAGAACACGTTGCGTTCGTCGCCGCTCCAGCTATACCCTTCGCGGATCCACTGGTTGATCGAATTCCAGCCCCGCTCATAGCCCGGACTCTGCTCGGCGCGCGCTGGCGACTCCGCCACCGTCCGCCGCCAAAAGTAACTGTTCAGGTCCGGTCCCTTGTCGCCCGTCAGCATCCCGCACGTGACATAGATCTCCGGCACGCCGTCGTTATCGAAATCCACGCCGTCGGCTGACCACGCCCAGCGCCCCATCTCGACGCCCTCGCGCGCCCCGGTCTCCGCAAACCCGCCATCGCCCCGGTTGCGATACAGCGAGTTACCCTTCGCATGGCGCCGGTACTCCTCCCGGAGCCCGTCCCGCGTCACCGGCGCAAACTTCGAATCGGCGCCGACGCGCTGACCCGGAGCCGTCCACATGTTCGCGACATAGAGATCCGGCCGCCCGTCGCCGTCGTAGTCAAACCAGGCGCTGCTCATGCCCGGCCCGACGTCGACCACCCCGGCCTCCTCGGCCACGTCGCGGAAGTGTCCACCCTCGTTCCGATAGAGGTTGTTTCGGCCGAAGTCATTGGCCACATAGAGGTCCGGCCAGCCGTCGCCGTCATAGTCGCACCACGCGGGAGCGAAGCTGTAGCGATTGTTGTTCTCACTCAGTCCGGTAGCCGCCGTGACATCGTCGAAATACCCTTCGTTAAGCCGGTTGCGAAACAGAAAGTTCGGCGGGCCGTTCCGAGCATCGTGATACGGAACCGGGTAGCGATACTGCTCCTCGCCCTGAAAGTAGATATAGGTGCAGAGATAGAGATCGACGAATCCGTCGCGGTCGTAATCGGCCGCCGCCATCCCGGTGAACGTGCCCGACGGCGGTGTCGCGAACCGGAAGGCGTCGGGCGCGTAGCGGAAGCGCGATCCGCCCTCGTTCAGGAACAGCAGGGGTCCGGAGGTGGTCAGCACCACCAGGTCCTGCCGCCCGCTGTTGCGCAGGTCGAGGAAAAGCGCGCTGGCCGTGTCATCCAGCACCCCGACCCCCGCCGCGTCTGTAATGTCCTCGAACCGCCCGTCCTTCCCGCGGCGATACAGCCGGTTCGGCAGCCCGCCCGGCTGGCACACGTAGATTTCGTCCCAACCATCGCTATCGATATCTGCGACCGCAACGCCGTTGTTGCCGTAGACATCGATCCCCGACGCCGTATCGAGCCGCGCGCGCCAGTACGGTACTCCTCGGCAAAGCTGCGACCGGAACGGTTCGGACTCTCCGAACAGATGCCCCGTGATCTCCGCGAACCATGGACGCTCCGAATGCGCCCGCGTCTCCTCCACCGGCTCGAAGCCCGCAACGCGCTCGCCTTCCCAGCGAACCCGCCCGACACCCGTGACGTACTCCGCCCCCGAGCGGATCTCATACCGCACCAGGCCGTCCGCCAGGGAATAGAACTGCACATCCCGGCCCTCGCCCTGCATCGAGCGCAGCGCCTCCTCGATCCGGGCCGCCGCTGCCTCCAGGGCGAAGCCTCCGGCCGCCGGGTCAATGAGTGCGCGTTCGGGAGCCAGCGGATCGGGCTTGCGATAGACAATCGGAATCGTTTCGGCGAACCCCGCGCGCCCTCCCGGCCACCCCAGCCCTGCCGCTGCGAGCGCGAAGAACTGGCGCCGGTTCAGACCCCCAGCCATTCTCTGGCCGATCCATAAACGTCCTGCAGCTTCCGAGGACCTTTGGCGTTCATGAGAGGAAAGTCCGGAGGAGCGATCGCGAGCATCTCCTCGGCGCCCTCGAAGAAGAATAGATAGGCAGTGTTCAGCCGGTACTCCGCATACTTCTCGAACTCCTGCCAGACGTACTGGTAGAAGATTTCGAGATCGATGTACGTCCCGAGCGTATCCATCTGCGACGGAATCGGGCTCGAGCTCTCCTGATCCGTATAGATCAGCAGGCTGCTGAACGGCTTCACCTTATTGCGGACCCCGAACGAGACCATCGTCAGGACCGGCCGCGCCCGCCGCACCGCCTGCACCGTCGCCCACTCGGCGAACGTATTGTTGATCAGCAGCGTGCCGTTACCCGCCAGCAGCACCGACCTCAGAAACTCCGCAATCAGCGGATCGCGCCCCAGCCGCCCCTTCGGCGGAGCGGTCTTCAGTTTCCGCAGCTCAGCCCCAAGCTGCTGCGGCCCGCGCAACTGCTTCGTCTCGAGCATCTGCCGCACCGACGCCATCAGCTCGCTCCGGTAGGCGTCCATCGTCCCGTAGCTCAGGGCTACGGTCTTCTCTGACTTTTCCCCAAACGGCTGTAGCGCCGCCCCGGCCTCGATCAGCCATCCCGCGTACGGCTCGCGCAGGTCGCCCTCGAACAGCGTGGGTCTCGCCCTCTCCTTCGGCGCCCCTGTCAGCAGCAGCGAAAGGTAGTCCCCCGGGGCCAGCGTCTCGGGCACATCGAGTTCGACCCGCTTCCCATGCCGGTCGATGCGCTTCCACATCCGGTCCGGCCCCACCGGAAGCTCGGCGGGCGAGGTCACGATCACCAGCCGCGGCCGTCCGCTCCGCGCTACCTCTTCATCGAGCAGAGGATCGATCCGCGCAAAGATCGCGGCGATCTGCCGGCGCCACTCCGCATAGTGCGGCGAGCGCTGCAGAAAATCGACATGCTCCAACGTGAACTGCCGCGTGTTCCACGTCTTGCGCTCGATGCCCATCCGCTGCTCGAGTTCGGAGAGCCCGGCGAACAACTGCCGCACCAGCTCCGGCTCGGAGCGGTCGAGTAACCCCAGCAGCCGCTCGAAGTAGCTCTGCTCGGCTGGAAACAGCATCGCCCAGTCGCGGATGCGGTCGAACGTATAGGTCGCGAAGGTCGCGGGCAAGCGATCGAAGAGCCCGCTCTGAATCACCTGCTGAATATATGGAGAACCCGGTCCCGCCATGATCAGAAAAGCTCGGTGATAACGCGGCCGCCCATCTCGCCGGTCTTGACTCCCAGCAGTTCGGCCGCGGTCGCGGTAACATCGACGTGCGCGATCGGACGCTCGGTCACGCCCGGCGAAACCGCCGATCCCAGCGCCAGCAGCCACGCCTTCCGGCACGAGGGATCGCCGCTGCGATGGTTCAAAAATCCGTTCGCCGTATTCTCGTCGCCGTCACGCCCCAACTCCGGCAGAATCAGCAGGTCGGTCTTGCCCTTATAGTGCGGGTTCTCGCAGATCTCGTCCCACAGCATCCCCGTAAGCCGGTCCGTCCGCGTAATCGCCTGCAGATACAGCGAGTAGGAGCCCCAGTGCGCCACGTCCATGTCCCAGAAGTTCACCAGCAGAAGCCGCGGCGCAAACTCGCGCATGATCTCGCGCGTGATGAAGAAGGTCAGTTCGTCGCCCGAGGTCGGCCCCTCCGGCCCGTCGATGTATTCGAGCAGGCTGCGCGTCAGTGTCTCGCGGATCGTACGATCGAGCTCGCGCGTCGTCCGGAAGACCGTCCAGCCGACACCCTCGTAGCCCTCGTTCAGAATCTCGCGCAGCTGCCGCAGGACGTTGCCGCGATCCGCGACGCCCAAGCCCCGGTCGCTCCGCACGATCTCGTCCACCGCCTCGATCAGAAGCTGTTTGGGAAGGATGACGTTTGCCCCATGGGGCACGCCGTAGTCGCGCACGCCGCTCGCCCCGATGGTCGCGAAACTCTTGTTCGTGCAGATCGCCCAAGCATCGGTCGTCGCGGCCTTCCGGCCTTTGCGGAACCACTCGAACAGCGTAGGGCTCGCAGGCCGGTCGAAGCCAAAGTCATCCACCCGCTGCCACTGCCCGGTGACGATGCTGGCCGTCGAATTATAGTGCGACAGCACCCCCGAGTTCGTGCACGTCTCGAAAAACCGCCCCTGCGGCTGCAACTCGGCCAGGCGCGGGATGTTGCGCAGCCCCTCCGGCGAGAAGGTCTCCGAATACCGAACGCCGCCGCCGAACGTGACGATCACGACCTTGCGTTCCGAATAGCCAGGCCGCGCGTCGGGCGCCGCCAGTGCGCGCCTTCGCAAGATTCTGTCGGCGATGGCGACGCCGGCCACCCGTAGGAAATCCCGTTTGCTCCAGCGAAACATCAGTACTCTGTAATCACGCCGCCCTTGATCTTCTTCCGTACGTTCGGCCCCAGATCGAGCGGATGATCGTAGCCCGGCAGGATTTCTCCCGTCGGCGAATAATACGGACCGATGTCGCAGGCCATGCTGCCCTTGCCTTCCGTCACAAACGTGATCGATGTGATCAGCTTGGCCGACTTGTACCCATACTTGGACGCATCAATCAGCCGTAGCGGCGCGCCGTGATCGTCCGGCAGCGGCTTGCCCTGAAGATCGAGAACCAGCAGCACGTGCTCGGAAACCATCTCTTCGAGCGACATGTACTCGTACCATTTGTCGGCGCAGTCGATTCGGATCGCCTTGGCGCTGCGCAGCGGTTTGGCCATCTCGACAAGCTCGCCGAAGCGGAATCCGCCCCAAGTGAGCCGCGCGGACCAGCACTGCACGCATTTCAAGCGAACGCTCTGCTGCTCCTGCGGAAGCTTGCGAAGCTGAGCAACGGTCAGGGACTGCGGCCGGTCCACCAGGCCCCCGATCTTCAGGCTCCACGTGCGCTGGTCGATCGCCGGGACCGGATTGAGCCACATCCGCCGCAGGTTGAACTCATTCGGTTCATCGGAGGGAAGCAGGATCTTTTTCTGTTGCGCCGCGGCTCGCGCGACCGTCGCCGAAGCGCCGATTGCCGATAAGAAACGCCGTCGGTTCATGGGTTCCTCCGTGGGATTTTGAGTTCCATATCCATAGGAGCCATACCTGTGGAGTGCTTGTCAATCCTGGCGCGCTCGGCGGCTGTGAGTTCGGCGTGCCGTGCCCGCGCCGCTTCGGCCTTCGCCGACTCTCCGAGACGGTCATAGATGCGCGCCAGGCGATATTCCACTGCCGAATCCTCAGGCTTCAGCGCGAGCGATCGCTCAAGCGCCTTGGCCGCGTCCGCATAGGCGCGCCGCCGCTCCAGCAGCAGCCCGAGTTCGCGATGTGCATCGGCCTGTTCTTCGTTCAATTCGAGAGAGCGCCGCAGCAGCGCCTCTGCTTTCGCTGCCTCCTCGGTCACGCCAGCCGGAGGCAACTGTGCGATCAGCGCGACGGCGTGCAGATACGGGGCCGCCGGGTCCTCGGGATGGCGCTGATGAAAATCGGCGAACGCCGCCGCCACCTCCCGGATCCGTCCCTCGGCTTGCGGCATCATCCGGCTCAGAAACAGGTAAGGCTGAGGAACGTCGGGCGCCGCCCGGATCGTCCGCAGGAACGCGTCCACCGCATCGTCGAACCGCCGCTGCGCATAGTAGGCGACTCCCAGAATCAACTCGATCTGCGGGCTCGCCGCGAAGGTCCGGCGCGAAGCCTCCATCGCCTCGATCGCATCCGCGAATCGCTGCTCGACCAGAAGAGCTCGTCCGAGCGCGCCATGAAACGTCTCCTCATAAGGATTCAGCCGCACCGCGGCCTCGTATTGGGTAACCGCGCCCTGCCGCTGTCCCGAAGCTTCCAGGATGCCGCCAAGTAAATGTCGCAGCGCCGCCTGCTCGCGCGGGGCAAGATCGGCTTCGGCGAGCCGCACCCATCGTTCGGCCTCCGCAACCCGTCCGCCCTCGGCATGATAGATCGCCAGCCCCTGCCGGACATAGCGGGCATTCCCCGGAGCAAGCGCCGCGGTCCGGGCAGCCGCTTCCACCGCGCCCTCGACGTTGCCGAGCCGCTGGCGAGCCCGCGCCAGCCCCAGCCACGGCCGCGGATCGCGCGGATCGAGAGCGGTCGCCTGCTCCAGTGGTCCGATCGCCGCCGTCCATTGATGCTGTTGGAGAGCTTCCATCCCGCGGGCAAGTAAGGTGTCGAAGGACTCCGACGCCAGGAGGGTGAAAACGCAAAGAGCGAGGCAGACGGATGTCTGCCTCGCTCGTGGAGAGCAACGAAGGAGCCTAGAACATGAAGCGTAAAGCAAATTGCACATTACGTTGCGTTCCAGGCCGCGTGCCGTTGATGCGGCCCAGGGCCGGGTCTCCCTGAGTCAAATCCATCTGCTCAGGGTTGAACTGCGGCGTGTTCGAAAAGTTGAACCACTCGGTTCGGAACTGTACCCGGTACCGCTCGTTGATCCGGAAGTCCTTGAACAGTGAGAGGTCCAGATTGCGAATGCCGGGGCCGAAGACTGCGAAATGCCCAAGGTTGCCGAAGGTGCCGCGCGCGGGAGCCTGAACCGCCGTGTGGTCGAACCAGCGGTCCGGACTGCGGCCACCCGGAGGCGCGTCGTTCGGGTTCTTGCCCGGAACAAGATCCGGACGCGTCGCGCCGCCGCAACTGCAAACCGCTTCGCGCGTGCCGATGTTGCGAGGCGGACCGGTCTGTAGCGTCAGGATGCCATTGACCTGCCAGTTACCGATCAGTAGATTCGTCGCACGGTTCCAGTTGGAACCAAACTTCCTGCCGCGCCCGAACGGCAGATCGTAGACCGTGCTGTATACGAAGCGGTGCCGGATGTCGAAAGGTGCGTGAGCGTACTCGGCCGAAAGGTTTCGGACATCACGGACGCCGGGGCCTCCAGTGAGCGGCGTGCCGAGGTTGGTCAGTGCGTGGCTCCAGGTGTAGCTGGCCAGGAAGTCCAGCCCGTTCGACATCCGCTTCTCCAGCTTGGTTGCGAACCCGTGGTAGTGCGAGAAGCCGAACGTGACGCTTTCTGTCATGCTGGTGTTCCCGGTGTAGTGGCCCCATTGGAGACGTGGGAGCAGCGGTTGGCCGGGCTCAGGATGGTTCAACGGCTGGTTGGGGTTCCAATTGGTGAGAAGTCGGGCCCCAGCCGATCCGATATACGATCCTTCCCAAACCATGCCGCCCGGCAGTTCGCGCTGCAGAGCAAAATTCCACTTGTGCACGAGCGAACTCCGGAAGTTCGGCGCGACAGTGCGGAACCGGATTGGCGCGGGCAGGTTGAACGGATCCAGCGGGAAGCCGTCCACCAGCCGGTTCAGGTTGTCCACCCGAGCAAACGCATTCGGTGCATTGAACTGGGTCTGCTGGTTGAACGGCACGTTGATGCCCCGGTTCGGATCGCCTCCCTGGTTCTCCTCGCCGCCGTAGAACATGCCATAGCCGGCGCGAACCACCGTCCGGCTGATGGGCTGCCATGAAATACCGATTCTGGGTGCGAAGTTCGTCGTATCCCACGGCACCAGGTACTTCGATGCGACACCGCGTTCGACTGCAACGTTCGGAACCGCGACGGCGAAGTTGATCGGCAGCGGTGCATCCTGGTCCTTGCCCTTCGGAATCACCAGCGTCGGCTGTGCACGGTGATAGTCGAAGGTCGATTGTCGGCCGAAACGCTCGGAAATCGGCGAGAACAGGTCGTATCGAAGACCAATATTGAGCGTGAGGTTGGGCCGGATCTTCCAGTCATCCTGGATATACCACGAGAACGACTTCCTCTCCGACGATACGAAGTTCGTCGTCGTGATCTGGCCGCTGCTCGGGTGCCCGGTCAGGAACGATGCCATGCCGTCGCCCGTAACCGCCGGAGCTTGCGGATCCTGCGTCCGGTTCCGGCCGAAGCTGAACTGGCCGCGCGAACTCGGAACCTGGAAGAATGGGAATTGGATCGGACGGTACTCGACACCAAACTTGATCGCGTGCGAGGACTTGTTGATCGAAACGTTCTCGACGAAGTTCCAGACATTCGAGTATTCCAATGTCGGCAGCCAGTTCGATCCGCCGATGCCCGAGTAGCCGTCAGGGCTCAACAGCGGCAGTCCGCCATTGTTGCTGGTTGCCGTGAACGGATTGAAGCCGCCGATGCCAAACTCGCGGAACGAATCCTGATCGGCATTGGCGCCAACGCGGTGCGTGACCAGTCGGGTGAACGCCGCACGCGTCTCGGTAATGATCGACGGGCTCCAAACGCGCGCCCAGCTCAGCATCGCATTGCGGCCCTTGGTGCCCTCGACTTGGCCGGCGAAGCCCGTCGAGTCGAGCGCGCCCGGAAGCGGCGGTTGATTGAACTTATCCTCTTCCGACCAGCTCAAGCTGCCGAACAGCGAGTCCTTGTCTGTCAACCGATGGTCGATCCGGACGTCGCCCTGATCGTTCTGCTGCCGGCCCTGCGTCACAACCAGGTAGTTGTTCGACGGAATTGCCAGGTGCAGGTTCTGGTTCGGATCGGGGAACATGTCAATGATTCTCTTGGCCACCGGATCGAACCGGCTCGATGGAATGATGTTGCCGGGGAACGGCGTGCGCGTGAAGCCGCCGCCCGCCCTCGGTGCCGTGCTCTCGAAATCGTAAATCTGAATGCCCGCTTGCAGCAGCCGCGAGAAATTCCCGTTCTTCATCTCCGGCCACGGTATGGTCCGGGTGAACGTGTTGCCCAAACCGGGCACCGCGCCGCCAGTCGAACGGATGCGAGTCCCCTGATAATCCACGAAGAAGAACGTGCGGTCTTTCCTGATCGGGCCGCCAATCGCTGCGCCGAACTGGTTCTGCCGGAACGCGCCGCGATCCTTGCCGGCCTTGTTGTTCTCCCAGCTATTGCTGTTCAGCTTGTCATTCTGGAGGAACTCGAACACCGCGCCGTGGATCTCATTGGTGCCCGATTTGATCGTGACGTTCAGAACGCCACCGGCCCCGCGCCCATATTCGGCGTTATAGCCGTTCGTGATGATTTTCATCTCGCCGATCGCCTCGACCGACGGCCCGATCACATACGCCGTCTGGTTGATGAAGTCGATGACGTTGACGTTGTTATCAACGCCGTTCAGCAGAAAGTTATTCTGCCCGTTGGAGCGCACGCCATTGGCCGAGAACGCCCCGCCGGCGGCATCGCGCGCGCCCGGTTCGCCCGGAACCACGCCGGGCGAAAGCCGTGCCAAAAAGGCAAACTTACGTTGCCCGCCCAGAGGCAGTTCACTCGTCTGCCGGGCCTGCAGCGTCGCCCCGATAATCGTGCTCTCGGTCTGCAGCGCGGGCGGCGCCGAGCTGACTTCGATCGACTGCGTGATCTCTCCGACCTCGAGCGACAGGTTCACCTGAACGCGGTCCCCGGCGCTGATTCGCACCGACCGCTGGATGGCTTTCTTGAAGCCGGTCGCTTCCACTTCCACGGAATACTGCCCCGGTTGCATCGCCGGGCGCAGATAATATCCGGCATCATTGGTTTCGAGACTGGTCCGCACACCGGTTTCATCGTTGATGAGCGTAACTCGCGCTCCCGGTATTACGGCCCCGGAGTTGTCGGTGACAACTCCTAGAATTGTTCCAAGGTCGCGCTGGCCAAGCGCGGCCATTGCTCCACACACTAGCAGGAACAAGAGGCGGCACACACTGCTTTTGAACATAAACTCCCCTTGGTTCTTTCAGGATGGACCCCAGCTACTATCGCGATTGGTCTGACCATCTACGTGGGATCAGATCCGACCGGATCATTCCGGTATATATCTAAAGTTCAGCAGAAGTCAACGCTGAAGTTTCCAAGGGTAGGAATCGTCCCGGATTCTGGAAAGGGCTGGCTGGAGCGGAACGGTCAGAAAACCGTCCCGCTCTAGCCCAGGTTGCGAGGTGTTAGAACATGAAGCGCAGTGCGAACTGCACGTGCCGCTGCGTTCCAGGCAGGGTGCCGTTGATACGGCCCAGAGCCGGATCGCCCTGAGTCAAATCCATCTGCTGCGGATTGAACTGTGGCGTATTGGTCAGGTTGAACCACTCGTTGCGAAGTTGGATCCGATAGCGTTCGTTAATCCGGAAGTCCTTGAACAGCGAGAAGTCCAGATTGCGCATGCCTGGCCCGAAGACGGCGAAGTTGCCAAGGTTGCCGAATGTTCCGGGCGTCGGAGCCTGAACCGCCGTGTGATCGAACCAACGGTCCGGCGATCGGCCGCCCGGAGGTGCGTTGTTCGGGTTCTTGCCCGGTACGAGGTCCGGACGCGTGGCGCCGCCGCAACTGCATACCGCTTCGCGCGTCCCGAGGTTGCGCGGAGGACCGGTCTGCAGCGTCAGGATGCCGTTCACCTGCCAGTTGCCGATCAACAGGTTGGTCGCCCGGCCCCATCCGGACCCGAACTTCCGTCCGCGTCCGAACGGCAGATCATAGACCGTGCTGTACACGAAGCGGTGCCGGATATCGAACGGCGCGTGAGAATATTCGCCGGAAAGATTCGTAATGTCGCGGATACCGGGACCAGCCGTAAGTGGCGTTCCCACGTTGGTCAGTGCATGGCTCCACGTGTAGCTGAGCAGGAAGTCCAGCCCGTTCGAGTAGCGCTTCTCGAGCTTGGTCGCGAATCCATGATAGTGCGAGAACCCGAACGTCACGCTCTCGGTCATGTTTGTGTTGCCGGTGTAGAAGCCCCACCGTCGCCGTTCCAGCTCCCGCACACCTGGTGTCGGGTGGTTTAGCGGCTGATTCGGATTCCAGTTCAATAACAGCCGCGCCCCCGCCGAACCGATGTAAGAGCCTTCCCAAACCATGCCGCCCGGCAGTTCGCGCTGCAAAGCGAAATTCCACTTGTGCACCATCGGCGTGCGGAAGTTCGGCGCCACGGTCCGGAACCGGATCGGAGCCGGCAGGGCGAACGGATCGAGCGGGAAGCCGTCCGAGAGGCGGTTCAGGTGATCCACCGGCGCAAAGGCGTGCGGGGAATTGAACTGGGTCTGCTGGTTGAAGGGTACGTTCATGGCGCGATTCGGATCGCCGCCCTGGTTCTCCTCGCCGCCATAAAAGATGCCATAGCCGGCGCGAACCACTGTCCGGCTGATCGGCTGCCATGCGAGGCCGATCCGCGGGGCAAAGTTCGTCGTGTCCCACGGAATCAGGTACTTCGATGCGACTCCCCGCTCCACCGCCACGTTCGGCACCGCAGCCGCGAAGTTGACCGGAAGCGGTGCATCCTGGTCCTTGCCCCGAGGGATGACCAGCGTAGGCTGTGCCCGGTGATAGTCGAAGCTCGACTGCCGGCCGAGGCGCTCTGCTATTGGCGAGAACAGATCATACCGCAACCCGATGTTCAGGGTCAGGTTCGGCCGGATCTTCCAGTCGTCCTGGATGTACCAGGAGAACGACTTCCGCTCCGAAGAGGCAAAATTGGTGGTCGTGATTTGGCCGCTGCTTGGGTGCCCGGTCAGGAACGACGCCATGCCGTCTCCGGTGAGTGCCGGAGCCTGTGGATCCTGCGTCCGGTCCCGCTGGAAGACGAACTGGCCGCGCGAACTCGGTACCTGGAAGAACGGGAATCCGATCGGCCGGTACTCCACGCCGAACTTGATCGCGTGCGAGGACTTCATGATCGAGACGTTCTCGACGAAATTCCACACGTTCGAGTATTCCAGCGTTGGCAGCCAGTTAGAGCCGCCGACACCGGAGTAGCCCTGCGGGCTGAGCAGCGGAAGACCGCCGTTGTTGCTGGTCGCCGTGAACGGGTTATAGCCGCCGATGCCGAATTCGCGGAACAGATCCTGATCGGCATTGGCGCCGACCCGCTGGGTGACCAGCCGGGTGAAGGCCGCGCGAGTCTCCGTAACGACCGAAGGGCTCCACACGCGGGTCCAACTCAGCATTGCATTGCGCCCGCCCGTGTTCTCCACCTGCCCGGCGAAGCCCGTCGAATCGAGCGCGCCCGGAAGCGGCGGCTGGTTGAACTTGTCCTCTTCGGACCAGCTCAGGCTGCCGAACAGCGTGTCCTTATCCGTCAGCTTATGGTCGATGCGGACGTCGCCCTGGTCATTCGTCTGGCGGCCCCGCGTAACCACGAGGTAGTTGTTCGACGGAATCGGAAGGTGCAGGTTCTGGTTCGGATTCGGGTAGAGATCGATGATCCGCTTCGCCACGGGATCGAACCGGCTTGCCGGGATGATGTTGCCCGGAAACGGCGTCCGCATGAAGCCGCCGCCGGGGCGCGGCATCGTGCTCTCGAAGTCGTAGATCTGGACGCCCGCCCCCAGCAGCCGCGAAAAATCGCCGTTCTTCATCTCCGGCCACGGAATGGTCCGGGTTACGGTGTTGCCCAGGCCCGGTACCGCGCCCCCGGTCGAACGGATGCGCGTCCCCTGGTAGTTTACGAAGAAGAACGTCCGGTCCTTGCGGATCGGACCGCCGATCGCCCCGCCGAACTGGTTCTGGCCGAAGGCGCCGCGCGGAGCCCCGGCCCGGTTATTCTCCCAGCTATTGCTGTTTAGAGCGGCATTCTGCAGGAAATGGAACAGCGCGCCGTGCATCTCGTTCGTGCCCGACTTAATCGTAACGTTCAAAACACCGCCTGCCCCGCGCCCATACTCGGCGTTGTAGCCGTTGGTGATGATCTTCATCTCGCCGATAGCCTCCACCGAAGGCCCAATCACATACGCCGTCTGGTTGATGAAGTCAATCACGTTGACGTTGTTATCGACGCCGTTCAGCAGAAAGTTATTCTGCCCGTTGGAGCGGACGCCGTTGGCCGAAAACGCCCCGCCGGCGGCATCGCGCGCGCCCGGTTCGCCTGGAACCACGCCCGGCGAAAGCCGCGCTAGGAACGCAAACTTGCGCTGCCCGCCGAGCGGCAGTTCACTCGCCTGCCGCGCCTGCAACGTCGCCCCGATAATAGTGCTCTCGGTCTGCAGCGCGGGCGGCGCCGAGCTGACTTCGATCGACTGCGTGATTTCGCCGACCTCGAGTGACACGTTGACTTGCACGCGTTCGCCCGCACTCAGGCGTACAGCGCGTTGAATGGCTTTCTTAAACCCCGGAGCCTCCACTTCCACTGAGTATCGGCCCGGCTGCATCGCCGGGCGAAGATAGTACCCGGCTTCGTTGGATTCGAGGCCGGTTCGCACGCCGGTCTCATCGTTGATGAGCGTCACCTTAGCGCCCGGTATTACGGCTCCGGAATTGTCGGTGATCACTCCGAGAATCGTTCCCAGATCGCGTTGCGCGAACGCGGTACACGCTGCCAGCAGGAACACGAGCAGGTAGCGAAAGGTATAAAACTTCATGGACTTCTCCCCCGTCCTTACAATTTGGACCCCAGTATAGTTAGCGATGAAATTAACGCTTCGTAATGATATATCGCGTGTTCCACCTGCTGTCAATACCTTTTGCGCTATAATTCCAAACTCGATGTCCCGCCCGCTCGCCGCATTCGCTCTCTGTCTTCTCCTTGCCGCAGCCGAGCCTGCTGCCCGCATCCCCGGCGTCTGGTACGAGGACGTCGCCGAGTCCTGGGGCTTCCTCCAGTCCAACACCTTTGGCGGGAACGACAAGAAAATTTACATCCTCGAATCCACGGGAACCGGAGCCGCCATCTTCGATTTCAATGGAGACGGCTGGGATGACGTCTTCCTCGTCAACGGCTCCACCCTCGATGCCAAACCCGGCCGCGAGCCCATTGCACAGCTCTACCGCAACGACCAGGGCCGCTTCGTCGATGTCGCGCGCGAGGCCGGACTCACCCGCACCGGCTGGGGACAGGCCGCCTGCGTCGCCGACGTCCAGAACAACGGCCACCCTGACCTTTTCGTCACCTATTACGGCCGGAACGTCCTCTACCACAACAACGGCGATGGAACCTTCAGGGACACCACCGTCCAGGCCGGACTCGCCGATGAACGCACCCGCTGGGGCGCCGGCTGCGCCTTCGTCGACTTCGACCGCGACGGCTTCGTCGATCTCTTCATCGCCAACTACGTCGACTTCGACCCCGCCAAAACCCCCGGACCCGGCGAAGCGCCCGACTGCATCTGGAAAGGCCTCGCCGTCTTCTGCGGCCCCCGCGGCCTCCCCCACGCCAGACCCGTCTTCTACCGCAACAACGGCGATGGGACCTTTACCGATGTCACCGCCAAGGCCCGCATCCTCCCCGCCACCCCGTGCTACGGCCTCGGCGTCGCCGCCGCCGACTTCGACAACGACGGCTGGCCCGACATCTACGTCGCCTGTGACATGACCCCGAGCCTCTTCTACCAGAACCGTGGTGACGGGACCTTCCAGGAGCGCGGCGTCGAGGCCGGCGTCGCCTACAACTTTAACGGCCAGCTACAGGCCGGCATGGGTATCGGTGTAGCCGACTACGACCGCAACGGCTTTCTCGATATCGTGAAAACCAACTTTTCCGGCGACCTGCCCTCGCTCTATAACAACGAGGACGGCCGCTTCTTCTCCGACGTCTCTCAGCAGGCCAAACTCGCCCGCCACCAGTACGTCGGCTGGGGCGCGGCCTTCCTCGATGCCGACGAGGACGGCTGGCCCGACATCGTCCTCGCTAACGGCCACGTCTATCCCGAGGTCGAAGGCTCGCCCACCGGCGAGCGCTACCGCTATCCCACGCTCCTTTACGGCAACCGCCGCGACGGCCGCTTCGCCGACTGGACCGCCCAGGCCGGACCCGCCTTCGAGCCCGCCCGCCCGGCCCGCGGCCTCGCGATCGGTGACCTCGACGGGGACGGTCACCCTGAAATCGTCATCGTCAATATGGGCGAGCGCCCGAGCGTCCTCCGCAACGCGGGCGCCCGCCGTAACGCCGTCCTGATCGCGCTCGAAGGAACGCGGTCAAACCGGAGCGCCATCGGCGCCCGCGTCACGGTCGAAACCGCCGGCGGACGCCAAATCCAGGAGGTCGCCAGCGGAGGCAGCTACTACTCCCACAACTCCTTCCGCCTACACTTCGGCCTCGACGGCGCCGAATCCATCGAGGGCCTCGCCATTCGCTGGCCGAGCGGCGCCGAACAGTCCTGGACCGGCCTCCCGATCAACCGAATCATCCGCATCCGCGAAGGCGCCGACCCCTCCATCGCTCCCTTCCCAAAGCCCCGCCAATAGCCCGGGGCTTACGCCGCAAACGGCCGCGCCTTCCGCGCCTCGCGAAGCGCCTCGCCCCACCAGGCAATCTGCCTGAGCATCGTTTCCGCGGACCGCTCGCTGCGATCCGGCTCCCGCAGGCGCCCCTCCCCGTCGAACTGCGTCCAGGCATTCTGAAACATGACCGTGTTCTGCACCGTCACCGCATGCAGTTCGGCGAAGATCTGCCGAAGCTGCTCCACCGCCCGCAAGCCCCCCGAAACGCCGCCATAGGAAACGAATCCGACCGGCTTCGCCTGCCACTCGCCCGAATACCAGTCAATGGCGCTCTTCAGAGGGGCCGGGAAGCTATGGTTATACTCCGGAGTCACGATCACAAAAGCATCCGCTGCGGCCAGCCTCGGCGCCAGCGCCGCGACCTCGGCCGGGCGCTGCTCGGTCAACGTATCCGGCAGCCGCGACTCGGCCAGGTCGATCACATCGACTTCCATCCGCCCGCCCCGCGCCGCGATTTCGGCGAACCAACGCGCCACCGTCGGCCCGAAGCGGCCCTCCCGAGTGCTCCCGATCACCACCGCCAGCCGTAACGGCTTGCTGTTCATCTGCGTTCTCCTCAATCGTTTTGTAAGTACAACCCCATACTAAAAGTTCAAGTGAACTTGAAGTCAAAAGGCAAATTTGATATTTTTCCAAACATGTCCGCACTCCTGACGATCAACGAGGTTGCCCGCCGCAGCGGCGTCGCCGCCTCCGCCCTCCGCTTCTACGAGGAAAAAGGACTCATCCGCTCCGAACGCGCCGGCTCCGGCCACCGGCGGTTCCCCCGCGCGGTCCTGCGCCGCATCGCCTTCATCGTCTTCGCCCGGAGGATCGGTCTCTCGCTCGACGAAATTGGCGAAGAGCTCGCCAAACTCCCCCGCGACCGTGCCCCCGAAGGCGCCGACTGGGCCAAGCTCTCCAAGCGCTGGTCCGCGCGCATCGACGAGCAGATCGCGCTCCTTCGCCGGCTCCAGTCCAGTCTGACGGCCTGCATCGGCTGCGGCTGCCTCTCGCTCGACCGCTGCCGTCTCGCCAACCCGGAGGACTGCGCCGCCGCCGACGGCCCCGGACCCCGCTTCTGGATCGCCCCGCCCCGCCGCTCCGCCCGCACCCGGACCGCCGGCCGCTCAACTTGTTAGTATCGAAAGACTCACCGGAAGGGGCCGAAATGAAGATCATCAAACACGGAGTGCAGCGTCTGTTCGAAAGCGACGCCGAGACCGCCGCCGTCGTCTCGCGCATGCTCTCGGACCTCGAAAAGAACGGCATGGACGCCGTGCGCCGCTTCAGCCGCCAGTTCGACGACTGGGATCCGCCCTCCTTCGAACTCTCCCCCGCCGAAATCCGCGAGGCCGTCGCAAAGCTCCCCGAGCAGGCGATCCGCGACACAGACTTCTGCCAGTCCAACGTCCGTGCCTTCGCCGAGGCGCAGCTCGGCACTCTGCTCCCGCTCGAGGTCGAACTCCGTCCGGGCGTCATCCTCGGACACAGGCACATCCCCGTGAACTCGGTCGGCAGCTACATCCCCGGCGGCCGGTACCCCATGTTCGGCTCGGCCCAGATGAGCATCATCCCGGCCCGCGTCGCCGGCGTAAAGAAAATCGTCGCCTGCACCCCGCCCGTTAAAGGCCAGGGCTACTATCCCGCCACCATCAATGCGATCCATAAGGCCGGCGCCGACCGCGTCTTCATCCTGGGCGGCGTCCCCGCCATGGCCCTCATGGCCTTCGGCCTCGATGGTGTCGATCCCGTCGACGTGCTCTGCGGGGCAGGGAACCGCTTCGTCGCCGAGGCCAAGCGCCAACTGTTCGGACGCTGCGGAATCGATCTGCTCGCCGGACCCACCGAGATCCTCGTCCTCGCCGACGACCACGCCGATTCCGACCTGGTCGCCTGCGACCTCCTCGGTCAGGCCGAGCACGACCCCAACAGCGGCGTCTGCCTCATCTGCCTCAGCGAGGACTTCGCCCGCCGCGCCATCGCTTCCCTCGATCGCCAGCTCGAAGTTCTCCCCACCCGCGAAGTCGCCGCCCTCGCCTGGCGCGACCACGGCATCGTCTACGTCGCCGAAAGCCCCGAGGAAGCCGTGCAGCTCAGTGACCGCTACGCGCCGGAGCACCTCGAACTCCACGTCCGCGACGTCGACTTCTATTTCGCCAACCTCACAAACTACGGCTCGCTCTTCATCGGCGAGGAAACCACCGTGGCCTACGGCGACAAGACCATCGGAACCAACCACATCCTCCCCACCAGCCGCGCGGCCCGCTACACCGGCGGCGTCTGGGTCGGCAAGTTCCTCAAGACCTGCACCTACCAGCGCATGACCCCCGAGGCCAGCATCGAGACCGGTGAGGTCACCGAGCGCCAGTGCATCCTCGAGAACATGCTCGCCCACGCCATCACCGCGCGCGTGCGCATCGACCGCTACTGCCGCAAAAGCGCCGCCGCGGAGTAGCCCGGAGGATCGAAGGAGGCGCGCATGGACATCCTCATCATCCTGCTGTCGCTCTCCTTCCTGATGTATGCCGCATATCGCGGCTTCAGCGTCATCCTCTTCGCGCCCATCGCGGCCGTGCTGGCCGTGCTCCTGACCGACCCCACGCTCGTTCCGCCCTTCTTCTCCGGAATCTTCATGGAGCGCATGGTCGTCTTCGTGAAGCTCTACTTTCCGGTTTTTCTGCTCGGCGCCATCTTCGGCAAGGCCATCGAAGTTTCCGGTTTCGCCCGCTCCATCATCCGCGCCGTCATCGGCGTCGTCGGACCGAACCACGCAATCATCGCGGTGGTTCTGGTCTGTGCCATCCTCACCTACGGCGGCGTCTCGCTTTTCGTCGTGGCCTTCGCGGTCTACCCCTTCGGCGCCGAACTCTTCCGGACCGCCGGAGTGCCCAAGCGCCTTCTTCCCGCCACCATCGCGCTCGGAGCCTTCACCTTCACGATGGATGCGCTCCCCGGTACGCCCCAGATCCAGAACATCATCCCGACGACCTTCTTCCAGACCGACACTTGGGCCGCCCCGTGGCTCGGCGTCTGCGGAGGCCTCTCCGTCTTCCTCGCCGGCGTCGGCTATCTCGAATGGCGGCGCCGCCTGGCGCAGCGTGCCGGAGAAGGATACGGCGAAGGCCACATCCATGAGCCGGCCGGCGTTGCCGAAGACAAGCTCCCGCATCCACTCGTTGCGCTGCTACCGCTGGTTCTGGTCGGGGTTTTAAACAAGGTCTTCACTATCTCGATCCCGGCGCTGTACGGGAAGACCTTCGATTTCACGGCCGCCGGAGTAGGGGATCTTCCGCCGCTCGAAGTCGACAAGTTGACCGCGATCTGGGCCGTCGAAGGAGCGCTCGTGGCCGCGATTCTGCTGGTCGCCGCGACCTCGTTCTCACGGATGTGGGCGTCGTTCGCCAAGGCCTCGCATCAGGCTGTGAGCGGCGCCATGCTGGCTGCGCTCAACACCGGTTCGGAGTACGGCTTTGGCGCCGTGATCGCCTCGCTCGCAGGCTTTCGCGCCGTCAGCGATTTTCTTTCCGCCACCATCCGCGATCCCCTGCTCAACGTCGCCGTTACAACCAACGCGCTGGCCGGAATCACCGGATCGGCCTCCGGAGGAATGAGCATCGCGCTCGGCGCCATGGGCCAAACCTACCTCGAGCGCGCGCTCGAAGCCGGTATCCCGCCCGAAGTGCTCCACCGAGTGGCCGCGATGGCCAGCGGGGGGATGGACACGCTGCCTCACAATGGAGCCATCATCACCCTGCTGACCGTTGCGGGCCTGACCCATCGGCAATCCTACGGTGACATCTTTGTCATCACCGTGATCAAGACTGCCGCGGTCTTTTTCGCCATCGGGCTCTACTACGCGTTGGGGCTCGTCTGACTCCGCTCGCCGCTGCCGTTCACCGGCTTCGCCGTTGCGCCCCGCGTAATATCGATGCTGCCCTTGAAGTATGCGCCGTCCTCGATCATGATGCCCGAGGTCTTGATGTCTCCCACCAGCGACCCCTCCTTCTTGATCGTCAGTTTCTCGGCGCACTCGATGTTGCCCACCACCGAGCCGTGAATCGTCACCTCGCGCGCCTTCACATGAGCGCGGATCTTGCCCTTCGGCCCGATCGTCAGCCGGTGCTCTGCGACGTTCAGCTTGCCTTCGATCTCCCCGTCGACAAAGAGATCCTCCTGGCTGGTGATGTCGCCTTTAATCGTGACCGACTGCCCCAGGGAGGCGACCGGGCCCCGGGGAGCCTCGGCCGCGGGGGCATAGGACGGTTGGGCGCTCCGTGCGAATGCCGGTTGGCTCGGAGGAGCGGGAGGCTGTCTTTTTTCTTCTTCGCGCTTAGAATTCCACATTGGGTGATTTCCTCATGCTGATTGGCCGCAGCCTGGCCGGCCGCTTCGTCGAGTTGGAGCGGCGTGTGTGGACGTGCATGGAAGGGCCGCCCTGGTTGCGTTCGGGTTCGTTGTCCCCAGCCCTCATGGTAGCAACCCGATTGCGCTCCTGCGACCGGAAATCCGGTTTCGTTTCGTTAAATCTAGGTGCACTTTCCCGCGAATTCTCCGCTTTTGCCGCCTCGGAAACCACCGGCCCGCGCCGGGAGTCCAACGCGGTGGAGGACAAACGTATGCTCGATGCCCCGATCGTACGTCGGCTGCCGATCGCCGCGCTCCTGGCCGTGCTCCTCGCCGCCGGCTGCCGCACCACACTTCCTGCCGACCGCCAGATGGAAGACGCCACGATCATGGCCAGAGTCCGCGCCGAACTCGTTCGCGAGCTCCAGACCAGAACGCTTGTGAACATCAACATCGACGTGACCGAAGGCGTAGTCACCCTCGCCGGCCCCGTCGCGACCGAGGAGGACAAACGCCGGGCCGAACAGATCGTGCGCGAGGTGGACGGAGTCGTGCGCGTCAACAACAATCTCATCGTCGTAGGACGCGAACCCGACGAGAACGAAGCCCCGGAAACCACGCCTGCCGAGCCGCAATCGTAAGTCAGCCACGGACAATCCGTCTCCATCTGTGTACATCTGTGGCTTCCATGCCCTCTACCTGTGAAACATCTCCCCCTCATGGACCACAACAGCCTCCGCGACCGGTTCCTCGGTCGGCTCGCCTTCGTCGTGGTCATGGGTCCAGCCCCCCGGCGTGTGCCGGAAGCAGCTTGAAGCAAGCAGTGTAAACTCCTCATGCCCTGGCTCCCAGGCGTACTGCTCCACGGTGACGCGGGGCCGCTCCACGCGAATCACCTTGAACGAATTCGCCTCGCCCCTCACGCGCGTCGATGTCGCCGTCCCCGCCTGTACAAACACAGCCGATTGCCCTTCCACCTTGTGCCGCTCCGCCGTCGGGGCCGCGTGGCTGATGTGCATGTGCCCCGCAAGCAGCAGATCGACATGCGCCAGCACCTTTTCGATCATTCGCCGCCCCACCAGCCGGCTGCTCCCATACCGCGCCGGCAGGTCGAAGGGATGATGCGTCACCAGCACGCGTGTGACGCCCTCATTCAATTGGCGCATGCGCCGCTGCAGCTCCATGACCTGCTTCTCGTTGATGCGTCCGCCGCGCCAGAGTGCGATCCGGGCGGTGTTCAGCCCCAGGACCGCGACTTCCGGGTCCCGGAAGAACGGCTCGCGCTCCTGCGTAATGTAGTGATGATAGAGGTTCAGCCCCTGCGTTGCCCGCCGGAACGGATTCAGAAAAGCCATATCGTGGTTGCCCGGCACCACGATCTGAGGCTGCGGAAGAAGGCGCAGAAACCGGCTCGCCTCGAAGAACTCGCTATGCCGCGCGTTCTGCGTAAGGTCGCCTGAAACCGCCACGAGGTTCGGATCCAGTCTGTAGACTGTGCGCACCAACGGCGCAAGCACGCGCGGGTCGACCCGCCCGAAATGCAGATCCGACAGGTGTACGATGACTCGACCCGCCATGAAACTTATCCGCGTGAAAGCGTGTCCATCCGTGGCTAAAACCCGGCGGTTCCTCCCACGGGCCGTCTTTATCCGGGCAAGACTGATGCCATCCCGTCAGACGTCGAGTCCCACCGAACGCATCAGCTCCAGCGCGTTGCTCTTTCGCACGACACCCTTCTGCATCTTGTAGTCGAATGTGATTCGCCCGTTCACCAGGTGGTCCTCGAAATGGACATTCGCCGCCCTGGGCGCCAGCGCCTCGGCGATGTCGGCCAGCGCCAGGTCGTGCGTAGTGAGCAGCCCGATGGCTCCCCGCGTCAGCAGTTCCCGCACTACCGCCTCGGCCCCGATCCGGCGGTCGTGTGAGTTGGTTCCGTGCAGCAGCTCGTCGAGCAGGAAAAGCACCGGCCTGCCCTCCATCGCCAGATCGACAATCTGGCGCAGCCGTGTAATCTCGGCGTAGAATCGCGAACTGCCCCCGCGCAGCGAGTCCGTCACGCGAATCGATGCCCCGACCGAAAGCGGACTGAGCTTCAAGGCCACCGCGCGCACCGGCGCGCCGGCGAAGGCAAGCACCGCGTTCACCCCGACCGTTCTGAGCAGCGTGCTCTTGCCTGACATATTCGATCCGCTCACCACCAGCAGCGCCAGCTTCTCGTCGAGCAGCAGGCTGTTGCGCACCATCTTTTCTTCTGGCAGCAGCGGGTGCCCCAACTCCACGCCGTCGTAGCATGCCCCGCCCTCGATTAACTGCGGGAACGGATCGTTCGGATGCTCATACGCATACCGCGCCAGCGAGCAGAGCGCTTCCATTTCCCCCAGCGCCGTCAGCCACGGACCCACCGAACGCCCGCACCGCGCCCGCCAGTTCTCAATCGCAAAGGCGATCTGCGTCGTCCACAGCAGCGGAGGCCCGATCACCCGCATCAGCAGGTGGTCCCGCGAATCCAGCAGCTCGATCCACCGGTGCAGCCGCGCAATCTGCCAGGAGGGCGGATGACCATCGGTATCGAGCATCGCCCGCAGCTCCATCAGTCGCGCGGACGTGAAACGCTCCCGCTCCATCCGGACCAGAATCTGCGACAACAGAGCCAGGTCCCGGCTCGGCCGCTCGACACTCTCGACCACGTGCTGAACCTGCTTCCGATACCGCAGCGAGAAGCCCGCCTCCGCTGCCAGCACCAGTAAAATGAGCTGCGGCGGCAGCGCGCCCACGGCCCATCCGGCCACCACGCCCACCAGCAGCAGCGCCAGGAACAGTGCCGTCAGCCGCGGCCCCACGCCCTCCAGCACCGGGCGCTCCCGTCCCCACGCCGCCAACTCCTCCGCATGGACCCCTGAGCGAATATCCTCGCCGAGCAGCGCGAGGTCCTCCCGCAGGTCCAGCATCCCTCGCAGTTCCTGCACCGCCTTCTGCCGCGCCCGGACCTCCTCGATTGGCGCCGGTCCGTTCAACCACGCCGCCAGCGTGTCCTCGCCCGCCCGCGTCCGCGCTCCGCACAGCAGTTCAAACACCGACCCCCGTCCGAACAGGTCCAGGTCCTCCGAGTACGGGTGCGTGCCGGCGCGGAAGCGCTCGCCGGGCTCGCCCGCTCCAACCCATCGGTCCTCCAGCCGCGCGATGCCCTGCTCGTAGTACTTCTCCGCCCGGCGCGAGCGGCGCAGCCTTCTCAGCACCTTCTCGTGAAGAACCAGCAGCGCCACGAAGACCGCAGCCGGCAATGCCAGCCAGAGCGGATCGAAGCGATACCAGAGCATCGCCGCGGCGATGAGCACAATGGCGAGCCGCGCGTTCCCCAGCCCGCGGTGCTGCCGCTCCCGGCGCTCCGACTCCCGCCTGTGCGTCTCCAGCCTTCTCCGATACTCCTCGTGAGGTCCCCCGCCGGACGCTGTCCTCGTTTCCGCTGTCACGTTCGAATCTTCGTCATCCTTCCCCCGGCTTCTTACTCCGGACCGCCGGGCGCATCGTCCAGCCGCTGGTACTCGATCACCATCCGCGAGTTTCTCAGGGCGTCCACAAACTCCCGCTCCCGCGAATCCTCGACGTCATACTCCCAGATCTCGGTCCCGATGCTCCCCCACGAGTCGTCCTCGTCCATGACCTCCTGGACATGCAACGTGCCCGGAGCAGTCTTCTCGACGAACGTGGCATCCAGGACGATCCCATCGCTCAATTGCGGTTCCAGGAATTCGGGTGGACTCTCCGTCCCCTCTCCCGCCTTGTCGAACCGCTCGAGGTAGGCAACCCGATATCTCATACATTATGAGATTCCCCCTGCCGCGACAGGGTATCGGAAAAGGACCGCTCCACACCCGAGCCGCCGTGTCCATCTGTGGCTAGACTATCGATTTCACCGGTTCTCAGCAAACAGCCCATACGCCTCGGGATCGAAGCCCGGAACAACGCTGCGCCCCTTCACTAGAATCGGCCGGCGGATCAGGTTCGGGTGCTGCGCCATCAGCCGGAGTGCCTCCGCGCGCGAAGGAGGGTTGTCCTTCATCTTCCGCTCGCGGTACAGCTCGTTTCGCGGATTCAGAAACTCCAGGTAGTCGCGTTTCCCGATCAGCGCATCCAGTTCGGCCTCGCTCAGGCCCCGGTTCAGATCGATCTCCTCGGCGGTCACGCCCTTATCGCGAAGGAAACTCCTCGCTTTTCTGCACGTGGTTCAGGTCGGTTTCAGGTAGAGCTTCATAGCGGATCAGTAGCGAGGGACGGCCGGATCGATCTCCACGCTCCAGCGGTCGATGCCACCGGCCATGCTGATGCATTCCTCCACTCCCTGGCAACGCAGCCAGTGTACAACATTGAGGCTGCGCACCCCGTGATGGCAGTAGATCACCAGCAGCCCTTCTTCGCACTTGGCCTCCAGCGCTTGCAAGGCCGCCGGAACTGTGCCCATCGGGATCAGCTCGGAATTTTCGATACGCGCAACCTGGTACTCCACCGGCTCCCGGACATCGATCAGATACAGCTTCTCCCCTGCGTCCAGCCGCGCCTTGATCTCGGCGGGCGTCAACTCAAACGGTGTGGAATCCGACACGCTTCCTCCACCCCCTATTGTCGCGCCAGACCCGAGCCGCCGGGGAGGTCGCTTGCATTTTCCCTTCGATTTGCATAACGTCAATCGTCTGAGCATCGCTGGTTTCGGAGCGCTCGACCATGAAACGGCAGATTCAACTCACAATCAACGGAAAACCCCATTCCCACGAGGTGGAGCCCCGGCTCCTGCTCATTCATTTCCTTCGCGACGTGCTCGGGCTCACCGGCCCCCACATCGGCTGCGAAACCTCCATCTGCGGCGCCTGCACCGTCATGGTGGACGGCAAAGCTGTCAAGTCCTGCACCATGTTCGCGGTCCAATGCGACGGGCGCGAACTCCTCACCATCGAAGGGCTCGCCTCCAACGGAACCCTCCACCCGGTCCAGGAAGCTTTCTGGAATGAGCACGGCCTCCAGTGCGGCTTCTGCACCCCCGGCATGATTATGGCCTCCAAACAACTGCTCGACCGTAACCCGGACCCGAGCGAGGCCGAAATCCGCCACGCAATCGACGGCAACCTCTGCCGCTGCACCGGCTATCAGCACATCGTCAACGCGGTGCGCGCAGCCGCCAAGGCGGGAGCATAGGGAGCGAACCGATGGCAACCACAATCACCAAGGCCGATAAGTTTGTAGGCAAGCGCATCCGCCGCAAGGAAGATCCCCGGCTCATCACCGGCACCGCTACCTACGTCGACGATATCCAGATGCCCGGCATGCACCACGCCTGCATCGTCCGGAGCCCGCACGCCGCGGCGAACATCCGTGGCATCGACACCAGGGCCGCCCTCGAACTCCCCGGCGTCGTCGCCGTCTTCACCGGCAGCGATGTGAAGGACGTCGGCCCGGTCCCCTGCGGCGCCTCCCTTCCCGGACTCCGCGTTCCTCACCACTCCATCCTCGCCCAGGACCGCGTCTACTTCGTCGGCCATCCCGTCGCCGTCGTCGTCGCCACCGACCGCTACATCGCGCGCGACGCCGCCGACCGCATCGAGGTCGATTACGATCCCACCGACGCCGTCGCCGATCCCGAAAGGGCTCTCGAAGCCGGCGCGCCGCCCGTTCATCCCGAGTGGCCCGACAACATCGCCTTCACCTACCACCAGGAGGGCGGCGACATCGACAAGGCCTTCGCCGAGGCCGACGTCATCGTCAAGCAGCGCATCATCAGCCAGCGCCTCATCCCGACTGCGCTTGAAACCCGCGGCGTCGTCGCCACCTGGAACTCCGGCGAGAAGTCGCTGGTCGTCTACTCGAGCAGCCAGATCCCGCACCTGCTCCGGACCCTCGTCGCCCAGATGCTCGGCCTGCCGGAAAACCGCGTCCGCGTCGTCGTCCCGGAGGTCGGCGGCGGCTTCGGCAGCAAGCTCAACGTCTACGCCGAAGAGGCCCTCATGGGCTTCGTCGCCATGAAAATCGGCAAGCCCGTCAAGTGGATCGAGTCGCGCCGCGAAAACTTCACCTGCACCATCCACGGCCGCGGCCACGTCGACTACTTCGAAGTCGCCGCCAAAAAGGACGGCACGCTCCTCGGCCTAAAACTGAAGCTCATCCAGGACCTCGGAGCCTACCACCAGTTGCTCACCCCCGCCATCCCGACCCTGTCGGTCCTCATGATGCCGGGCATCTACCGCTTCCAGAACGTGCGCGCCGAAATCGTCGGCGTCTTCACCAACTGCGTTCCCACCGACGCCTACCGCGGCGCCGGCCGCCCCGAAGCCACTCACGGCATCGAGCGCATGGTCGACCTCGTCGCCGCCGAACTCAACCTGGACCCCGCCGAGATCCGCCTGAAGAACTTCATCGGTCCCGACGAGTTCCCCTACGCCACCGCCACCGGCCTCTCCTACGACAGCGGCAACTACGCCGAACCCCTCAAAAAAGCGCTCGAACTTGTCGACTACCGGAAACTTCGCGAGGAACAGCGGGAGGCGCGCGAAGCCGGCCGCCTCATGGGCATCGGCATCTCCACCTACGGCGAGATCTGCGCCATGGGCCCCTCGCCCGCCACCCCCGCCGGCGGATGGGAAAGCGCCACCGTCAAGATCGAGCCCGGAGGCCAGGTCACCGTCATGACCGGCGCCTCGCCGCACGGCCAGGGCCAGGAGACCAGCTTCGCCCAGATCGTCGCCGATGAGCTCGGCGTCTCCCTCGACGACGTCATCGTCCTCCACGGCGACACCGCCATCGTTCAGTACGGCATCGGCACCTTCGGCAGCCGCGGCACAGCCATCGGCGGCACGGCCCTCTACTTCGCCCTCCAGGACCTCAAAGCCAAGGCCAAACGCTTCGGAGCCCTATTGCTCGAATCCGACGACGTGGCCTACCAGGACGGCGGCTGTGTCTGCAACAAGACCGGCAAGCGCGTGACGCTCGCTGAAATCGCCGCCTCCTCCTACCGCGCCATGAAACTCCCGGCCAACACCGAGCCCGGCATGGTCGCGACCCACTTCTGGGAGCCGTCCAACTTCACCTTCCCCTTCGGCGCCCACATTGTCGTCACCGAGGTCGATCGCGAAACCGGCAACATCGATCTCAAACGCTACGTCGCCGTCGACGACTGCGGCAAAATCATCAACCCGCTCCTGGTCGACGGCCAGGTCCACGGCGGCGTCGTCCAGGGACTCGGCCAGGCGCTCTACGAGCACGCCGTCTACGACGACAACGGCCAGTTGCTCACCGGCGAACTCACCGACTACGCCATCCCCAAGGCCACCATGGTCCCGTGGATCGAAAGCAGCCACACCGAGACTCCTTCGCCCGTCAATCCCCTCGGCGTCAAGGGCGTCGGCGAGGCCGGCACCATCGGCTGCTCGCCCGCCGTGGTCAACTCGGTAGTCGACGCGCTCCGGCCCCTTGGAGTGCGCCACCTCGATATGCCGCTCGCGCCGGAAAAAATCTGGCGCATCGTTTCGGGAGGTCAGGCATGATTCCGCAGAACTTCGATTACGCAACCCCGGCGACCCTCGATGAGGCGCTCGCCCTCCTGGCCGACGGCAGCAGTAAGGCGCTCGCCGGCGGTCAGAGCCTCATCCCGCTCATGAAACTCAGGTTCGCCGCGCCCGAAAAGCTCGTCGATCTCAGCCGCATCCCCGGCCTCAATGAAATCCGCGAAGAGAGCGACGGCCTCCACATCGGCGCCACCGCCACGCACTATCAGATCGAATCCTCCGCGCTCCTGCGCGAGCGCTGCCCGCTGCTCGCCGAAACCGCCGCCCACATCGGCGACGTCCAGGTGCGCAACCTCGGCACCCTCGGCGGCAGCCTCGCACACGCCGACCCCGCCGCCGATTACCCAGCCGCGCTCTTCGCCCTCGATGCCCAGGTCCGCATCGCCGGACCCTCCAACGAACGTACCCTTTCGATCGGCGACTTCCTGATCGACATGTTCACCACCGTCCTCGAACCCGGTGAACTCATCCGCGAAGTCATCGTCCCGGCCGAAGCCCCCGGAACCGGGACCGCCTACCAGAAGGTCCTCCAGCCCGCCTCCGGCTTCGCCGTCGTCGGCATCGCCGTCCGCATCCGCCGTGCCGAAGGCCGCATCGCAATGGCGCGCATCGGAGTCACCGGACTCACTTCCCACGCCTTCCGGGCCGCCGACGCCGAGGCGCTGCTCGAAGGAACCGAAGGTACGCCCGACGACATCCGCCGCGCCGCCGCCGTCGTCGGCGATGACGTGGACGCCACCTCGGACCTTCACGCCTCGGCCGACTACCGGCGCCACCTCGCTCGCGTCCACACGGCACGCGCCCTCACCATCGCCCTCGGACGGTCCGCGTGAAAATCGCCGGATCCTCCCACGTCCCGCTGCCCCGCGAGCGCGCCTACGCCCTCCTGCAGGACCCGGAGGTGCTGGCGCGCTCCATGCCCGGCTGCGACGGCCTCGACAAGGTGGACGACAACACCTACCGGATGAAGATGAAGATCCTGATGGCCAGCTTCTCCGGACTCTTCGACGGCAAGGTGCACCTCTCCGATCCCAACCCCCCCGAATCCTTCCGCCTCTCGGTCGAAGGCTCCGGCCGCATCGGCTTCCTCAATGGCAACGGACTCCTCACCCTGGTCCCGGCCGAAGACGGAACCGAAGTCCGCTACGAAGGCGACGTCCAGGTCGGGGGCGCCATCGCCGCCGTAGGCCAGCGCCTCCTCGACGCCACCGCCCGCAAAATCATTAAAAACTTCTTCGAAAAACTCGTATCCGAAGCCAACCAGGACACCGCATCCGCCTCTGGAGCCTGACCCAGCCGACTAATTACGTTACCGGCCCGCACAAAAAAGCGGCCCGGTCTCACCAGGCCGCTCTCAACCAGCGGAGGATTCTAATTCTCACCCAGGGTCAACGGCCCCGCGTGACCCGATCGTAAATGAACCCGGCCGCCGCGCCCGAAAGCGCACCCACGGCCGCGCCCTTGCCGCCCTTGGCGATCCCACCGATCGCCGCGCCTGTCCCGGCGCTGCCCCCGATGATCATCGCCGTCCTGCCCTTCGTCCGCCGCGATTGCGGCGCCCCCTGCGGATCCACCATCCGCATCGGTTGGGCAGCCGGAGCCGCAACCGCCGGTGCCCTCATCCCCGAAGCCTGCGCCGCCGGCGGCATCGGATCTAAAATTGTACTCTGCGGAGCCGGCAGCGTGCCCGCCCACCCGCTTACCGCAAAGAGCATCAGAATCGCAAATCCCGCGATCAGTGTTTGTTTTCTCATGACGCCTCCAGTCTCCCTCCGCTGAAGTAAACTAGACGTCCCCCACTGTCACGTGGTTGCAAACTGGTGCTATGAGTACTCCACGCCCGCTGCGCCGAAATTTTACACGCCAGAGTCGCTAAACATGCGCCTCGAATCTTCCGATAGAACTACCAGAGGACCTCGAGCCTCCGGATTCCAATGTCACCTGATGCCGCTTTCAAACTCGTCTCGGCGCTCCCCAGGCTGCCGGACCTCCTCGCGCATCCGGAGCGCGCCGAGCCGGCACTCGATCAGCCTCCGGCGATCCTCCTCGTCGACGCCGACGAGATCAGCCGCCGCGTCCTCAAGGGCATCCTCGCCAAAGGTGTCCCATGCCGCCTGGTAGAGGCTGCCCGCGCCGCCGACGCGCTCAAAATCCTCGATTCCGAAAAAATCGACCTCATCATCGTCGAGATGGTAATGCCCGAGATGAGCGGCCCTGCCTTCTGCCGCGCCGTCAAGGCCAATCGCAAGACCCAGTTCATCCCGATCCTGGTCATGACCAATATTCAGGGCGCCGACGGCGAAATCGAGGGCATCTCCTCCGGCGCTGACGAGTACCTGGTCAAACCCCCCAACCCCACCGTCGTACGCACCCGCATCCAGGCGATGCTCCGCAACAAGCAGGCCATCGACTCCCTTGAAGAGGCCGAAACCATCCTGTTCGCCCTCGCCCAGGCCGTCGAACAGCGAGACAGCTACACCGCCGGCCACTGCCATCGCCTGGCGGTCTACAGCGTTGCGCTCGGCATCGGCCTCGGCCTGCCGGACTCGCAACTGCTCGCCCTTCACCGCGGCGGCTACCTGCATGACATCGGAAAAATCAGTGTCCCGGACGCGGTGCTCTTCAAATCCGGCCCGCTCACCCCGGACGAATGGACCGTCATGCGCGACCACACCCTCCGCGGCGAGGAGATCTGCCGGCCCATGCGCACCCTCGCGCCCGTCCTCCCCATCATTCGCAATCACCACGAACGCTGGGACGGCAGCGGCTACCCGGACGGCCTCAAAGGAGAAGACATCCCCCTGCTGGCCCGCATCCTCCAGATCGCCGATATCTACGACGCCCTCACCACCGCGCGGCCCTACAAGCCCGCCTTCCCGCACCAGAAGGCCCTCGAAGTCCTCGAAGAGGAGGCCCGCATAGGCTGGCGCGACCCTTCGCTCGTCACCCTCTTCCGCGAAGTCTGCGGCAGCGCGGCCCACTCCGGCGAGCAGGGCCCGCCCGCGCACCTGGTCACCCAACTCGACGCCGAAATCCAACCCATGCAGCAGTCCCTCGAAAACATGCGCCGCGAACTGCTCAAGTAAGGTTCACCGAACCCACTGCTCCCGCCGCCACGCCATATCCCAAAATAAAAACTCGTACCGGCTCGAAAGCACGAACAGCCGCCGCGCCGATGCCCGCTCCCGCTCCCCCATCCGCGCCGCCTCGGCATTCATCATCGCCAGAACCTGCTTCACCGCCTCCCCGAACTCCGGAGCCGCATACTGTGCAATCCACCGCCGATACTCCGGATTCTTCGACCCCCGCTTCTGCAGCTCCTTGCCGACCTCCCAGTAAATCCAGTAACAGGGCAGCACCGCCGCCAGCCCCTCTCCGAACGTCCCCCGATGCACGGCCGCAAACAGATGATTCGTGTATGCGTAATTCGACGGAGCCATCGACGCCGACCGCATCCTCTCGGCCGAAACCCCATACTCCGTAAGAATCGACTCATGCAGTTCCCGCTCGGCCTTGATCGCGTCAATCGCGTGCTGGTTCAGAGTCAGCGCCCACTCCTCGCTTGGAGCCTTCGACGCCAGCACGCTCAGCGCCTGCCCGAACGCCCGTAAATACAGCCCGTCCTGCACCAGGTAAAACTCGAACCGCTCCTTCGGCAGACTCCCGTCCGTAAGCCCGCCCAGAAACGGATGCCGCAATGTCCGCAGGTAGATCGGCCGGATATCGGCCCACAGGCTTTCCGTGAAATCGGCCGCCAGGGCCGGCAGCGCGGCCAGTAGCAGGAACAGCACTCTCACTAAGCGAAGACCTTCTCGATCACCTTGCCGCCGAAGTCGGTCAGCTTCTCATGACGCCCGTTGTGCAGGTACCACAGCCGGTTCTGGTCCAGCCCCAGCGCATGAAGAATCGTCGCATGGAAATCGCGCATGTGGTACCGCTCGCCGACCCCGTACAGCCCGAAGTCGTCTGTATCGCCGATCACCCGCCCGCCCTTGGCGCCGCCGCCGGCAAACCACATCGTGAATCCGTGCGGGTTGTGGTCGCGGCCGTTGCCGCTCTGCGACATCGGCAGCCGCCCGAACTCGCTCCCGTATATCACCAGCGTCGAATCGAGCAGTCCCCGCTGCTTCAAATCCTTGAGCAGCGCCGCAATCGGCTGGTCCGTAATCCCGCACATCTTCTCGTGGTTGGCAACCAGATCCTTGTGCGCATCCCACTGCATGCTGATCGGCCCGCCGCCCGAGAAGATCTGGATGAACCGCACGCCCCGCTCCACCAGCCGCCGCGCCAGCAGGCAGCGCGTCCCGAACTCGTGCGTCCGCGGATCGTCCAGCCCATACATCCGCCGCGTCGCCTCGCTCTCTTTCGAGAAATCCACCGCCTCCGGAGCATGACGCTGCATCCGGAACGCCAGCTCATACGAACTGATCCGCGCCGCCATCTCCGTATCGCTATCGGCCGTATCGAGGTCATTCATCTTCTGGAGCAGATCGAGCGTCGCCCGCTGCCGCTCCGGCGTCATCCCCGCCGGCGGCTTCAGATGCAAAATCGGAGTCGGACCGCTCCGCAGCAGCGTCCCCTGGTGCACCGCCGGCAGAAAGCCCGAGCTCCAGCATGGCGTGCCGCCCTCCGGAGTTCCCTCCGGCTGCGGCATCACGACATACGCCGGCAGATTTTCCGACTCGCTCCCCAGCCCGTACGTAACCCACGAGCCCAGGCTCGGATACCCCATCAGAATGCGCCCCGAAAGCACCTGGTACATCGCCGGAGCATGCACCACGCTCTCGGTCATGAACGAGCGCACGAGGCAGATATCGTCAACGCATTCCGCCAGCTTCGGGTACAGCGACGATACATCGATCCCCGCCTGCCCGTATTTCCGGAACTCCCATGGACTCGCCAGAATCGGCGTCGACCCGTCCGTAAACTGGCTCTTCACCTGTCCGAAGCTCTCCGGCAGCCGCTGCCCTTCGTACTTCTTCAGCAGCGGCTTCGGATCGAACGTGTCGATCTGGCTCACGCCCCCGACCATGAAAAGGAAGATCACCGACTTCGCCTTCGGCTCGAAATGCGGAGCCTTGGCGGCCAGCGGATTCACCCGCGGCTTCGCGCCCAGGTCGCGTTGCAGCATCGCCTCGAGCGCCACCGCGCCGAAGCCGTGCGCCGCATACCGCAGCACGTTGCGCCGCGACAACCCGCCGCGCATCGAATCAGGGAAGATAGACGAACTCATTGCGATTCAGAAGCGCCAGGCAGAACTCCGCCAGCGTCCCCCTTTTCTCCAGAAACTCTTCGGCCATCCCCACCTCGACCGGCTGCGGCGCCCGCGCCAGCGCCAGCTTGTACGCCCGCCCGAGCCCGCACTTCATGTCCCCGCCGCACTCGCGCTCCAGCCGCGCCGCGAACCGTTCCGACTGCTGGTGCATGAAATCGCTGTTCATCAGCGACAGTGCCTGCAGCGCGTGCGTGCTCACCGGACGCACCCCGCACGACGTCATCGCATCCGGCTGGTCGAAGTTTGTCATCATCGGAAGCCGCACCGTGCGCTTGTTCAAAAGGTACAGGCTGCGCCGGTGGTGCTCGGCCGGATCGGGGTGCACCGGCCAGAGATTATCCGGTTCATCCTCCGTGAAGATCAGGTCGTAGACCTCCTGCTCGATCGGCACGCGGATCGGCTTGCCGCCCAGCCGCGGATTCAGCGCGCCGGTCACCGCCAGCACCGCGTCCCGGATCGCCTCGGCCTCCAGCCGCCGCCGGTTGGCACGCCAGTAAAGCTTATTGTCCGGATCGATCTTCGACTTCGCCGCGTCGTCCACCGCGGCCTGCCGGTACACACTCGACAGCACGATCATCCGGTCGATCGCCTTCACGCTATAGCCGCGCTCGACGAACTCGGCCGCCAGCCAGTCGAGCAGCGCCTGATTCGACGGCCGCCCGCCCAGCAACCCGAAGTCATTCGGAGTCGCCACCAGCCCCGTGCCCATCCGGAACTGCCAGATCCGGTTCACCATCACCCGCGCCGTCAGCGGATGCTCGGGCGAGGCCAGCCAGTTCGCCAGCGCCGCGCGCCGGCCGGCCGCCTCGGCCGGAACCTTGCCGTCGCCCGCCAATATGATCGGGAAGCCCGGATCCACCTCGTCCAGCTTGTGCTTGTGGTCGCCAATTTTGAGGATGTGCGTCTTCGGCGCCTCCTCCATGTTGGCCACCGCGTAGGCCGTCTCGGGAGGATCCGGCCGTTCCAGCTCGATCCGGTGCATCTGCTGTCGCAGCGCCGCGCGCCGCTCCCGTTCCGCGGGCGGGATAATCGCCAGAACCTCGTCCCACGCCGGGCTGATCTGGGTTCTGGCCTCCTTGGCCAGCCGCTTCTGCTCCTCGTTGCGCTGCTCCTCCGGAGTGTTCAGCGCCTCCAGGTACTGCGGCTCGAGCTGCGCCTTTTTCTCCTCGCGCAGCTTCTCTTTATAGGGCTTCTCGATCTCCTCGATCTGCTGCTTGATCGGCTCGATTTTCGCCTTGTGCTCGTTGAGGGCCGCCTCGGCCGCGGCCTTCTCCTCATCGCTCGCGATAACGATGTCCTTGCCCTCGGTCGCCGCCAGGATCGCCTGCAGCCGGTAGTAGTCGGCCTGTAAAATCGGATCGAACTTATGGTTGTGGCACCGCGCGCAGTTGACCGTCAGGCCCAGGAAGGCGGCCCCGATCCCGGCCGTCATCTCCGTCAGGACCTCCTGTCGGTTCATCTCCTCGTCCTGGTTCCCGCCAACCAGGTGAATCGGCCCCGCCCGGTGGAACCCCGTCGCGATGAGGGCCCCTTTGTCCCCCGGCCACAGCTCATCGCCCGCGATCTGCTCTTTCAGAAACCGGTCATACGGCTTGTCCGCGTTGAAGGACTGGACGACATAATCGCGATACCGCCAAGCGTGCGGCCGCTCGGCATCGAGCTCATAGCCATTCGTATCGGCATACCGCACCACGTCGAGCCACTTTAGCGCCCAGCGCTCCCCGTAGTGCGGAGAGGCCAGCAGACGGTCGACCAACTTCTCGTACGCATCCGTCGAATCGTCCCGGACGAAGGCATCCACCTCTTCCGGAGCCGGTGGCAGCCCCGTCAGGTCAAGCGCCGCCCGCCGGATCAGTTGCTCCCGCCCCAAAGGCTCCGAAGGCGTGAGCTTCTTAGCCTCCAAAGCGGCGAGCACGAACGCGTCGATCGGAGTCCGCACCCACGGACTTCGCACCACCGGAACCGCAGGCCGGACCACCTGCTGGAACGCCCAGTAGTTCTTCCGCGAAGCGATCCACGCCTCGTCTTTCTTATCGAGTACCCAAGCCCCGGCGGCAACGCCGCAGCCAACCGCCAGCAGGACCGCAATTCTGTTCCACCGCATTCCGTCAGAGCCTCGCAAGCACTTCTCATTATCTGCCTCTACTCTCGCGAGTTCAACGCACCATGGTCACACTCGAACCCGGCGGTTTTCAGATCGGAGGGTGCGGCGGTGAGTCCAGCAGGACGCGCTTCCATTCCAGCTTAGGCCGCTGGAAATTGATGAGCAGAGCGACCGTGAGGCCGGAGGCCCTGAGGTAATTGATGCATTGCGCGAGATGCTGGTTGGCGAAGCGGTCCACGCACTTGATCTCCACGAGGAGCCGCTGCTCTACCACCAGATCGGCCATGTATTCCCCGGCGAAGTGGCCTTTATAGCAAACACGGAAGGATACCTGGGGCTTTGCTCTCAAGCCGCGCAACTCCAGTTCCCGGTGCAGCGCGCGTTCGTAAACCTTCTCCCAAAAACCGGCGCCGAGCACGTTAGCAACCTCGAACGCGCAACCGATTACAACCCCAGTCAAATCCGCGTCCATCCGTGGCCCCTCCAGAAACCAGTATCGGACCGCAAACCGGTCACCGATCTTCAAATTCGACTATCTCCTGTCCTGTCAATGATTTAATCTCCCAACGCCCCCAAATCCCTTCCCCCCACCCCCTATACTCCAATCGGAAACCCTTATGTCGAAATCCACCAACATCGCACCCAATAAACGCGGCCCCAAGACCCCTGAAGGCCGCCAACGCTCCTCCCGCAACGCCATCCGCCATGGCCTCACCGCCCAACAGGTTGTCGTCGCACACGAGTCTCGCCCCGAGTTCGAAGCCCTAAAGGCCGCCGTCATCGACGAACTCCAGCCTGCAACCGAAATCGAAAGCCAGCTCGTCGATGATCTCATCAAGTACCGCTGGCGCCTCGGACGCATCGTCCGCATCGAGACCGCCACCTTCGACATCAAGCTCGCAGCCCAGGAACGGTGGGTCGATCGCGAATACCCGAACGCCGACACCGACGTGCGCCTCGCCCTCGCCTTCGAGAGCCTCGCCGACGGCCCCTCCCTCAAACTTCTCGACCGCTACGAAGCCCGCTTCCGCCGAGCTTACGACCGTACCCTCACCACCCTCCGTACCCTCCAGGCCGAGCGCCGCGCACAGGAAGCCGCACAGGAAGCCGCCCAGCAATCCCCTGCGGAATCAAAGACTTCCGCCAAGCCCGCCCCGCGCCCGGCCCTCGCGCCGCAAAAAATGCCAAACGAATTCCCCCCGCCCGTTCCCGGACCCGTCCTCGCCGCTCCCAACCGCCCCGCCGCCCCCGGAAACCGCCCCGCCGCCCCGCCCAAATCCCCGAATCCGGAGGGGGTGCGCGACGTAGAAGTGAGGGTTTAGAGCGTCTCTTTTTTTGTGACGTGAATCTTGGTGTATGTATACACTAA